>NZ_JBNYXP010000002.1:0-592995 GCF_051380725.1 Janthinobacterium glycogeni | reverse complement strand
GATGACCATAGCAAGTTGGTCCCACCCCTTCCCATCCCGAACAGGACCGTGAAACAACTTTGCGCCGATGATAGTGCTGCAACCAGTGTGAAAGTAGGTTATCGTCAGGCTTGTTATTCGCAGTAGAAGAAAACCCGATCAGCAATGATCGGGTTTTTTTTCGTCTGGCGACTTAGGGGGGGCGGTGGTGCTGTGGGGGCCGGTGGTGCTGTCGGCTTACGCGCGCAGCGCTAAGCCGACCTACGCCGACCTGCACCGATCCGCCGACCGACGGTCAGTGCGAGGGGGCTGACCCCGGCTGTTCATCCGCTGCCAATGCAACAGACGAAAAAAAGGCAGCGCTGCGCGCTGCCTTTGTCATTTATCAAACCAATTAAAAGTGATAAGCGACTTTGACGTTCATGTAATTGACGCCGCTGTTCGGTTTCTTGTAGCCGCCGTTCGAGAAATGCTGGATTTTCGCAGCGACTTCCCATTTATTATTGAAGACATACCCGATGCCGATATGGTCGCCGAACTGGAAGTGGGTCGACAGGCGGTTATCGTCGTTATCGTACAGCTTGGACAGCATGTGCACGCCAATGCCACCTTCCGCGTAGAAGCCCAGTTTATTCGTGTTTTCAAAGCGGAAGACAGGGGTAAAGCCCAGGTCCCACAGTTTTTGATGCTGGCCAGGGACGTTGCGATAGCTCTTGCCATCCCAACCGCCGATGCTGGCATCCCAGTAACCGCTCAGCTGCGTGCCATTCGATACAAACCAGGCTTTATCCCAGTTCGAAGTCACGCCAGCACGCAGCATTTGTACTTTGACGCCCTTGGCATATTCGCCGTAGACGGAGTCGATCAGTTTGTCGTCGGCGGCAAAGCCGGCGTTGGCCGCCATCAGCGCGGTAACGGCGGCGATGGATTTGAGGAGATTCTTCTTGAAGAACATAGAGGCTTTCATCGTAAAATTGGCCGATAGGCTTGTCTTGTTTGTACAGGCACCTTGCTTTGCATGCCGCTCTCGCCACTTGTTGATCTTAGGGGTTCAATTGACATTCTCTACAAAAATCGCATTTCTTGGTATCGGTCTGATGGGGGATCCGATGGTCCGGTGCCTGCTACGCGCTGGATATTCTGTCACAATTTGGAATCGCACGCACAGCAAGGCCGAAGTCCTGCGTGCGGCAGGGGCGCAGCCGGCCGTTTCCGTGGTTGAGGCGGTCAATGGCGCGGACGTGGTCATCTCGATGCTGGAAGCCGGTCCCATCGTGGCACAGGTGCTGCAAGAGGCGCTGCCGGCCCTGGCCACTGGCGCGATCTGGATCGATATGAGTTCCACCCAACAATCAGAAGCCCAGCAATTTCATACCACTGTGCACGCCGCTGGCCATGGCTTCATCGATGCGCCCGTGTCGGGCGGCGTCGGCGGGGCGCAGGCGGGCACCCTGGCCATCATGGCTGGCGCCAGCGCCAGCGATTACGCGCGGGTTGAATCGATTCTGGCTGCCATGGGACGCCCGACTCTGGTGGGGCCGGCTGGCAGCGGTCAGGTGGCCAAGCTGTGCAATCAGCTGATCGTCGGCGCGACATTGACTATCGTGGCGGAAGCCTTGCTGCTGGCACAGGCTGCCGGCGCCGATGCGGGCGCCGTACGCGCCGCGATTCGTGGTGGTTTTGCCGAGAGCAAGATTTTGGAAGTGCATGGCCAGCGCATGCTGGAGCGCAACTTTGTTGCCGGTGGTCAGGTGAAAAGCCAGATCAAGGATATGCACAACATCCTCGCGGCAGCCGAGGCGGCCCACGTCACCTTGCCGGTGACGCAGCTGGTGACGCAGCGCTATGAAACCCTCGCCACCAGCCACCCGACGGCCGACCATGCGGCGGCTTTGCTGGCCCTGGAAGCCTTGAATCCAGGCCAGCGTTTGGGCACTGGTCCGGATCAACTGAGCTGATTCAAGCGACGGGCAGGCTCGCTTCGGCCAGCTTGACCCAGAAACTGGCGCCGATCGGCAACAGATGGTCGTTGAAGTCATAGCTGCCATTGTGCAAGACGCACGGCCCCAGGCCGTGGCCGCCATCGCGGTGCTCGCCATCGCCATTGCCGATGAAGATGTAGCAGCCGGCCTTTTCTTGCAGGAAGAAGGCGAAATCCTCCGCGCCCATGGTAGGTTCGACATTCGCGTTGACCTTGTCGGCGCCCACCACGCTTTTCATGACGTCGACGGCAAACGCCGTTTCTTTCGCATGGTTGACCAGCGGCGGATAGTTGCGCTTGAAGTGGAAATCGACTTCCGCGCCAAAGGCGGCGGCCGTGTGCACGGCGATGTCGCGCATGCGCTCTTCGATCAAGTCCAGCACGGGCGTGGTGAAGGTGCGCACTGTGCCGACCAGGCTGGCGTCATCGGGAATCACATTGGTGGCGCTGCCCGCATGGATTTGCGTGATCGACAGCACGGCCGTGTCGAGTGGACTTTTGTTGCGGGTAATGACGGTTTGCCAGCTTTGCGCAATTTGTACAGCCACCATCACGGGGTCGATGCCCTTGTGGGGCTGGGCCGCATGCGCGCCCTTGCCTTTGACGGTGACGTGGAATTCATTGCTGGACGCCATCATCGGGCCTTCCACCACGCTTAGCGTGCCCGTTTCCGCGCCTGGCCAGTTGTGCATGCCGTAGATGGCGTCCATGGGAAAGCGGGTAAACAAGCCATCTGCGATCATTTCGCGCGCGCCGGCGCCGCCTTCTTCGGCCGGCTGGAAGACGAGGTAGACCGTGCCGTCGAAGTTGCGGTGCTGCGCGAGGTGATGGGCGGCGCCCAGCAGCATGGCCGTGTGGCCGTCGTGGCCGCAGGCGTGCATCTTGCCCGGGTGGCGTGAAGCATGCTCGAAGGTATTCATTTCCTGCATCGGCAAGGCATCCATATCGGCGCGCAAGCCGATGGCGCGCTTGGACGTGCCATTTTGGATGATGCCGACCACGCCAGTGCGGCCCAGGCCGCGTACCACGGGAATGCCCCATTCCGTCAGCTTGGCGGCGACCACGTCCGAGGTGCGCTGTTCTTCGTAGCACAGCTCGGGGTGCGCATGCAGGTCGCGGCGGATACCTTGCAGCTCGGATTGAAACGCCAAGATCGGATCAACTAGTTTCATGGGACTCTCCTGTGGATGCTGGCACGCAGCAATGTATGGCGCGCCGGACCGCGCTTGTTTGATCAAAAACAGGCGCGGCTAATAGTGCATTGTAGCCCTTGTTTGCCGGGTAAATCCAGCGCACGGACGTGCTTGCTGCGGCGCCAACAGCAAGCGCGCGGAATGGTTTACAGTATCGCCTTCCCCCAACGTTTTTTGGATTACCCCATGACCACCACCCAAGTGCGCGCCGCCTGCCCGCTCGATTGCCCCGATACCTGCGCCTTGCTGGTCACCGTGACCGATGGGGTGGCCACCGCCGTCAAGGGCGATCCCGACCACCCGACCACGGCTGGCGTGCTGTGCACCAAGGTATCGCGCTTCACGGAGCGGACCTACCATGCGGACCGGCTGCTGCATCCGCTGCGCCGCGTGGGCAAGAAGGGCGAAGGCAAGTTCGAGCGCATCAGCTGGGAAGAGGCATTGCAGACCATCGCCGCCCGCTTGAAACCGATCGCCGCGCGCGATCCGCAGGCGATCTTGCCGTACAGCTACTGCGGCACCATGGGCCTGGTGCAGGGCGAATCGATGTCCTCGCGTTTCTTCAACCAGCTGGGCGCTTCCCTGCTGGACCGCACCATCTGCGCCTCGGCCGGCGCCACCGGCTACCGCTATACGGTGGGCGCCAGCATCGGCACGGACCTGGAGCAGTTCCAGAACGCGAAATTGATCATCATCTGGGGCGGCAACCCGATCGCCTCGAACCTGCACTTCTGGATGCGCGCGCAGGAAGCCAAGCGCAACGGCGCCACCCTGATCGCCATCGACCCCTACCGCTCGCTGACGGCCGAAAAATGCCATCAGCATATCGCCTTGCTGCCGGGCACCGATGCGGCCCTGGCGCTGGGTTTGATGCATGTCTTGATCACCGAAGACCTGGTCGACCATGACTACATCGAACGCTACACGGTCGGCTACGATGCCTTGAAACAGCGCGCGCTGGAATGGCCGCCTGAACGCGCGGCCCAGGTGTGCGGCATCACGGCCGCGGAAGTGGTGGAACTGGCGCGCCTGTATGGCCAGGCGTGCCGTTCCGGCGAGGGCGCCGCCATCCGTGCCAACTACGGCGTGCAGCGCGTGCATGGCGGCGGCATGGCCGTGCGCAATATCGCCTGCCTGCCGGCCCTGACGGGCGCCTGGCGCCATCCTGCGGGCGGCATGCAGCTGTCGAGCTCGGGTTCCTTCCCCGTCAACCGCAAGGCCCTGCAGCGCCCTGATTTATTGAAAGGCACGCCGCGCACCATCAACATGAGCACCATCGGCGACGATTTATTGAAAGAAAGTTCCGCCGGGTTCGGCCCGCAAGTCGAGGCCGTGATCGTCTACAACTCGAATCCGCTGGCCGTGGCGCCCGATTCCTCGAAAGTGGCGCAGGGTTTTGCCCGCGAGGATTTGTTTACGGTCGTGCTCGAGCACTTCCAGACCGATACCGTCGATTACGCCGACATCGTGCTGCCCGCCACCACGCAGCTGGAGCACGTCGATGCGCATTCCACTTACGGCCATTTGTACATGATGGCGAACAATGCGGCCGTGGCGCCGCTGGGCGAAGCGAAGGCGAATACGGAAATTTTCCGTCTGCTGGCGCAACACATGGGCTTTGATGATCCGTGCTTCCAGGAAAGCGACGATGCGCTGGCGGCCAAGGCCTTCGATGCGACGGATGCGCGCGCCGTGCATTTCGACTGGGAATCGCTGAAACGCACGGGCTGGCAAAAGCTGGCCATGCCCGAGGCGCCCTTTGCCGAGGGCGGTTTCCCCACGCCATCGGGCAAGTGCGAGTTGTATTCCAGCGCCATGGCGCAGGCGGGACTCGATCCCTTGCCCACGTATATCGCGCCGCATGAATCGCAAGCGAGCAATCCCGTGCTGGCGGCGCGTTTCCCGCTGGCCATGATTTCGCCGCCGGCGCGCAACTTCCTCAATTCCACCTTCGTCAATGTGAAAAGCCTGCGCGCAGCCGAGGGCGAGCCGCACCTCGACATCCACCCGGACGACTGCGCCGCGCGCGGCATCGCGGCCGGCGACATGGTGCGCATCTTCAATGACCGCGGCAGCTTTGTCGCCAAGGCCAGGGTGACGGACAAGGCGAGGAAAGGCTTGGTGGTGGGCTTGTCCGTATGGTGGAAGAAACTTGCCAGCGACGGCAAGAACGCCAATGAAGTGACGAGCCAGCGCCTGACGGACATGGGTCGCGCGCCGACGTTTTACGATACGCTGGTCGAAGTGGAAAAGGCTGCCTGAGCATGGCCCTGGCGCGCTGGCCGGCCCGCCTGCTTGTCGGCATGCTGTGCCTGTCGCTGGGCGGCTGCACGCAGCTGCGCTACTACACGCAGGCGGCGCAGGGGCAATATGCGCTGTGGTCCGGCGCGCGCCCCATCGGTGACTGGCTCGATGATCCGGCCACCGAGCCGCGCCTGAAAGTGCGCCTGGCCAAGGCGCAGCAGATCCGCCGCTTTGCCGTCAGCGAACTGGACTTGCCCGACAATGGCAGCTACAAGAATTACGCCTCCCTGCGGCGCCCGTTCGTGCTGTGGAACGTGGTGGCCACGCCGGAACTGTCGCTGCAGCCGCTGCAATGGTGTTTCCCCATCGCCGGCTGCGTCAATTACCGCGGCTATTACAGCAAGGACGAGGCGCTCGCGTATGCCGACGAGTTGCGGGCCCAGCATTACGACGTGCAGGTGGGCGGCGTGCCTGCGTATTCCACCTTGGGCTGGTTCGACGATCCCCTGCTGTCGACCTTTATCAACTACAACGATGCGGAACTGGCGCGCCTGATTTTCCATGAACTGGCGCACCAGGTGGTGTACGTGCCCGGCGATTCGGCCTTCAACGAGTCGTTTGCCAGCGCCGTGGAAGAGGCGGGCGTGCAGCGCTGGCTGGCGCGCGAGGGCAATGACGCGATGCGTGCGTCATACGCCCAGTATGCGGCGCGGCGTCAGGATTTCCTGGCCTTGCTGCTGACATATCGGGGGAAACTGGAAGCCGTGTATGCGAGCGAGGCCAGCGATGCGGAGAAGCGCGCGCGCAAGGCGCAGGTGTTTGCGGCATTGCAAGACGCGTATCAGGTGCTCAAGCAAAACTGGGGTGGTTTTGCCGGTTACGACCGCTGGTTCGAGCAGCCTTTGAGCAATGCGCACCTGGCTTCCGTGTCTACCTACAATGAATTTTTGCCTGCCTTCAAAAAATTGCTGGAAGAAAAAAAGAACTTTCGTGCTTTTTATGCTGCAGTGCACACAATGGCCCAGCTCAAGAAGCCTGAGCGCAGGCATGCGCTGGAACAATTGTCCAGCCCCTGACCCGTAAAGATTGTCCAGTACGCCGAGGCAAGCGATTCGGTAACAGCGTATTTATCATGCTGCAATGCAGCATAAAAACGCCCTAGAGTTGCTGCTCGAATACTGTTGAAAGCGCTTGCATGGAAGCGCGGCGCCCGATAGCATCGCATTAGTAGCATAGAGCAATTGCTCGTCAGAATGCTCAAACTGACTGCAGGACGACAGAATCCGCAGCGATGATCCGCGTCGGCAAGATGCGCCGGCTCCCCCACGATTATTCGAGACAAGAGGCACAGGATGGAAAAAATTTGGCTGAAGTCGTATCCTCCCGGCGTCCCCGCCGACATCGATCCTGATCAATATCGTTCGCTGGTGCATTTGCTGGAAGAAGCGTTTCAAAAATATGCGGATCGCAATGCCTATGTCTGCATGGACAAATTTCTCACCTATGCCGAACTCGATACCTATTCGCGCCAGCTGGGGGCCTTTCTGCAAAGCCGTGGGCTGAAGAAAGGGGCCAGGGTGGCCCTGATGATGCCGAACGTGCTCCAGTATCCGGTGGCCATTGCCGCCGTCTTGCGCGCCGGCTACACGGTGGTCAACGTCAACCCTTTATATACGCCGCGCGAACTTGAGCACCAGCTCAACGATTCGGGCAGCGAAGCGATCATCGTGCTGGAAAATTTTGCCCATACGGTCGAGCAAGTATTGAGCAAGACGGCCGTCAAGCACATCGTCGTCGCCAGCATGGGCGAAATGCTCGGTGGCTTGAAGGGCATGATCGTCAATTTTGTCGTGCGCAACGTCAAGAAGATGGTGCCCGCGTATTCCTTGCCGAACGCCATGCGTTTCAAGCAGGCGCTGGCGCTGGGCAGCCGCATGAAGCTCACGCCCGTCGAACTGAGCATCAACGATGCCGCCTTCCTGCAATACACGGGCGGCACGACGGGCGTGTCGAAAGGCGCGACCTTGAGCCACCGTAATGTGATCGCCAATGTGCTGCAAAGCGAAGCGTGGTCGGGCGCGGCGCTCGACCAGAACAGCAAGGAACAGATGATCGTGGTCTGCGCCTTGCCGCTGTACCATATCTTTGCCCTGACGGCCTGCGCCATGTGGGGCACGCGCGTGGGCGCGCTCAATATCCTGATCCCGAATCCGCGCGATATCCCGGGCCTGATCAAGGAACTGGGCAAGTACAAGTTCAACCTGCTGCCTGCGGTCAATACGCTGTATAACGCGCTGGTGAACCATCCCGATTTCGCCAAGCTCGATTTCTCGGGCTTGAAGATCGCCAATGGCGGCGGCATGGCGGTGCAGCAAGCCGTCAACGACAAGTGGCTGCAAGTGACGGGCGTGTCCATCATCGAAGGCTACGGCCTGTCCGAAACGTCGCCCGTCGCCACCTGCAACCGTGCCGACAGCACGGCGTTTTCCGGCACCATCGGCTTGCCCGTGCCATCGACCGATATCGCCATCCTCGACGACGACGGCAAGGAAGTGCCGCTGGGCCAGACGGGCGAGATCGCCATCCGTGGCCCGCAAGTGATGAGCGGCTACTGGAACCGTCCCGACGAGACGGCCAAGGTGATGACAGCCGATGGCTACTTCAAGTCGGGCGACGTGGGCATCATGGACGAGCGCGGCTACGTGAAGATCGTGGACCGCAAGAAAGACATGATCCTCGTCTCCGGCTTCAATGTGTATCCGAACGAAGTCGAAGCCGTCATCGCGGCCCATCCTGGCGTGCTCGAGTGCGCCTGCGTGGGCGTGCCGGACGAACACTCGGGCGAGGCCGTGAAAGTGTTTGTCGTGCGCAAGGATCCGAACCTGACCCAGGCAGTGCTGGCCGCATATTGCAAGGAACAATTCACGGGCTACAAGCGGCCGAAATACATCGAGTTCCGCGATGAACTGCCGAAGACCAACGTCGGCAAGATTTTGCGTCGCGCCCTGCGTGACGAAACGAAGATAGCAGCATAAACAGTGTGGGATGCGCCAGGAGGCGCGTCCCTTTTACAGATAAAGATGAGGCGAGATGGACAAGATTTGGTTGAAGTCGTACCCGGACAGCGTTCCCGCAGAGATTGATTGCACGCAATACCGTTCCGTCACGCATTTGCTGGAAGAGTCGTTCCAGAAATATGCGGACCGCAATGCGTTCGTGTGCATGGATAAATTCCTTACCTACCGCGAGCTCGACCAGCTGTCGCGGCAGATGGGCGCCTGGCTGCAAAGCCGTGGCCTGAAGACGGGCGCGCGCGTGGCGATCATGCTGCCGAACGTGCTGCAATATCCAGTGGCCATGGCGGCGATCCTGCGCGCCGGCTACACGGTGGTCAACGTGAATCCCTTGTACACGCCCCGTGAATTGCAGCACCAGCTGATCGATTCGGGCAGCGAAGCGATCATCGTGCTGGAAAACTTCGCCACCACGGTGGAGCAGGTGTTGCCGCATACCCAGGTCAAGCATGTGATCGTTGCCAGCATGGGCGATTTGCTGGGCGGCTTGAAGGGTGCCATCGTCAATTTCGTCGTGCGCAAGATCAAGAAAATGGTGCCCGCTTTTTCCTTGCCGGGCGCCATCAGCTTCAACAAGATGCTGGCCGAAGGCGCACGCTTGACCTTGACGCCGGTGCAGCAGGGCCATGACGATATCGTCTTCCTGCAATACACGGGCGGCACGACGGGCGTGTCGAAAGGCGCGATGCTGTTGCACCGTAACGTGATTGCCAACGTGCTGCAAAACGAGGCGTGGATGGCGCCCGTGATGACGAAGGAAATGCGCGCCACCTCGATGGGATTCATGTGCGCCTTGCCCCTGTATCATATCTATTCGCTGACGGTCAGCGCTTTGATGGGCATGCGGGTGGGCGGCTTGAACGTGCTGATCCCCAACCCGCGCGACATTCCTGGTTTCGTCAAGGAATTGAGCAAGCACAAGATCGTCGTCTTCCCTGCCGTCAATACCTTGTACAACGCGCTGCTGAACAATGCCGACTTCGCCAAGCTCGATTTCTCCAGCTATAAAGTATGCAATGGCGGCGGCATGGCCTTGCAGCGCAACGTGGCCGAACGCTGGCTGAAACTGACGGGATGCCCGCTGATCGAAGGCTATGGCATGTCGGAAACATCGCCCGTGGTAACGGGCAACCGCGTCGACATCACTGAATTCACGGGCACCATCGGCTTGCCTTTCCCCTCGACGGAAGTGGCGATTCTGAACGACGACGGCGTGGAAGTGCCGCTGGGCGAGCCGGGCGAAATCGCCGTGCGCGGCCCGCAAGTGATGGCCGGCTACTGGCAGCGTCCGGACGAGACGGCCAAGTCGATGACGGCCGACGGCTACTTCAAGACGGGCGACGTGGGCGTCATGGACGAGCGCGGCTATGTGAAGATTGTGGACCGCAAGAAAGACATGATCATCGTCTCCGGCTTCAATGTGTATCCGAATGAAGTGGAAGACGTGGTCGCTTCGTGCCCGGGCGTGCTCGAATGCGCCTGCATCGGCGTGCCGGACGCCAACGCGGGCGAAGCCGTGAAAGTATTTGTCGTGCGCAAGGATCCGAACCTGACGGTGGAACAGATCCGCGAGCATTGCAAGCATGAATTGACGGCCTACAAGAAACCGAAATACATCGAGTTCCGCGATGAATTGCCGAAAACCAATGTCGGCAAGATCCTGCGCCGTCAATTACGCGACGAAAAGAAAGTCGCCTAGTTCGCCGCCAGGGCCGTGTCCGCCGCTAGGTGCCGTCCTGGCCGGGCGGGCAGGCCGAAGCAGGGGCGCAGCAAGTTCACCTTGCTGATCAGCAGCGACGTTGCCAACCAGCAAGTCGCCACCGTGCCGGCCAGTACCAGCAGCGGTTCCAGCACGGGGCCCAGCTTCAAGGGCACCAGCCAGTAAGCCAGCAGGATAATCGCGCTCTGGTGCAGTATGTACCAGGGAAACACGGCCTGGCGCGCCCATGGCAGCCAGGCAAAGGGGCGATTCAAAAGCGTGTGCGACCAGCCCAGGATGGCGCAGATGGCCAGCCACATGTACAGCTTGCGCAGGGGCCAGGAGCCGAATGAAGCCCAGGTCAGCAGGTTCTCCGAATAAATCTGGTCGAAAAACATATACACGGCAAACGCGCCCAGGCCCAGCCACAGCGTGTGCCAGCGCAAGCGCGCCAGTTCCGTCCACAATCCCTTGTCATTGCCCAGCCACCAGCCATACACGAACAGTGTGAAATACATGGCGTGCGCATACCAGTCGCGCACCAGCGCATGGGTTTCCGGATAGCGCATTTTGAGGAAGACCATTGCCGCCAAGGGCGGCATGGCTGGCAGGACGAGCAATTGCCATCCGCGCAAGCGCTGGAACAGGGGACGCAGCGACGTCAGCAGCGGCTGCAGCGCCACCAGCACGATGATGTACAGCAGCAAGTACACGAGATACCACAGGTGGTTCCAGGTAAAGCCATATTGCCAGCCATCGAAGGCGCCTGCCGGCCAGGCATGGCCGCCAAAGTAGTGCAGCAGGAACTGCCCATATCCAGGCTCGACCAGGCCCTTGCTCACACCTTCGCAATACGGCTGGATGGGAATGATGACGGCCATGCCGAACAGCAGCGGCAGCAGCAGCCGCTTGGTCCTGCGCCAGAGGAAGGCGCCGCGCGACGCCTGCGTCATCATGGCGCAAGAGACGCCGGAGATGAGGAAGACGATTTCCATGCGCCAGCGGTTGAGGAAGACCAGCGGCATGTTCAAAGCATCGGTGGCGTAGCTGCTGTGCATGTGAAAGTGCCAGCCGTCCATGTACAGCAGGGCAGTGTGATAGACAATCAGCAGGCTAAAGACGAGAAAGCGCAAGGCGTCGATATCGTGACGGCGGGAGTCTATGGTCATGATCGTGGGCGAGTGGTGAAGGAAGCCCCAGCATAGGCAGCGGCGGGGTAGCGTGCCAGCGAAATGGGACCAGCGGACGGCTGGCTGGGACGAATGGCTCGCCTGGGACGGGCGTGGGACCTTACAATCATGTAACTCATTAACCCCCGAAACCATGCACATCGCTTCCACTGACCTGTTGCAACGTTATCAACGCTGGCGCCGCGTGGCCGAGCCGGGATTCTGGATCGTGCTGTATCCGCTGCAGGCCAGCGTCAACAGCTGGCTGGTCTGGCTCGACCTGCAGCGCGCCGGCGTCAATACGCCATTCTGGGAAGTGGCCGTGTGGGAGTGGAGCAGCAATCTGGTGCTGCTGGCGCTGGTGCCCGTGGTCGTGCTGGCGGGACAGGTCCGGCCGCTGCAGCTGGTGTTTCAGCGCCAGAACCTGCGCTGGCACCTGGCCGCGTCGGTTGTCTACAGCCTGGTGCATGTGGCGGCCATGGTGGCCTTGCGCAAGCTGGCGTACTGGAGCCAGGGCAGCCACTATGATTTCGGCGCCTGGTGGCGCGAGTTGCCGTATGAATACCTGAAAGATGTGCGTGCTTACTTCCTCGTCCTGCTGGCCGTGGGCTTTTATCAGTTGCTGCTGATGCGCTGGCAAGGCGAGGCGACGTTGCTGGACGAGCCCGATGAGGGACCGGCCGTGGAACCGGTGCAGCAGCCGGAACGTTTCCTGGTGCGTAAGCTGGGCAAGGATTTCCTGCTGCCCGCAGTCGACATTGAATGGATACAGGCCTGGGGCAACTATGTGAACCTGCACGTGCGCGGCCACGATTATCCGCTGCGTTCGACCATGGCCGCCATCGAGCGCCGCCTCGATGGCAAGCGCTTTGTACGCGTGCACCGCAGCTATATCGTCAATCTGGATTTCGTGCAGGCCATCATACCGCTGGAATCGGGCGATGCGCGCGCCGTGCTGTCCACGGGCGGCGAAGTGCCCGTCAGCCGGCGCTATCGCGACGCCTTGAAAAGCGTCGCCTAGGTGCGTTGCAGGCCCGCCTTGCCATCCTGCACGGTGAAACTGGCCAGTGTCGCGATGCCGGATGTGCTGTCGCGTACATTTTCCAGGCCCTGGAACAGGGCCGTGCTTTTCTCTGGCGTGATCTCCAGCAACATATAGCCGCGCTTGTCGCTGCGGCCGTAGCGGATGTGCGGGTTCATCGCCACGTACTGGTCCGTGCGCGCCTGCGGGCGGGAACTCGACGTGATCGAGGTGCCGCAAAACTCGGTCGCCAGCACGGGATTATCCTTGCCGGTGGGCCGCATGGCGTTGCGGCTCAGGTCCGTCGCATAAAAAGTGTGCACGTCGCCCGACAGCACCAGCGGGTTGCTGGCCTTGCTGCTGCGCAAGGCGTCGAGCAAGTGCTGGCGCGCCATGGGATAGCCATCCCAGCCATCGGTCCAGACGCGCTCGTCGCCTGCCCGCACGATGGGCACCTGGCTCGATTGTGCCATCAGGGTTTGCTGGGCCAGGATATTCCAGCGCGCCGGGGAGTCATCGAGGCCCGCTTGCAGCCAGCGCTGCTGTTCTTCGCCCAGCATCGTGCGCTGTGGTTTCAGCAGGTCGGGGCAGTTGCGCGTGGTGACGGAATTGGAGCCGCCACGGCCGGGCCTGGCGCAGGCGTGGTAGGCGCGGTATTGCCGGTCGTCCAGCACATGGAAGCGCGCCAGGCGGCCCCAGTCGTAGCGCTGGTAGATGCGCATATCGACAAAGCCGCGTCTGCCCAGCGGCAGCAGGCGCAGCGGCATGTGTTCGTAAAACGCCTGGTAGGCGGCCGCGCGGCGCTGCAGGAACGTGGGCGTGAGCAATTCGTCGCGGTCGTTGCCGTAATCGTTGGCCACCTCATGGTCGTCCCAGGTGACGATCCATGGCGCGGCCAGGTGCGCGCCCTGCAAGTCGCGGTCGCTCTTGTATTGCGCATAGCGGGCGCGATACTCGTCCAGGGTAAAACTTTCATGCGTGCGCACGGCCCGGCTCGGGTGCTGCAACTGGTACGGTCCCCATTCATAGATGTAATCGCCGAGGAAGGCCACCAGGTCCGGCGCGGCCGCGGCGATGTGCCGGTGCGCCGCATACGCGCCGAATTCCCAGTGCTGGCACGAGGCCACGGCCAGTTTCAGCGAGGCAGGCAGGGAATTTGGCTCGGGCGCCGTGCGCGTGCGGCCCACGGGACTGACGGCGTCGCCCAGCATGAAGCGGTACCAGTACCAGCGTCCCGGTGCGAGGCCGCCCACGTCGACGTGCACGCTGTGCGCGAGGGCGGGCGTGGCCGTGGCCTGGCCCTTGGCAACGATGTGGCGAAAACCTTCATCGTCGGCCACTTCCCAGCGCACGTTGAGGGCGATGGCGGGCGTGGCGGCCGCTTGCAGCGGGTCGTAGCAGATGCGCGTCCACAGCACGACGGCGTCGGGCAAGGGCGAGCCGGAGGCGACACCGAGCGCAAACGGATAGCCCGTGCCATTGAGGCGCGTGGCGGCGCTGGCGCTGGAACCGGACAGCACGCTGCCGGCGGCGACCAGTGCCGTGATGCGCGCAGCGCTCAGCAAGAAAATGCGGCGCTGGCTATCCATGGTGTGGAATGATTACGACAATCAAGACGCCAATAAGGTCTCGATGGGCGGCACCTTGCGCGGCTTGCGGTCGGAGTCCGTCGCAACGTAGATCAGGGTCGCTTCCGTGACTTTCACGATGCATGCCTGCAGGCGGTTGCGCTCGGCATACACCTCGACATTGACGGTGATCGAAGTATTGCCCACCTTGACGATGTCGGCGTAGAAGGACAGCAGATCGCCGACGAAGACGGGATTTTTGAAGACGAAGGAATTGACGGCAATGGTGGCGACACGGCCGTTGGCGCGCCGCGTGGCCGGCAGGGAACCGGCGATATCGACCTGCGCCATGATCCAGCCGCCGAAGACGTCGCCGTACACATTGGCGTCCGACGGCGCGGGCATCATGCGCAGTTCGGGCATTTTTCCGGCGGGCAGGCCGGAGGCGAGACAGTTGTCAGGGCGGTTGGGGGAGGTGCTCATCTTTTATTCTCATGAAAGGCTACAATTGCTGCGATTGAACCATAAAAAGCAGACCTTCGCCATGCGCCGTTCCCAGACTCCCCCTCCGCCCCGCTCGCCAGCTTCCGCCAGCCACAGCGATTTCGCCACCATCAAGACCTTGCTGCCGTACCTGTGGGTCTACAAATGGCGAGTATTGCTGGCGCTGCTATGCCTGGTCGGCGCCAAGCTGGCCAACGTGGGCGTGCCCCTGATCCTGAAAAAACTCGTCGACGCCATGACCATCACGGCCGCGCATCCGCAAGCGCTGCTGGTGCTGCCCGTCGGCCTGCTGGTGGCGTACGGCTTGCTGCGCCTGTCGACCACCTTGTTTACGGAATTGCGCGAATTCCTGTTCGCCCGCGTCACGCAGCGCGCCGTGCGCACCATCGCGCTGCAAGTGTTCCGCCACCTGCATGCCTTGTCCCTGCGTTTCCATTTGAACCGCCAGACGGGCGGCATGACGCGCGACATCGAGCGGGGCACGCGCAGCGTCGGCTCGCTCATTTCCTACACCCTGTTCAACATCTTGCCGACCCTGGTGGAAATCACGCTCGTGCTCGGCTATTTGGTCTTGCATTACGATATCTGGTTCACCGTGATCACGGCCGTGGCGCTCGTGTCCTACATCGCGTTTACCGTGCTGGTGACGAACTGGCGCACGCATTTCCGCCGCACCATGAACGACCTCGACTCGAAGGCGAATACCAAGGCCATCGATTCGCTGATCAACTATGAAACCGTGAAATATTTCGGCAACGAGGATTACGAGGCGAAGCGCTACGACGAGGGCTTGCAGCGCTATGAATCGGCGGCCGTCAAATCGCAGACTTCGCTGTCCCTGCTCAATACGGGCCAGTCGCTGATCATCGCCACGGCCGTCACCTTGATTTTGTGGCGCGCCACCGTGGGCGTGATCGCCGGCACCATGACCCTGGGCGACCTGGTGCTGGTGAATGCCTTCATGATCCAGCTGTACATTCCCCTCAATTTCCTGGGCGTCATTTACCGCGAAATCAAGCAAAGCCTGGCCGACATGGAGCGATTGTTTTCCTTGCTGAACGAGAACCGCGAAATCGCCGATACGCCGGACGCCAAACCGCTCGTCACGCGGGGCGCGGCCGTGCGTTTCGAGCACGTGGATTTCAGCTATGAAGCCAAGCGGCAAATCCTGTTCGACGTGGATTTCCAGATTCCCGCCGGCACCACGACGGCCGTGGTGGGCCACAGCGGCTCGGGCAAATCGACCCTGTCGCGTTTGCTGTTCCGCTTCTATGAAGTCGATGGCGGCGGCATCACCATCGATGGCCAGGATTTGCGCAATATCACGCAGGATTCCCTGCGCGCAGCCATCGGCATCGTGCCGCAAGATACGGTGCTGTTCAACGACAGCATCGAATACAACATCGCCTACGGCAAGCCGGGCGCCAGCAAGGAGGCCATCGTGGCGGCAGCCAAAGCCGCATCGATCCATGATTTTATTGAAAGCTTGCCAGATGGTTACAGCTCCATGGTGGGCGAGCGGGGGCTGAAATTGTCGGGCGGCGAAAAGCAGCGCGTGGCGATTGCCCGCACCTTGCTGAAAGACCCGGCCATCCTGATCTTCGATGAAGCCACCTCGGCGCTCGACTCCAAGGCCGAACAGGCGATCCAGTCGCAGCTCAAGGAGATTGCCAAAAACCGCACCACTTTGGTCATCGCGCACCGCCTGTCGACGGTGGCCGACGCCCAGCAAATCCTCGTGCTCGACCATGGCCGCATCGTCGAGCGGGGCACGCATCCGCAATTGCTGGCGCTCGATGGCCTGTACGCGCAGATGTGGCAACGCCAGCAGGCGAATAGGGACGATGAGGCGGAAGAGGACGAGTTGGCGGGATTGGCGCCGGCAAAATAAATCGGGAATGGGAAATCAGTAGGAAAAATGCTACAGCCGCACCGATTCAGGCGCGCGTATAGCGCCTATTTGAGGGCAATCGCAGAAAACGGCTGGTCCGGCGCTGAAAATGAAATAAAATTAATTCCATTGGTGGCGTCTGCACCACAGTTGTTTCGTTCGGAATCCATCCGGTTTGTTCGCCCAGGAGAATTTATGAAATTGACCAAAATCATCGCCACGCTGCTCAGCGTCGGCGTCATCAGCAGCATGTCGCCAGTCCAGGCTCAGGAATTGACCGGCACCTTGGCCAAGATCAAGAAAGCCGGTTCCGTCACCCTCGGCGTGCGCGATGGCTCCGTGCCCTTCTCCTATCTCGATGACAAGCAGCAATACCAGGGTTATTCGATCGACCTGTGCATGAAAGTCGTCACGGCCCTGCAGAAGCACCTGGGCATGAGCGAATTGAAAGTGGTGATGAGCCCCGTCACGTCGGCCAACCGCATCCCGCTGATGGCCAACGGCACCATCGATCTTGAATGCGGCTCGACGACGAACAACCTGGAGCGCCAGCAGCAGGTGGCATTCGCCCCGACCATGTTCGTCATCGGCAACCGTATCCTGGCGAAAAAATCCTCGAACATCAAGACCCTGGAAGACTTGCGCGGCAAGACCCTGGTCGCCACGGCCGGCACGTCGACCATCAAGCAGATGACGATCCTGAACAAGGAAAAGAACCTGGGCATGACGATTGCCGTCGGCAAGGATCATCCCGAGTCGTTCCTGATGCTGGAAACGGGCCGCGCGGTGGCCGAAGCCAATGACGACATTTTGCTGGCGTCGCAGGTGGCCAACTCGAAAAACCCGAACGACTACGAAATCACCAAGGAAGCGCTGTCGGTCGAGCCGTACGGCATCATGCTGCGCAAGGGCGACCCGGCCTTCAAGAAAGTGGTCGACGATGCGCTGATCCGCCTGTACAAGAGCGACGACATCAACCGTATTTACGCGAAATGGTTTACCTCGCCGATCCCGCCGAAAAACATCAACCTGAAATTCCCGATGCCGCCGCAATTGAAGGCCGTGTTCGCGAATCCGACCGATTCGGGCGACCCGGCCGCGTATGCGGCCGTACCCGAAGCGCAGAAGACTTCGGACAAACGGAAAAAGTAAAGACGGCGTAACAAACCGGGAGGCGCAAGCCTCCCGTTTCAATTGCGGGGCGGGTGGCCGGCTGGCCGCTGCCCCTGGGCTGCACGCGAAGGATGATCATGAATTACAACTGGAATTGGCGCATTTTCTGGGAGATTTCTCCCGATGGCGTGGGCACGTATATGGACACCTTGTGGTCCGGCCTGGTCTGGACCCTGGCCACGGCCGGTGCGGCGTGGATCATGGCATTGATATTGGGCCTGGTGGTCGGCACCATCCGCACCCTGCCGAACAAATGGCTGGTGGGGGTGGCCAATGCCTACGTTGAATTGTTCCGCAACGTGCCGCTGCTGGTGCAGATGTTCCTCTGGTATTTCGTCATGCCGGAATTGCTGCCGCCGGACCTGGGCGCCTGGGTCAAGTCGCTGCCGAATGCGCCCTTCGTCACGGCCGTGCTGTGCCTGGGATTCTTTACCTCCTCGCGCGTGGCCGTGCAGGTGACGACGGGCATCGAGGCGCTGCCGCGCGGGCAGAAACTGGCCGGCACGGCGCTGGGCCTGACCCTGCCGCAAACCTACCGTTTCATTTTGCTGCCGATGGCCGCGCGCGTCATCCTGCCGCCGCTGACCAGCGAATTTTTGAACATCATCAAGAACAGTTCCGTGGCGCTGACCATCGGCCTGATCGAACTGACGGCCAGCGCGCGCGCCATCCAGGAGTTTTCCTTCCAGGTATTCGAGGCGTTTTCGGCCGCCACCATCATCTACATCGTCGTCAACCTGCTGGTCGTGGTGCTGATGCACCTGATCGAGAAAAAGGTCGCCATCCCCGGCTTCATCGTCGCCGGCGCCAAGACGGGAGGACACTGATATGTTCGGCAATTTCGACTTCGACGTCATCTCCCGCTCGTGGGTCTATCTGTTCCAGACCGGCATGGTCTTCACCCTGAAACTGACGGCGCTGGCCATGGTGGGCGGCATCGTGCTGGGTACCCTGCTGGCGCTGATGCGCCTGTCCAGCAACCGTATCGTCTCGGGCGTGGCATCGAGCTACGTCAACCTGATACGCTCGATCCCGCTGGTGCTGGTGATCTTCTGGTTCTACTTCCTGGTGCCGTATATCGCCGCCTGGGTCATCGGCGCCAACGAGCCCGTGAAAGTGGGCGCGTTTTCTTCCGCGCTGATCACCTTCATCATGTTCGAGGCGGCCTACTATTGCGAGATCATGCGCAGCGGCATCCAGTCGATCCCGCGTGGCCAGGTATGGGCAGGCCAGGCGCTGGGCATGAACTACCGGCAAACCATGGGCAACATCGTGCTGCCGCAAGCCTTCCGCAACATGATCCCCGTGCTGCTGACGCAGACCATCGTGCTGTTCCAGGATGTGTCGCTCGTGTACGTGCTGTCGATCCCCGATTTCGTCGGCGCCGCCTCGAAAATCGCGCAGCGCGACGGCCGTCTGGTGGAAATGTACGTGTTTGTGGCCGTCGTGTATTTCGTGCTGTGCTATGCCTTGTCGTTCCTGGTAAAACGCCTGCAGAAACGCGTCGCCATCATTCGCTAACCGTAAAAGAAAGAACAAGATGATTGAACTCAATAACGTCAGCAAATGGTATGGCCAGTTCCAGGTACTGACCGACTGCACCACCAACGTCGCCAAGGGCGACGTGATGGTCATTTGCGGCCCGTCCGGCTCCGGCAAGTCGACCCTGATCAAGACCGTCAACGGTCTCGAGCCGATCCAGCAGGGACAGATCATCGTCGACGGCATCACCGTCAACGATCCGAAAACGAATTTGTCGAAACTGCGCGCGCGCATCGGCATGGTGTTCCAGAATTTCGAGCTGTTCCCGCATCTGTCGATCCGCGAAAACCTCACCATCGGCCAGATCAAGGTGCTGGGCCGCAGTGCCGACGAAGCCAATGCCAAGGGCTTGAAATACCTGGACCGCGTGGGCCTGCTGTCGCAGCAGGATAAATTCCCCGGCCAGCTGTCGGGCGGCCAGCAGCAGCGCGTGGCGATCGCCCGCGCGTTGTCGATGGACCCGATCGCCATGCTGTTCGACGAGCCGACATCGGCGCTCGACCCGGAGATGATCAACGAGGTGCTCGACGTGATGGTGGGCCTGGCGCAGGAAGGCATGACGATGATGGTCGTCACGCACGAAATGGGTTTTGCCCGGCGCGTGGCGAACCGCATCGTCTTCATGGACCAGGGCAAGATCATCGAGGATTGCAGCAAGGACGACTTCTTCAACACGACGCGCTCGGACCGGGCGCGCGATTTCCTCGCCAAGATCATCCATTAATTTTCCATCACCTTGAAGTTGAGTACGCATGCCTGACATGAAACACATCGCCGGCGCCATGCTGGCGCTGGGCATGCTTGCCCATGCCCACGCGGCCGACAAGATCGCCGTCGACATCGCCCTGCGCGACGCCACCCTGATCGACGTGGCCGGTGGCCTCGCCGTCAAGGGCAAGACCGTGCTGCTCAAGGGCGACAGCATCGTCGCCGTCGTCGATGACCCGCAGCTGCGCAGCTACGCGCCGAAGCGGACCATCCGCCTGCCCGGCAAATACCTGATGCCGGGCCTGTGGGATACGCACGTGCATTTCGGCGGCGGCCCCGAACTGATCGACGAGAACAAGCAGCTGCTGCCTTTGTACCTGGCGCACGGCATCACCACGGTGCGCGACTGCTCGGGCGACTTGCCCGACACGGTGCTGGCATGGCGCCGGCAGATCAATGCGGGCCAGCTGGAAGGTCCGACGATCTTTACCTCTGGCGCCAAGCTCGAAGGCATCAAGCCGCTGTGGAAGGGCACCATCGAAGTGGGCACGCCGCAGGAAGTCACGCGCGCGCTGGACGGCCTGCAGGCGCAGCAAGTGGACTTCGTGAAGATCACGGAAAACACCCTGAAGCCGGAGCTGTACCTGGAAGCGCTGCGCCAGGCGCGCGAACGGGGCATGCGCACCTCGGGCCATATCCCCGTGCAGCTCACGTTGGAGCAGATGGCCGATGCGGGCCTGGGCACGATCGAGCATCAATCGTATCTGCTGCGCGCCACCACGCCGCGCGAACAGGAGCTGACGGACAAGGTGGCCGCCGGCGCGATGACGGGCAAGGAGGCCATGCGCGAAAGCCTGCAGAGCTACGACGAGCCGACGGCGCGCAAGGCCTTCAGCTACCTGGCCGCGCGCGGCACGGCCATCGTGCCGACCCTGTGGGGGTCGCGCGTAACGGCGTATCTGGACCGCGAAGACCATACGCACGATCCTGCCCTGCAGTACATCGGCAAGGGCTTGCGCGCCACCTACGACTGGCGCGTGCAGCGCGCCGCCAAGGATGGCCCGGATGCGATCGCCCAGCGCCACGCGCAGTTCGAGCAATCGGCAAAGCTGCTGCCCATTTTGCAGCAGCAGGGCGTGAGCATCATCGCCGGCACCGACGCGGGCTTCTTGAATTCCTTCGACTATCCGGGCCAGGCCCTGCACGATGAAATCGGCCTGTACGTGCAATACGGCCTGACGCCAAAGCAAGCCTTGCAGTCGGCCGTCATCAACGGTCCCCGCTTCCTGGGCAAGCTGGAGCGCTACGGCAGCGTGGCGGCCGGCAAGGCGGCCGACCTGCTGGTGCTTGACGCCAATCCGCTGCAGGACATCGGCGCCACGCGCCAGATCCGCCTGGTGGTCAGCCGCGGCCACGTGTACGACCGCGCCGCGCTGGACCGGATGCTGGCCGAGATCCGCGCCTGGGTGGCGAAGCAGGAGACGGCGCCGGCCAAGTCCTGATTTTCTTCGTCTTTATGCCAAAAAACGGCCGATTGATACCGGGCGTTTTGTCGTCTGCCAGCCGCTCGTGCTTGGCTTGTCGCAAACGATCGCAATTCAATTCGCCGTACGCTGATTCGTTGCCAGCCAAATCCTTCTTTTTTATACTAATAAAGGTATAATTCATGAAGATCACCCAAAAAACGCCAAAACTCCACAAGCCGCTGGTGTGGGTCGGCTCCACCAAGAAAGAGTTAATGGCCTTGCCTGCGGACATACGTTCGTTCTTTGGGCATGCGCTGGATTTGGCGCAGCGCGGTGACCGGCACGACAACGCCAAGGTATTGCACGGCTTCGGTTGTGCGGGCGTCCTGGAAATTGTCGAGGATGACGTGGGGGGCACCTATCGCGCCGTCTACACGGTGAAATTCGAAGAGGCGGTGTTCGTGTTGCACTGCTTCCAAAAGAAGAGCAAGAGCGGTATCGCGACGCCCAGGAGGGAAATGGATCTGGTGCGCGCTCGCCTGCACAGTGCACAACAATGGATTGAGGAGTTACGCCATGAAAAAACATCTCGTCGATGAGACCGAGTTTGAACTGTCCAGCGGTAACGTTTTTGCCGACCTGGGTCTGTCCGGCGCCGACAAGCTGCAAATCAAGTCCGGCCTGGTGGGCGAAATTCGCAATGCCATGCGCAAGCTGGAATTGACGCAGGAAGAAGCGGCGCGGCGCATGGGGATCGCGCAGCCCAAGGTGTCGGGCATGCTGCGCGGCGATTTTTCCGGCTTGTCCGAGCGCAAACTGATGGATTGCCTGAACCGTCTCGGTTACGACATCGAGATCAGCGTCAAACCGGCCGCCAACGCTATCGGCCATCTGAAACTGGCTGTCGCCTGAGCATTCCTCACGGGCTTCCCGGGCCTGTGCTGCGGCTCCGCGGCTGGTAAAATGGCGCTATCCGCAATGACCGCCTGAGAGCAGCCGCCATGTCCACACCCGATCACACCCCAGCCGCCGTTCCATCCTCCATCACCATCACCCGTCCAGACGACTGGCATTTGCACCTGCGCGACGGCGCCGTCATGGCCAGCGTGCTGCCGCACAGCGCGCGCCAGTTCGGCCGCGCCATCGTCATGCCGAACCTGAAGCCGCCCGTCACCACCACGGCCGATGCCAGCGCCTACCGCGAGCGCATCCTGGCCGCCGTGCCGCAAGGCGTGAACTTCGATCCGCTGATGGTGCTGTATCTGACGAATAACACCTCGCCCGATGAAATCCGCCGCGCGCAGGACAGCGGCATCGTGCAGGCCGTGAAACTCTATCCGGCCGGCGCCACGACGAATTCCGACCTGGGCGTTACGGATTTGAAGAATTGCTACAAGGTGCTCGAAGTGATGCAGGAAGTGGGCATGCCCTTCCTCGTGCACGGCGAAGTGACAGACCCGGAAATCGACATTTTCGACCGCGAAGCCGTCTTCATCGAGCGCGTGATGCGCCCGCTGCGCAGCGCCTTCCCAGCCCTGTCCGTCGTGTTCGAGCACATCACCACCAAGGATGCGGCGCAATACGTGGCCGAAGCGGAAGGTCCGATCGCCGCCACCATCACGGCGCACCACCTGCTGTACAACCGCAACGAGATTTTCAAGGGCGGCATCCGCCCGCATTACTACTGCCTGCCCATCCTCAAGCGCGAAGAGCACCGCCTTGCGCTGATGACGGCGGCCGCCAGCGGCGACGAGCGCTTCTTCCTCGGCACCGATTCGGCGCCGCATGCGCAAGGCGCCAAGGAAATGGCTTGCGGCTGTGCCGGCTGCTACACGGCCCTGCACGCGATGGAAATGTATGCGGAAGCGTTCGAACGGGCCGGTGCGCTCGACAAGCTGGAAGCGTTCGCCAGCTTCCACGGCCCGGCCTTCTACGGCGTGCCGCGCAACACGGACACCATCACCTTGCGTCGCGAAAGCTGGACCTTGCCGGCGTCGCTGCCGCTGGGCGACAGCCACGTCATTCCGCTCAACGCGGGCGAACAGATCAACTGGAAAATGGTGTAATCACCCCATGCTGCCATCGATAGACTGGACCCGCCCCTGGTTTGCCACGGTGCTGCCGGCGCGACGGCAGCTGGACCTGCAGCGCGACACGGTAATCAACGCGCTGAACGGGCGGGCGCGGGCGCTGGACTTGCGCAATCCGTCCGGCTTGCCGCTGGCTTTCGTGCCGCAAGCGGACCTGCCCGAAGGCGTGGCCTATGAAGAGTTCATCGGCGCGACGGGCGGCGTGCCCACGCGCGACAATCTGCACGATTTTTTCAACGCGCTCGTGTGGCTCACCTTCCCGCGCATCAAGCGCCAATTGAATGCGCTGCAGGCGGCGCAGATCGCCCTGTCCGGCGTCGGCAAATCGCGCGGTCCCGCGCGCGACGGTGCGACGATTTTCGATGAGAATTCCGCCCTGCTGGTGCTGCGCGACTGCGATGCGGGGCGCGCCCTGGAAGCGGCACTGCGCGGGCACGACTGGCGCAGCGCGTTCATTGCGCAGCGCGATAAATTTGGCGCGGGCGGCGACGCCGAAGTCTGGCTGTTCGGCCACGCGCTGATGGAAAAACTGGTGGCGCCGCGCAAGGCCATCACGGCGCACACGCGCGTGATCTTCGCCGGCGACGCCTATTTCACCCTGGACGATGCGGCACGCCGCGCCTGGCTCGACGCGAGGGTGGCGCAAGACCTGGCCAGCGATGGCTTGACGACAGCCGACTTCACGCCGCTGCCCGTGCTTGGCTTGCCCGGCTGGTGCGAAGGACAGGACGAAGATTTTTACAATGACGCGGCGGTATTCCGCCCGAAGCGCAAGGCAGCTGGCGCAGAAAGAGAGTAGAGCATGGAGCATACCGTCCGCTGGGGCATCCTCGGCACAGGCAAGATCGCCCGCGCGATGGCCAATGGCTTGCGCGACGCGCCTGGCGCGCAGCTGGCGGCGATCGCCTCGCGCAGCAGCGCCGGCGCGCAGGCCTTCGGCGCCGAATTCGGCATCGAGCGTTGCCACGGCTCCTACCAGGCGCTGGCTGACGATCCTGGCGTGGACGTGATCTACATCGCCACGCCACACACCCTGCATGCGGAAAATGCCCTGATGTGCCTGGCTGCCGGCAAGCACGTCGTGTGCGAAAAACCGTTCACGATGAACGCGCGCGAAGCGCAGGCCGTGGCCGACATGGCGCGCGATAAAAAGCTGTTTTTGATGGAAGCCATGTGGAGCCGCTTCCTGCCCGCCGTGCAGGAAGCGCAGCGCATCATCGCCAGCGGCGAGATCGGCGTGCTGCGGCAGGTGCAGGCCGATATCGGTTTTGTCGCCAACTTCCCGCCCGAGCATCGCATATTCAATCCTGAACTCGGCGGTGGCGCGCTGCTCGACGTGGGCATCTATCCGCTGTCGATGGCGGCTTTCTTCCTCGGCCCCGTATTGCAGGTGCAGGCGCTGGCCGAGATGGGCGCCACCGGCGTCGATGAACAGGTGGTGTTCTCGCTGCTGCATGCGGGTGGCGGCACCTCGTCCTGTGCCTGCAGCCTGCGTGCGCAGACGCCGACGGAAATGAGCATTTCCGGCAGCCTGGGGCGCATTCGCCTGCCCAGCCGTTTTTACAAGCCCGATCACCTGATCGTCGAAACGATGGATGGCGCGCGCCGCGTCGTCGCCGCGCCGCACCTGGGCAATGGCTACGCGCACGAGGCGATCGAAGCGATGCGCTGCATCCGCGCCGGCCTGCTGGAAAGCCCCGTCATGCCGCACGCCGACAGCGTGGCGCTGATGCACAACCTTGACGCCATGCGCGGCCAGATCGGCCTCGTCTACCAAGCCGACCAGGCGAGAACAGGAACCCCATGATATTGCACCCATCGCGTCCCAGTCTGAAAACCGTCCTCATCGCCAGCGGCGTCGTGCTGACCCTGGCGATGGGCGTGCGCCATGGGCTGGGCTTCTGGATGCAGCCGATCTCGCAAGCCAATGGCTGGACGCGCGAAACGTATTCGCTGGCCCTGGCCATGCAAAACCTGATGTGGGGCGTCTTCGGTCCGTTTGCCGGCATGGCGGCCGACCGTTTCGGCACCATGCGCGTCGTCATCATCGGCGCCATCAGCTACATGGCGGGCCTCGTGTGGATGGCGCTCGTGACGCAGCCCACGCTGTTCATCGTCGGTTCCGGCATCTTCATCGGCCTGGCGCTGGCCTGCACGGCTTTTGGCGCCATCAGCGGTATCATCGGCCGCAGCGCGCCGCCCGAGCAGCGCTCGTGGGCCTTCGGCATTTCGTCGGCGGCCGGCTCCTTCGGCCAGTTCCTGATGATGCCGGTCGAGCAGCAGCTGATCTCCGCCGTAGGCTGGCAAAACGCCTTTTATGTACTGGCCGCGCTGGTGCTGCTGGCCATGATCCCGATGGCCTTCTACCTGCGCGAGCCGCCCGTGTCGCACGCCAGCGGCCCGCAGCAAAGCGTGGGCGCCGCCTTCAGCGAAGCCGTCGGTACCCGTTCGTTCTGGCTGCTGCTGGCCGGGTATTTCGTCTGCGGCTTCCAGCTGGTCTTCATCGGCGTGCACTTGCCGGCCTACCTGAAGGACCAGGGCCTGATGAACCCCAACATCGCCGTCACGGCGCTGGCGCTGATCGGCCTGTTCAACATCGTCGGCTCCTACTATGCGGGCAAGCTCGGCGGCAAGATCGCCAAGCGCTACCTGCTGTCGGCCATCTACGTGACGCGCGCCGTGGTCATCACCGTGTTCCTGCTGGCGCCATTGTCGGCGTGGTCCGTGTACCTGTTCGCCGCCGGCATGGGCGTGCTGTGGCTGTCGACCGTACCGCTGACGAACGGCATCATCGCCGGCATCTTTGGCGTCAAGCACCTGTCGATGCTGGCGGGGATGGTCTTCTTCTCGCACCAGGTAGGCAGTTTCCTCGGTGCCTGGCTGGGCGGCTACCTGTACGAGCACCAGGGCAGTTACCACGTCGTGTGGATGATCACCATCGGCCTGGGCTTGCTGGCCGCGCTGATCAACCTGCCCATCGACGAGCGCGCCGTCAAGCGCGTGGCGGTGGCCGCGTAATGGCCAGCTGGCGCACATGGCTATGGCGCCTGGCTGGCGCCGCGCTGCTGGCTCTCGTCTTCCTGGCCTATCTGCGCCCCGACTTCATGCTGGACCTGGCGAACCGCTTCTGGATGTGCATGTAGGCTGCGCGGGCGCAAGGTAGTTTGCGAAAAGTCGGATTAAAAAGTCGGATTACGCTGGAAGTCGGATTACGCTACGCTAATCCGACCTACCCGACTTGCTGCAACGTCTATCGCGTAGGTCGGATTAGGCCGCAGGCCGTAATCCGACAACACCCGAAAGCAAGCAATACCGATGGCTCAGGCCGCAGGCCGTAATCCGACAATACCTTGAAACCATGCGATACCGACGCGCATTCCAGCCAGGCGGCAGCTTTTTCTTCACGGTGGTGACTGCCCGTCGGCGGCCCGTCTTTACGTCGGAAACTGCCGTGGCTTTGCTGAGGGATGCTGTCCGCGTCGTGCGCCAGAAGCGGCCATTCGCTATCGACGCCATCGTCATCTTGCCCGATCACGTGCACTGTATCTGGACCTTGCCTGAAGACGATGCCGATTTCATGACGCGCTGGCGCTTGATCAAGACGTGGTTCAGCAAGCACAGCGATCTTAAACCTATCTGGCAGCAGCGGTATTGGGAGCATGTGCTACGCGACGAGCGCGACTTCGCCAACCATGTCGATTACATCCATTACAACCCCGTCAAGCATGGCCTTGTGGGTAAAGTTATCGATTGGCCGTATTCCAGTTTTCACCCGTATGTAAGGCAGGGATGGTGTGCCGCGGATTGGGGCGGGAACGGCGTGGACATGACAGGTGTTGGGCGGGAGTGACGCTGGCCAACAATGTTGTCGGATTACGCTACGCTAATCCGACCTACCCGACCTATTGCGGTGTCTTTTCGCGTAGGTCGGATTAGCGCGCAGCGCGTAATCCGACAGCACCTGAAAGCAATACCGGCTTTACACCTTCAAAAACTCTTCTTTCCCACCCAGCCAGCGCGCCAAATGCGCTTCGACGGTGGCTGCGGCCGCCGCCGTGGTGGCGTGCAGCAGATCGTGCGCCACGTCGCGCGCCTGATCTACCAACCATTGATCCGTTTCCAGGTCGGCGAAGCGCAGCATGGCCTGGCCGGACTGGCGCGCGCCGAGGAATTCCCCGGGACCGCGAATTTCCAGGTCGCGGCGGGCAATTTCGAAACCGTCCGTCGTTTCGCGCATGGTCATCAGGCGCTGGCGCGCCACGCCGCCCAGCGGGCCTTGATACAGCAGCAGGCAGACGCTGGCCGCCGAGCCGCGGCCCACGCGGCCGCGCAGCTGGTGCAGCTGCGACAAGCCGAAGCGCTCGGCGTGTTCGATCACCATCAGCGAGGCGTTCGGCACGTCGACGCCCACCTCGATGACGGTGGTGGCCACCAGCACGTGGATATGGCCGGCGATGAAGGCGTCCATTACCTCCTGTTTTTCCGCCGGCTTCAGGCGGCCGTGCACGAGGCCCACCTGCAGCGCGGGCAGGGCTTCGGCCAGCATCATGTAGGTATCGGTGGCCGTCTGCAGCTGCAGCGCTTCCGATTCCTCGATCAGCGGACAGACCCAGTACACTTGCCGGCCTTCCAGCGCGGCCGCATACACGCGGGCGATGACCTCGTCGCGCCGGTTCTGGTCGATGGCGCGCGTGACGATGGGGCTGCGGCCGGGCGGCAGCTCGTCGATCACCGACACTTCCAGGTCGGCGTAATACGTCATGGCCAGGGTGCGCGGGATCGGCGTGGCCGACATCATCAGCTGGTGCGGCACGGCCGCGCTGTCGCCCTTGTTGCGCAAGGTCAGGCGCTGGCCCACGCCGAAGCGGTGCTGCTCGTCGACGATGACCAGGCCCAGTTTCGCAAACAGCACGTTGTCCTGGATCAGCGCATGCGTGCCGATCACCAGCTGCGCTTCGCCCGATTCGATCAGGGCCAGCGCCGCCGTCTTTTCCTTTTTCTTCAGGCTGCCCGTCAGCCACGCCACCTTCACGCCCAAGGGCTCCATCCAGGCGGCGATCTTGCGGAAGTGTTGCTCGGCCAGGATCTCCGTGGGCGCCATCAGCGCCGCCTGGTAGCCGCTGTCGATCGCCTGCGTGGCCGACAGGGCCGCCACCACCGTCTTGCCGCTGCCGACGTCGCCCTGCAGCAGGCGCTGCATCGGATACGGCTGGCGCAGGTCGGCGCGGATTTCCTCGAGCACGCGCGCCTGCGCGCCCGTCAGCTTGAAGGGCAGGGCGGCGGCGAAGGCATTCGATAACGTCCCGACGATGGGCAGCGAGGCAGCGCCTTTCGAGCGGCGCGCGCGCTGGGCGCGTTTGAGCGACAGCTGCTGCGCCAGCAGCTCATCGAACTTCATGCGCACCCAGGCCGGATGCGAGCGGTCCATCAGCGCGCTTTCATCGATGTCCTGCGGCGGATAGTGCAGCAGGTGCACGGCGGCGCGGAACGGCGACAGCTGCATCTCGCGCAGCAGGTGCTCGGGCAAGGTGTCTTGCCAGTCGATGCGGCGCATGGCGTCGGCGATCTCGCGCCGCAGCACGTGCTGCGACAGGCCCTCGCCGGACGGATACACGGGCGTCAGGGCCGTGGGCAGCGGCGCGCCCTCGTTGACCACCTTATACGTCGGGTGCACCATCTCGGCGCCGAAAAAGCCGTGTTTGAGCTCGGCGCGCGCGCGCACGCGCGTGCCTTCGGCCAGCTGCTTGACCTGGCTGCCGTAGAAATTCATGAAGCGCAGCAGCAAATTGCCCGTTTCGTCGGCGATCGTCACCAGCAGCTGCTTGCGCGGTTTGAAATTGACTTCGCACTTGGTGACGATGCCCTCGACCTGCCACGACTCGCCGCCGCGCAGGCAGGCGTCGCGTATCGTGTAGACACGGGTCTCGTCCTCGTAGCGCATCGGCAGGTGCAGCACCAGGTCCATATCCGTGCGCAAGCCCAGTTTGGCCAGTCGGCTTTCCGTGCTGACCACTTTTTTGGCGGCTTTCGGTTTCGCGGCAGGCTTGGCCGTGGGAGGAAGATCGGGCTTGGGTTCGGACATATCGGAGATTTTTGTGCCGCTAGCGTAAAATAGAGGGTTGTCCGGCACACCCTGTGCGTACCGCAGTCGTAAATTGTTGCGGCGGATTATTGTAATGCCTGTATAGGCGCACAGTATAGTGCCAGATGTTCCATTGCGCACTCCTAATCATTTTTGACGTACTTTTGAAGCAAAACGCATGTATTCGCTTTCCGATTTCGATTTTAATTTGCCGCAAGAAAACATTGCGCAAACTCCGTTGGCCGAGCGCAGCGCCTCGCGCCTGTTGCATCTGGATGGCGAGACCGTGGTCGACCGCCAGTTCGCCGACATCGTAGGACAGCTAGCCGCGGGCGACCTGCTGGTGATGAACGATACGCGCGTACTCAAGGCGCGCTTTTTTGGCGTCAAGGAAAGCGGCGGCAAGATCGAGGCGCTCGTCGAGCGCGTCCTGGACGACCGCACCGTGCTGGCCCAGGTGCGCGCGTCGAAGTCGCCGCCGCCCGGCTGCCGCATCCGCCTGGCCGACGCCTTTGACGTCACGGTCGGCCAGCGCGCCGGCGAATTTTTTACTTTGCACTTCGAGGCCGACGTGTTCGAGCTGATCGAGGCGCATGGCCGCTTGCCGCTGCCGCCCTACATCGAGCATGACGCGGATGAGTTCGATGAAACGCGCTACCAGACCGTGTTCAACAAGGTGCCGGGCGCCGTCGCCGCACCGACGGCCGGCCTGCATTTCGACCAGGCCCTGCTCGACCAATTGAAGGCCAAGGGCGTCAACTTCGCCTATGTGACCCTGCACGTGGGCGCCGGCACCTTCCAGCCCGTGCGCACGGAAGTGCTGGCCGAACACAAGATGCATACCGAGTGGTACACCATGCCGCAGGAAACCGTCGACGCCGTGCGCGCCGCCCAACTTGCCGGGCGCGACGTGGTCGCCGTTGGCACGACCAGCCTGCGCGCGCTGGAATCGGCCTCGCAAAGCGGCCAGCTGGTGGCGGGCAGCGCCGATACGGCCCTGTTCATCACACCCGGCTATGCCTTCAAGACGGTGACGCGCCTGATCACCAACTTCCATTTGCCGAAGTCGACCCTGCTGATGCTGGTGTCGGCCTTTGCTGGCTATGCGCCGATCCGCAGCGCCTACGCGCATGCGATCGCACAGAACTACCGTTTCTTCAGCTATGGCGACGCGATGCTGCTCACTACGCAATCGCGAGCGCCGCTTCCGCTGAACCTTACCCACACCGTGAAAGAATAAGAATGCTGGAATTTACCCTCCTCAAGACCGACACGAGCGGTCTGACCAAGGCACGCCGCGGCACCTTGAAACTCAACCACGGTGTCGTGCAGACGCCGATCTTCATGCCAGTGGGCACTTACGGCTCGGTGAAAGCCATGTCGCCGCTGGAACTGAACGAGATCGACGCGCAGATTATTTTGGGTAACACGTTTCACCTGTGGTTGCGTCCAGGCAACACCGTCATGGAGAAATTCGGCGGCTTGCACGGCTTCATGGGCTGGAACAAGCCGATCCTGACGGATTCGGGCGGATTCCAGGTGTTTTCGCTGGGCGCCATGCGCAAGATCACGGAAGAGGGCGTGCATTTCAATTCGCCCATCAATGGCGATAAACTGTTCCTCTCACCGGAAGTGTCGATGCAGGTGCAGCGCGTCTTGAATTCCGACATCGTCATGCAGTTCGACGAATGCACGCCGTACGAGATCCAGGGCCGCCCGGCCACCATCGAGGAAGCGGCCAAGTCGATGCGCATGTCCCTGCGCTGGGCGCAGCGCTCGAAGGACGAATTCCACCGCGGCGAGAACCCGAATGCGCTGTTCGGCATCGTGCAGGGCGGCATGTTCGAGATGCTGCGCGACGAGTCGCTGGCCAAGCTGGAAGAGATCGATTTCCCCGGCATCGCCATCGGCGGCCTGTCCGTCGGCGAGCCGAAGGAAGACATGATGCGCATGCTGGCCCACGTGGGCCCGCGCCTGCCGGCCAACAAGCCGCATTACCTGATGGGCGTGGGCACGCCGGAAGACCTGGTGGCGGGCGTGTCGAACGGCATCGACATGTTCGACTGCGTCATGCCGACGCGTAACGCCCGCAATGGCTGGCTGTTTACCCGTTTTGGCGACATCAAGATCAAGAACGCCAAGTACAAGGAAGACCAGGCGCCGCTGGACGAGACGTGCAGCTGCTATGCCTGCCGCAATTTCTCGCGCGCCTACCTGCACCATCTGCACCGCTCCAAGGAAATCCTCGGCGCGCGCCTGAACACCATCCACAACCTGCATTACTACCTGGACCTGATGCGCCAGATGCGCGAGGCGCTGGATGAAGACCGTTTCCACGCGTTTACCCTGCAATTCCACGCGGAACGCGCACGCGGAACTTAAGAAAAGCTTAGCTTGAGGCCCCGCAGCTGCGAGGCCGGAAGTTTTGTGTATTGGTGCTTGGACTGGGGCGATAAAGCATTGCATAATGCCTTTTTAGCCCCATTTGAAGCTGCCATGCCTGCAATTGGGGGCTTGGCGGATTGCCAATGCTAGAATACAGCGCTATTTTTTCAAACTGATTAGAACTGGAGTCACCGTGTTTTTCATTTCCAACGCTTATGCGCAAGCCCCAACCGAAGCCCTGGGCCTCGGCGGCAACCTGACCAGCTTCCTGCCGCTGGTATTGATGTTCGTGGTCATGTATTTCCTGATGATCCGTCCACAGCAAAAACGCGCCAAAGAACAACGGGCGATGATGGACGCGCTGGCCAAGGGTGACGAAGTCGTCACCGCCGGCGGCATGCTGGGCCGTGTTGTCAAGGTAGTGGACGCTTACGTCACCATCGAAGTGGCGACCGGCACCGAAATCACGGTGCAAAAGAGCTCCATTACCACCTTGCTGCCTAAAGGCACCCTGAAGGCGCTGTAATTCCTCGCTGTCATTGCCCCGGCAATGATTGAACGGGGCGGCTACCCGCCGCCCCTCGCGACGCCTCCGACGCTCAACACTGAACGCTGAATCACTATGAATCGCTATCCTGCCTGGAAATACATCATCATCGTCGTCGCCTTATTGCTGGGCGCACTCTATACGGCGCCCAATTATTTCGGTGAATCACCGGCGCTGCAAGTAACCAGCGGCAAGTCGACCGTCAAGGTGACGGGCGAGCTGATGACGCAAGTCGAGCAAATATTGACGAAAGAGAACGTCAAGTCGGAAGGTGTCACCATGGATGGCGCCGGCAACCTCGCCTCCGTGCGCGTGCGTTTCGCCGATCCCGATACCCAGTTCAAGGCGAAACTGGTGCTGGAAAAGGACCTGAATACCGATGCCAGCGACCCTGCGTACATCGTGACGGTTAACCTGCAAGCCAATACGCCGATGTGGATGCAGAAATTGCATGCCTTGCCCATGTTCCTGGGCCTGGACTTGCGCGGCGGTGTGCACTTCCTGATGCAGGTCGATGCGAAAGCCGTACTCAACAAGAAAGTCCAGGGCGTCCAGTCCGCCGCGCGTAGCGTGTTGCGCGACAAGAATATCCGCCACGCCGGCATCGAGCGCGTGGGCGACAGCGTGCAAATCAACTTCCGCGACGCGGAAACGCGCCTGAAGGCAAAAAATGTCCTGTCCGACCAGATGACGGAACTGGCCTTTGCCGATGCGGGCGAAGGCAGCGATTTGAAACTGAACATCACGCTGAAACCGGCCGCCCTGAAGGCGACCATCGACGAAGGCGTGAAACAAAATATTTCCACCCTGTCCAAGCGCGTCAACGAGCTGGGCGTGGCCGAGCCGCTGATCCAGCAGCAAGGTCCCGACCGAATCGTGGTGCAACTGCCTGGCGTGCAGGATGTGGCCCGCGCGAAAGCCATCATCGGCCGCACGGCCACGCTGGAAGTGCGCCTCGTCGACGAAACCATCGTGCCTGGCACCGAACTGTCGAGCGCCATTCCGTTCAACTCGGAACTGTTCACTGTCGGCAAGGGCGTCCCTGTCGTGCTGGCGAAAGACGTGATCCTGACGGGCGACTATATCTCCAGCGCCACGGCCAGCTTCGACCAGAACCAGCAAGCGGCCGTGTCGATCGACCTGAACGGCGACGGCGGCCGCAAGATGCGCGAAGCGACGCGCGAAAGAGTGGGCAAGCGCATGGCCATCGTGCTGTTTGAAAAGGGCAAGCCGGAAGTGCTGTCGGTCGCCACCATCCAGCAGGAACTCGGCTCGCGCTTCCAGATCACGGGCATGGGCGGCGCGGAAAACGCGAATGAACTGGCGCTGCTGCTGCGCTCGGGCGCCCTGTCCGCACCGATGACCGTCATCGAAGAACGCACGATCGGACCGCAACTGGGCGCGGAAAACATCGCCAAGGGCTTCCATTCGACCTTGTATGGCTTCATCGCCATCGCCATCTTCATGATCGCCTACTACATGCTGTTCGGCGCCTTCAGCGTGCTGGCCCTGGCCACCAACCTGCTGTTGCTGATCGGCTTGCTGTCGATGATCCAAGTGACCCTGACCTTGCCCGGTATCGCCGCGATCGCACTGGCGCTGGGCATGGCGATTGACGCCAACGTCCTGATCAATGAACGTATCCGCGAAGAGCTGCGCGCCGGCAATACGCCACAGGCGGCGATCGCCGCCGGCTTCGACCGCGCCTGGGCCACGATTCTGGACTCGAACGTGACCACCCTGATCGTCGGCCTGGCGCTGCTGGCCTTCGGCAGCGGTCCCGTGCGCGGCTTCGCTGTCGTGCATTGCCTGGGCATCCTGACCTCGATGTTCTCCTCCGTGTTCGTGTCGCGCGGCGTGGTCAACCTCTGGTATGGCCGCAAGAAAAAGCTGACGACCCTGTCGATCGGCACGGTGTGGGTGCCGGGCGCCAGCAAGTAAGCGACGGCCTCGACTCACCCAATAGCGACAACAGCGATCGCGTCCGGCGGCCCCGCCGCCGGATGCACAGAATAGAACTCAGAGGATTTCATGGAATTTTTCCGGATCAAAAAAGATATTCCCTTCATGCGCCATGCGTTGATTTTCAACGTGATTTCGGCCCTGACCTTCCTTGCCGCCGTCTTCTTCCTGGTGCACAAGGGCTTGCATCTGTCCGTCGAATTCAAGGGCGGCACGCTGATGGAGGTGAAATACCCGAAGGCGGCCAATCTTGAAGGCATACGCGGCACCCTGATCGCCATGGGCTATGAAGAGCCGGGCGTGACCAGCTTCGATACGGCGCGCGACGTGATGATCCGCCTGCCGGTGGAAAATGGCGTGACCGCCGCGAACACCTCGCAGCGCGTGTTCGAAGCGCTGTGCAAGGCCGAGCAAGGCACGACCAAGGCCATCGACACCGTCACCGACAAGGGCGAGCATGTGCTCAAGAGCGCCTGTATGGACGCCGCCGGCAGCGAAGCGGTCGTCTTGCAGAAAGTCGAATTCGTCGGTCCGCAGGTGGGCGAGGAACTGGCGCAGAATGGCTTGAACGCGCTGGTGGTAGTGATTATCGGCGTGATGATCTACCTGGCCATCCGCTTCGAGTGGAAGTACGCTGTCTCGGCCATTATCGCTAACTTGCACGACGTGGTGATTATCTTGGGCTTCTTCGCCTTCTTCGAATGGGAATTCTCGCTGACGGTGCTGGCGGCCATCCTGGCGGTGCTCGGCTATTCCGTCAACGAATCGGTGGTGATCTTTGACCGTATCCGCGAAAACTTCCGCAAGCAGCGCAAGGCGACCGTGCACGAAGTGATCGACAGCGCGATCACCAGCACCATTTCGCGTACCATCATCACCCACGGTTCCACTCAGATGATGGTGCTGTCGATGCTGGTCTTCGGCGGCCAGACCCTGCACCACTTTGCGCTGGCGCTGACCATCGGTATCTGCTTCGGTATTTACTCGTCCGTGTTCGTCGCGGCCTCGATCGCCATGTGGCTGGGCGTCAAGCGCGAAGACTTGATCAAGCCGATCAAGGAAAAAGACGAAACCGACGGCGCCGTGGTGTAATGTAAGCGCAGGGATTTTTGCAGGTCGAATGAGGAACGATCACCGTTTGCGGTGGTCGTTTTTTTTATGGTGGATGACAATGAAGCGTTTGATAGTGATGGGCATCATGGCAGGCATCGGCACGCTGGCCAGTGCCGCGCAATTGAGCCGTGCGGACAGCGGCGCCATCGCCCTGCACGGCCCGATTGCCGAGGGCGACGTGGACAAGCTGCGGCTGCTGGCCGTACCGGGGACGACGCTGTTGCGCGTCAATAGCGACGCAGGCGAGCCGCGGCCGGCCATGCAGCTGGGACGCCTGGTACGCCAGCTACGGCTCGATATCGCCATCGATACCGTGTGCGCGGGCAGCTGCGCCCTGTATGTCTTCCCGGCGGCTTACCGCAAGCACATTCCCGCAGACGCCGTGCTGGCGCTGCAGGAATCGGCTTTCCTGCGCGCGCAGGTGGACCAGGAGCAGATGCGACGCACCCTGGTCGACGCGGGCGTGGCGGCTGAGGACATCGGCAGTGAAACGGCGGCGCTGGCCGCCCGATTGGCCGACACGGCGGCGCAGGAAGCGGCGTTTGCCGCCGAGCTGGGTATTTCTCCCGCCTTTTACCGCGATTTTCCGCAAGTGGCGGCGCAGGCCGATCGCGTGCGCCGGCGTTTTCCCGACCAGGAGGCGGCCGTCCACTGGTGGCCTGCGGCGGCACGGCTGCGGCGCTGCTACGGCATCGCCGGCGTGGAAGAGGGCGCGCGCGCGGCGCGCCTGCTGCCCGATGGCTATCTGTACGTGCCGGCCCTGTCGGCCCTCGTCATGGGCGACCAGGCTTTGCAGGGCTGTCCATGAGCCGCAGCGGCCGTTTGTTCCTGCTGATGGACGCCATGCGCGCCAGGCGCGTGCCCGTCACGGCAGCCCAGCTGGCGCAGCAGCTCGGTGTTTCCGAGCGCACGATTTACCGCGATATCCAGACCCTGGCCGAACTGGGCGCGCCCCTGCAGGGCGAGGCCGGCATTGGCTATGTGCTGCGCCGCGGCGCCTTTCTGCCGCCGCTGATGTTCGGCGCCGATGAACTGGAAGCGCTGGTGCTGGGCGCGCGCTGGGTGCGCCGGCAGGGCGATGCGGGCCTGGCGCAGGCGGCCAGCAATGCCCTGGCGAAGATCGCGGCCGCCTCGCCGCGCGATTTGCGCGACAGCATGGCCGAGACCAGCCTGTGGGTGCCGCTGGGGCGCCCCGCCGATGGCGCGCAGCCGGCCGACCGTTACGTGCAGCCCGTGCGCGAGGCGATCCGCTACGAACAGAAACTCACGCTCGCCTATCAGGATGAGCACGCCAGCGCCACCTCGCGCACGGTGTGGCCGTTCGCCCTGGCCTTTTTCGAAGGCAAGCGTTTGCTGGCTGCCTGGTGCGAGCTGCGCGGCGATTACCGGCATTTCCGCATCGACCGCATCGCCGGCGTGCAGCAGCATGAGGAGCGCTATCCCACGCGGCGCCATGTGCTGCTGGATACCTGGCGCAAGGCGCACGATATTGATCCGGAATCGTGAGGTTCGCTCCTGACAAAAACTGTCAGTGACGGCGACTACGATGGTGGCTTCTTCACTCACCGGAGCCATCCATCATGCGCCTGTACCACCACCCCATGTCCTCGAATGCCCGCCGTGCCCTGATGACGGCGATCCACCTCGGCCTGTCTCTGGAGCTGGCTGAAGTCGACCTGATGAATGCGGACGACCGCCGCCGCCTGGCCGAACTGAACCCCAACGGCAAGGTGCCCGTGCTGGCCGATGGCGCTTTCCTGCTGTGGGAATCGTGCGCCATCATGCAATACCTGGCCGAGCAGGTGCCGGGCCAGACGATTTATCCGCAGGCGCCGCAGGCGCGCGCCGACGTCAACCGCTGGCTGTTCTGGGCGGCGCAGCACTTCGCGCCCGCCATCAGCGTGCTGGCCTGGGAGCGCGCCTGGAAGGGCATGACGGGCAATGGTCCGGCGGACCCGCTGGAAGAGGCGCGCGGCGAGCGCGATCTGCACGAGTGCGCCGTGGTGCTGGACGCGCATCTGGCGGCGCGCAGCTGGCTCAGCGGAGATGACGTGACCCTGGCCGATTTCGCCGTGGCCGCGCCCCTGATGTACAGCGAGGCCGTGCGGCTGCCGCTGGCGCAGTACCGGCATATCGAGGCGTGGTTCGCCCGCGTGCGGCAGCTGCGCGCCTGGCAGGAAACGGACGTGCAGCTGTTGCCGGGATAATGTGTGCGCTAAGTGTGTCAACGCACGGAGCAGGCGCGGCGTACCGCATAAGATAGGGTTGTCTCTTTCAGGACATCCCTAGCTTTGGACTTGACCCGCTTTCGAGCGGGTTTTTTTTCGCTTTCAACCGGATTTTTGTCCGGAGGGGGAAAGTGGGCTTGATAAATTGATCATCGCCGCACAGATGGGCGCATCCCACTTCCAGCAGGTACGCCATGTTCATGCCACGCCATCCGAAACCCCTGTTGAGTACCAAGGCGGTTGCCACGCAGGTCGTCCAGCAGAAGCAGGGGACGCAGCCCATGGACAAGCATGTGCTGATCGTCGACACGGTCAAGCCGGCGGCACCGCCGCCAGCGGGCAAGAAGCCTGCCGGCTAGTGCACGAGCACTTTCAGCAGCGACTGCACTTCATCGTCCGATTCTTCCATGATGCGCGACAAGGTCGCATCTTCGCCGATCAGGCAATCGATGCTGCGCGCGGCGCGCGCTGCCCGTACGGCAATGGCGGCCGGGCTTTCGTTGAGGGGCGACGAGACGGGCGCCAGGTCGTTTGCCAGCAGCAGGGTGTCGCCCAGCGATTCGGGCGGGATGGCGCGCAAGCCTTCCCACAGCGCATCGATGGCGCCCCGCACCGCTTCCGGCACCTTCAGTTTGGCCAGGACGCCGTGGCCGATGGCTTGTTCGCCATGCTCGACCCAGTCCTCCGGTTCGCCATCGAGGATGCCGGGGAATTCGGCCGCGCGCGACAGCAGATAAAAGCCGCCCACTTCATGCATGATGCCGGCAAACAGGGCCGTATCGGGATCGACCCTGGTGACGCGGCGGGCCAGCACCTGCGACAGGGCCGCCACATGGGCCGTATGTTCCCATAGCTGGTTGGCCTTCGCCTGCAGCGCGGGATCGGTGATGGTGCTGCCCAGCTGGCGCACGATCAGCGATGCCACCACCGACTGCAAGGTACGCACACCGAGCCGCTGCACGGCGTTGCGCACGCTGGTGATTTCATTGCCGGAGCGGTTGAACGCCACGGAATTGGCGATGGCCACCGTGCGCGCGGCCAGCAGCGGGTCAGCCTGCACCAGCTTGGCGGCGGCCTCGATATGGCAGTCGGGATCGGCCAGCGCCTCTTGCAGCTTGAGCGAAGCGTCCACATTGGCAGGAAAGGTCAGCTCGCCACGAGCGGCTTGTGCGGCGATGCTTTTAAAGGCGTCGAGTCTGTTCATTGAAAAAATTATACTCGCAATATTTCCGTACGGAACTTTTTAACCGTGATCTTTTCGCAAACAGCTTAGCAAAAGGCAAGCAAAGCCCCGTAAACGCAAAATGGGCACGCGTACAGTCGACGCGTGCCCATTTTGAACGACGAAATTCCGAACGCTTAACAAAACCATTGCGAGCGGATGGGATTTGTGGCTAAGAAGCGCAACCGTACTTTAGTACGGGGGCGCCGAGCCGGTGAGCATCGCAGGCCGCAAAGCGCACCGCGCAGCAGGTTTTGTTACGCGTTGTTAGAGAGATTCGCTGAAGATGGCGTCGCAGCCTTCCACCAGTTCGTCGCTGTCTTCCAGCTCATCCGTCAAGCCCAGGTCGAACAGTTCCTCGACGGCGTTCATGAAGCTGTTGTGCTTGGTGGCGCCGATCAGGCGGTAGATTTCGCCGTCTTCGTTGCGCACGCCGATGATCAGTTTTTCCTGGCGCACCAGTTCCGGCGTGCTGGCGTTGAGCAGCAGGTTGCCGATGATGTGTTTATCGAAATGTGCGGGCTTTTTGCCTTCGAGCAGTGTGGTTTTCAACTTGGTTTCCTTTGTCTTGTTTGAATGTCTGTGCTTGGTGAATGGTCAGCCGTGGCCGTTGGCGATCGCGTGTTTCAAGCCTGCCAGGGTGCTTTCCAGACGTATGAAATCGTCTTCGGTATAGCCGTCGAACAGGCGCTGGCCCTGTCGTGTCAGCTTGGGGAACACGTCATGGAACACCTGTTCGCCTTCGCAGCTCAGGCGCACATAATAGGAACGCTTGTCGCGTGGACAACGTTCGCGTATCACCAGCCCCTTTTGTTCCAGCCGGTCCACCACGCCCGTCAAAGTCCCCTTGGTAATCAGGGTTTTCTGGCCCAGCTCCTTGTAGGACATGCCGCGGGTGTTGCCGAGCGTGGCAATGATGTCGAATTGCGCATGCGTCAAGCCGTACTGGCGCACGAAGTCGCTAGAAAACCGCTCGAAGCCTTGCATGCATTCGGCCAGCAGCCGGATACTTTTTAAATATCGTTCACCCATGGCAGTGATTATATCCTTCCGCTCCGCTTTTTTCCGCCGCGCCAGGATGCGCCCTTGCATGAGGGTCTCGATGGGGCGGAAGTCCGGTATCATGTGGGCAACTCAGCCCTTGCCCCGATCCCGCCCCGCCGATGTCCTTCGCTAATCTTTCCCGTATCGGCCTCGACAAACCGCTGCGCTTGCTGCTGGTGCATGCCGGCGATACCGAGTCGATCACGTGGGCCGGCCTGGTGCAGCCGCTGCGCCTATGCGCGCGGGCGCTGGGGCCGCAGGCGTTCCAGCTGGACGTGCGCACGCCGGAACAGGTGGCCGCGCAGGGCGGCCACTGGCATATCGCGCTGCTGGTGGCCGACGAAACGCAGGCGCCGCTGCGCGCCGAGCTGTGCCGGGCCGTGATCGAGCGCTGCCGTTCGGCGCCGTTCTGGGGCGGCGTGGGCGCGGCCGTGCTGTGGCTGGCCGGCGCGGGCGTCATGGATGGCGTGCGCATCGCCTTGCCGTGGGCCCTGTACGCCGATGCGGAAGCGAAGGCCGAGCGGGCCATCCTGACGCCGCATTTGTTCGACATCGACGGCCCGCACATCACCTGCTGCGGCGGCGCGGCCAGCATCGATTTTTCGCTGACCCTGATCGAGACCATCTTTGGCGCCGACGTGCAGGCGCTGATCAAGGAAGCCTTGTGCGTGGACAAGGTGCGCGGCAAGGAAGAGCGCCAGCGCGTGGCCCTGCAGGCGCGCTTCGGCGTGCTGCAGCCGAAATTGTCCGAAGCGGTGACCTTGATGGAAGCCAATATCGAGGAGCCGCTGTCGACGGACGACATCGCCAGCCTGGTGGGCCTGTCGCGGCGCCAGCTCGAGCGGCTGTTCAAGCAATACCTGGGCAGCCTGCCGTCGCGCTACTACCTGGAGCTGCGCCTGCAGCGCTCCAGGCAATTGTTGCTCGATACACACTATTCCATCGTGCAAGTCGGCCTGATGTGCGGCTTTTCCTCCGGCTCGCACTTTTCCACGGCCTTTGGCACCCTGTTTGGCAATACGCCCCGGGAAGAGCGGCAAAGAAAGCTCATGCCCCCAGCTTGATCAAGGCAAGTCCGGCTGTGATGAATTGTGAAAATCCTTGTCGCAGATTCAAAAGAGTTTTAGCATCCCGCTTTTTATAATGCAGTACACACGTAGCTGTCGTAGCTGCGGAGTACCTAACATATTGATGGGGAAATGCTATGAATGCCAAGCTTGATTCGACCGTAACGGCTCGTCCAGTCACCCGGGAAACCTTTGACCAGGTCCTCGTTCCTACCTACGCCCCTGCAGCCATGGTGCCCGTGCGCGGTTCCGGACTGGATCTGTGGGACCAGTCAGGCAAGCATTACCTCGATTTCACCTCCGGCATCGCCGTCAACAGCCTGGGCCACTGCCATCCGGCGCTGGTCGACGTGCTGACCAAGCAAATCAATAATTTGTGGCATTTGGGCAACGGCTACACCAACGAACCTGTGCTGCGCCTGGCGCTGGCCCTGACGGAAGCGACCTTCGCCGACCGCGCCTTCTTCTGCAACTCGGGCGCGGAAGCCAACGAAGCGGCCCTGAAACTGGCGCGCAAGTACGCGCACACCAAGTTCGGCGCGCACAAGTCGCGCATCATCTCGTGCTTCAGCTCCTTCCACGGCCGCACCCTGTTTACGGTCTCCGTCGGCGGCCAGGCCAAGTACACGGAAGGCTTCGAGCCGCTGCCGCCGTCGATCGACCACATCGCCTACAACGACATCGAAGCGGCGCGCGCCGCCATCGGCGATGACGTGTGCGCCGTGATCGTCGAGCCGGTACAGGGTGAAGGCGGCGTGGTGCCGGGCAATCCGGAGTTCCTCAAGGAGCTGCGCGCCCTGTGCGACAAGACGGGCGCCCTGTTGATTTTCGACGAAGTCCAGAGCGGCATGGGTCGCACTGGCGCGTTGTTCGCGTACATGGGCTATGGCGTGACGCCGGACATCCTGACGGCCGCCAAGGCGCTGGGCAACGGCTACCCGATCGGCGCCATGCTGACCACCAATGAACTGGCGCAAACCCTGGCCGTCGGCACCCACGGCACCACCTACGGCGGCAACCCGCTGGCCGCCACCGTGGCCCTGAGCGTGCTGGAAACGATCAACACGCCGGCCTTCCTGGCGCGCGTGAAAGAAGCGAGCGTCAACACCATCGCCATGCTGCAAGGCTTGATCACGGATTACCCGCAAGTGTTCTCCGTGGTGCGCGGCAGCGGTTTGCTGCTGGGCCTGGTCGTCAGCGAGGCCTACAAGGGCCGCGCGAAGGACATCCAGAAAGCGGCCGAAGCGCAAGGCTTGATGGTGCTGATCGCCGGCATGGACGTGGTGCGCCTGGCGCCGGCCCTGATCGTCTCGGACGAACAGATCGCCGAAGCGGGCCGCTTGCTGCGCGCCGCCATCGACGGCATGCTGAAAGCCTGAGGCTAGCCTCGCTCCCTGTTTGATCACCGGCCCGCCGCTTTGCTGCGGGCCGGCTTGGTTCTACCCCAGCATAGTCAGCATTGAAGGAGTACCCATGTATGTTGTCCGTCCGGTAGAAATTGCGGATATTGCAGCCCTCGAAGCGCTGGCCGCGGTAACCATGCCGGGTGTCCATACCCTGCCGAAGACGCGCGAAAAAATCGCCGCCTCCGTCGAGCGCTCCATCGCCTCGTTTGCCGCCCATGTCGACATCCCCAGCGAAGAGTCGTATCTCTTCGTGCTTGAATCCCTGCTCGACAAGAGCATTGCCGGCACCGCCGCCATCTTCGCCTCGGCCGGCTCGAACGGCACCTATTTTTCCTTTCGCAACGACGTCATCCAGCAAGTCTCGCGTGACCTGAACATCAGCCACAGCGTGCATGCGCTGACCCTGTGTTCGGAGCTGACGGCGTATTCGCAGCTGTCCGGCTTCTATGTGCGCAACATGGAGCAGGCGGGCCTGGAAGCGGCCCTGCTGTCGCGCGCGCGGCTGCTGTTCGCCGTGCTGGCGCCGCACCGCTTCGGCGACCGTTTCTTCGTGCCGCTGGCCGGCATCACCGACGCCAACGGTCAGTCGCCGTTCTGGGATGCGCTGGGCCGCAAGTTCTTCCAGATGGATTTCCTCGATGCCGAAAAAGTCATCGGCGGCGCCCGCAACCGCACCCTGATCGTCGAGCTGATGCCGCACTACCCCGTGTACGTGCCGCTGCTGCCCGGCGACGCGCAGGCGGCCATGGGCCAGATCCACCCGAGCGGCGAACTGGCGTTCAACTTGCTGACGGAAGAAGGCTTTGAAGCCGACGATTACATCGACATCTTCGATGGCGGCCCGATCCTGCAGGCGCACAAGCATGCGCTGCGTTCGTTTACGGGCTCGCTGACGCGCCGCGTCGTCGCCGGCGTCACGCCCAGCCGCACCGGCCTGAAAGTGCATTACGCGGTCGCTTCGGGCGCGGAGCGCAACTTCCGCGCCGTCACCTTCACCTGCGATGCGCTCGAAGCGCAGGACACCGTCGGCTTGCCGCCCGAGCTGCTCGAAGCGCTGGCCGTGGCCGAAGGCGACAGCGTCATTTGCGTGCGCATCTAACCGAGAGAACATTATGCTAGTAGTACGCGCCATCAACGCCAATGACCTCGATGCCCTGTATGGCCTGGCCAGCCAGGTCGGCACCGGCATGACCACCCTCAAGCCGGACATGAAAATGCTGGGCGACCGCCTGGCCATCGCCTGCGCTTCGTTCGCCGAAACCATCGCGCCCGAAAAGCGCGACTACATGTTCGTCATGGAGGATACCGACACGGGCCGCCTGGCCGGCGTGTGCGCCATCAAGGGCGCCGTGGGCCTGGAAGAACCGTTCTATAACTACCGCATCGGGACCCTGGTCCATTCGAGCCGCGAGCTCGACGTGTTTACGCGCATGGAGACGCTGTACCTGTCGAACGACCTGACGGGCAGCACGGAACTGTGCTCGCTGTTTTTGCACCCCGACTACCGCAGCGGCAACAACGGCAAGCTGCTGTCGAAAAGCCGCTTCCTGTTCATCGCGCAGTTCCCGCACCTGTTCACGGAAAAGCTGATCGCCGAGATGCGCGGCTACCAGGCGCCGGACGGCAGTTCGCCATTCTATGAAGGCCTGGGCCGGCACTTCTTCAAGATGGATTTCCACCACGTCGACGATTTGACGAGCCTGGGCAAGAAATCGTTCATCGCCGAACTGATGCCGCGCCAGCCCATGTACGTGGCCTACCTGCCCGACGAAGCGCAGGAAGTCATCGGCAAGGTGCATCTGAGCACGGCGCCTGCGCGCCGCCTGCTGGAACAGGAAGGCTTGCACTTCGAAGGCTATGTCGACATTTTCGACGCCGGTCCCGTGCTGCAGGCGCGCGTGTCCGAGTTGCGCGCCATGCGCGACAGCATGCCGGCCGTGCTCGACGCCGACGCTGCGCCGGAAGCGGGCGGCGACGCCGTCCAGGCCGAGCCTTACCTGGTGTCGAACACCGACCTGAAAGATTTCCGCATGATCGTCACCAGCGCCAATCCGCACGGCGGCAAGATGGCGCTGAACGACGATGAATTGCACCTGCTGCGTTGCCACAACGGCGACACCGTGCGCACCTTGTCACTCAACCCGAGGAAGCATCCCCATGTCTAACGTATTTCATTCGTCTACCGCAGCATCGAACTTCATCAACGGCGCCTGGCTGCCGGGTACTGGCCGTGAACTGGTCACCATCGACCCGTCGAACGGCAAGCAGACCTGGGCCAGCCTGGAAGCGACGGAACGCGAAGTCGAACAGGCTTGCCAGTCCGCCCGCGCCGCCTTCGAAAGCTGGGCCGATACGCCCGTCGAGGAACGCATCGCCATCTGCGTGCGCTTTCGCGAACTGCTGAAAGTTCATGCGGAAGCGCTGGCGCTCCTGATCTCGGAAGAAGTGGGCAAACCGCTGTGGGAGTCGCGCACGGAAGTGGCCACCATGGCCAACAAGATCGATATCTCGGTGCAGTCCTACCACGCGCGCACGGGCATCACGCAAAGCAAGATCGCCGACGGCGACGCCGTGCTGCGCCACCGTCCGCATGGCGTGTTCGGCGTCTTTGGCCCCTACAATTTCCCGGGCCACCTGCCGAACGGCCACATCGTGCCGGCCCTGATCGCCGGTAATACCATCGTCTTCAAGCCCAGCGAATATGCGCCGCGCACGGCCGTGAAAACCGTGCAGCTGTGGCAGCAGGCCGGCTTGCCGGATGGCGTCGTCAACCTCGTCAACGGCGGGCGCGACACGGGCGTGGCGCTGGGCGCCAATCCACACCTCGATGGCGTGCTGTTTACGGGTTCCTGCCAGACGGGCATCAGCCTGCACCGCCAGTTCGGCGGCCAGCCGGGCAAGATGCTGGCGCTGGAAATGGGCGGCAACAATGCCCTCGTCGTGTGGGATGTGAAAGACATGGACGCGGCCGTGCACCACGCGATCTTCTCCGCGTTCGTCTCGGCCGGCCAGCGTTGCACCTGCGCGCGCCGCCTGGTGGTGCAAGACAACGCAGCGGGGTCTGCCTTCGTGGCGCGCCTGGTGGAAGTGGCCGCGAAACTGGGCATCGGCGCCTCCGATGCGCAGCCGCAGCCATTCATGGGGCCAGTCGTGTCGGCCGCCGTGGCCGCGCGCCTGGTGCAGGCGCAGGCGGACATGGTCGTCAAGGGCGGCACGACCCTGCTGCAGATGCGCCAATTGAATCCCGCGGCGGGCTTTGTCACGGCCGGCATCGTCGACGTCACCGATGCCGCCGGCATCCCCGATGAAGAATGGTTCGGCCCCCTGCTGCAGGTGATCCGCGTGGCCGATTTCGATGCGGCCCTGAAGGTCGCCAACGCCACCGAATTCGGCCTGGCCGCCGCGCTCCTGTCCGACGATCCGGCACTGTGGCAAACCTTCCAGGTACGCGCGCGCGCCGGTATCGTCAACTGGAACCGTCCGACCACGGGCGCGGCCAGCACGGCGCCGTTCGGCGGCATCGGCAAGTCGGGCAACCACCGTCCGAGCGCCTATTACGCGGCCGATTACTGCGCCTACCCGGTCGCGTCGATCGAGAACAGCGTACTGGAACTGCCGGCCAAGCTGTCGCCCGGCCTGAATTTTTAAGTTTAAGGTTTATAAGGAATACCCATGCACAGCACGCGCGAATACAACTTTGACGGCCTGGTGGGCCCATCGCATAACTATGCGGGGCTCTCGTTCGGCAACGTGGCCTCGTTCAGCAATGTGAAAAGTGCTTCGAATCCGAAGCAGGCCGCCTTGCAGGGCCTGGCCAAGATGCGCGCGCTGGCCGCGCGCGGCTTTGCGCAAGCCTTGCTGCCGCCGCAGGACCGGCCGAATTTCCGCCTGCTGCGCTCCATCGGTTTCACGGGCACGGACGCCGAGGTGCTGGCGCGTGCCTACCAGGAGTCGCCCGTCATCCTGGCCTGCGCGTATTCCGCCTCGCCCATGTGGACGGCGAACGCCGCCACGGTCAGCCCGTCGGCCGATACGCAGGACGGCCGCGTGCATTTCACGGCCGCCAACCTGAATAACAAGCTGCACCGCGCCTTCGAGCACGCGCAGTCGGCGCGCAGCCTGCGCGCCATTTTCAAGGACGACAAGCACTTCGCCGTGCACGACGCGCTGCCGTCGACGCCCGCTTTTGGCGACGAAGGCGCGGCCAACCATACGCGATTGGGCGCGCACCACGGCGCGCCATCGGTTGAATTGTTCGTGTATGGTCGGGTGGAGTTCGATCCATCGGCGCCGTCGCCGAAGCGCTATCCCGCGCGCCAGACCCTGGAAGCGTCGCAAGCCGTGGCGCGCCTGCATGGCCTGGACGCGAAGCGCACCGTGTACGTGCAGCAGAACCCGGACGTGATCGACCAGGGCGTGTTCCATAACGACGTCATCGCCGTCGGCAATGGCAATGTGCTGTTCTATCACGAGCAGGCGTTTGCCGATGAGGGGGAGAGCCTGTCGCAGCTGCGCCGCGCCGTCGCCGCCACGGGCGCGCAACTGGACGCGCTGCGCGTGGACACGGGACAGGTGCCGATCCAGGATGCGGTGACCAGCTATCTGTTCAACAGCCAGCTGTTGACGAAAGAGGGCGGCAAGATGGCGCTGGTGATCCCGCAGGAATGCCAGGAAAACCGCGCCGTGTCGCGCTACCTGGAAGGCCTGGTGACCAGCGGTGGTCCCATCGATGAACTGATTCATTTCGACCTGCGCCAGAGCATGCGCAACGGCGGAGGGCCCGCCTGCCTGCGTTTGCGCGTGGCCCTGACGGAAAACGAGGCGCGCGCCATGCACCAGGGCGTGATCATGACGGAAACGCTGTACCATCGGCTGGTGCAGTGGGTGGAAAAACACTACCGCGACCATCTGGAACCGGGCGACCTGGCCGATCCGCAACTGGCGCTGGAAGTGCATGCGGCGCTTGAAGAATTGACGATCATCCTCAACTTACCTGGATTGTACGACTTGTAGGCGATAGAAAAACACACAGAAAATCCGAGACAGACTATCCGTAGCACAGACAGAATTGGACGGGCGACCCCCGTCTCTTGACACCGCTGCCGCCCAGCCACAAGCCCGAACGACAGCGTTGGACATTCACATTACCGTAATGGAGATGCAAGATGAATCACACGCCACAAGATTTGCGTACACAAACGCTGGAGCTGATTAACGCGGCTGGCAATGCGGGCAAGGCAGCAGCGCCTGTCGTGCAACTGGTGCAGGCATGGCTGGACTCGCTCGACGCCGAAGACCTGGCCGATATCGCGCCCGACAGCCTGGTGCCCGTGCTGGTCGACGGTTTCACGCAAGCGGCCAAGCGCACCGGCAGCGGCTGCCAAATCGCCACCCTGCGTTATGCGGATGGCCGTGGCGGCATGGCGAGCGCCTTGCTGATCCTGAACGAAGACATGCCTTACCTGGTCGACTCCATCGTCATGGCCATGCGCCGCCAGCACCTGGCCGTACGCGGCGTGATGAACACCGTGCTGCCCGTGCGCCGCGCTCTTGACGGCAGCGTCGAAGCGGTTCGCCAGCCGGGCGACCCGCTCGAATCGTATGTGCTGGTGCTGCTCGACGAAGAGCTGGCGCCGGAAGCCCTGGCTACGCTGGTCGCCGCCCTGGAAACGGTCGCGCGTGACGCTGCCGTCGTGCGCCGCGATGCCGCCGCCATGAGCGAGCGCCTGGCCACCGTCGCCACGGCTGCAGCGCAGCATGGCGAAGAAGGCGCGGAAGTGGCCGCCTTCCTGGAATGGGCCCGCAGCGGCGGCTTTGAAGTATTCGGCTACGCCTACTACCGCGTCAAGCCGGGCGTGCGCGAACTCGAACGCGACATCCCGAGCCGCGTCGGCGTGCTGCAGGATACGGCGCACCCGGTCTACGGCACCTGCCTGGCGAATATCCCGGGCGACTTCGACACCCTGGCCAAGCGCGACTCGGCGCTGTCCATCGTCAAGGCCGACGTGGCGGGCACCTTGCACCGCGACCAGCAGCTCGACTTCATCGGCGTGCGCGACATGGATGCGCAAGGCGCGATCCTGGGCGAGCATTGCTTCGTCGGCCTGTTCACCCGTGCCGGCAATTCCACCCCGCTGGCGGCGCTGCCATTTGCGCGCGGCCGCGTGGCCAAGGTACTGAGCCTGGCCGGCGTGCGCCAGCAAGGCTTCCGTGCCGAGAAATTCCGCGAAATCCTCGAATCCCTGCCGCGCACGGAAGCGCTGGAAGCGGACCTCGACTGGCTGGCGCAAGTGTGCGGCGCCGTCGTGTCGCTGTACAAGCAGCCGCGCACCAAGGTCTTCGCGCGCCGCGACGTGTACGCGCGCCACCTGAACGTGCTGGTCTACCTGCCGCGCGAGCGCTACAGCGCCAGCGTCGCATCGAGCTTGGCCAAAGCCCTGCAAGCCAGCTCCGGCGCCACGCACGTGAGCACGCAGACCCTGGTGGCCGACGGCCCGCTGGCGCGCGTCTACCTGATCGCCCACGCCGCCCGTTACCCGCTGGACCTGGAAACGGATATCGAACAACCGCTGCTGGGCGTGCTCGATGGCTGGCATAACGGCTTTGCCGCCGTGGCCGACGCCGTGCCCGACGTGGCCCTGCGCGCCAGCCTGCGCAAGCTCTGCGCCACGCTGCCGCTCGATTACGTGGCCGCCACCGCGCCGGCCGTCGCCTTCCGCGACCTCGACACCATCCTGCGCAACACCGATCCGGCGCACGTGGCCGTGCGCATCGAGACTGGCGTTGTGACCACCATCCGCCTGTACTCGGCCAACAAGGTGCCGCCGCTGTCGACCATCCTGCCGGCCCTGCACAATGCGGGCGTGGCCATCGACCGCGAACAGGCGTATTCGGTGTCGCTGTCCGACGGCACGCGCTATTTCATCACCAGCCTGACGGTCGATGCCGCCAGCGCGGCGAAACTGGCGCAGCCATCCGTCGTCGCCGTGGCGCAGGAACTGTTTGCGGCCCTGTTCAACGACACGGCCGAAGATGGCCGCCTGAATGGCCTCGTCATTGAAGGCGGCTTGTCGACGCGCGAAGTGCAGCTGGTGCGCGCCTATACCAGCTACTGGCGCCAGACGGGCAGCCGCTTCTCGGTGCGCTACATCGCCGAAAGCCTGCGCAAGCAGCCGGCCCAGGTCAAAGCGCTGGTCGAAGCCTTCCTGCAGCGCTTCGATCCTGCGCTGTCGGACGCGCAGCACGCGGCCGCCCTGGAAGCGATCGCCACCATCAAGGCCGGCCTGCCCTCCGTGAACCATGCGGACACCGAGGAAATCCTCGGCGCGCTGGCCGACCTGATGGCCGCCACCCTGCGTACCAGCTACTTCCAGAACAATCAACAAGGCGACAAGATCATCTTCAAGTTCGACACCAGCAGCCTGGCGCTGGTGCCGGAACCGCGTCCGTACCGCGAGATCTTTGTCTTCTCGCGCCGCTTTGAAGGCGTGCACCTGCGCGGCGGCCCTGTCGCCCGTGGCGGCTTGCGCTGGTCCGACCGGATGGAAGACTACCGCACCGAAGTGCTGGGCCTCGTCAAGGCGCAGATGGTCAAAAACGCCGTCATCGTGCCGGCCGGCGCGAAGGGTGGTTTCGTCTGCAAGATGATGCCGAAGGACGCCGTGCGCGAAACCATCGCGGCCGAAGGCGAAGCCGTCTACCGCCTGTTCATTTCCAGCCTGCTGGAAGTGACGGACAACCGCTCGCTGGGCAACATCGTCCCGCCGGTCGACACCGTCTGCTTCGACGACGCCGACCCGTATCTGGTGGTCGCCGCCGACAAGGGCACGGCCACGTTCTCGGACATCGCCAACGGCATCGCCGTGCAGCGTGGTTTCTGGCTCGGCGACGCGTTCGCCTCGGGCGGCTCGAACGGCTACGATCACAAGAAACTGGGCATCACGGCCAAGGGCGCGTTTGAAGCCGTGAAGCGCCACTTCTATGAAATGGACCACGACCTCAATACCACCCCGATCACCATGGTCGGCGTGGGCGACATGTCGGGCGACGTGTTCGGCAACGGCGTACTGCTGTCGCGCCAGCTGAAACTGGTGGCCGCCTTCGACCACCGCCACATCTTCCTCGACCCGACACCGGACGTCGCCGTCTCGTTCGACGAACGCGCGCGCCTGTTCGCCTTGCCGCGCTCGTCGTGGGATGACTACAACAAGGAGCTGATCTCGGCCGGCGGCGGCGTGTATCCGCGCTCCGCCCGCACGATCGAGCTGTCGCCGCAGATCCGCGCCGCGCTCGATATCGCGGAAACCTCGCTGGCGCCGGAAGAGCTGATGCACCGCATCCTGAAGGCGCCCGTGGACCTGTTCTACAACGGCGGCATCGGCACCTACATCAAGGCGTCGACGGAGACGCATGCACAGGTGAAGGACCGCGCGAATGACCATATCCGCGTCAATGGCAATGAGCTGCGCGTCAAGGTTGTCGCCGAAGGGGGGAATTTGGGTGCGACGCAGGCCGGCCGCATCGAATTCGCGCTGGCGGGCGGACGCATCTTCACCGATGCGATCGACAATTCGGCCGGCGTCGATTGCTCGGACCATGAAGTGAACGTGAAAATCTGGCTGGACGTGGAAGTCAACGCTGGCAAGCTGACGGAAGCGGAACGCAACCGCGAACTGTATGCGATGACGGACGACGTCGAACGCCTGGTCTTGCGCGATAACACGCAGCAGACGCATTTGCTGGTGCGCGAGCTGCAGGCGCAAGGCGAGAGCGCCGTGCAGGATGGCTATGCCGCGCTGATCGCCAGCCTGGAAGAAGAAGGCGCCCTGTCGCGCGAACTCGAGCAACTGCCATCGGTGGCCGAACTGGCGCGCCGGAAGAGCGACGGTCGTGGCCTGACCACGCCGGAACTGGCGGTGGTGATCGCCAACGTGAAGAACCGCTTCAAGCGCATCCTGTCCGCCTTGCCGCTGACGGATGAAACGTGGGCCGAGCCGGTGCTCAAGCCGTACTTCCCGTCCTTGCTGGTGGAAACCCGTTCGGCGCTCGATCACCCGCTGGCCAACGCCATCCTGGCGACCGTGCTGGCCAATGAAGTGATCAACCGCTGCGGCCCGCTGATGATCCGCAACCTGGCGGCGGAACACGGTGTGGATGAATCGGCCGTGATCCTGGCCTGGGGCCAGGCCTGGGTGGCGCTGAACCTGGCGCCCGTGTTCGACGCGCTCGACGCGGATGCCTTGACGGTACCGCGCGATGTGTCGATCAAGGTCGATGCGCAAACGCGCGTGCTGCAGCAGACGATGATCGCCGGCGTGCTGTCCGTGCCGGCCGAGCAGCTGCGCGGCGCCGGCCTGGCCGAACTGACGCGTTTGTTTGGCGCGGAATCGAAGCGCGAGCTGCTGCAAGCCGTCGGCATCAAGTCCGAAGCGGCGCTGGTGCCGGGCTTGACGCCGGCCTTCGTGCAGGCGTGGGATGCGGTCGACGCGCTGGAAGTCGTCGCCGGCTTCCTGTTCCCGGCCCTGTCCGTGCCGCGTCCTGTCTCGATGGACCTGGCCGCCTTCCTGCGAGTGGGCCTGGCCCTGCGCAGCCAGGCGGGCATCGATACCTTGGAGCGTGGCCTGAAGCTGGCCGCGCAAGGCAAGTCGCAGGAACAGTTGCGCAACTACGCGCAGCAGGCGCTGCGCCGCACGCAACAGCGTCTGCTGACGCAGGTGCTGGCGCGCGCCGAGCAAGGCAATGCCGGCCAGGCCGTCGATGCGGTGACGGGCGCGCTGGGCCTGTCGGCCTATGTGGCGGCGACGGAACTGGAGCAAGCCATGCTGGACGTGTGGACCTTGTCGGAAGCCGTGAATAAAATCACGGCGAAAACCCCAGCGGAAGCGGCGGTGTAATGACGCAAGAAGCAACGCAAGTAGTAACCCAGGTAGTACAGGGCGCTGGCGGCTTGCCGCCGGCCGTGCAGGCGCTGGCGCAGGCCGATTTCAGCGGCGTGGCGCAGCTGTTCGCCGACGCCGGTTTCACGGTGGCCTTGCCGGCGCCCGGCATGCTGCAAGTCGTCAAGCCGCAAGCCGATGCGGGCCGCGCCAGCGTGGCCGTCTCGGTGGGCGTGCATGGCGACGAGACGGGGCCGATCGAAGTGCTGGCGCATCTGCTCGACGCGCTGTCGCGCGATGCGTCGCAGCTGGCCGTCGACCTGCTCGTCTGCGTGGGCAATGTCGATGCGATCCGGGCCGGCAAGCGTTTCATCGACGCCGACCTCAATCGCATGTTCCGCCCCGTGCGCGGGAGTTTGGCGCAAGCGGCGGAAAGCGCGCGCGCCGATGAAATGATCGCTGCGACCAGGGCCTTCTTTGACGCGGCGGGCCCCGTGCGCTGGCATCTGGATTTGCACACGGCCATCCGGCCGTCCGTGTACCCCACGTTTGCCATCGTGCCGGACCTGGTGGCCGACGAGGCCAAGACGCAGCTGATAGCCTGGCTGGGCCAGGCGGCCATCGGCGCCATCATCATGAACCCGCAGTCGGCCGGCACCTACAGCTATTATTCGGCCGAGCATTGCGGCGCGGCCGCCAGCACGGTGGAACTGGGCCGCGTGGGCACCTTGGGGCAGAACGATTTGTCGCTGTTCGACGACGTGTCGCGGGCGCTGGACGGCCTGTTGCGCGGCTTGCCTGCGCAAGCCGTCAAGGCGCAACCGCACGTGTTCAAGGTGGCGCAGGAAATCATCAAGCACAGCGATGAGTTCCGCATGGCGTTTGACCGCAGCACGCAGAATTTCACGTCCCTGCCGCAGCACGCCGTGATCGCCAGCGATGGCGAGCACGTCTATACGGTGCAGCATGCGGAAGAGCTGGTGGTGTTCCCGAACCCCGATGTGCGGGTGGGCTTGCGCGCGGGATTGATGGTGGTACGCGTGGCTTGATTGTCGAGCGATCACGCCGTATCAGGCGCCAGCCGGGGAAACCCGATTGGCGCTTTTTTTATAAGAAAATGCTGCACAGAAATAATTATCCATTAGGCAATTGATTGGTTTAAAATATTTACCCTTTGCAATTTTTTGGACCGATCATGTTGAAACGCCTGCTCACAGCCTTGCTGTGCCTGACCCTCTCCGGCCTGACGGCTGCCGCTCCTGCCGAAGAGAAGTCTGCTGCGCCGGAAATGACGGCCGAGCAATTCCTCGCCCAGTTGCACCTGCAGCGCGGCAAGATTACTTTGCCGGGCGGCATCGCCACCCTGGATTTGCCCGCCAATTTCCGTTATCTGTCGCCGGCGGACGCCGAACGCGTGCTGGTCGATGCCTGGGGCAATCCGCCGGGCATGGAATCGCTGGGCATGATCGTGCCCGCCAAGACCAGCGTGCTCGAGCGCGACAGCTGGGGCGTCGTGGTGACGTATGAAAAGGAAGGGCATATCAAGGATGACGATGCGGACAGCATCAAGTACGACGAATTGCTCAAGGATATGCAGGCGTCCGTGCTGGAAAATAATGCGGAGCGCAAGAAGCAGGGCTATCCCGGCATCCATTTGATGGGCTGGGCGGAAAAACCCAGCTATGCCAAAGATACGCACAAGCTGTACTGGGCCAAGGACTTGATGGTCGATGGCGGCGAGCATTCGCTGAACTACAACGTGCGCGTGCTGGGCCGCGAAGGCGTGCTGAACCTGAATGCGATCGCCAGCATGCAGCAGATCGCCACCATCAAGCAGGAAATGCAGCAAGTGACGGCGTTCACGGAATTTACCGACGGTAACCGCTATACGGATTTCGACAGCAAGACGGACAAGGTGGCCGAATATGGCCTGGCGGCGCTGGTGGCCGGCGGCGTGGCCAGCAAGCTGGGCCTGTTTGGCAAACTGCTGGCGCTGCTGCTGGCCTTCAAGAAAGTGCTGATCCTGGCCGTGGTCGGTGCCGGTGCGGCCATCGTCAAGTTTCTCGGCGGCAAGCGCAAGGACAAGCCGCAGCCGCAGCCAGAACGGCAGCCGGAACCAGCCGAACAGCCTGGTCATGCGCCGGACGGCAAGGTGAATCTGGAAAAGTAGGATGAACTGAGCCGCTCGGTGCGCCGGCGCACATGCGCGCGCTGTCCGAAAACAGCGCCTCGGGTACACTGACTCATCGTTCACTATCAGGAGTCAGCCATGTCCGTGTCCATGTATCAGGCAACCATTCCCGTCTTCATCCGCGGCTTGCGGGTCGTCTCGGCCCTGCTGGAAAAAGCGCAAGCCCATGTGGAGGAAGACGGCATCGTGCCCGAGATTTTGCTGGGCGCGCAGCTGGCGCCCGACATGCTGGACTTGACGGCGCAGGTGCAGCGCGCCAGCGATACGTCGAAGATGTCGGTCGAGCGCCTGAGCGGCGTGCCGGCGCCGAAGTTCGAGGATAACGAAGCGTCGTTCGAGCAGCTGCAGGAGCGCATCGCCAACACCATCGCCTACATCGACAGCGTGAATGCGGGCCAGATGGCGGGCAGCGCGCAGAAGGAAGTCGTGCTGAACTGGACGGACGAGGGCAAGAAATTCTCGGGCGACGATTACCTGCTCAGCTTTGCCTTTCCGAATTTCTATTTCCACGTCTCCATGGTCCACGCCATCCTCAGAAACAATGGCGTGGCCGTGGGCAAGCTCGATTATCTTGGCCCGTACGACTGAAATTGATTATTGCTGCGGTTGCTGCTGAACCTGATTTTGCACCGCATTGCCCAGCATGCCGCCGCCGATCACGCCGGCCACCGTCGCCAGCGCCTTGCCTCGGCCGCCGCCTACCTGATTGCCGATCAAGCCGCCGATGACGGCGCCCGTGCCGATGCCCACGTAGTTCGGTTGTGCCGGTGCAGGCACTGGCTGCGGCTGGCGCACGGGTTCGCGGTAGGCCGTGTCGCGGTAGCCGTCATTGTTGTCACGGTAGGCAGGACGGGCCTGCGCCACTTGCGTGTGATGCACGACGCGCTTGTGCACGACGGGCGCCGGCGCCGGAGCGGGGGCGGCTTGCGCGACGACAGGCGCTGCCACGGGCGCTGCCAGCGCCGCGGCGTTCGCCGGCGTCATTGCGGCCACGTCGGCAGGGATGGCTGGCGTGGCAGGCACGTTCGCCCTCGAATTGGGCAGGATGCCGGCGATGGATGCCGCGCCCACCAGGCACAGGACCGTCACGGAAATGGCGGCGCCGGCCATCAAGGGGTGGATGCGGCTGGCGGTAGTCGTCGTGTTCATGTGTTCTCCTGGGGGCAAGGTCTTGCCGTGTTGTTGATGTGTTTAGATTAACGGCGCCGTCTGCGCAAGGCTAGCCCTTGCGCTGTATCAAACGTAAGCAGGTGTAAGCCGCACTTTCCAAAGCACAGTAGAATCGGTGCTTCCCCTTTTCCGAAAGTCCGCCATGAGCCAGCTATTCACGCCATTTTCTCTTGGCCCATTGCAGGTGGCCAACCGCATCGCCATCGCGCCCATGTGCCAGTACTCGGCCGACAACGGCAACGCCACCGACTGGCACATGATCCACCTGGGCCATCTGGCCCTGTCCGGTGCGGGCTTGCTGATGACGGAAGCGACGGCCGTCTCGCCCGAGGGACGCATCTCGGCCGAAGACCTGGGCCTGTGGTCGGACGCGAATCAGGCGGCGCTGGCCAAGGTGGTGCAGGCGATCCGCCGCCATGCGCCGATTCCCTTCGTGGTGCAACTGGGCCACGCTGGACGCAAGGCGTCGAGCCGTGCGCCGTGGCAGGGCGGCGCCTGCGTGCACCTGGCCGACGGCGGCTGGCAAACGGTGGCGCCGTCCGCCATCGCCCACGCGCCCGGCGAAACCGTGCCGATCGCCCTCGACGAGATGGGTTTGTTGCAAATCAAGGGCGCCTTTGTGGCGGCCGCCCAGCGCGTGCATGCGCTCGGCATCGAGGGCATCGAACTGCACGCGGCGCACGGCTATCTGCTGCACCAGTTCCTCTCGCCCCTGTCGAATCAGCGCACCGATGCGTATGGCGGCAGCCTGGACAATCGCATGCGCTTTCCGCTGGAAGTGCTTGAAGCCGTGCGCGCCGCCGTGCCCGCCACGGTGGCCGTGGGCGTGCGCATCTCCGCCACCGACTGGGTCGATGGCGGCTGGGACATCGAGCAAAGCGTGCGCTTCGCGCAGGAACTCAAGCAGCTGGGCGCCGATTTCATCCACGTCTCCAGTGGCGGCATTTCGCCACAGCAGCAGATTCCCGTGGGACCCGGCTACCAGGTGGCGTTTGCCGAACGCATCAAGCGCGACAGCGGCTTGCCCACCATCAGCGTGGGCTTGATCACGGAAGCGCAGCAGGCGGAAGACATCATTGCGGGCGGCCAGTCCGACATGGTGGCGCTGGCGCGCGCCATCCTGTTCGACCCGCGCTGGCCCTGGCATGCGGCGGCCCAGCTGGGCGCGCAAGTGTCGGCGCCGCCGCAGTACTGGCGCTCGCAGCCGCGTGAATACAAGCACCTGTTCGGCGACACGACTCTGGGCCAGCGCTAAGAGGCCTCGTCTGCTACACTGACGCTTCTTCCCCATTTCTCCAGGACGCTTCGACATGCGCCATTGATACTGCCGTGCTGTGCACGGCCTCGCCCATCCCGCCAGCGCGCCATTGCGCCGCGCGGATTCGCCAGCCTTGCTCAAGGAGTATCCATGCCCGCATTCCTGCAACTCGACCGTCTTTCCTTTGCGCTGCCCGATGGCCGCGCCCTGTTTTCCGATCTGCAATTTTCTTTTGCCCCGCAACGTATCGGCCTCGTCGGCGATAACGGCGTGGGCAAGAGCGTGCTGGCGCGCCTGCTGGCGGGCCGGGCGCAGCCGTCTTCCGGCGCCGTGCGCTGTGACGGCAGCGTGCATTACGTGACGCAGGAGCTCGATCCGGCGCGCTATCCCAGCGTGGCGGCGCTGGCCGGCATGGAGGAGGTGCTGGCGGCGCTGGCGCGCATCGGCGCCGGCAGCATCGACGAGGACGATTACGCCCTGGTCGGCGAACGCTGGGATGCCCACGCGCGCCTGCGCCAGGCGCTCGACGCGCTCGATTTGCGCCATGTGGACGCCGACACGCCGACGGCCAGCCTGAGCGGTGGCGAGCGCCAGCGCATCGCGCTGCAGGGTGCCTGGCTGTCGCAGGCGGACTGGCTGGTGCTCGATGAGCCGAGCAACCACCTTGACGCCCATCAACGCGCCCGTCTGGTGGCGCAGATGGCGCGCTGGACGGGTGGCTTGCTGCTGGTCAGCCATGACCGCGGCTTGCTGGCGTACGTCGACGCTATCGTCGAGCTGTCGCCGCAGGGCTTGCGCAGCTACGGCGGCAATTACGCGCTGTATGCGCAGCAGCGCGCGCAGGAACAAGCGGGGTTTGCGGCGGCCTTGCAGGCGGAGAAGGCCGCCGCCAGGCGCGAACAGCGCGAGGCGCAGCAACAGGCCGAACGCCAGCAGCGCCGCGTGGGACGTGGCGAGCGAGAGGGTCGCGAAGGCAACCAGAGCAAGCTGCTGCTCGATGCGAAAAAGGAGAAAAGCCAGGATAGCCAGGGCAAGCTGCGCGTGCGCGCGCAAGAGGCGCAGCAGGCGCGCCAGCAGCGCGTGGTGGACGCCGGCGCCCGCTGCGCGCCCGACGCCGAACGGCTGCTGCTGGCGCCCGAGAGTGGCGTGCCGAACGGGAAATTGATCCTGGAGCTGCGCGAATTGGTCTTGCCGCATGGCCAGGCGCACGCCATCGACCTGGTGCTGGCCGGGCCGCGCCGCCTGGCCGTGACGGGCGACAATGGCAGCGGCAAGTCGACCCTGCTGCGCGTGATCGCCGGACAACTGGCGCCCGCCAGCGGCGCGCTGCGCTGCCATGCGCAGGTGGCGTGGCTGGATCAGCATGCTGGGCTGGAAGACGGCGAGTGCAGCGCCGTGCAGCGCTTGCAGGCACGCAACAGCATTGTGCCGGAAGGCGAGCTGCGCACGCGGCTGGCGCTGCTGGGCATTGCCGGTGCGCGCGCCACCATGCCCAGCCGTTTGCTCAGCGGCGGCGAGCGCATGAAGGTGGCGCTGGCGGCCGAACTGTATGCGCAGGCGCCGCCGCAACTGCTGCTGCTCGACGAACCGGACAATCATCTGGACCTGACCAGCCTGCAGGCGCTGGAGCAGATGCTGCTGCAATACCAGGGGGCGTTACTTGTGGTTTCGCACGACCAGGCATTTCTGGAGGCGATAAACCTTGACCCCGAGGGCTTGACATTGCACAAGTGACAATTTAATGAAAACAGTCACGCTCGATGCCTGTAGAGCATGCTTCATGAACCGATGCTGAATTTTGTTTGATTGTCGGTATAATCCACTGAATAACCGGGCCTATTTGTGAACTAAAACTGCTGGTTCACCAATATGATGACGTTTAATCTGGCACTGTTGTCGGTCACTACCGCGCTGCCAGGGCGTCATCCTGCGTGCCCTGCTGTGCATGAATTTTGGTTTCGCTTATATTGTTTTCTTGGAGAAATAGCATGTCGTTTTACGAAAAAATCAAAGCCCTCAACATTGAACTGCCAGTCGTTGCCGCACCAGCTGCCGCCTACGTGATGCATGCCCGCACCGGCAACACCGTCTTCCTGTCCGGCCACCTGGCCAAGAAGGATGGCAAGGTCTGGGTTGGCCAACTGGGCAAGGACGTCACCACGGAAGAAGGCAAGATCGCCGCGCGCGGGATCGCCATCGAACTGATTGCCACCCTGCAAGACGCCTGCGGCGGCGACTTGAACAAGGTCAAGCGCATCGTCAAGGTCATGAGCCTGGTCAATTCCACCTCCGACTTCACGGAACAGCATCTGGTGACCAATGGCGCCTCGGAACTGTTCGTCGAAGTCTTCGGCGACAGCGGCAAGCACGCCCGCTCCGCCTTTGGCGTGGCGCAAATCCCGCTGGGCGCTTGCGTCGAGATCGAGCTGATCGCCGAACTGGCCTGATCATCTGAGTATGCCGGCGATTGCCGCCGGCTCGCCTTTTCCTCCTTTCCAGCAAGAGCGGAACCGCCATTGGGGTGGAGGGATCGGTGTATTCAAGAAAAAAACGGAGACACGTAATGAAAACGAGTGAACAAGGCTTGCACCGCGGCCTGGGCGAGCGGCAGATCCGCCTGATGGCGCTGGGCGCCGCGATTGGCGTGGGCCTGTTTTTGGGTTCCGGCAACGCCATCAAGATGGCCGGTCCCGGCATCATGCTGTCGTACATCATCGGTGGCGCGGTCATCTTCATGATCATGCGCGCGCTGGGCGAAATGGCCGTGCACAATCCCGTCGCCGGTTCCTTCAGCCGCTATGCCCAGGATTACCTGGGCCCCCTGCAAGGCTATCTGACGGGCTGGAACTACTGGTTCCTGTGGCTGGTCACCTGCGTGGCGGAAATTACCGCCGTCGCCATCTACATGGGCATCTGGTTCCCCGACGTGCCGCGCTGGATCTGGGCCCTGGCGGCCCTCGGTTCCATGGGCGCGATCAACCTGCTGGCCGTGAAAGCCTACGGCGAGTTCGAGTTCTGGTTCGCCCTGATCAAGGTGGTCACCATCATCCTGATGATCGTCGGCGGCACGGGCATGATCGTCTTCGGTCTCGGCAACGGCGGCGTGGCCGTCGGCATCTCGAACCTGTGGACGCATGGGGGCTTCTTCCCGAACGGCGCGCAGGGCGTGCTGATGTCCTTGCAGATGGTGATGTTCGCCTACCTGGGCGTGGAAATGATCGGCCTGACGGCTGGCGAAGCGGCGAACCCGAAGAAATCGATTCCCGACGCCATCAATTCGGTGTTCTGGCGCATTCTGATTTTCTATGTCGGCGCGCTGTTCGTCATCCTGTCGATCTACCCATGGAATGAAATCGGCACCACCGGCAGCCCCTTCGTCATGACGTTCGAACGCCTGGGCATCAAGACGGCCGCCGGCATCATCAACTTCGTCGTGCTGACGGCAGCCTTGTCGTCGTGCAATGGCGGCATCTTCAGCACAGGCCGCATGCTGTACAACCTGGCGCTGCAAGGCCAGGCACCGAAGGCGTTTGCGGAAACCACGGCCAGCGGCGTGCCGCGCCGCGCCATCCTGGTGTCCGTGTTTGCCCTGCTGCTGGGCGTGCTGCTGAACTACCTGGTGCCGGAAAAAGTGTTTATCTGGGTCACGTCGATCTCGACCTTCGGCGCCGTCTGGACCTGGGGCGTGATCCTGGTCACGCAGATCCAGTTCCGCAAGACCCTGACGCCGCTGGAAATCAAGAACCTGGCCTTCCGCATGCCGTTCGCGCCGTACGGTTCCTGGATTTCGCTGGCGTTCCTGGCGCTGGTGATCGGCCTGATGGCGTATTTCCCCGATACGCGCATCGCGCTGATGGTGGGACCGGCCTGGCTGATCCTGCTGACGGTGCTGTACTACGCGCTGGGCCTGGCGCCGAAAGAGCGCCGCGACGACGTGCCGCAAGGCTACGAAGCGGGCTGGCCGCAGGCCGATGCGCCACACGGTAAAAAGTAATCCAGCGTAGTTGAGCTGAATCAAAAGCGCGCCCCTGCCCCTGCAGCGGCGCGCTTTTTCTTTCATATTGGCAATTCCATGCAGCGCTAGCGCCAGTGCGCGTTTGATGGCGCACGTCTGGCGTTGTTTCCTTGCATCAAAGTTCTGTTTAGCTGAGCCGATGAAAGCCCTATAATCGCTTAGTTTTGAAAATGGACGCGATCTTTCCGGTTTTTTGCCAGGTAGGGCCGGAGCGCCGTTTTTAAGTGTTTTTAGCCGTCATGTTTCAAGCAGCATCTAATAAAACCGTAGCGAGCGGATGGGAGGCTCGGTGTTCCCGGGCTAAGCAGCGCAGCTGTGCGAATGCACGGGGACGCCGAGTCAGTGAGCATCGCAGGCTGCAAATCACGACGCGCAGCAGGTTTTGGCAGGTGTTCAAGTGCATGCCTCATAAAGGAAGTCTAGTGAGCCAAACCCTGGTCCAGAAAATTTGCCGCACCAAGCCGATCGATACCACGGTCGAATATGGTGAAGGCCTCAGCAGCAGCGGCTTGAGCCGGTCCATCGGCCTGTTTTCCCTCACCATGATCGGCGTGGGCGCCACCATCGGCACGGGTATTTTCTTTACCATGGTCGAAGCCGTCCCCAAGGCGGGCCCATCGGTTGTCCTGTCTTTCCTGATCGCCGCCATCACGGCCGGCCTGACGGCCTTGTGCTATGCGGAGCTGTCGTTCCGCATTCCCGCCTCCGGCTCCTCGTATTCGTTTGCCTACGCCACCGTGGGTGAGTTTCTTGCCTTTATCATGGCCGCTTGCCTGTTGCTCGAATACGGCTTGGCGGGCAGTGCCGTGGCTATCGGCTGGTCGTCCTATCTGAACAACTTCCTGGAAAATGCCTTCGGCTGGCATATTCCCGAGATGCTGCGCACGCCGATGATCGTTTCCGGCCAGCATGGCATGGAGTTTCATGCCGGCCACATCAATCTGCCGCCCATCTTCCTGATCTGCATGTGCGGCTTCCTGTTGCTGCGCGGCGCCAAGGAATCGGCGCTGATGAACGCCATCATGGTCATCATCAAGCTGGCGATCCTCGTGTTTTTCATCGTCATCGCGTTTTCCGGTTTCAATGCCGACAATTTCTTCCCCTTCTTCAATACCGACAACAGCAAGGGCTTTGCCGGCATGACGGGCGTCACAGCCGCGGCCGGCACCGTCTTCTTCTCCTTCATCGGCCTCGATACGGTGGCGACGGCGGGCGACGAAGTGAAAAATCCCACGCGCAATGTGCCGCGCGGCATCCTCGGCGCCTTGCTCATCGTCACCGTGTTTTACCTGCTGGTGGCCGTGGCCGCCCTGGGCGCACAACAGGCGAAACTGTTCGAAGGCCAGGAAGCGGGCTTGGCGGTGATCCTGCAAAACGTCACGGGCAAGACCTGGCCCGCGCTGGTGCTGTCGGCCGGCGCCGTCATTTCCGTCTTCAGCGTCACTCTGGTGACGATCTACGGCCAGACGCGCATCCTGTTTGCCGTCAGCCGCGACGGCCTGATCCCAAAATCGTTCCAGAAGATCCACCCGCGCACCCTGGTGCCAGTCAGCAATACCATCATCGTCTGCCTGGTGGTGGCTCTGGTGGCCGGTTCCGTCGATGCGACTTACTTGTGGGACATGGTCAGCATCGGCACCCTGACGGCTTTCATGGTGGTCTCGATCGCCGTGCCCGTGCTGCGCCGCAAGCAGGGGGCGAACCGCATCGAAGGCTTCAGCGTGCCCTTCGGCCCGTATGTGATTCCGGGGCTGAGCATCCTGGCTTGCCTGTACATCATGCGCGATTTGCCGCATACGACGTTTGTCGTGTTCAGCGTATGGATGGCGGTGACGGTGGCCATTTACTTCCTGTACAGCATGCGGCATTCGCACCTGGGCAAGCAGGCCCGCTAATGCAGTCTGTTCCATCCAAAACCGCCGCGCTTGCCGGCGGTTTTTTTTATTTCTAACCGGAATTTACATGATGAAAATAACTGATCTGGCCGCTTGCGGCTTGCTGGCAAGCAGTCTTCTGGGAGCCCTGGCGCAGGCCGCTCCTGCAGCGGAGCGGGCATTGCGCGATTACCGCGCCGTGGCATTGTCGGCCAATGGCCAGCACATCGCCGCCATCGAATCGAGCAAGGCGGGCGAGCAGCCGCAGCGCCCGCATGCGACCATCGTCGTGCGCGACGCCGCCAATGGCGCCATCGTGCAGCAATTCGACCCGTGCGCCGTGTGTTCCTACGACAAGCCCAGCTGGTCACCCGATGGCAGGCAGCTGGCCTTCGTCGGCTACGACGCCAAGGCGGGCACGGCGCAGCTGTACCTGGCTACCCTGTCGCAGGCGCAGGCGCGGATGGTGACCAGCATCAAGGGCGTGGCCAGCACGGCGCGCTGGTCGCCGGACGGCAAGCAGCTGGCCCTGCTCGCGACGGTGGGCGCGCGCAAGCTGGCCGGCGCCGTGGAGGCGGGCGCGCGCCAGGTGGGTGAAGTGGGCAGCGAAGACGATGCCCAGCGCATCGCCGTCGTGCCTGTCAGCGGCGGCGAACCGCGTTTGCTGTCACCCGCCGACACCTATGTGTATGAATACAGCTGGACGCCCGATGGCCGCGGCTTTGTCGCCACCAGCGCGCAAGGCAATGGCGACAGCAACTGGTGGGTCGCCAAGCTCAGCCATATTGATGCGGCCACGGGCGCCCTGCGCGTGATCGCGTCGCCGGCCATGCAGCTGAACCTGCCTTCCGTCTCGCCGGACGGCAAGACGGTGGTCTTCATCGGCGGCCTGATGAGCGACTTCGGCTCCATCGGCGGCGATATCTATACCGTGCCGCTGGCCGGCGGCACGCCGCGCAATATCACGCCCGACTACCGCGGCACTTTCAATGGCGTCGTCTGGCGCGGCGCCGGCTTGCTGGCGACTGCGCTGATCGACTCGCAGCTGGCGCTGGTGCCTGTCGATGCACAAACGGGGCCGGCCCAGCCCGTGCTGCTCGGTGAACTGAGCAGCGGCGGCAGCGATGGCCGTCTGTCCTTCAGCGCCGATGGCCGTCACGCCGCTGCCGCTCAGGAAGATTTCACGCACGCCAGCTACCTGGTGGCGGGACCGGTGGGCCAGCTGAAAAAGATCACGCGCGACAATGACGGCTTTGCGCCGCAACTGACGGTGCGGAACGTGGGCTGGAACAACGAGCAATACAAGGTGCAGGGCTGGCTGCTGGGACCGCTGAAGACGGATGCCGGCAAGCGCTACCCGATGGTCGTCAACGTGCATGGCGGCCCCGGCGCGGCCGCCTCGCCCCGTTACGTGGCGGCGAGCACCCTGATCCATGAATTGACGCAAAAAGGCTATTTCGTCTTCCTGCCCAATCCGCGCGGCAGCTTTGGCCAGGGCCAGGCTTTTACACGCGCCAACATGGCGGACTTCGGCGGCGGCGACTGGCGCGACATCCTGGCCGGCATCGATGCGGTGGAAAAAGTGGCGCCCGTCGACGGCCAGCGCCTGGGCCTGATCGGCCACTCGTATGGCGGCTTCATGACCATGTGGGGCGTCACGCACAGCGACCGTTTCAAGGCGGCCGTGGCGGGCGCGGGCGTGTCGAACTGGATCAGCTATTACGGCCAGAACGGCATCAACCAGTGGATGATCCCCTTCTTTGGCGCCTCCGCGTATGACAAGCCGGACGTCTACCGCCGTGCTTCGCCCATCGAATCGATCAAGGCGGCGAAGACGCCCACTCTGATCTACGTGGGCGAGCGCGACGTGGAAACGCCGGCCGCCCAGTCGCTGGAATTCTGGCACGGCTTGCGCGCCATGGGCGTGCCGTCCAGTCTGTTCATCTACGACGGTGAAGGCCATTCCTTCCGCAAGCCCGAGCATCAGCGCGACTTGCAGAAGCGCACCATCGGCTGGTTCGAGCGTTATTTGAAGTAGTCATGGACGGCCTGCCGCAGGCAGGCTAGCCTGGATAAAGCGGCTGACAAAATGTTCAGGGCTAGGCGCCGTGCCGAAGGCAGTACGAATGTACGACGAGGCGCGGCAACAACGCCATGGACTTTTTGTCAGGCGCGTGGCGAGACGATATGCACGATCGCCGCGCTATGTATCACGATCTTGTCCGCATCTGCCTGTAACAAGCGGATACGGCGCTGCACCAGCGGCCAGCCCGACCAGGCCACGTCGCTGATCGGCGGCGCGGGCGGGGGCGCCAGCGGCGCGCTGATGGCGGCCTTGTCGTCGAGCTGCTCCAGCGCGCGCGACAGGGTCAGGCACACTTGCGTGTGACTGTGGCCGAGCAAGGCGTTGACGGGCGTGACGGGCAGCTGGCTGGTATGCCGGCCCAGGATCGAGCGCAGCGCCGCCACGTGGGCGACCAATAAGTAATTTTGCACGATGAACAGGTTGATGTCTTCCACGGCCCGCTGCTTGCTGGCCGGTTCATCGAGCATGCGCACCAGCGCCGAGCTGAGCGCGGCCAGGCTGTCCATCAGGCGCTTGCGCTCGATGCGGTAGGCGAAATCATCGAAGCATTTTCCCTGCAGCAGCGCGAAGCTGGCCTGCATATAGCTGAGGTTTACGTTGAGCACCTGGCGCACGAGGCGCGGCAAGCTCTGGTATTCCCAGTTGGCCAGCACAAAGCTGAACACGGTGGCGACGGCCGCGCCGATCAGGGTATCGATCAGGCGCTCGCTGACGAGGTTCGGGTTGCTGGGCGCCACCAGGTGCATTTGCAGCAAGATCATCAGGCTCACGGCGATGGCCGTGTAGCGGTAGCGCAAATAGATGAAGGTGGGCGTGGCCACGATGGAGAGGAACAGGATGGCCATCAGCACGATGTTGCTGTGCACGAAGCGGATCACGATGGCCGTGATGACGCAGCCGATGATGGTGCCGATGATGCGGTCGGCGCGGCGCTGGCGCGTCATGCTGAACGTGGGGCGCAGGATGATGACGATGGTCAAGACGATCCAGTAGCTGTGCGCCGCATATGGCAGCCAGTGGCCGATCAGCAATCCCACGGAAATGGCCATGGACACGCGCAGCGCGAAACGGAATACGGGCGAGTCCAGGCGCAGGTTAGCCAGCAGCGTCTTCAGTTCGTATTTCTGCTGCGACAGGAAGGGCGCCATGTCGGCGCCGCTCCAGAATGGCACGTCGGCAGAGACTTTTTGCGTCGCCAGGTGCAATTCCGCGATCATCTTCAGAATCGCGCGGATCTTGTTGCGCTGCGCGCGCAGGGTCGCCAGCGCTTCCTGCGCACCATCGCCTTTTGCGTGCAGGCGGGCAATCTCCGCTTCGATATCGGCCCATTCCCTGTCGTAGCTGATCTGCGCATACGAGGCGCGCTTGCGCGTGACGGCGTAGGCGACAGACTCGATGTCGCGCGCCGCCTTGTAAGCCAGGTCGTGCAAGGATTTCAGCACGTCGGAGTCAGCCAGGTGCTGGCGCAGCAGCGCGTAATCCGTGTGCGTGGAGAGGATCAGTTCATACAGATCGAGCATGCACACGTGGACTTGCACGACGATGGCGTCCTTGCTGTTCTTGTGGCTGCGCAAAATCAGGTCGCGCGACGCCTGCTGGCGGTCGGCCAAAATGCTTTGATGGCGCACCAGCTTGTTGAACTGTTCCGTCAAATTAAAACGCGTGTCGTAGAAATCGGCCTTGATGTCGATGTAGGCGGCTAACTCGAACAGGGCTTCGGCCAGCACTTGCTGCTTGATGCGGTGGCGCAAGACCCAGGCGATGGCCATGGCGTAGGCCAGATAGATGAGGCCCCCCAGCATGAACAGGCCCGCATGGTGAAACGATTGCTGCCACGTCATCTGGTGCTCCATCGACATGGTCATGATGAACAGGGCGGCCAGCTGCAAGGGCATGGATTTTTTGCCGTATACCACCATCATGCTGGCGAGGAAACTCACGAGCACGAGCACCGTCATTAACAGCCACTGCACGGGACCGCACAGGCTGATCAACAAGGTGACAGCGCTGCACAGCAGGACCGAGGCCAGCATCTCGTTGAACTTGTGGCGCAGCGGGCTGGGCATGTCCATCAGGGTCGTGCACAGGGCGCCGATGCATACCGTCATGGCGGTGGCGCTGTCGCTGATTTCCAGGGTCAGCAAGGTCAGGCCGACCAGGCCGATGGCCACGCGCAAGCCCAGGTAAAAATAATGGCTGTAGATAAAGGTGCGCAGGTTCAGTGCGTAGTGCATGGGATTACCTTGTGGGCAGGGCACAGAAAGAGGCGCCGCACCGGGGTCTCCGATGCGGCGCCAGGATGTTGCAGTCGCTACAGCCTTGATTTACATCAGGGCGATGACGGGATAGCGCCGCCATTCCGGCTCGGCAAAGCGCTGGCAGTTTTCAAAAATGAAGTCCAGCACGGCTTCCTGGTTGCTCAGCAAGGCCGGATTCGCTGCTTTCCAATCGGCAAACTTGGCCGCCAGCGCCGGCTCATCGCGCAGCAGTTCGGACGCCATGTCTTCGAATACGTAATCGGAAAACGCTTCCTTCTTTTCCAGCACGCTGTTGAAGAAGCCCCAGCGGAAGAAGCTGTCGTGCGCCTGCGGCTCCAGCGTTTCCACGGCGTAGCGGGCGTTGTCCTGGTCCAGGCTGATCACGTAGTCGCCCGCCTGCACGGTGAATTGTCCCGTGCGCGCTTCCAGTTCCACCGTGTCGTGGAACATGTGGCCTTCGTAGGAGGTGGCGCGCGTGCCGACATCGGTGATGTGGTAGTAGCGTGCCGTTAGCGTCTGTTCCGTGGTGATGCGGCTCATTTCAACGCCGTTCCAGCGCAGGCGCTCGATCACTTCGCGCCATGCTTGCGGCACGATGTAGGCTTTCGGCGCGGCCACGGTGACGTCGGCATCGAAGCGGTTGTAATACGCGATATCGCGTTCCCACGGCTGCGAGCGGTCGTAGGACAGGCGCTGGTAGTTGCCCAGGATACTCGGCGTGTACTGCGCCGCATAGCCCTTGAAGGGGAAGGTCGACGCTTGCTCTTCGTTCATGGTCCAGTGGATCGGCCATGCGGCTTGCGTGCGTCCCGCCGCCTTGGCCTGCGCGCGCAATTGCTGGATCTGTGCGCCATGTTGGACCGTGAACGCCATGGTGATGTCGAGCAGGGCGCGCATGGAGGCGTAGCGGTCGGCAAACGGTTTCAACATATGCGTTTCCGGCATGAAGCCGATGACGTGATGCAGGGCCGCAAAACCGGTCGAGAAACGGGGTACTTCGAGGAATTCGGCGATGCCGTGGTCGGGACTGTCCTTGACGGGATTGACGTAGGGGCAGGTGGGCCAGCCCGCCTGTTCCATCTGCGCAAAGATGTGCGGCAGCATGGTGTCTTGCAGGAAGGGGCCCAGGCCATTGCCCAGCTTATCCGTCTGCGTGTGGATCAGGGTCATCGTGTACGGGTAGTCGGCGCCGTTCGACGTGTGCGTGTCGACCATCACGTCCGGGTCCCAGCTGGCCAGCAGGCGGTTGAACACTTGTGCGTTGAGGCTGTCGCACTTGATGAAGTCGCGGTTCAAGTCCAGGTGGCGGCTGTTGCCGCGGAAACCGAATTGCTCCGGACCATCCTGGTTCACGCGCGAGGTATTGGCACGGTTCAGGCTGCCATCGACGTTGTAGATCGGAATGAACAGCAGCACGGTGCTGCCCAGCGCCGCCAGGCGTTCCGGCTGCGTGCAGAGGTCGCGCACGATGGCCATGCAGGCGTCGATGCCTTCCGGTTCGCCCGGGTGGATGCCGTTATTGTTGAAGAACACGGTGCGGCCCGCGCGCTTGATCTGCTCGCGGTCGAACACGCCGTCCGCGCTGACGACGCCAGCATGGATGGGTACGCCCGAATCGGACAGGCCGATCTGTTCGAAATGCAGCACCTGCGGGTAGCGTGCGGCGAGATCCTTGTAGAAAGTGATGCATTCCAGCCAAGTCGTGGTCTGGTTGTGGTTACCGAGTTCGTAGGTCGTGCGCAAGTCTGGTGGCATAGCGGTCTGAGTCTGGGAGGGGGAAGGCGCGCTGGGTAAGTACGCCCGCTAGGGGCCAATTGTAGCACCGGCGTTGGCGCCTTGATGCGCGGCGGAGGGCCCGGCTCGAACTTGTGTTATGAATACGTTTCACGCGCGAGGGGAGGCGGCATGGGCAAGACGGTGATGGCAGCGATGGCGGTGCTGGCGTGGTGCGCTTGCCTGGCGGCGCAGGCGGCGCCATTGCGCTTGCCAGCGGGCAAAGGGCCGGTGGCGCAGGGCGGGTCTGTCACGGCCGCCGCACAGGGCGCGCTGATACGCTACCGGGGCTGGCTGCTGGCCGTCGATGGGGCGGTGCCGCAAGAGCGGCTTGACCTCGTGCTGACGTCGGCCGATGTGCGCCAGGCGCCGCGGCTGCGCATCGGCGCCATGCAGCGCAGCTTGCCCGTATGGTCGGCGTTCGAGCTCGTCAAGGGCAACGCGCGCCTGCGCATCACGGCGCTGCCGGGGCCGGACGACATACCCGCGCTGCTGCTGGACTTTGGCGATGGCGATTACCGCATCGTGATTCCCGCCGCGCCCATCGAGCGGCAAGCCTATCCGCTGCTGGCGCAGCGCTTTCCGGGCGCCGACCTGGCCCTGCTGCTGCAGGATGGCCGGAGGGTGATGCTGCCGCTGGGAAGTGGCCGCGCGCACGTGTTTGGCGAGGAGCAAACCGTATCTTTCCGCTTTGCCAAGGTAAAACGCTAGGCAAAAAAAACCACTCCCGCAGGAGTGGCTCAGGGAACAACCGCCCGTTGCCGGGCTTATTAGTTGTTGTTATCCGCGAATTACTCGGCGCCCATTTCTTTCAGCAGGTTGTCTGCGTGGTCGATGTGTTTCATGTTCCACAGCATGTAGCGCAGGTCGACCTGGATCGAACGGGTGTTGGCCTTGTTATAGTCCCAATCGGAAATGATCGAGTCCAAGGTGCCATCGAATGCCAGGCCGATGAATTCGCCTTTGGCGTTCAGGGCAGCCGAACCGGAGTTGCCGCCGGTGATGTCCAGCGTGGCCAGGTAGTCGACCGGCACGGTTTTCAGCTTCGGATCGACGAATTTACCGAAGTCCTTGGCTTTGATCGCGGCCAATTGCTTCGCCGGCGCATTGAACTCGCCTTCGCCCGTGGCTTTGGCGGCGACGCCATTGACGGTGGTGAACGCGGTCCAGGTGGTGCCATCGGCGCCATGGTCACGGCCGGCAACACGGCCGAACGTCACGCGCAGGGTGCTGTTGGCGTCAGGATAGACGGCTTGGCCCTTGCTCTTCATGAAGGCGATTTTTGCTTTCATGTAGTTGGCGTAGGCTTGCTGGATCTTGCCGGCCAGTTCTTCGTCTTCCGCTTCGTTTTTCAGCGAATCCGGGTACATGGCGACGGCAGCCTGGATGAAGCTGTCCTTGCTGGCCTGGAATTCGGCTGGCGTGCGTTTCAGCCATGCCGCGCGTTCTTCCTTGTCGGCCAGCTTGCTGCCCGCATACAGTTTGTCCAGGGCGGCGGACAGCTCGGCTTGCGACATGCCATCCTTGATGCCGATGGCGGCGTCGAAGCTGGCACGGCGCTGTGCAGCCGGTTGCGCGGCGTACTTGGTCAAGCTGTTCAATACCAGCGCCTTGTCGACTTTTTCATCGTAGGTGCGTTCGACCGACGTGATGCTCGACGACAGACGTGGCAAATCGCGCGTCTGGTAGCCGGACTTGCGTTCCGTATCGGCCTTGGTGCCTTCGTTCGACAAACGGTACAGGCTGCGTGCCGTGCTCAGCAGGCGTGGCTGCGCATAGCTGAGGAAGAAATCGCGCTTGGTATCGGCATCGCGCTCGGCGATCAGCTTTTCCACTTGCTCGATGTCGCCGGCAAATTCCGCCTTGCGGGCAGGATTGGCGTTGACCCAGGTTTTCAGGGCTTCGTGTTCCGTCGTCTTGCGCGCCAGAAAGTCGCTGCCGGCGTAGGAATCGAGCATGCCCTGGCGGTTCTTGTAGTAATTGTTCACGCCAGCGACCTGACCCGCGTATTTCAGGGCAACATCCTTGTTGTCCTTGGTTTCGCGCGCGATGATGGCCAGGGTTTCACCCGATGCCTTCACGAAGGCCGGATAGTTCCAGTCGAACGTGAACGCCACTTCCGATGGCAGGCGGTGGCGGTTGGTGCGGCCCGGGTAACCCAGCGCCATGACGAAATCGCCTTCCTTCAAGCCATCCTTGGCCAGTTTCAGCACGTGTTTCGGCTGGTACGGCACGTTGTCCTTGCTGAAGTCGGCAGCTTTGCCGTCTTTGCTGACATAGGCGCGGTAGAAACCGTAGTCGCCCGTGTGGCGCGGCCACATCCAGTTGTCGGTGTCGCCGCCGAACTTGCCCACGCCGGCAGGAGGCGCGTGCACCAGGCGCACATCGCGGATTTCCAGTTGCTTGATCAGGTAGAACTCCAGGCCGCCGTAGTAGCTCGACACGGTGCAGCGGAAACCCGCTTCTTTTTCGCATTCGGCGACCAGTTTCTTCTGGTTTTTCTCGATCGCGTCGATGCGTGCCTTGCCTTGCAGCTTGGCCACATCGGCGGTGATGATCTTGTCGCTGACATTGGTCACGGCCGAGGTGACGAAGATGCGGCTGCCTGGGGCCGCCGGTAATTCTTCAGCGAACGTCTTGGCCAGGAAACCGTTGGCCAGCAAATCGCGCTCTTTGGTCGAATTGACCGCCACGCTGTTGTAGACGCAATGGTGGTTGGTGGCAACGAGGCCTTGCGGCGAGACGAACGACGCCGAGCAGCCGCCCAGGCTGACGATGGCGCCCATCGGGAATTCGGTCAGTTTGGTCAGGGTAGTCGGATCGAGTTTTAGTCCGGCGGCTTTCAGCTCCTTGGCTACTTGTGGCAGCTGTTGGGGCATCCACATGCCTTCGTCGGCGTGTGCGAAGTTGCTCAGGATGGCGAGCGCGATGAGAGATTTTTTCATTCGAGTTCTGTTCTTTTACATTGTAGGGAAGTCGGAATCAGCGGAGTACCCGCTGATTGTGCAGCGGGCGACATAGAGTATCCGTATCGAACCCACACTAGTCAATCACATTTTCCGGGAGGTATGTTCATAGGTGCTTGCTTGAAAGGTAATATTTTCGCTGATGCAGGGGCAGGAACCGACTGCCAACGCGCATTTTTCCATGCGGCCGCTGTGGTATTGTCCATACGTGTCCTACCGGCAATGAAAAATGGCCGGGCGCCTGCGCGGCCCGGCCACTTGCTGATGCGCTGCTGTTTGCCTGTTTAGCGTATTTTGCCGCGGCGTAAAAGATTGACGATGCCCAGCAGGATGACGGCGCCGAGGAACGAGACCAGCAGCGAAGCCAGACTGAAATTGTCGCTATTGATGGTGCCCGTACCGAACAGGGGCGCCAGCAGCCAGCCGCCCAGGAAGGCGCCGACGATGCCGACGACGATATTGAGGAAGATGCCCTGTTGTGCATTGGTTTTCATGACCATGCTGGCCAGCCAGCCGATGACGCCGCCAATAACGATCCAGATAATGAAATTCATGTGGTCCTCCGCGGTGGATAAGTGGGTGTGTCATGTCAGAACAACATCATGCCAATGGATAGTGATGCCGCACGATAGAAAAGTCCAGCGTATTCGCGTCGCGCATGCAAAAGCCCGCCTGGCTGCAGGCAGCGAGGCGGGCTTGCCCTGCGGAAAGGCCGTGTTTAATCGGCCTTGATCGCTTCGACCTGGATGGCCAGCTTGACCTCCGGCGAGAACGCCGGCATGCCGTAGTTCAGGCCAAAGTCGCTGCGCTTGAATTCCGCCGTGGCGTCGGCGCCGCACACTTCGCGCTTGTAGCGCGGGTGCATGATGCACTTGAACTTGCTCACGTTCAGCTTGACGGGCTTGGTCACGCCCAGCAAGGTCAGTTCGCCATCGACTTCCACCAGTTGCTCGCCGTTGAACTTGAACGACTTGCTTTTGTAGGTGATCTGCGGGAATTTCTCGACGTTGAACATGTCCGCTTTTTTCGCGTGCGTGTTCATGGCGTCCAGACCGAAATCGATCGAATCGGCATCGATGACCAGGTCCAGGCTGCCCGTCTTGGCGACGCGGTCCAGGGCGACCGTCCCCTTGGTCTTGTTGAATTTGCCGCGCCACACCGACATGCCCATGTGATCGGCTTCAAAGCTGGGGAAGGTGTGCGTCGGGTCGAGGTTGTAGGTGTCGGTGGCGGCCATGGCCGAACCCGCGCCGGCGGCTGCCAGCATGGCGATCATCAAGTGCGAAAATTTCATGCAGATCCTAAGGGTTGTGGGGTTGTTTTTTCTAACGCCTGAAAAACGTTCAGGGCAAGGCACCTTGCCGAAGGCCGTACGCACGTACGACGAGGCAAGAGCAACGCAGCCATGGACGTTTTCTCAAGTGTTACTGAGCAGCGACGTGGAATTTGATGGTGACCTCGTCGGCTACCATGCTCGTGTCTTTCCACTCGCCTTCGCCGATGTTGTAGGTCAGGCGCTTGATCGGCAGGGCGCCGTCAAACGCGTATTTGCCGCCGTCGGCTTTCACCGTCAGGGGGAAGGTCACGTCGGTGGTCTTGCCTTTGATGCTCAGCTTGCCGCTGACCGTCAGCTTGCCCGCGCCGGCGGCCTTGATGCTGCTCGAGACAAAGGTGGCTTTCGGGAACTGGGCCGAGTTGAACCATTCTTTCTTCGCCACTTCCTTGTTGTACTCGGGGTCGCCGATATCGATGCTGGCCGTTTCGATTTCCACCGATGCTTTCGAGGCATCCGGCGTGGCCGGGTTGTAATCGATGGCGATATTGAATTTCTTGAACTTCGCTTCCACGGGCACGTTCATTTGCTTGAACACGGCCGACACGCTGGTCTTGGCGGGATCGACTTTCAGCAGGGTGGCGGCGGTGGCGGCCACGGACAGGCCCAGCAGGGAAGCGAGGACGATGCGTTGGGTGGTTTTCATCTTATTTTTTTCCTGTAGTTTCATTGAGCAAGGGGAAGTCGATGTCAGGGCAGCATGCGCTTGAGCACGCCATCACGGTCGATGAACTGGTGCTTCAACGCCGCCAGCACATGGGCGGCCACGGCGGCTGCCATTGTCATGTTCAGAACATAATGAATCTCTTTTAAAAGCGGCTTAAGTTCCGGGTTCGGCGCCATGATGACGGGCAGCTGGAACAGGCCCAGGTAGACCACCGGCACGCCGGCCGCCAGGGTGTACAGGTAGCCGGAAACGGGCACGGCGAAGATCAGGATGTACAGCAGCACGTGCATGGCGTCGGCCGCCTTTTTTTGCCACGCGACCATGCTGGCAGGATGCGGCGGCGGTACGTTGGCCTTGCGCCACAGCAGGCGGATGGCGGCGATGGCCAGCACGGTCACGCCCAGCCATTTATGCCAGGAGAAATATTTGAGCTTGGTGGGCGTCAGGCCGGGAATGTCCGTCATGACCAGGCCCATGACGAAGGCGCTGATGATCAGCAGGGCGGTCAGCCAGTGCAGGATGATGGCGGTGGTGGTGTAGCGTTGCATCGGTGGCTTTCTTGAATGTAGTACGTGTTAGGACTAATTCGGCCTAATATACCAAAGAAAAGCAAATTGCGCTGCGTGCTGGAGATTCTACAAGAAAGATTGCCGGAAAAACCGCGGGGCGGGCAGCATTTATGTGCTGACCGCCCCGCAGGAGTGAGATCCGAAGATCCCCATGTGGAAACTGCTTAGATGGCTTTGGCCAATTGCGCCGCGATGCCGATGTAGTTGCCCGGCGTCATGGTCAGGAGCACGTCCTTGGCATCTTGCGGAATGGCCAGGCCATTGACGAAGGTTTGCAGCGCTTCTTTCGAGATGCCCTTGCCGCGCGTCAGCTCTTTCAGCTGTTCGTACGGGTTTTCGATGCCATAGCGGCGCATCACGGTTTGCACGGGCTCGGCCAGCACTTCCCAGGTCGCGTCCAGGTCTTGCGCCAGGCGCGCGTGGTTCACTTCCAGCTTGTTCAGGCCGCGCAGGCAGCTGTCATAGGCCAGCAGCGTGTAGCCGAGGCCCACGCCGATGTTGCGCAGCACGGTCGAATCGGTCAGGTCGCGCTGCATGCGCGAGACGGGCAGTTTTTCCGACAGGTGTTTCAGGACGGCGTTGGCCAGGCCCAGGTTGCCTTCCGAGTTTTCGAAGTCGATCGGGTTGACCTTGTGCGGCATGGTCGACGAACCGATTTCGCCCGCTTTCAGTTTCTGCTTGAAGTAGCCCAGCGAGACATACGTCCAGATGTCGCGGTTCAGGTCCAGCAGGATCGTGTTGGCGCGCGCGAAGGCGTCGAACAGTTCGGCCATGTAGTCGTGCGGCTCGATCTGGATGGTGTACGGATTGAAGACCAGGCCCAGGCGCTGTTCGATGACGGCCTTGGAGAATGCGGGCCAGTCGAAGCCTGGGTAGGCCGACAGGTGGGCGTTGTAGTTGCCGACGGCGCCATTCATCTTGCCGAGGATTTCCACTTGCTCGATGCGTTTCACGGCGCGCTGCAAACGGGCCACGACGTTGGCGAATTCCTTGCCCAGGGTGGTCGGGCTGGCCGTCTGGCCGTGCGTGCGCGACAGCATCGGCACGTCCGCATTGTCGTGCGCGATCTGCGTCAGCTTGGCCACCAGGCCGTTCAAGGCCGGCAGCATCACGCCATCGCGCGCGGCTTTGAGCATCATGCCGTGCGAAGTGTTGTTGATGTCTTCCGAGGTGCAGGCGAAATGGATGAATTCCGATGCCGCCACCAGTTCCGGCACGTCCGCCACTTGTTCCTTCAGCCAGTACTCGACGGCCTTGACGTCATGGTTGGTGACCGCTTCGATGGCCTTGATGCGGGCTGCGTCGGCTTCCGAAAAGTCGGCCGCCATCTTGTCGAGCAGGGCGTTCGCTTCGGCCGAGAAAGGCTTGATTTCGGCGAAGCCGGCTTGCGACAGCGCTTGCAGCCAGGAGATTTCCACTTTCACGCGGTGGTGCATGAAACCGGCTTCGGACAGGATCGGGCGCAGCAGATCGGTCTTGCTGGCGTAGCGGCCATCGAGCGGAGACAGGGCCGACAGCGTGGAATACGGAGTAGTAGAAGTCATGAGAGCGGACGCAAGTTAAAGAAACGGTTGGCGTGTGGCGCGCGGGGAGGGCAGGGCTATTGCAATACAGCAACACTGACGGCGCCACAGTAAAGGGCGATTTTACCACCGCTGGCCGCTGGCCAGCCGTCCATCGACCGCCGGCACGCCGCTTTTGGAGCGAATCCGGCGCCGATGCGGCGTGCCTGCCACACCCGCAGGGCCGCCGGGCGCGTGCCGCCAAACACGGCTGCCGCCGATGCTATACTGCTTACTGCTCCCTTACCTTAAAGTACCTATGAAACTGATCGGTTCCCTCGCCAGCCCGTATGTCCGCAAAGCCCGTATCGTGCTGGCGGAAAAAAAGCTCGACTATGTCTTCGAGCTGGAAAACGTGTGGGTGCCGGAAACCCGCATCGCGCAGGCCAATCCCCTCGGCAAGGTACCTTGCCTGGTGATGGAGGATGGCAGCACCTTGATCGATTCGAAAGTCATCGTCGAATACCTCGACACGCTCACGCCCGTGTGCAAGCTGCTGCCGGCCGGCGGCAATGGCCGCGAGCGCGCCGACATCAAGAACTGGGAAGCGCTGGCCGACGGTATCCTCGACGCGGGCGTGTTGGTGCGCCTGGAGCGCACGCAGCGTCCGCCCGAGCAGCAAAGCGCGGCCTGGATCGCGCGTCAGCTGGAAAAAGTCACCCTGGGCCTGGCGGCGCTGGAAGCACGCCTGGGCGAGAGCGCGTATTGCGCCGGCAAGAACTACACCCTGGCCGACGTGGCCGTCGGTTGCGCGCTGGGCTGGCTCAGCTTCCGCTTCCCGGAAATCGACTGGCGCGCGGACCATCCGGCGCTGGCGCGCCTGTTCGACAAACTGTCCGAGCGGCCATCGTTCAAGGACACCGCGCCGCAGTGAGCGTACGATGACCGGGACTGATTCGAAGGCGCAGCAACGCCTGCAGATGGCCGATATCGCGCGCCTGGCCGGCGTGTCGACGTCCACCGTGTCGCGCGCGCTGAGCGGCAGTTCGCTGGTCAACGAAGAGACGCGCGCGCGCGTCATCGCGCTGGCCCGTTCGCTCAAGTATTCCATCAATATCGGCGCGCAAAACCTGCGCCTGAAACAGAACCGCACGGTGGGCGTGGTGGTGCCGTATGACGCGGCCACGCGCCAGCACCTGTCCGACCCTTTTTTCCTCAGCATGCTGGGCAGCCTGGCCGATGCGCTGACGGAGCAGGGCTTCGACATGCTCATTTCGCGCGTGGATGCCGAGACGCTCGATGCGGCCGCCCAGTCCTTCGATAGCGGCCGCGTGATCGGCATCATCCTGATCGGCCAGTGGCGCCACCATGAACAACTGAACCAGCTGGCCGCGCGCCAGGTGCCCATCGTCGTGTGGGGCGCGCAATTGCCGCAGCAGCTGTATTGCACCGTCGGCGGCGACAACGTCGCCGGCGGCCGGCTGGCCACGGAACACTTGCTGGCGGCGGGACGCCGGCGCATCGCCTTCTTTGGCGACGCCAAGCTGCCCGAAGTGGCGCAGCGCCACCAGGGCTATGCGCAGGCGCTGGCCGCGCAGGGCCTGGCGCCCGACCCGCAACTGTACGTGGCCGGGTCCTTCCTGCCGCAGGGCGGCGCGACGGACGTGCAGGAACTGCTGGACCGTCACATCCCGTTCGACGCCATCTTTGCCTGCAGCGACCTGCTGGCCATGAGCGCCATCAACGCCCTGCGCGCGCGCGGCGTGGCCGTGCCGGAACAGGTGGCCGTGGTCGGCTACGACGATATCGAACTGGCCGCGTATTTCCATCCGCCTTTGACCACCGTGCGCCAGCCGATCCGCGCCGCCGGACGCGCGCTGGTGGCCTCGCTGCTGGCGCTGGTCGATGGCGCGCCTGCGCCATCGCAGCAATTGCCAACCGAGCTGATCGTGCGCGCCTCGGGTCGGTAAAGCGCGACTGCAACCGATTGCAGTAATTTCATATTTCCCCCTTTATTTCCATGCTGCGCAGCAGCATGAAAAAGCCTGTTTTCGTCTCAAACCCCGTCTGTTTCCCTCTTTGATGCCCGTAGTATTCTCTTAAAAACAACAACATTTCCATGTTGCAGTGCTCGATTGCAATCGATTGCAATAAATTCTTATTCGTTGAATAATGACGTACCGGCTCAGCCAGCGCGCCACGGCATGCGGCGGCCAGGACACATAACAAGCGGATACCTCGATGTATCGGCATACAACACTGGAGACAAGATGAAGACACGTACTGCTCAACGCGGCTGCATGGCCGCCGCCGTCACCCTGGCCCTTCTGCAATGGGGCGCCGCCCAGGCGCAATCGGCCGCCGCCCCCGCCGATGGCCTGAATCTGGAACGCATCGTGGTCACGGGCACCACCGGCGGCACGTCCAAAATGAAGTCGAGCAATTCCGTCAGCAGCATGGAGCTCGACACCATCCTGCACAACGCGCCGACCAGCGCCGCCGAAGTCCTGCGCTCGGTGCCGGGCTTGCGGGCCGAGTCCTCGGGCGGCGAAGGCAATGCCAACATCACCGTGCGCGGCCTGCCCATTTCCGCCGGCGGCGCGCGCTATGTGCAGATCCAGGAAGACGGCTTGCCCGTGCTGCAGTTCGGCGACTTCAACTTCACCACGCCCGACAGCTTCGTCAAGATCGATTCCACGCTCGACCACCTGGAAGTGGTGCGCGGCGGGTCGGCCTCCACCCTGGCGACCAATTCGCCGGGCGGCATCATCAATTTCATCAGCAAGAATGGCAAGGAGAAGGGCGGCAGCGTGGCCATCAGCCGTGGCCTGGGCTACGACCAGACGCGCGTGGACTTCGATTATGGCGCGCCGGTTTCCGAGCGCACGCGCTTTTTCATCGGCGGCTCCTGGCGCACGGGCGAAGGCATCCGCCACAGTGGCGTCAACAGCGAAAAGGGCGGTCAGCTCCGCGGCAATGTCACGCATGAATTCGACAACGGCTTCGTGCGCCTGTCGTTCAAGCACCTCGACGACCAGTCGCCCACGGCCCTGCCGGTGCCGGTCAGCGTGCGCAATGGCCGCATCGGGGAAATCGCCGGCATCGACCCGCGCAAAGCCAGCTTCTATTCGCCGTATTGGGTGCCCGACATGGTGCTGAACAAGGATAACCAGCGCGTGGCCACCCGCGTCAACGACGGCTTGCACGTCAAGAGCGATACCGTCGGCCTGGAAGCGTCGTTCAGGCTGGGGCAGGGCTGGAGCGTGAGCGAAAACTTCCGTTACGCCGACAATTCGGGGCGCTTCATCGGCGTCTTCCCGTCGAATAACGGCAGCGACGGCAGCTATGTGTTTGCCAGCGGCCCGAACCAGGGCAAGCCCTACTCCGGCCGCGCATTTTCCGCCGTGGTGTTCAATACCTCGATCGATGACGCCAGCAATACTCTGAGCGATACCAAGCTGGCCAGGACGTTTGTGTTCGACAGCGGCAAGCTGACCACCACGGCCGGCCTGTACCTGTCGCAGCAAAAGCTGGGCCTGACCTGGAACTTCAATGAATACCTGATGCAGGCCACGGGCGACCAGCCGACCCTGCTGCAGACGGCCAGCAGCACCCCAGGCTACATCGGCCCGGCCTTCGGCGCCTGCTGCTCGCGCGCCGTCGACATGGAGTACCGCACGACGTCGCCCTACCTGAACCTGGCCTGGGAAAGCGGCGCGCTGAATCTCGACGGCGGCGTGCGGCGCGACCGCCAGCATGCCAGCGGCACGGCCAACCAGGCTACCGGCGCGCAAGCCTACCTGCCGTCGACGGTGCAGCGGGTCGATTACACCGTGGGCCACACCTCGTACTCGCTGGGCGCGAACTACAAGCTGCAAACCAACCTGGCCGTGTTTGCCCGCGTCAGCGAAGGCGTGGCTTTCAATGCCGACCGCATCCTGTTCGGCACGCCGTTGGATGGCAGCGTGCCGGTGGCGATGAACACCGTGCGCCAGCTCGAAGGCGGCGTGAAATGGCGCCGTGGTCCCCTGAGCACCTTCGTCACCGTGTTCCAGGCCAAGACCAGGGAAAGCAATTACGAAGCGACCACCCAGCTGCGCACGGCCAACAGCTATGAAGCGAAGGGCGTGGAGCTGGAGGCGGCCTACAGCGCCGGTGACTTCCGCATCAATGGCGGCCTGACATTCACGGATGCCGAGATCACAGGCACGGCGGCGGCCGACGTGGCGCTGATCGGCAAGACGCCGCGGCGCCAGGCGCGCGTCGTGTACCAGATCGCGCCCACCTATGAATGGGGAGCCGCCACCCTGGGCGCCAGCCTGGTCGGCACGGGCAAGTCGTGGGGCGACGATGCGCACACGATCACCTTGCCGGCCTACCAGGTGCTCAACGCCTTCGTCAATTACCAGCTCACGCCGCAGATGCAGGTGGCGCTGACGGCGAACAATCTGCTCAACAAGATCGGCTATACGGAAGTCGAGGGCGATGGCCATGCGGCCCGCTCGATCACGGGGCGCGCCGTCAAGGTCAGCCTGAAATACGCATTTTAATAAGCAAGGATAGGATTCATGATGTCGATACGCAGCCCCCTGGCGCGCCTGCTGGCGCCGCTCCCCACGCACTTGCGCGACGATGTGGCGCGCCGCTATGCGCGCCAGGAGGCGGTCTTGCTCGACCGGCTGGGCAGCCTGTATGGCCAGCGGCCGGACTTTCTGACCTGGCTGGGCGACCTGATGGAAAGCGTGGGGCGGCTGCACGCGGCGCGCGCGCCGGCGCTGCTGCGCCAGGATGCGCAGCGCGAAGCGCAGCCGGACTGGTTTGTCAGCCAGTCCATGCTGGGCTACAGCGCCTACGTGCAGCGCTTCGGCGGCAGCCTGCAGGGCGTGGCGGCACGCATAGCCCACCTGCGCGAACTGGGCGTGACGTATCTGCATCTGCTGCCGTTTTTGCGCGCGCGCGCCGGCGAAAGCGATGGCGGCTTTGCCGTCGCCAGCTTCGAGGAAGTCGACCCCGCGCTGGGCAGCAATGCCGACTTGCTGGCGCTGACGGCGCAGCTGCGCGCGGCCGGCATCAGCCTGTGCTCGGACCTGATCCTCAATCACGTGGCCGACGACCATGCGTGGGCGCTGGGCGCCAAGGCGGGCGATCCGCTGCTGCGCGATTTTTTCCACACCTATCCCGACCGCGCGCAACCGGACCGCTACGAGCAGACCGTGGGCCAGGTCTTTCCGCAGGCGGCGCCCGGTAATTTCACCTTCGTGCCGGAGCTTCAGCGCTGGGTCTGGACCACGTTTTACCCGTATCAGTGGGATTTGAATTACGCCAATCCGGCCGTCTTCGCGGCCATGGCGGGCGCCATGCTGGGCCTGGCCAACAAGGGCATCGAAGTGTTCCGCCTCGATTCGACGGCCTTCCTGTGGAAGCGCGAAGGCACGGACTGCATGAACCAGCCCGAAGCCCACCGCCTGCTGCAAGCCTTGCGGGCGATTGCCGCCATCGTCGCGCCGGGCGTGCTGCTCAAGGCCGAAGCCATCGTGCCCACGCCCAAGCTGCCCGCCTACTTTGGCAGCGATGCCGCGCCCGAATGCCATATCGCCTATCACAGCAGCCTGATGGCCGCCGGCTGGGGCGCGTTGGCGGAGGAAGGCACGGATTTGCTGCGGCAGGTGATCGCCGCCACGCCGCCGTTGCCGCCGGCCGCAAGCTGGCTCAGTTATGTGCGCTGCCACGACGACATCGGCTGGAACGTGCTGCTCCATGAAGCGGGCGCGGACGGGCCGGCGCGCCTGGCGCGCATCGCGCAGTTCTTTGCCAGCACGCCGGGTACCGGCAGCTATGCGCGCGGCGCCGCCTTCCAGAGCAGCAGCGCCGACAAGGCGCATGGCAGCAACGGCATGGCCGCCTCGCTGGCCGGCCTGGAAAGCGCCACCACGGTGCAGGAGCAGGAATACGCGTTGCGGCGCCTGCTGCTGCTGCATGGCCTGGCCTTGAGCTTCGGCGCCTTGCCCGTGCTGTACATGGGCGATGAACTGGGCATGACCAACGATGACAGCTACACGCAGCGGGCCGACCGGGCGATGGACAGCCGCTGGCTGCAGCGCCCCGCGTTCGACGACAGCCTGCTGGCATGGCGCCACGATGGCGTGAGCGCCAGCGGCCGGCTGTATCTGGCGCTGCGCCAGCTGATCGACGTACGCGGGCGCTTGCCGGCCCTGGCCGCTGCCGCGCCGCGCAGCGTGCTGCCGGCCGATACGCCGGCCGTGCTGGCGCTGCTGCGCGGCGACGCCTTCCTCAACCTGAGCAATTTCAGCGGCGCCAGCCAGCGCTACACTTTGCCTGCGGGTGAATGGCGCAACAGTCTCGATGGCAGCGTGCTGGCCGGCACGGTAGGCCTGCAGCCATGGCATATGCTGTGGCTTGAACTGGAGCAGAAACGGGAGCAGGCATGAGCGACGCCAGCGCACTCCGTCCGCATCTGTCGTTCTGGCAGATCTTCAACATGAATGTCGGTTTTTTCGGCATCCAGTTCAGTTTTGGCCTGCAGCAAAGCAGCATGAGTCCCATCTACAAATACCTGGGCGCAGATGAAGCGAGCCTGCCTTACCTATGGCTGGCCGGGCCCATGACGGGGCTGCTCGTGCAACCGCTGATCGGCGCCATGAGCGACCGCACGGTGACGCGCTGGGGCCGCCGCACGCCCTATTTTCTGATCGGCGCCATCCTGTGCAGCCTGGGCCTGCTGGCCATGCCGTTCAGTCCCACCCTGTGGATGGCCGCCAGCCTGCTGTGGATACTCGACGCGGCCAACAATGTGACGATGGAGCCGTACCGTGCCTTTGTCAGCGATAAGCTCGACAAGAAGCAGCACTCGCTGGGTTTTCTCACGCAAAGCGCGTTTACGGGGCTGGGGCAAACGCTGGCCTACCTGACGCCGTCGCTGCTGGTCATGCTGGGCATGAACAAGGACGCCGTCAATGGCAGCCATATTCCGCACATCGTCATCGCCGCCTTCCTGATCGGCGCCGTGTTCTCGCTCGCCTCGGTGCTGTGGACCCTGAAGACGACGCCGGAAAATCCGCTTACGGCCGCCGAGCTGGCGGCCATCCGCAGCCGCCCGCCGGGCTGGCGCCACACGCTGGCCGATATCGGCGCGGCCCTGCGCGACATGCCGCCGACGATGAAGCAACTGGCCCTCGTCAACCTGTTCCAGTGGTACGCCCTGTTCTGCTACTGGCAGTACATCGCGCTGTCGCTGGCGGCGACCCTGTTTCACACGACGGATCCGGCGTCGCAAGGCTTCCGCGACGCGGGCCTGCTGAACGGGCAGGTGGGCGCCTTCTACAATTTCGTGGCCTTTGTCGCCGCCTTTGCGCTGGTGCCGTTTACGCGCCGGTTCGGCCCCAAGCGCATGCACAGCCTGTGCCTGTGCGCGGCCGGCGTGGGCATGCTGAGCATCCCGCTGATCCACAGTCCGGCGCTGCTGTTGCTGCCCATGCTGGGCGTGGGCCTGGCCTGGGCCAGCATCATGGGCAATCCCTACATCATGCTGGCCGGCTGCATTCCGCCCGAGCGCACGGGCGTCTACATGGGTATTTTTAATATGTTCATCGTCATTCCGATGATCATCCAGATATTCACCCTGCCCCTGTATTACCGCAGCTGGCTGGGCGGCAATCCGGAAAACGTCATCCGGCTGGCCGGCGCCCTGCTGCTGTGCGCGGCGGTGGCGGTGCTGTTCGTCAAGCTGCGCCCGTCGCAGGCCACAAAGACTTGAGGACGGACGTAAAAAAACCGGCAATTGCCGGTTTTTTCGATGCTGCGAAAAAGATTACTCTTCCACGGCCATCTGGCTTTGCAGGTAGTTCTGAATGCCGACCTTGGCGATCAGGTCGATCTGCGTTTCGAGCCAGTCGATATGCTCTTCCGTGTCTTCCAGGATCATCAGGAACAGGTCGCGCGAGACGTAGTCGCCCGCTTTTTCGCTGATGGCGATGCCTTCCTTGACGGTGGCGTGCGCGGCGCGTTCCAGCTTCAGATCGCATTCCAGCATTTCCGGCGTGTTCTCGCCGATCAGCAGCTTGTGCAGCGCTTGCAGGTTAGGCAGGCCGTCGAGCATCAGAATGCGGTCGATCAGCTTGTCGGCGTGTTTCATTTCGCCGATCGATTCTTCGTATTCCTTCTTGCCCAGCTTTTCCAGGCCCCAGTGCTTGTACATGCGCGCATGCAGGAAGTACTGGTTGATGGCCGACAGTTCGTTGGTGAGCTGTGCATTGAGCATGCGGATGACTTCTTTATCGCCCTTCATGGCATTTCCTTTGTTCTGTGTCGCGTTCGATGATGAAACCGCAGGCTGCTGGCGTTCACGGCCGGGTGGCGCAGGGCTGCCTGGTGGCGCGCAGGTTGCCGGTTTCGCTATGCCCGCATGATAGCGCAAAATACCGGCGGTTTTCGGTGCTAAACGGCATTTTTCCGTCTTTTTAACGTAAATTTCGTGCGAATAAAACCCATTCTCAAGTGGATTGCCCACTTGCGCCGTTTTTTATTTGTTAAGGAAAATGAAGGCCATTCTCATTCGCGTTTCTGGCCCTCTTTTGCCGCCGCCGGCGCGCGTGCATGGCCGCGCTGAAAAGGCGGCAAATGTTGCTCCGTTCTTGCTTTTGTGGCTTCTTGGCCGCTGCCGGCGATGCGATAATCAGGCAGCGATATTTACTGAAAAAAGGATAGCAAGATGATGCTGCATATACCCGGCGTGCTGACGCCGGAACAGGTGACGCAGTTTCGCCAGCGCCTGGCGCAGACGGACTGGGTCGACGGACGCGCCAGCGTCGGAGCGCAAGGCGCGCAAGTCAAGCGCAACCGGCAACTGGCCGAAGGTTCGCCGCTGGCGCTGGAGCTGGGCGAGATCGTCAGCCGCGCGCTGATGGCCAATCCGCTGTTCTTTGCCGCCGTGCTGCCGCTGCGCATCCTGCCGCCCTTCTTCAACAGCTATGCGGGCGGCGAGCACTATGGCCTGCATATCGATGGCGCCATCCGCACGCCGAAAAACGGCATGCAGTCGATGCGCGCCGACGTCTCGTCGACCGTGTTCCTGAGCGAGCCGGACGAGTACGAGGGCGGCGAGCTGGTGGTGGTCGATGCGTATGGCACGCATGAAGTGAAACTGCCGGCCGGCGACGTGATCGTGTATCCGTCGAGCAGCGTGCATCAGGTGCTGCCCGTCACCAGCGGCGAGCGCATCTGCTCCTTCCTGTGGACGCAAAGCATGGTGCGCGAGGACTGGAAGCGCAGCATGCTGTTCGAGCTCGATCAGAACATCCAGAGCGTGCGCGCGGAACACGGCGATTCGCTGGCGACGGTGGGACTGACGGGGCATTATCACAACCTGCTGAGGATGTGGGCGGAGATATGATCGTGGCGGTGTCGGATTAGCGCGGCCTTTGGCCGCGCTAATCCGACCTACGATACTGCACGTTGTACGGGCAAAAAAAAGTCTGCCTGGCCCGGGGATGTAGGCTGGCAGACTGAAACAAGCAAATCGCTTGACTAAAAACGGGCGCAAAAAAGCAAGCAGGGCACAGGGTGCGGTGCTTGCGGGCTGGCAGCGGCGCCGTGGCCGCCGGAAGGCTAGCTCAGCTGGAAGGTCAGTGGTACCAAAACGTAGACGGGGACGGGTTTGCCGTTTTCGATCATCGGCTTGAACAGCGCGCGCTGCGCGGCCTGGCGGCCCGCTTCATCGAGGTTGCTGTAGCCGGTCGATTTCTGGATCAGGATTTGCTCGGGTAAGCCCTTTTCATTGATCAGGATGCGCAACACCACGGTGCCGCTTTCGCCCAGGCGGCGCGACAGATTCGGGTAGACCAGTTGCGGCGCCTTGATGTATTCGACGCTGCTGACGGTGCGCGGCGTCGCTGGCGCCGGTGGCGTCGGTGACGGTGCCGCGGGGGCCGTCGGCGCGGCGGTGGCGACAGGCGCCGCGTCGGCGCGCGTCGGCTGCGGCGGCGTGATCGTCGGTTCGCTCGGCGCCACGGCGATCAGCGGCAGCGGCGGGATCACGGCGCGCGGCACGGGGGCGCTCAGTTCCACGGTTTTCGGCACGGACGGCGCCGGCGGTTTCGGTGGCGCTGGCGGGGCGATGATGCTGATGGTGGTGATGGTCGGCATGGCCGCCGTGACGACGCGGCTCAAGAGGCCGCTCTGGATGGCGTAAAAGCCGGCGATATGCAGGACGACGATGGCCATCAGCGGCGCGAATTTGTTGCGCTTCTTGTCGAAGTCGGCAAATTGCTGCACGGCCTGCACCGTTACGGGCGGGGGCATCATCGTCATGGCGTTCATCGCTTTCTTAGTTGGTCAGTACGGCTCGCATCAATACGGTTTCTTGCAGCGCCACGGTGGCGGTCAGGTGATCGTTCAGCACTTCCCGCGCGCAGGTGTGGCATTTGCCGCAGCAGGTAGCCACGCCCAGGTCGCGGCGCAGTTCGGCCATGCTGGACAGGCCAAGATCGACGGCTTGACGGATTTCACGATCAGATATGTTGTTGCAGACACATACAATCATTGATACACCTTCTGGCTGGAGGATGAACAGACACTAGTGCTTGAAAGCATTGTTGCTAGTGTTTTAATGAGAATCATTATCATTACGTTTCATTGTCGCGCAAAGTGCGGGACAATGCAAGCGATTTTGATCAAGTGTGCGGCAGTTGGCGGCCTGGCGCGGCAGCTTGATATGCGCTTCTCGCGCATGGCGCAGCCCTTGGTGGGGGCGGCTCTCCGGGCTAAATAAAAACAATTCGCATTCATGTTTATAATGCTGGTATTGTCTCGGACGGTCGCCGTCTGGACACATTGAAAGGCCGCTTGTCGGTAATGCGCAACAGTTGCGTTTTACCTCACAACATCGGGGCATGCGCCACGCGCAGCAGTCTGTCCCCGGTGTTCTTAATTTGAACGGAATTTGCTCATGACTCTAGTTCCACCCCTGATGACGCTCGACGCGCTGGCAGTCGGCCAGAGCGGCACGGTGTTGCATATCACGCCCCACGCGGCAGGACAGACGGAAGATGGCGTCGACCTCGTCCGCCGGTTGATGGAGCTGGGATTCGTTCCCGGCGAACGTATCCGCATGCTCAAGCGCGGTATTCCCGGCGGCGATCCGCTGGCCATCAAGGTCGGCAATGCCACGTTCGCACTGCGCCGCTTCGAAGCGGCGCTGATCACGATTCAACCGCTGCTTCAACCGGAATAAATATGGGTGCCGTAGAAACTATCGTGGAAGCGGGCGCGCACAAGCCGCCGCACCAGCCACAAATCGCCTTGTTGGGCAATCCGAACTGCGGCAAGACCGCCCTGTTCAACCGTTTGACGGGCGCGCGCCAGAAAGTGGCGAACTACGCCGGCGTGACCATCGAGCGCAAGGAAGGTCATTTCACGTCGCCAAGCGGCAAGCCCGTGCGCGTGCTCGATCTGCCGGGCGCCTACAGCCTGTCGGCCACCACGCCCGACGAAGCCATCACGCGCGACGTGGTGGGCGGGTTGCGCCGCGGCGACCCGCGTCCGGACGCCATCATCTGCGTCGTCGACGCCACCAATCTGCGCTTGAATCTGCGCCTGGTGCTGGAAGTCAAGCGCCTGGGCCTGCCCATGCTGCTGGCGCTGAACATGACGGACGTGGCGCGCAAGCGCGGCATGCTCATCGACACGGCCAGGCTGTCGCAGGAACTGGGCATGCCCGTGGTGGAAACCGTCGCGGTGCAGCACGACGGCGAAAAAGCCCTGCTCGACGCCATCGACGCCATGCTGCCGCTGCCGGTGGTGGACGCGAAACCGCTGGCGGCCATCGACGCCGTGACCGTCGAAGAGACCCAGCGCGAAGTGCGCCGCATCCTGGCCGCCGTCAGCAACGACACCAGTGATAGGGGCAACCTGACGGAAAAGATCGACGACGTGGTGCTGCATCCCGTCTTCGGCCCCCTCATCCTGGCCGTGCTGATGTTCCTGATCTTCCAGGCCGTGTTTGCCTGGGCTGCCACGCCGATGGAAATGATCACCGATGGCGTGGGCCACCTGGGCGCCGTGCTGACGGCGAACATGCCCGACGGCCACCTGAAAAGCCTGCTGGTCGAAGGCATCATCGGCGGCGTCGGCAGCGTGCTGGTGTTCCTGCCGCAAATCCTGATCCTGTTCTTCTTTATCCTGAGCCTGGAAGACTGCGGCTACCTGCCGCGCGCGGCTTTCCTGCTGGACCGCCTGATGGGCGGCGTGGGCCTGTCGGGGCGCGCCTTCATCCCGCTGCTGTCGAGCTTTGCCTGCGCCATCCCCGGCGTGATGGCGGCGCGCACCATCCAGAATCCGCGCGACCGCCTGGTCACCATCATGATCGCGCCGCTGATGACGTGCTCGGCGCGCCTGCCCGTGTATGCGCTGATCATCGCCGCCTTCATCCCGCAGCGCGAGGTTTGGGGCTATCTGAGCCTGCAAGGCCTGGTGTTGTTCGTGCTGTACTTCGCCGGCATCATCTCGGCCATGGCCGTGGCCTGGGTCATGAAGCGCAGCATGGGCGTGCGCGGCAACCAGCCGCTGATGCTGGAACTGCCGGCCTACCACTGGCCGCATCTGCGCAACCTGGCCGTCAGCCTGTGGGAGCGCGCGAAGATCTTCCTCACGCGCGTCGGTACCATCATCCTGAGCCTGATGATCATCCTGTGGTTCCTCAGCACCTTCCCCGGCGCGCCGGACAACGCGATCCACCCGCCGATCTATTACAGCCTGGCCGGCATCCTGGGCCGCGGCCTGGAAGTGATCTTCGCGCCCATCGGTTTCAACTGGCAGATCTGCATCGCGCTGGTGCCGGGCATGGCGGCGCGCGAAGTGGCCGTCGGCGCCCTGGGCACCGTGTACGCGCTGTCGCAAACGGGCGACGCGCTGGCCTCCACCTTGGAACCGCTGATCGCCCATTCGTGGTCGATGGCCACCGCGCTGTCCTTGCTGGCCTGGTATGTATTCGCGCCACAGTGCCTGTCGACCCTCTCCGTGGTGAAGCGTGAGACGGGAGGCTGGCGCTATCCGCTGCTGATGGCCGGCTACATGTTCGCCCTGGCCTACGCCGCCTCGTTCATCACATACCGCGTCGCCCTGCTGCTGGGCGCTTAGGAGAAAACCATGTGGCAAACCCTCATCGTCGCCCTGATCGTCGCAGCCGCGCTGCTGCATTTCTCGACCAAGTACCTGCCGGCGGGCGTGCGCCGCGCCATCGTGCGGGGCCTCGTGCGCTGCGGCCTCGATGAGGCGAAGCTGTCGACTTTCTTCAGGGTGGCGCCGGGTTGCGGCAGCGGCTGCGGTTCCTGCGGCTCTTGCGACAGCCCGCCGCCGCCGTCAAACACGCCGCCGGCCGACGGCAGCAGCAAGCGCGTGATCCTGATGCAGGTGCAGCGCCAGGACTGATGTTGATGTACGTCTGGCCACGGGTGCGCCCTTGGGCTACACTGGGCTTTCCGCATGGCAAGGAGTGGCAATGGCGATACTGTTGATCTTCATGTTTTTATTTGCGGTCGCCACCTGGCTGCTGGCCAGCCGGCGCGGCCGCCACGGGGCACTCTGGTTCGGCATCGGCTTGTTGCTCGGGCCCTTTGCCTTGCTGGCGGTGGCGGCCCTGCCGCCCGTGTCGACGCGCTGACCCTGTATGGTTAAAACCCGCAATCGCGGGTTTTTTTACGCCTGCGCATCCGCGTGGCGCAGCCGGTACTGGCGCGGCGAGCACGCCATGATGCGCTTGAAGGCGTGGCTGAAGGCGCTGTCCGATTCGTAGCCCAGCGCCTGCGCGATCGACGTCACGGTCGCGCCACTGTCCCTCAGGCGCCGCGTGGCCAGGCGCATGCGCCAGCGCAGCAGGTAATCGAGCGGCGTCACGCCCACTCTGTTCTTGAAGTGCAGGGCAAAGGCGGAGCGCGACTGCCCGGCGACGGCGGCCAGTTGCTGCAAGGTCCAGCGCTGCGCCGGCTGCGCATGCATGGCCTCGATGGCGGCGCGCAGCCGGGGATCGGCCAGCGCGAACAGCCAGCCTGCCGGATGCGACGCCTGCGCTGCCAGGTACTGGCGCAGCATCTGCAGCAGCATCATGTGGCCCAGGTGGCGCGTCATTAGCGCCGCGCCGGGCGCCGTCGCCTGCAGTTCCTGCGCCAGGCGCTGCAAGGCCCAGTGCAGCACGCTGGCCTGGTCCGTATCGCCGCGCACGTGCAGCAGGGGCGGCAGGCAGTCGAGCAGGATGGACGCCTCGTCGCCAAAGCTGAAGCGTCCGCCGATGAGGAAAAAATCGTGTTCCGGCGCGCCGTGACGGGCCACGCCCTGCTGCGCGTGCCGGTACACGTCCAGCGCCGGCGCGGCCGGCAAGCCGGGCGTGCTGGCCAGGGTAAACGCGCGTCCGGGCGCCAGCAGGAAGCAGTCGCCCGTCCGCAGCCGCACGGGCGCGTCGATGCCCGCGACCGTCAGCCAGCAGCTTCCCTCGATCACGGCATTGAACTTGATGCCGTCCGGGGGCGGAAAATCGATGGCCCACTCGCCGCCCGCCTTCAGGCCGGCAAAATAGGAGCTGCACGTATCGAGCAGCGAGAGTACATCGGAGAGCAAATCCATGGCGGATGCAATTCTGGACGATGGCGACAGTATTGCGGATTTTACGCCATTCACAGTCCAGTTCCTTGCGCGCACAATGTCCATCTCGCCAGCCATTCGGACTGGCGCCACTTGCAAAGGCAGACCCCATGGACAGCATCGGCAACAAACAAACTCCCCTGCGCTCCGGCTTCGACGCCGGCACGACCGCCACCGAGGCGCTGGCCGGCCGCGACCTGTCCGGCGTGCAGGCCATCGTCACGGGCGGCGCGTCCGGCCTGGGGCTGGAAACGGTGCGCGTGCTGGCCGGCGCCGGCGCCAAGGTACTGGTGCCGGCGCGCGACCCGCGTCAGGCGCAAGCGGCCCTGGACGGCATGGCCGGCGTGGAGGTCGCCGCGCTCGACCTGCTCGATCCGCAGTCGATCGATGCCTTTGCCGCCGCCTTTCTTGCCACCGGCCGCACCCTGCACGTGCTGGTCAACGGCGCCGGCATCATGGCCACGCCCTTGCTGCGCGATGCGCGCGGCTACGAGGGGCAGTTCGCGACGAATCACCTGGGGCATTTCCAGCTGACCGCGCGCCTGTGGTCCGCCCTGCGGCAGGCGCAGGGCGCGCGCGTGGTGTGCGTGTCGTCGCTGGGCCACCGGCAGGCGGGCGTCGACCTGGACGACCCGCATTTCCTGCGCCAGCCGTACGACAAATGGCGCGCGTATGCGCAGTCGAAAAGCGCCAATGCGCTGTTTGCCGTGGAGCTGGACCGGCGCGCTGCGGCGCACGGCGTGCGCGCCTTTTCGCTGCATCCGGGCGCCATCCTGACGCCGCTGGTGCGCCACCTGGACCTTGACGACTTGCGGCGCGTGGGCGCGCTCGATGACGAGGGCCAGGTGAATCCGCCGCCGCAATCGGGTTTCAAGAATGTGGCGCAGGGCGCCGCCACCGCGGTCTGGTGCGCCACCAGCGCGCAGCTCGAGGGTATGGGGGGCGTGTATTGCGAGGATGGCGACATTGCCGCCCTGGTGGCGGACGACAGCGCGGGGCCGGGCGTGCGGCGCTGGGCGGTCGATCCTGCGCAGGCACGCCAGCTATGGGTGCTGAGCGAACAGATGACGGGCGTGCGCTTCGATTGCGACGCGGCATAAAAAATGCCGGGCAATGCCCGGCATGTACAGGATGGCGGCGTGAATTTACGCCTTGCCCGCCAGCTTGTCGACGACCGGCACCAGCGCGGCCGGGCGGCAGCCGAAGGCGGCCAGGCGGCCTTGCGCGTGGGGCGCCAGATCCAGGTCGTAGGGCAAACGGCCCGCCACCAGCCACAGTCTGTCGTGCGGCAGGGCCTCGACCAGGCGGCGCTGGCCGTCGACGAACATGGCGTTATACGTTTGCAGCACGATCTGCTGCGCACCTTGCGCAAAAGCGATGGCCTCGTCGACCTCTTCGTCCAGCGCCTCGGCCGACAAGGCATACTCGCGCACGTTCAGGCCCGCTGCCAGCAGCGCCGGCAGCATCGAGCTGCGCGCTTCCTTGTTGCGGCCTAGCGCCACTTCGTCGATTTCGCTGCGCGAACGCACTTCCACCGTCAGCAGGGTCACGGGCAGGCCCGCGTCAAGCGGGCGGTAGTCGCCTTGCACGCGCAATGCCGCCTTTTGCAGCAGCTGCGACAGGGCCATGGCGGCCGGCTGCATCAGCGCCGGCGGCGTGACGGGGCGTTCGCGCCAGTCGCGCACGGCGCGGTTGCGCTTGAGTTCCGCCACGCGCGCGCAAGCCGCCTCGATGCGGGAGAGCGCGATGTCGCCGCGCTCCACGGCGGCGAGGACGGCGTCGATGGCCGCCGTCTGCTGCGCTTCGCGGTGCGAGATGAGGACGATGTCGGCGCCCGCCTGCAAGGTGGCGACGGCGCCCTGGGCGATGCCGATGCCGTCGGCAATCGCCGCCATTTCCAGGCAGTCCGTGATGACGACGCCCTTGTATTTCAACTCGCCGCGCAGCAGGTCCGTCAGCACGCCTTTTGAAAGCGTCGCCGGCACGCTGGTGTCGGCCTCGAAGGCGGGGAAGACCACGTGCGCCGTCATGATGGCGTCCACGCCGCCGGCGATGGCCGCGCGGAAGGGCGCCAGTTCCACGGCGCGCAGGCGTTCCTTGTCGTGCGGGACCAGCGCCATGGCGTAATGCGTGTCGGTGGCCGTGTCGCCGTGGCCGGGAAAGTGCTTGGCGGTGACGGCCACGCCGCTGGCGCGCTGGCCGCGCATGGCGGCCATGCCGTAGTCGATGACGGTGGCGGCATCCTCGCCGTACGCGCGCACGCCGATGACGGGGTTGTTGCGGTTGTTGTTCACGTCCAGCACGGGCGCCAGCAGCAGGTTGATGCCCACCTGGCGCATTTCATCGCCGCTGATCTGGTTCATGCGTTCGCAGTCTTCGATGGAGCCGGCCGCCTGGAAGGCCATCGCCGCGGGAATCGGCGTGACGCCCTGCTCGATGCGCATGACCATGCCGCCTTCCTGGTCGATGGAGATCAAGAGCGGGATGTCGGACACTTCCGCGTTGATTTCCTGCAGTTCGCGGCACAGGGCCGACACTTGCGCGGGCGTGTGCACGTTGCGGCGGAACAGGATCACGCCGCCCACTTTCTTTTCGCGGATCAAGGTCTTGATATGCTCGTCCGCCTGCAGGGCGTCGAAGCCCACCATGAACAACTGTCCTACTTTCTCGCGCAAACCCTGCTCCATGCTGCAACTCCTCCTGTATGTATTGTGACGACGGCATACGTATTCTGGCACCGTGGTGGCGCATCGTGGCGGTCACCGGAAAAGCTGCCTTGGTTTTGTACTTGTTTTGGTATTGTATTGGATTTGGGTTTTTGCGCAAGTGGTTATTAAGTGGTATTGCTCCACTTGCGCAAACACCGTATCAATCGAGGCGTTGGAACGATGCCGATTGCGCTTTGGGCCAGTACAGGCCGAACACGGGCGGCAGCTGCGGCAGCTGGCTCGGGTCGAGCAGCTGGCCCGCTTCCAGGAAGGGCAGCAGGGCCGAGGCCAGTTTGACCTGATTCGGCGAGATGCGCCGCACCAGGTGGTGCGGGCGCAGTTCCTGCGGGTGCGCCAGGCCGGCGGCGGCGATCAGTTCGGCCAGCGCCTTCATGGTGTTCTGGTGGAAGTGCGCTACGCGGGCGATCTTGTCGGGCACCACCAGCGCGCGCTGGCGCTGCGGGTCTTGCGTGGCGACGCCCGTGGGGCAGCGGTCCGTGTGGCAACTTTGCGACTGGATGCAGCCCAGCGCGAACATGAAGCCGCGCGCCGAATTGCACCAGTCGGCGCCCAGCGCCAGCAGGCGGGCGATGTCGAAGGCCGTGATGATCTTGCCCGAGCAGCCGATCTTGATGCGCTCGCGCAGGTTGGCGCCCACGAGGGTGTTATGCACGAGTACCAGCGCTTCCTGCAGCGGCGTGCCCACGTGGTCCGTGAATTCCAGCGGTGCCGCGCCCGTGCCCCCTTCGCTGCCGTCGACGACGATGAAGTCGGGCGTGATGCCCGTTTCCAGCATGGCTTTGACGATGGCGAAAAATTCCCACGGATGGCCGATGGCCAGCTTGAAGCCCGTCGGCTTGCCACCCGAGAGCGTGCGCAGGCGGTCGATAAAGTGCAGCATTTCCAGCGGCGTGGAAAAGGCGCTGTGCGCCGCCGGCGAGACGCAATCCTCGCCCACCATCACGCCGCGCGTGGTGGCGATCTCGATCGTCACTTTCGGGCCCGGCAGCACGCCGCCGTGGCCCGGCTTGGCACCCTGCGACATCTTCAGCTCGATCATTTTCACCTGCTCCGAGCTGGCGTTGGCGATGAAGCGTTCCTCGGAAAACGTGCCGTCCTGGTTGCGGCAGCCGAAGTAGCCGGAGCCGATTTCCCACACCAGGTCGCCGCCGTTTTCGCGGTGGTAGGGGCTGATGCTGCCTTCGCCCGTGTCGTGCATGAAGCCGCCGCTGCGGGCGCCGCCGTTCAGGGCCAGGATGGCGTTGGCCGACAGGGCGCCAAAGCTCATCGCCGAGATATTGAAGACGCTGGCCGAATACGGTTTGGCGCGCGGGCAGTCCGGATGGTTGCCGATGTCGATGCGGAAGTCGTGGCCCGTCACCTTGGCGGGGGCGATGGAGTGGTTGATCCATTCATAGCCCGCCTCATATACGTCGAGCTGGGTGCCGAACGGGCGCTTGTCCGTCTGCTCCTTGGCGCGCTGGTAGACGATGCTGCGCTGGCTGCGCGAGAACGGCGTCGCCTCGCTGTCGCTTTCCAGGAAATACTGGCGGATCTCGGGGCGGATGCTCTCGAAAAAGAAGCGGAAGTGCGCGAGGATGGGGTAGTTGCGGCGCAGGGCGCGCTTCGTTTGCAGCAGGTCGCTGATGCCGACCAGGGTCAGCGCACCGGCCAGCACGGGCAGCCAGTAATGGTCATAGTAAAACAGGGACAGGACAAAGATGGCTGCCGTCGCAATGAAGGTCAGGTAGCGAAATGGTACTAGGTGCATGGGCACTCCGGTGAATTCAGACTGATACTGCTGAGTGTACCGGTGATTTGTATATCTTGCTGACTGGCAAAGTGTACTGTCAGAGTGACGCTATCCATACGTGCGACACCTGACAAAACCGTAGCGAGCGGCAGCGATTTGTGGCCGAGAAGCGCAACCATACTTTAGTACGGTGAGCATCGCCGGCCGCAAAGCGCGACGCGCAGTAGGTTTGGTCAGGTGGTCACCGCTGAGCGGCGCGGATGCGTGCGACGCGTTCGACGCTGGCCGGATGGCTCGACAAATAGGGCGTGCCCTCGTCCAGCTTGCCCAGGGCGACAAACACCTGCGCCAGGTGTTCCAGCGCGATGCCGTTCTGGCGCAGCATGGCGATCGCGTAGTCGTCCGCCTCGCGCTCGACGTCGCGCGAATATTTCAAGTCTAGCAGCAGCGGCGGCAAGGTCGCCACCACGGTCGACACGTCGCCGAACAGCAGCGCCGCGCCGGCGCCCACGGCCGAGGTCTGGATCAGGCGGCGCGTCAGGTGGCGCTGCTGCAGGTGCCCCAGTTCATGCGCCAGCACGCCCATGATGGCGTCGTCGTCCGGCAGCAGCTCCACCATTTCATCGGTCAGCACGATGTCGCCGGATGGCAGGGCAAACGCGTTCGGACCGATCTTGCTCTTGCGGAAAACGATGCGGTGCACGGGCGCGCTGTCGCCAGGCGTTGCCAGGCGCGCGAAGCGGGCGCGCAAGGCTTGCTGGCGCGCGCCATCGAGCTTGCTCGCTTCAAACACGTGCTTGTCGAGGAAATCGAGCACGCCCTGGCCCAGCTGGCGCTCGACGGACTGGGGAATCGCATACGCGACCCCTTTCGCCACCACGGGCAACAGGTACTGATAGCTGAGCCACAGGGCCAGCACGGTGGCGACCGTGGCCAGCAGGGCGCCGCGCCAGCTTTGCTGCAGCCGCACCACCCAGCCATCGCGGTGGCCCGTCTCATGCAGCACGTCGTTGAAGGCCGCCTGGTCGGCGATCTCCAGATAGGCGCCGTCGGGAAAGCTGACCTTGCGCACGGCGTGGCTGCTGCGTTCGGACACGTGCAGCTCGCCGAGCGGGCAGCTGCGCTCGATATCGCCGGCCAGCAAGGCCATGCCATCGCGCACGCTGAGCGTGACGTGGTACAGGCGCGAGGTCTGGCCGTCGAAATAGCGCGCGGGCACGGGGGCCGCGCCCGGCGCGTGGTGATCGAGCGTCATGCTACAGCGACAGGTCGAAGTCCAGCAGATCGACCATGCCTTCGCCCGTGGCAGAGACTTGCTCGCCGGTGGCGGCGACAAAGGCGTCCAGGCTGCCGTGCACCAGCATCGACGTCGCTTCCAGGCGGTACTTCAGCCAGCGCACCTGGGCGAATGGCGAAAATAGGCCCAGGGTGACGACGATACCGAGCAGGTTGGTCAGCATGACGAACGTGGTGCGGCCCCAGGTCAGCTGCGACTGAAACTGGTGCTGCTGCAGGCGCGTGTGGTTCCAGATCAGGTTCTGGATCATGGTCAGGAACAGCGGCAGCACGATAAAGGCCCACGCATACAGGGCGGCCACGGCGCCGAAGATGCTGCCGGCCTTGGTGACATCGTTGGCGTTGCTGGCAAAGGTGGCGAAGACGCTGGCGAAGACGACAAAGATCAGGACCAGGAAACCGGCCAGCAGCAGGGCGAAGAACAGCAAATAGGTCTTGTAGAAGCTGCCAACCGAGGCATCAAAACTGAAATTGCTGCTGCCGAAGCGGCTTTGCGTGTGCTGGAAGCGCTTCAGGCGCTGGTGCAGGAACGGCGTCATCAGGCCAGCCGTGAAGGTGTTCAGGATGGGCAGCCACAGGAAGTATTTGTAGGCTTCCCTGGCGCTGCCGTCGAAGCCGAAGCGGATGCCGCGGTAGCTGGTGTTGTACAGCTTGAACTGCAGGCTTTTCCAGACCAGCCATGGCAGCACGGCCATCATCAGCACGAGCATGATCAGGCCGACGATGGGCGAGATCTGGAAGGCGATGTTGTAGCCGCCGATCAATACCACGGCCGCGATGCGGCCCTTCAGGATGGCGACGGCATTGCCGTGGTATTCGAAGCTGCTGCCAGCGAGGTGGGTGCTGGAATAGAAATAGCGGTTGCGGCGGACCTTGGCCCAGGCGGAATAAATGCCCAGGGTGACGATGCTCAGCAGCAGGTTGACGATCCAGATACGGAAGTATTCGCTGCCGGTGGCGCTGAAGGTAATGGCTTCACGCTTGGGCGTGGTGTTGTTGGTGTCGAAATCCACAGGGGGTTTCCTTACTTATTGGAAACAAAACAAGATAAGGGAAGATTGAAAAGTTATCAATTGAAAATAGTGTTTTTCGCAATTATTTTTGGTGCACGGCCCCTGCGGCCGCGATTTTCCCGTCCCGGCTATACTGGGACTCAACCATTGCCAACGGAAATCGCCATGATCGTCGTCCACCATCTGAACAATTCGCGCTCGCAGCGCGTGCTATGGCTGCTCGAGGAGCTGGGCCTCGACTACGAGGTCAAGCGCTACCAGCGCGACCCGAAAACCATGCTGGCGCCCGCCTCGCTGAAGGCCGTGCATCCGCTGGGCAAGTCGCCTGTGATCACGGACGGCGCCAACACCATCGCCGAATCGGGCGCCATCATCGAGTACCTGGTCGAGCGCTACGGCAATGGCCGTTTGATCCCGGCGGCCGGCACGCCCGAGAAGCTGCGCTGGACTTATTGGCTGCATTTCGCGGAAGGCTCGGCCATGCCGCCGCTGCTGCTGAAACTGGTGTTCGACAAGATCGAATCGTCGCCGATGCCGTTTTTCGTCAAGCCGATCGCGCGCGGCATCGCCGGCAAGGTCAAGAGCAGCTTCATCATGCCCAATATCAACAGCCAGCTGGCCTATATGGAAGCGGAGTTGGAGAAAAGCAAATGGTTTGCCGGCAATGAATTCACGGCGGCCGACATCCAGATGAGCTTTTCGCTGGAGGCGGCCGCCATGCGCGGCGGGCTCGATGCGCGCCAGCCGAAACTGACGGCCTTCCTGCAGCGCATCCACGCGCGCCCGGCCTACCAGCGTGCTCTCGAACGTGGCGGACCCTACGATTTCGCCAAATAAGGGGCATGCAAGGCCGATATGCGGGGAACCATACGGTAAAATGCCCGATTCAACCAGCATCGACTAACCGCATGGCCAGACTCCTCGCTATCGACGGCTTGAATATCGTACGTCGCGTCTACGAAGCCAGTCCTGAACCCGATTCCGACCTGAAGGCGGAGATCGCGCTGCGCCATGCGCTGTCGTCGTTCCGCACCCTCATCAACGACCACGAGCCGACGCACATCCTGCCGGCCTTCGATTTCGGCGGCCCCACCTGGCGCCACGCCCTGTACGCCGGCTACCGCGAGGGGCGCCAGCCCATGCCGCAGGTGCTGCGCGACGCCTTGCCCGGCTTTTACGCCACCCTGGCCAGCTTCGGCATGCACGTGGTCAGCATTCCCGAGGTCGAGGCCGACGACGTGATCGGCACGGCCGTCATGCGCTGGCTGCACGAGGGGCGCGGCGCGGCCGTCATCGCCACCACGGACAAGGATTTGCACGGCCTGATCGCGCACGGCGCGCTCGTGTGGGACCATTTCAAGGGTGTCTGGCACGACCACGCCTGGGTCGAGAAAAAGTTCGGCGTGCCGCCGGAACTGCTGCCCGACCTGCTGGCGCTGATGGGCGATGTCACCGACAGCATTCCCGGCGTGTCGAAGATCGGACTGAAGACGGGCGCGAAACTGTTGCGCGCTTACGGCAATATCGACGCCGTGATGGCCGGCGCGGGCATTTTGCCCGGCGCGCTCGGTGAAAGCCTGCGAAAAGAGCGGGAAATACTGTATCTTTCAAGAAAGTTAGTGGAACTCAAGACGGACGTGACCTTAGGCGTGACCTGGAACAAGCTGGCGTGGGAGAAGTAAGCGCCGGCGCAACACAAGAACAATCAAGCAAGGGATGTAAATCATGATGTTAAAGACAGTCCTGATCGATAGCAGCGCCGTGGCGCGCGGCCTGCTGAACACGGTCCTGACCGATGGCGGCTACGATGTCTGCGGGCAGACGCATACGAGCGCGCTGGGATTGGCGCTGCTGGTCAAGCACCACCCGCATTTCGTCTGCATCGCGCGCGAGCAGGTGGAAGACGGGACGAATGTGGTGCAAACCATCCGCGCCCAGTATCCGAAGACGCTCATTTTCATGGTCTCGGGCGGCATCGACGCCGCCTCGCTGCAGGCGGCCCACGCCATGGGCGTGTCGGGCTTCATCGTCAAACCGTTCATGGCCGACACGGTCCTGAAAACCGTGCGCAATACGGTGATTGCCATGGTGCGCAAGCAGCAGCAGGCGCTTGCTGCCGCTGCGCAATCGAGCAACCAGCCCGACTGAGCTGTTGGCATTGTCAGTGGGTCAGGTAATACAGTGCCTGGCCCAGTGATTTTCCGAGATGCAGCAAACAGTACGCTGTGGCGCCCAGCAGCAAGCTCGCTTGCAGGACTACGGGTAAGGCATTCCATGCGGCGACAATCCGGGCGTGCAGTGTGTGCATCAGCGTATCCTTTCAGTCCATGATCAGGGCATGCCCGTGGCGCTGGCGATGATGCCGCCACCGAGGCAAACGTCCCCATCATACAACACGGCCGACTGGCCCGGCGTGACGGCCCATTGCGCCTGGTCGAAGGCCAGGCCGAAGTGTTCATTCCCGTCCGGCAGCAGCTGGCAAGCCACGTCGGCCTGGCGGTAGCGCGTCTTGGCGCTCAAGGCGCCTGCCTGCGGCGCCGTGCCGGCGACCCAGCTGGCCTGATCGGCGCTCAAGGCCGGCGACAGCAGCCACGGGTGGTCGTGGCCCTGCACTACCCACAGGGTGTTGTTGGCGATATCCTTGCGCGCCACATACCAGGCGTCGCTGCTGCCGTCCGCGTTCTGGTACGACTTCACGCCGCCGATGCCGATGCCCTTGCGCTGGCCCAGGGTATAAAAACTCAGTCCCACGTGTTCGCCCACGGTCTTGCCGTCGGCCGTCTTCATGGGACCCGGCTTGTACGACAGGTAGCGGTTCAGGAATTCGCGGAACGGGCGTTCGCCAATGAAGCAGATGCCCGTCGAATCCTTCTTCTGCGCGTTCGGCAGCGCCAGTTTTGCGGCGATCTGGCGCACCTGCGTCTTCGGGATTTCACCGAGCGGGAACAAGGTCTTGGACAGCTGCGCCTGGTTCAGGCGATGCAGGAAGTAGCTTTGATCCTTGCTGGCGTCGACGGCTTTGAGCAGTTCATAACGGCCCGCGTCGGTCGGCGCCTGGCGCACGCGCGCATAGTGGCCGGTGGCGATCAGGTCGGCGCCCAGGGTCATGGCGTGATCGAGGAAGGCCTTGAACTTGATTTCGGCGTTGCACAGCACGTCCGGATTCGGCGTGCGGCCGGCCTGGTACTCGCGCAGAAAATCGGCGAACACGCGATCCTTGTATTCGGAGGCGAAATTGACGGCTTCGATATCGACGCCGATGACGTCGGCCACGCTGGCCGCATCGATCCAGTCCTGGCGCGTGGAGCAGTATTCCGAATCGTCGTCATCTTCCCAGTTTTTCATGAACAGGCCGATGACTTCATAGCCTTGTTCCTTCAGCATCCATGCCGCGACCGAGGAATCGACCCCGCCCGACATGCCGATCACGACTTTCTTCTTGCTCATCTTGCTTTCCAGTTACTTTTAGATAATATTGCTATGCGCTATTGAAAACGGACGCATGCGTGTGCAGCAGGGCCAGCGGCGCGCGCCGGCCAGCCAGGTATTCATCCACGCACTGCAGCACCAGCGGGCTGCGGTGGCGCTCCTGGCACGCCGCCAGTTCGTCGCGCGTCATCCACAGGGTGCGGATGATGCCTTCGTCCAGCGGGCGATCGTGCTCGGCGCCGGCCGTGCCGCAAAAGGTGAAGCGCAGATAGGTCACGTCCTCGCCCGTGCGCAGTGACTGGTAGCGCGACATGTACATGCCGACCAGTGCCGTGGGGATGAAATCGTAGGCCGCCTCTTCCAGCGTTTCGCGGATCACCGCCTGCTCCAGCGACTCGAACGGGTCGAGGTGGCCGGCTGGCTGGTTGAGCTTGATGCCTTCGCTGGTCTCTTCTTCAATCAGTAAAAACAGGCCATCGCGCTCGACGATGGCGGCCACGGTGACAGAGGGTTTCCAGATTCTCGGCATGATTCCATCCTTGAAAGAGCCGACATTTTATCTTGTTCTGCGCGCGCGGTTTGAAGCCGGCCTTTTGTTGCGCGGACATATTGATAAATGACAACGTTTTAGCAAATAGCGGTGGGAGGTACTTACGTCTTTCCCGGGGAGCGCACTAGCATGGGGGCTTAGTTGGCAAGATGGCAGGAAGCGCCCGCTAATATAGGCTTTCCCTGTGGTCAAAACAAGCGCGCACGCTTGCTCGACTGTGGTGAGATTGACACACCTTTCCCACAATATGGGCGCCGCGCCGCATGGTGAAACAAATCATGGATGCGGATGAAATTAGTGTCGTACGACTAAAAGTTGCTGGTTCACAAACGTTTAACGCGCTGCTTTCCGTGTTAGATTCTAGTCAGTTTATCAATTAGCGGAGGCATCATGAGGATAGGCATACCGGCCGAAACACGGCCTGGTGAAACCCGGGTGGCAGCCACGCCCGAGACAGTCAAGAAGCTGGCAGCCAAGCATCAAGTCGTCGTGCAGTCGGGAGCGGGCCTGCAAGCCTCGATTCCCGACGAGGCCTATGCCGCCGCCGGCGCGCAGGTCGGCACCGCACAGGAAGCCTATGGCTGCGCCATCGTGCTCAAGGTGCGCGCGCCCGATGCCGAAGAACGGGCCCTGATGGCCAGCGGTACGGTGCTGATCGGCATGTTGAACCCGTTTGACGCGGACAATATCGCCGCCATGGCCACGGCCGGCCTGTCCGCCTTCGCCCTCGAAGCCGTGCCGCGCATCACGCGCGCGCAGTCGATGGACGTGCTGTCGTCGCAGGCGAACATCGCCGGCTACAAGGCCGTGCTGGTGGCGGCCAATACCTACCAGCGCTTCATGCCGATGCTGATGACGGCGGCCGGCACCGTCAAGGCGGCCCGCGTGCTGATCATGGGCGTGGGCGTGGCAGGGCTGCAGGCGATCGCCACGGCCAAGCGCCTGGGCGCCGTCATCGAGGCGTCCGACGTGCGCCCGCCCGTCAAGGAACAAGTGGAATCCTTGGGCGCCAAATTCCTCGACGTGCCGTTCCTCACGGAGGAAGAAAAGGAAATCGCCAAGGGTTCGGGCGGCTACGCGCGCGCCATGCCGGCCGACTGGATGCGGCGCCAGGCCGAACTGGTGCATGAACGGGCGAAACTGGCCGACATCATCATCACCACGGCCCTGATCCCCGGCCGCGCCGCGCCCGTGCTCATTTCCGAAGAGACGGTGAAGGCCATGAAACCGGGTTCCGTCATCGTCGACCTGGCCGTCGAGCAGGGCGGCAACTGCCCGCTCTCGGAACTGGGCAAGACGGTGCTGAAACACGGCGTCTACATCGTGGGCGAGCCGAACCTGGCGACCCTGGTGGCGGCCGACGCCTCGGCCCTGTATGCGCGCAACGTGCTGGACTTTTTAAAGCTCATCATCGACAAGGACGATCAATTGCTGATCGACCGCGAGGATGAAATCATCAAGGCCAGCCTGGTTTGCGCGGACAGCGTGATCTTGCGTAAATAAGTTACGAAAATAATGCGGCACAGGGAGAAAACAACATCATGGAAATCAGTCACACCATCACCAACCTGATCATCTTCGTGCTGGCCATTTATGTCGGCTACCACGTCGTCTGGACCGTCACGCCGGCGCTGCATACGCCGCTGATGGCCGTCACCAACGCCATTTCCGCCATCATCATCGTCGGCGCCATGCTGGCGGCCGGCCTGACCGATGGCCCGCTAGCGCAAGTGGCCGGCACCCTGGCCGTGGCGCTGGCCGCCGTCAATGTGTTCGGCGGCTTCCTCGTCACGCAGCGCATGCTCGAGATGTTCCGTAAAAAAGAACCGAAGGCCAAGCAAGGAGCAAAAGAATGAGTCACGCCATGAGCTTCGTCACCATGAACCTGGTGACGATGATGTACCTGATCGCCTCGGTGTGCTTCATCCAGGCCTTGAAAGGGCTGTCGTCGCCATCGACGGCGCGCCGCGGCAATGCCTTCGGCATGAGCGGCATGGCCATTGCCGCCGTCACCACCGTGGCGCTGATCCTGAAACTGAAGGAACAGCAGACGGGCGGCATGGGCCTGACCCTCGTCATCATCGGCATCGTCACGGGCGGCGCCATCGGCGCCTACCTGGCGAAAACCGTGGAAATGACGAAGATGCCGGAACTGGTGGCGGCCATGCACTCGCTGATCGGCCTGGCGGCCGTCTGCATCGCCGTGGCGGCCGTGTCGGAACCGTGGGCCTTCAATATCGCGAAACACGGCGAGGCGCTGCCCATCGGTAACCGCTTCGAACTGTTCATCGGCACCTTTGTCGGCGCCATCACGTTCTCCGGTTCGGTGATCGCCTTCGGCAAGCTGTCGGGCAAATACAAGTTCCGCCTGTTCCAGGGCGCGCCCGTCAGCTTCAAGGGCCAGCACATGCTCAATCTGGTGCTGGCGCTGGTGATGGTGGGCCTGGGCCTGGCGTTCTGCTTTGCCGACGGGGTGGAGCCGGCCTGGACGCCGTTCGTCATCATGACCCTCATCGCCTTTGCGCTGGGCGTGCTGATCATCATCCCCATCGGCGGCGCAGACATGCCGGTGGTGGTGTCGATGCTCAACAGCTACTCGGGCTGGGCCGCGGCCGGCATCGGCTTTTCGCTGAATAACTCGATGCTGATCATCGCCGGCTCATTGGTCGGTTCGTCCGGCGCGATCCTGTCGTACATCATGTGCAAGGCCATGAACCGCTCGTTCTTCAACGTCATCCTCGGCGGTTTCGGCGGCGATGCGCCGGCCGCAGGCGCGGCCGGCGCGCAGGAACAGCGCCCGGTCAAATCGGGGTCGGCCGACGATGCCGCCTTCATCATGAGCAATGCGGAAACCGTCATCATCGTGCCCGGCTACGGCCTGGCCGTGGCGCGCGCGCAGCACTCGTTGAAAGAACTGGTGGAAAAGCTCACGCACAAGGGCGTCACCGTCAAGTACGCGATCCACCCTGTGGCGGGGCGCATGCCGGGCCACATGAACGTGCTGCTGGCCGAGGCGGAAGTGCCGTACGACCAGGTCTTCGAGATGGAAGACATCAACGGCGAATTCGGCCAGACGGACGTGGTGCTGGTGCTGGGCGCGAACGACGTCGTCAACCCGGCGGCGAAGGACCCGAAATCGCCGATCGCCGGCATGCCGATCCTCGAAGCCTATAAGGCCAAGAGCATCATCGTCAACAAGCGCTCGATGGCGTCCGGCTATGCGGGCCTGGACAACGACCTGTTCTACCAGCCGAACACGATGATGGTGTTTGGCGACGCCAAGAAGGTGATCGAGGATATGCTCAAGGCAGTTGAGTAAGGTAATGCATTAGGCAACTGAAGATGGCCCGCCTTGCGCGGGCCGTTTTTATTGGGCGGCGGCGACGACTTTATTGCGTCCCTGGTGCTTGGCTGCGTACAGGGCCTTGTCCGCTTCCGACATGGCCGCGTCCAGGCTGACGCCTTGCACCAGCGACGCCACACCGATGCTGATGGTGACGTGCAACGGGCCGCCGTCAGGCAGTACGGTGACAGCCGCCGCCACGGCCGCGCGGATGCGTTCGGCCACCTGGTGCGCCTGCTGCAGGCTGGCGTCGGGGAACAGCAGGCCGAACTCCTCGCCACCGAGGCGCGCTGCCACGTCGGTGATGCGTCCCGTGTCGCGTAGCGCCTGCGCCACCGTGCGCAGCACGGCGTCGCCCACGGCATGGCCGTAGCGGTCGTTGATCTTCTTGAAATGGTCGAGGTCGGCCACGCCCACGGTCAGGGCGGCGCCGCTGCGTGCCGCGCGCGCCATCGCTTGCTCGGCTTGCGCTTCATAGGCGCGCCGGTTGGGCAGCGACGTCAGCGCATCGTGCAGCGCCTGCTGTTCCAGCTGCGCCAGCAGGCTGGCGTTCTTTGCCGCCAGTTCCCGCCGTTCGCGCACGTCGAGCAAGAAGGCGCCGAAATAGCGGATGCCGTCGACCACGCCCAGGTCCAGCGCCTTCATCTCGATGGGAATCATTTGCGCATCGCGGTGGCGGATGGCGAATTCGCGTATCTTGCCCAGCACGCTGGAGGTGCGCGAGCTGCGGATGTAATTGATCACGTGGTTGTCGTGCTGCGCGCCGACGGCGTCGGGCAGCAGGCCGTTCAGGGTCTGGCCCAGCAATTCCCCGCTGGCATAGCCCGACAGCGCCTGCATGGCGCCATTGATATAGCGGATGCGGCAGTGTTCATCGATGATGATGACGGCGTCGAGGGCGTCTTCCAGCAGGCGGGAAAAGAGCACTTCGGGAAGAGCGGCAGGCGGTGCTGCGGGCAATGCATCTGTCATGGAACGGTCGCCAAAAACCAGGTGACAGCCATTGTCGCATCCGCAGGCCGTTTACTCCATGCCGGAGATGTCCCCTGTTTCTTTTTCGCCCGTGCCCTTTACTTATTGCCAAGGTTCAGCGGCGGCCGTACATCATCAGCGTGGCCAGGCTTTTGCGCGCGGGACTGAAAACGTCCAGCAAGCCCAGCGACAGGCCCAGCAAGCCTTGCGTGGGGGCGCTGCCCGTGAAGATGCGCGCCATGGTGTCGGTGACGCGCACGGTCAGGCCCCGGTCGGCCTGGCGCAGGCTGGCGTAGCGTTCCAGCCCGGCCGGGCTGCTGTCCTGCGCCAGCACGCGGGCCAGCACGGCGGCGTCGCGCAAGCCCAGGTTCAAGCCCTGTCCCGCCACCGGATGCAGGGTTTGCGCCGCATTGCCGATGGCGACCGTGCGCGCCGTGCCGTTCGCCTGCGCGTTCAGGCCCAGCGGATAGGCCAGGCGCGCCGTCGTGTGCGTAAAGCGTCCCAGGCGGCTGCCGAAGGCTGCGCCCAGGCGGGCCAGGAAGGCAGCGTCGTCCAGGGCCAGCAACTGCTCGGCGCGCGTGGGCGGCACGCACCACACCAGCGCGTAGCCGTCGTCCTGCGGCAGCAGGGCCAGCGGGCCTTCGTCGGTGAAGCGCTCATATGCGCGGTGCGCGATGGGGGCGCTTGTACGCACATGGGCGATGATGGCGCTTTGCCCATAATCGCGGCTGACGGCGCGTTCCGGCTGCTGGCCGAACAGGCCGCCCTCGGCCTGCACCAGCAGGCCGGCGCGCAAGCTTGACGGGACGCCCGCCTGGTCGATCTGCACGGACACGCCATCGGCATCCTCCGCGCTGCCGGTCACCAGCGCCGGACGCAGGCTGGCCACGCCCAGGCGCTCGCATACGTCGGCCAGCGCGCTGACGACGGCGCCGTAACGGGCGACATAACCGAGCGCCTCGACGCCATGCTCGCTGCGGTCCATCAGGCTGCGCCCGAAATGGCCGCGGCGCGACACGTGGATCTGGTGAATAGGCGTCGCCTCGACGGGCCAGGCGCCCGCTTCCTCGAGTATCTGGCGGCTGCCGTGCGACAGGGCGATGGTGCGCGGGTCGCGCCGGGCCTGTTCGATGGATTTGGCGTCGAGCAGGGCGATGCCGGCGGCGCGGCTGCCGCGCTGCACCAGCAGGGCGGCCAGCGCCATGCCCACGGGGCCGGCGCCGCAGATGGCGAGATCGAAAGTGGACGGTGTATGCATGCGGCGGGGTTAATCCTGTGACATCAATTGTTCGATTTCAGCGACGCTCCTGGGCGCCGTGCTGAAGACTTCATGGCCTTGCGGCGTGACCAGCACATCGTCTTCGATGCGGATGCCGGTATGCCAGAACTGCTCGGGCACGCCCGTACCCGGGCGCACGTAGATGCCTGGTTCGACCGTCAGCACCATGCCCGGTGCCAAAGCGCGCCACGGCTTGCCGGGTGCGGTGGTGTCGCGGTAGGCGCCCACGTCGTGCACGTCCATGCCCAGCCAGTGGCTGGTGCCGTGCATGTAGAAGGGCATATAGGCCTTGTCGGCGATGACGTCCTGCGCGCTGCCGCTTTTCTGGCGGTCCAGCAAACCCAGGTCCAGCATGCCTTGCGCCAGCACTTGCACGGCCGCTTCGTGGATGGCGCTGTGCGGCAAGCCGGGGCGCACCATGTCCAGCGCCGCCTGTTGCGCCGCCAGCACCAGCTCGTACAGCGCCCGCTGCGGGCCGCTGAAACGGCCGTTGACGGGCCAGGTGCGCGTGATGTCCGAGGCATAGCCATCGAGTTCGCAGCCGGCGTCGATCAGGACCAGCTCGCCGTCCTTTAATACCGCGTTGTTGGCGCTGTAGTGCAGGATGCAGGCGTTGCCGCCGCCCGCCACGATGGAGGAATAGGCGGGAAACTGCGCCCCGCTGCGGCGAAATTCGTACAGCAGCTCCGCTTCGAGCGCATATTCGTGCATGCCGGGCCGCGTGGCACGCATGGCGCGTACGTGCGCGGCGCTGGAAATGGCGGCCGTGCGGCGCATCAGCTGCTGTTCCTGCGTGTCTTTCAGCAGGCGCATGGCGTCGAGCATGCCATTGATATCATGCGCGATGGCGGGCGCCGTGACGCCGCTGCGGGCCTTTTGCCGCACGTTATGCCGCCACAGCTTCACTTGCGCATCGAGGCTGCCGCCCAACGCATAGTAGATGGCGGGCGAGTCGGCCAGCAGGCGCGTCATTTCCACGTCGAGTTCTTCGATGGGGAAGGCGGCGTCAAAGCCGAAACTGGCGCGCGCCGCCTCGGGGCCGTGGCGGAAACCGTCCCAGATTTCGCGTTCCGTACTCTTGGCGCGACAAAACAGGATGGCGCGCGCGGGCGCCGTGGCGCTGGCGGCCACGAGGGCCACGGCGCTGTCGGGTTCCGTGTAACCGCTCAGGTAATAGAAATAGCTGTCGTGGCGATACGGATAATCGCAATCGCTGTTGCGCGGCACTTCGGGCGCCGTGGCGAGGATGGCCACGCTGCCCGGCAGCATCTGCGCCAGCAGCGCCGCGCGCCGTGCCGCGTAATTGGCCATCATGTTGCGCTGGCCTTGGCCGTGATGCCGTTGAGGGCGTCGAGCTGAGCCGGCGTGCCCACATTCGTCCATTCACCCGGATAGACTTCGCCGCCCACGCGGCCTTGGTCCGCGTAGCTGCGCAGCAGGTCGCCCAGTTTGGCGTGGCTGCCGGGCGCGATGCCATCGAACATCTCGGGACGGTATACGCCGATATTGGCGAAGGTCCACTTGGTCTCGTCCGTATTGTTGATCGCGAACAAGGTCAGGCCGAAGTCGCCCTTGGGATGGAAGTCGGGATTGGGCACCAGGTAGGCCCAGGCGATGTCGCGCTGGTCGGCCGGATACGGCGTGCCCAGCACATCCTTGTCGGCAAGCACGTCGAGCACTTGCTTGAAATCAAAGTAGGGGCAATAGATGTCGCCGGAAATGGCGAGGAACGGTTCCTCGCCCAGCAAATGGCGGGCCTGGGCGATGCCGCCCGCCGTTTCCAGCGGCGTGGTCTCGGGCGAGTACGCGATGCGCGCGCCATACGCGCTGCCGTCGCCCAGGGTTTCCTCGATCAGGTGGCCCAGGTGGGAATGGTTGATGACGATGTCCGTGATGCCGGCGCGCACCAGGTTCAGCACATGCCAGACGATCAGCGGGCGGCCGCGCACTTTCAGCAGCGGTTTGGGACAGGTATCGGTGAGCGGACGCATCCGTTCACCGCGGCCTGCGGCAAAGATCATGGCTTTCATGGGTAGTCTTTTCTGATTTGTTCAGTAATTTTTCTGTGGTTATGACATCGGACAAAACTGTAGCGAGCGGCAGTGATTTGTGGCCGAGAAGCGCAACCGTACTCTAGTACGGTGAGCATCGCCGGCCGCAAAGCGCGACGCGCAGCAGGTTTTGGCCGGTGTCATCAGAATGTGTAGCCGACTTGCGGCGTCTTGTTTTCGAGGGCATCGAGCAAACGCACCAGCGGCTTGAGTTCCGTGTAGCGGTTGGCCGTCTTGCGCACATAGTCGAGCACGGTCGGCAGGTCGCCCATGTACAGATCCTTGCCGTCGCGGTAATTCAGGCGCGCGAACAGGCCGAGGATTTTCAGGTGGCGCTGCAGGGCCGTGAATTCGAAATCGCGGTAGAAGGCGTCGATGTCGGGATTGACCGGCAAGCCCAGCTGCTTGGCGCGTTGCCAGTAGCGGATCACCCAGTCCAGCACCAGTTCTTCATCCCACTGGATATACGCGTCGCGCAACAGCGAGGCGATGTCGTAGGTGACGGGACCGAAGACGGCGTCCTGGAAGTCGAGGATGCCGGGATTGGGGATCGAACCATCATTGATGTGCATCAAATTGCGCGAATGGTAGTCGCGGTGCATGAATACTTGCTGCTGCGACAAGATATTCGCGGTGATGGCTTCGAAGACCTTGTCCAGCTGAGCTTGTTGCACATCCGTCAAGGTGGCGCCCAGGTGCTTGCCGATAAACCATTCCGGGAACAGATTCATTTCGCGCAGGATGAAGGCGCGGTCGAATTCGGGCAGCACGTCGGGTTGGCTGGCCAGCTGGATTTTCATCAAGGATTCCAGCGCTTCGGCATACAGCACGCTGGCATTGTCGTGGTTCAGGGCGTCGAGATAGGTGGTCGTGCCCAGATCGGACAGCAGCAGGAAGCCCTGCTCCAGGTCTTGCGCGAGGATTTCGGGCACGGACACGCCGGCGCCTGTCAGCAAGCCGGCCACCTTGACAAAGGCGGGCACGTTTTCGCGCTCAGGCGGCGCATCCATGGCGATCAGTGTCTTTCCTGATAATGTTGTGTTGCCTGGCAGCACATCGAGACGGTAGTAGCGGCGGAAGCTGGCGTCGCTGGAAGCGGGGCGGGCGGATTCGGGCGCGACGAGGTTAAGCGAGGTCAACCAGGCTTTCAACAGGGTCAGGCGAGCGTCGGCGGAGACCGGCGCGGTGGAGGAATTGGGGGAGAATGACATTAAGCGGCCTGTGGAATCGGGTTGATGGTGCAGATTCCCATATAATAAGGGATTCAAATTAAAAAATCGCCTGTCAATGGTGCTTGCCCCTTCCAATTCATGAGCTGGTTTTCGGCCTCCCCCCCTTCGCAGCGCTGGGCTTTCGCCATCAGCGCGCTCGTCGCCGCCACGACGGTGCCTGTCCACGCCCAGAAAGCACCGCGTCCGGTTCATGTGGAAGATCCCGACGCGCCCACCGTCATGACGGCGAACAGCATGAACGGTCGACCGGAAAGAGAGATCAATCTCGACCAGAATGTCGTGATTGAGCGCGGAAAAACCACAAAAATGACGGCCGATACAGCTTGTTACAAACAAGTTGAAGATCAGTTCGACGCCGAGGGTCATATCAAGATGTGGCGTTTCGGGGATTACTACACGGGTGACGTCTTGAAGCTGAACATGGAGACCGGCAAGGGTTTCCTGCTCAACCCGACATATCGCTTCGCAGTGGGCGGCGGCCAGGGCAAGGCCGAGCGCGTCGACTTCATCAATCCAGACGAAGCCAATGTTATCGAAGGCACCTACAGTACCTGCGAAGGGCCGAATCCGGACTGGTACCTGAAATCGAGCACCTTGAACCTCGATACGGGCCGCGACGTGGGCACGGGCAGCAAGACCATCATCTATTTCAAGGACGTGCCGATCCTGGGCACGCCGGGCATCTCGTTTTCGTTGTCGGGTGCGCGCCGCTCGGGCTGGCTGGCGCCCACGCCGGGCTTTGCCTCGAAGAACGGTTTCGAGCTGCTGATGCCGTATTACGTGAACATCGCGCCGAACCGCGACCTGACCCTGTATCCGCGCTACATCCAGCGGCGCGGTATCCAGCTCGGCGCGACGGGCCGCTACATGGGCGAGACGGATGCCGGCTTGTACAGCGGTGAAACGTCGTTTGAGTTCTTACCGAACGACAAGCAGACCAAGACCAACCGCTACATGATCAAGTCCAAGCACGAGCAGGCGCTGGCCAAGGGCTGGACTTACAGCTGGGATCTGCGCGAGGCGTCGGACAATAATTACCCGAACGATTTTTCGAAAACCGTCGCCACCGCCACCGAGCGCCAGTTGCTGCGCGAATTGCGCACCGATTACCGTACCGAGGACTGGAGCCTGACCGCGCGCGTGCAGAATTACCAGGTGCTGCAGGATCCCGATCCCAACGTGGTCGTGCCACGCCCGTATGACCGTTTGCCGACGGTGAACTTCCATGCTGGCAAATACGATGTCTGGGGCGGTTTCGACTGGACCTTTGACGCGGAAGCGACGCGCTTCGCGCATCCGACACAGGTGCAAGGCTCGCGCTTCGTCGCCGTGCCGCAGGTGAGTTTCCCCATCATGCGCCCTGGCTACTTCATCACGCCCAAGCTGATGCTCAATGCCAGCGCGTATCAGCTCGACAATGACGCTCGGACCAAGGCGCTATTTAAAACCACCTCGTTTACGCGCGCCGTGCCGACCTTCTCGGTCGACAGCGGCCTGGTGTTTGAACGCGACACGAATCTGTTTGGCGCCAAGGGCGGCACGCAAACGCTGGAGCCGCGCCTGTTCTACGTCTACACGCCGTACCGCGACCAATCGCAGTTTCCGAACTTCGATACGGCCGATGGCACGTTCAACCTGACGCAGATCTTCACGGAAAACCGTTTTGTCGGCAGCGACCGCATCGGCGACGCCAATCAGGTCACGGCCGCCATCGTATCGCGCTTCCTGCAATCGGACGGCACGGAGCGTATGCGCCTGACCTTCGGCCAGCGTTTCTATTTTGCCGACCAGCGCGTGCAGCTCAATTCGACGACGCCCGTCAACCAGTCGCGTTCCGATATCCTGCTGGCCGCAACGGGTCGCGTGTCCGAGACTTGGACCGTCGACAGCCTGGTGCAGTACAATCCCAGCGATCGCCAGTTGATGAGCTACAACTACACCTTGCAATATCAGCCTGGTGCCAAGAAAGTATTGAATTTCAGTAACCGTTTTCAACGTGGCGTGCTGCGGAATGCGGAAGTGTCGACGCAGTGGCCGTTGACGGACCGCCTGTACGGCGTGGGCCGCATCAGTTACTCCATCAAGGATCGCAGCATGCTGGAAAGCCTGGTCGGCCTCGAATACAAGGGCGACTGCTGGGTGTTCCGCATGGGAGCGCAGCGTTTCGTGACGACGACCAAGACTGTCTCGACGCCGATCTTCTTCCAGCTGGAATTGACGGGCTTGTCGAGTGGCCTGGGTCTGGGCGCGAATGGCCTGGAAACTTTTACAAAAACTATCCCTGGTTACCAGACATTGAGCCAGCCACTCCGTTAAGATAGTCACCGTTGCCGCCGCCGGTGTTCCCGGCGCTGGCACAAACCGGTTTTTTTCATTCACCTGAACTCATGAGCGCTCTACACATTATGCGTAATGCCAGTATGCACCAACTCAAAATTGCAACGGTTTTGTTGTGCGCCATTTCCGGCGCCACGACCAGTAGTGTCTGGGCGCAACAGGCTGCGCCAGCTCCTGCGGCCAAGCCCGCTGCCGCTGCCCCCGCGCCAGTCAAGGGATTTACGCCACCGGCGTCGAGCAGTGGCCAGACCATCGACTCCATCGCCGTCGTCGTCAATGACGATGTGATTACGCGCAATGAAGTGGCGGCCCGTATCAAGAGTGTGGAGCAGCGCATGAAAGCGCAGAACGTGCCCTTGCCCGATCCTGCCGACCTGCGTCGTCAATTGCTCGAACGTATGATTGTCGAGCGCGCACAAATGCAGCTGGCCAAGGAAATGGGCGTCCGCGTGGATGACCTGACTCTGGACCGCGCGATTGGGCGTATTGCTGAACAGCAAAAGATGACGGTGCAAGAGCTGCGCAACCAGATGGAAAAAGAAGGCACGCCGTTTGCGACCTTCCGCGAAGAAATCCGCGATGAAATCATCATGCAGCGCCTGCGCGAACACGAAGTTGACGCCAAGATCCAGATTTCCGACTCCGAAGTGGATAACTTCCTGGAAGCGGAAAAAGCGGCGGCCAGCGAACAGGTGGAGCTGAACCTGGCGCAAATTCTCGTGCGCATTCCGGAAAACTCCAGCCCGGAACAGATCGCCGCACGCCGCGCGCGCGCCGAAGAAGTCAGTCGCCAGCTGCGCACGGGCGCCGATTTCGCCAAGATGGCCGCCACCTATTCCGACGCCAGCGATGCGCTGAGCGGCGGCGATATCGGCTGGCGCAACAGCGACCGTCTGCCGCCCCTGTTCACGGAGCAACTGCTGAAATTGAAGCCGGGCCAGATCACGCCCATCATCAAGAGCAATACGGGCTTCCATATCCTGAAACTGGTGGACCGCCGCAGCGCCGCCGAGGCGCAAGCCGTGGCCGCCGTGCAGCAGACGCATGCCCGCCACATCTTGCTGAAAGTGACGCCGACCCTGTCGGCGGCCGAAGCCAAGCGGAAATTGCTGGAACTGAAAGAGCGTCTCGATAACAAGGCCGCCAAGTTCGAAGACCTGGCCCGTTTGTTCTCGAACGACGGTTCCGCGGCCAAAGGCGGCGACCTGGGCTGGCTGTATCCGGGCGACACCGTGCCGGAATTTGAAACGGCGATGAATGCGCTGAAACCGGGCGAAGTGAGCCAGCCGATCGAATCGAGCTTTGGCTTCCATCTGATCGAAGTGCTGGAACGTAAGAGCGACGACGTCTCGAAAGAGAAGCAGCGCGCTGCCGCACGCAATGCCTTGCGCGAACGCAAGCTGGAAGAAGCGACGGAAAACTGGGCGCGCGAAGTGCGCGACCGTGCTTACGTCGAATTCCGCGCGGACGACCAGTAATGCTGCTGACTGATTGCGCATGAGTAACTTGCCTGTTGTACGCCGCCCGGCCATCGCCATTACCTGTGGCGAACCGGCCGGTGTCGGCCCGGAAATTTCCATCCGCGCCGCCTGGGCCATGCGCCACGAGGTCAACTGCATCTTGCTGGGCGACGCCGCCTTCCTGGCACTCACCGCCACCCTGATCGATCCTGAGATCCGCCTGGCGGCGCTGTCGCTGCAAGCCGTGCGCAACAGCGGCTTGCCCCAGTTCGGACCCGGCCGCCTGGCCGTGATCGATATTCCCACTGTGAACAATGTCATTCCTGGCGTGCTGGACAAGGAAAACGGGCGTTCCGTGCTCGCGACCCTGGACGCGGCCGTGGAAGGCATAGCCGCCGGCTGGTTTGGCGCCATGGTCACGGCCCCTTTGCAGAAGAGCACGATCAACGACGCGGGCGTGGCCTTTTCCGGCCACACGGAATACCTGGCAGAAAAAACCGGCACGCCGCAAGTGGTGATGATGCTGGCCGGCGAACCGGGACACGGCGAGCCGACCCTGCGCGTGGCGCTGGCCACCACGCATTTGCCATTGAAGGACGTGTCCGCCGCCATCACGCTGGACAGCCTGGCCGTCACCCTGGATATTCTCCAGCTTGATTTGCAACAGAAATTCGGCATCGCCGCGCCGCGCATCCTCGTCACCGGCCTGAACCCGCATGCGGGCGAGGGGGGGTATCTGGGGCGCGAAGAAATCGATGTCATCACCCCGGCGATTGCGGCGGCGCAAGCGCGCGGCATCGATGCGCGCGGACCGTACCCAGCGGACACCTTGTTCCAGCAAAAATATCTGGCGGACGCCGACTGCGTGCTGGCCATGTACCACGACCAGGGTTTGCCGGTGCTGAAATACGCGACCTTCGGGCGCGGTATCAATATCACCCTGGGCTTGCCGCTGATCCGCACCTCGGTCGACCATGGCACGGCGCTGGACCTGGCCGCGCAAGGGCTGGGCCTGGCCGATTGCCACAGCATGGAACAGGCCCTGCAAACGGCGCTCGACATGCTGCGCGCGAGTACCCCGACCAGAGCATAGAGCGTAGGTCGGGTTCGCCGGCACGGCCTAACCCGACGCTGCTTGCTCAACCGATCCCGCCGGCCTGTGCCGGCTTTACCGCATTGATAGAAAACACATTATGAAACACGTTGCCCGCAAACGCTTTGGCCAGAACTTCCTGCATGACCGCTTCGTCCTTGACGACATCACGGCCGCCATCGGGCCGCAGCCGGACGATGCCATGGTCGAGATCGGCCCCGGCCTGGGCGCCATGACGGAGCAGCTGCTGCGCCATCTGAAGCAGATGCACGTGGTGGAACTGGACCGTGACCTGATCGTGCGCCTGGAAAAAACGTTTAATCCGGCCAAGCTGACGATCCATTCGGGCGACGCGCTGAAATTCGATTTCGCGCAAATCCCCGTGCCAGCCGGCCAGAAGTTGCGCATCGTGGGCAACTTGCCATATAACATTTCCAGTCCCCTGCTGTTCCACCTGGCGGACTTCGCGCCGCTGGTGCAGGACCAGCATTTCATGCTGCAAAAGGAAGTGGTCGAACGCATGGTGGCCGAACCGGGCAGCAAGGCGTATGGCCGCCTGTCCGTGATGCTGCAATGGCGCTACAAGATGTCGCTGCTGTTTATCGTGCCGCCGACGGCCTTCGACCCGCCGCCGAAAGTGGAATCGGCCATCGTGCGCATGATTCCCGTGGCCGAGCGCCTGGCGTGCGACCAGGCCACGCTGGAAGCTGTGGTCATGAAGGCGTTCTCGCAACGCCGCAAGGTGATCCGCAACTGCCTGGCCGGGATGTTTACGGAAGAGCAGATCAAGGCGGCCGGTATCGACCCGACCCTGCGTCCGGAAACCGTGGGCCTGGAGCAATACGTGGCACTGGCGAACTTATTGAAAGCGCCCGCGTAAACCTCGGGTTTCACTTAAAACCAATGATCGACCTGCTGCAAATCCTGGCGCAACGCTGAAAAACAGTCGTCCACATGGTGATTGCGGCTGATTTCATTGCGCCGCATCAGGGCGATCTTGCGCTTGCACGTGGGTTGGCGCAGCGGCGCCACATGCAGATCCTCGTCGTTGAGGAACGTCGTGTACAGGCTGGGCATGATGCCCACGGCGATGCCGGCGCGCACCACGCCGTACAGCGATTCGCTGTGGATCATCTGGTACAGGTTTGACGGGCTCAAGCCATGCTGGCGCAGGGCGCTCGAGGCGAACTCCCAGATGCTGCCCTTGGTAAACACGACGATCTCCTGGCCCGCCAGCTGTTCCCAGCGCACTTCCTTGAGCGGCGCCAGCGCATGGCGTCCCGCCGTCACCAAGACCAGCTCGTCCTCGAACAGGCCCACGCTTTCCAGCGAGACGGAACCGGGCACCTCGATGCCCACGCAAAAGTCCAGCTGGCCCGAATGCAGCGCATGCAGCAAGCCGTCGTTGGGCATGTCCGACAGGACGATTTCCACTTCATCGCCATGCTGCTCGCAGTAGCGCGCCACCACAACGGCCGTCATCGCCATGGCCGAGGGAATGGCGCCGATGCGGATACGGTGCCGGCCGCTGCCGATGGCGCGCTGGATATCGGCAAAGGTATTGCTCGCCGTATTCAATAAATGCGTAGCGTAGTCGAGTGCCAGCTTGCCTTCGCGCGTCAGTTCCAGCTGGTGGGTTGTGCGGTTAAACAACTTTTTTCCCAGTTGATTTTCCAGCAGCTTGATCGACGCGCTGAGGGCCGGCTGGGTCACGCACAATTCCTGTGCAGCCTTGCTGAAGCTGTTTACCCGGGCTAGGGTGGAAAACGCTTGTAAATGTCGTAAGGAAATCTTCTTGCTCAGTTCATGCATGGGCGTTGCTTATTAGAAAAAGTAATGGATTTATAAAAATAAACAAATTTTCTTATCCCGCAATTTACCATATTCTGGACTGGTCCTTACTTGTCTTGAAAGCAACAATATTCAGGAGAAGAGCCTGGAATGCGGTGCCGGCATGTGCGGCGGCGCACCAGGCAAGGGATGCATCAATAAAATAATTCCAAAAAAACTCAGGGTTTATTCTTTTTAGGGTGGCGGCGATGAACAAATGGATGACGGGAACGATGGTAGTGGGTGGCTTGCTGGCGGCGCACGGCGCGGCGCAGGCGCAAAGCAGCGTGCAAGTGTATGGACTGCTGTCGGCCGGTATCGGCTATGTGTCGGATGAGGGCAAGGGCAGCCGCACGCATGCGCTGAGCGGCACGAATCAGAATCCCCGCATCGGTTTCCGCGGCCAGGAAGACCTGGGCGACGGCACCAAGGCTATCTTCGTGCTGGAAAACGGTTTTAACGTGATGACGGGCACGGCTTCGCAAAGCGGCCGTCTGTTCGGCCGCCAGTCGTATGTCGGCCTGTCGAGCAACGACAAGGGTACGCTCACCCTGGGCCGCCAGTACGAAGCCGTCAAGGATCTGCTGGGTCCCGTGGTCATCGCCAGTAACGGCGTGCACATCGGCGACAACGACAATGGCTACAACAACCTGCGCGTGCAAAACGCCGTCAAGTATGTCAGCCCGAATATCAGCAACCTGTCGTTCACGGGCTTGTACGGCTTCAGCGAGAACCCGGAAGATTCGAACCGCAACCGCGTCTACAGCATGGGCGCCGGCTATAAGGTCGATGCCTTCAGCTGGGCCGTCGCCTACACCAAGATGGATCGCCCGAACAGCCCCGATGCGCCGAATGGCGCCATCGGCAATGATTATGCCAGTTCCCTGTTGATCTTCAACAAGAGCGCCGTCAAGGGCGCCGGCGTGGACAGCCAGGCCATCGCCGGCACGGGAGGCTTTTATAATGTGGGCAAGACCAAGTTTGGCGCCTTGTACACCAACGTGCGCTACCACTACCTGGATCAAAGCAATCTGACCCTGCAAAACGTGGACCTGAACGTGAACCACAAGCTGACGGAAGCGTTGAACCTGGGCGCGTCGTATTTCTATACCACCGGTAAATATGACGTGATCAACAAGACGCCGAAATGGCATCAAGTTAACTTCCAGGCCGATTACTTCCTGTCCAAGCGCACCGATGTCGCCATCACCTGGAGCTACCAGAAAGCGGCCGGCGATGCGACGTTCGCCCGCGTGTTCGGCTTTGGCGCCTCGGGCGGCAAGACGCAAAGCGTCCTGATCGTCGGCATGCGACATTATTTCTGAGTCTGATTCATCTTTACAGGCGCTGTCCCGCAGCGCCGTCCCCTGAAAGGAAGCATCTTGAAAAAGCACCTCATGTTGGCGTTGAGCCTAGGCTTGCTGGCCAACGCCGCCCACGCGGAAAAACGCGAGCTGGTCATTTCGGCCTATCCGATTGCCCAGCCCTTGTTCATGAAGTATGTGTACGAGCCGTTCAAGGCCAAATGCGGTTGCGATATCAAGGTGGAAACGGGGAATAATGCGGACCGCATCGCCAAGCTGGTGGTGCACGCCAAGAACCCGGTGATCGACCTGGTGCTGCTGTCCGATTCCGGCATGCTGGAAGCGGCGCAAAAAGGCGTGATCCAGCCCATGGATTACTCCAAGCTGAGCAATTACAAAGCCCTGTACGACGTGGCGAAAAACCCTATCGGCGGCAACTTCGCCGTCGGCTACACCTTGTATTCCGTCGGACTGGTGTACCGCAGCGACAAGGTTGCCCCGCTGACATCCTGGAAGGACCTGTGGCGCCCCGAACTGAAGGGCCGCGTGGCCTTTCCCGACGTGAGCACCACGCAGGGGCCCCTGATGCTGCGCATGGCCGACGCGGCCTGGGGCGGCAAGACGGACGACTATGCCACCGGCTTTGCGAAGATCGTCGGCATGAAGGGCAACGTCGTCACGTTCTCGAAAAACAGCGCGCAGCTGGCCGCGCTGTTCGCGCAGGATGAAATCTGGGCCGCACCCGTGGCGCGCTTTACCTGGTCGCAAATGCTCAAGACGGGCCTGCCCCTGAAATGGAGCATCCCGGCCGAAGGCCAGGCGGCCGGCATGAACGTGATGGGCATCGTTGCCGGGTCGAAGAATGCGGACCTGGCCTACCAGCTGATGGACTTCTGGCTGTCCAAGGAAGTGCAGACGCAGCTGGCGACCAATCTGGTCGACTCGCCCGTCAACAAGGACGTGCGCCTGTCGGTGGCGGCCGCGCAATTCAATACCTATGGCGCCGATCAAATCAGCTCGCTGAAATTCGTCAAGCCGGAAACCATCATCAAACAGCGCAGCAACTGGATGACGCAGTGGAACAAGGCCATGAGCAAATAGTGGTGACGAGGAGAAAACACCATGTTTGCTGATCCAAAAAAGCGCCTGGGACTGCTGCTGGTACTGCCGGCGCTGATCTTTATCGTCGTCTGCTTCCTGCTGCCCGTGCTGGCCTTGCTGATCGACGCCTTCCGCGTCGGCGACGGCATGCAGTGGGGTGTTGAGCGCTTCATCGCATTTTTCTCGCAGGAATTCAACCGCACCATCTTCTGGCGCACCCTGCGCATCGCCGCGCTGGTGACCCTGGCGTCGATTATCCTCGGCTATCCGGCCGCGCAAGCCGTGGCGCGCGTGTCGCCGAAGTGGCGCGGGCTGGTGGTCGGCATGATGATCTTGCCGCTGATGGTCTCGCCGATCGCGCGTACCTATGCGTGGATCGTGCTGCTGGGCCGTAACGGCGCCCTCAACGCGGCGCTCGTCAACATGGGTTTCACGGACGAGCCGCTGCGTTTGCTGTTCAGCGAGTTCGCCGTCTTTGTCGGCCTGCTGCAATTGCTGTTGCCATTGATGCTGATGTCGCTGGCGGGCGCGCTGGAAAACCTGCCGCGCGACGTGGAACCGGCTGCCGCCACCCTGGGCGCCAATCCATGGCAAGTGTTCTGCAAGGTCACCCTGCCGCTGACGCAGGAAGGCCTGGTGGTCGGCGGCACGCTGGTGTTTACGGGCTGCGTGACGGCCTATGTGACGCCGGCCCTCTTGGGCGGCACCAAGGTGCTGATGCTGGAAACGCTGCTGTACCAGAAGGTCAGCGTGGAGAGCGATTTCGGTGCCGCGAACGTCATCGCCGTCATCCTCGTCTGCATGACCCTGCTGGTGAATGCCGGCCTTAAACGTATTTCCTCGAGCCGGAGTTCCGTATGAAAGAAAGCCTGTTTTCACGTGCCGTCTTATGGCTGGTATTCCTGTTCCTGCTGGGGCCTTTCGCCATCGTCGTGCTGGCCGGCTTTTCCGGCGGCGAAACCCTGGCGTTCCCGCCCGAGTCGTACTCGCTGCGCTGGATCCTCGAAGTGTGGGCTGCGCCCGAGTTCCGCCGCGCCTTCCAGACCAGCCTGGAAATCGGCCTGATCGCCACCGTCATCGCGCTGCTGCTGGGCATACCCGTCGCGTATGCGTTTTCGCGCATGCCGCCGCCCGGTATCGGCGCCATCCGGCAAATCCTGACGTCGCCGCTGATCATTCCCGCCATCCTGGTCGGCCTGGGCTTGCTGCACCACCTGGTCCTGACGATCAATGCGCCCGTCTACGTGGGCCTGCTGATCGGCCATATCGCGCTGTTGATCCCGTACTCGGTGCGCGTGGTGTACGCCAGCCTGGTGAACCTGCGCGTGGATATCGAGGATGCCGCCATCACCCTGGGCGCGTCGCGCCTGCGCGCCTTCTTCATGATCGTGCTGCCGAATATCCGCAACGCCGTGATCGCCGCCTTCTTCCTCGCCTTCGTCACCTCGTTCAACCAGGTGCCCGTCTCGCTGTTCCTCACGGGCCCCGGCATCAGCACCTTGCCGATCGAGATGCTGGGCCATATGGAAAACAGTTTCGATCCGTCGATCGCTGCCCTGTCGACCTTGCTGGTCTTGTTCACCATGGCCTTCGTGATGGTGACCGAGAAGGTGCTGGGCATTTCTAAATACATGTAAGAGGCAACACACGATGAGTTATCTGGAACTGCACAAGCTGAACCTCGGCTACGCCAAGAACACGACGTCCGTGAAAGACCTGGACCTGCACGTCGAGCAGGGCGAGCTGATTTCCCTGCTGGGCCCCAGCGGCTGCGGCAAGACCACCACCATGCGCGCCATCGCCGGCCTGATGCCGCTGCAGTCGGGCCGCATCGTGCTCGACGGCCGCGAAATCGGCAAGCTGGCGCCGAACAAGCGCAATATCGGCATGGTGTTCCAGTCGTACGCGCTGTTCCCGCACCTGAACGTGTACGACAACATCGCATTCGGCCTGCGCCTGCGCAAGGTGGCGCCGGCGCTGCTGAAAACGAAAGTGGAAGCCGTGATCGCCGCCGTGGGACTGACAGGGTTCGAGACGCGCCTGCCGGCGCAGATGTCCGGCGGCCAGCAGCAGCGCGTGGCGCTGGCGCGCGCCATCGTCGTCGAACCGGCCTTGCTGCTGCTGGACGAGCCGTTGTCAAACCTGGACGCCAAGCTGCGCGTGCAGATGCGCGCCGAGCTGCGCCGCATCCAGCGCGAACTGGGCATCACCATGCTGTACGTGACGCATGACCAGGAAGAAGCGCTGGCCCTGTCCGACCGCATCGTCGTCATGAATGGCGGGCGCATCGAGCAGCTGGCCGCGCCGGAAGCCGTCTTCAATACGCCGTCGACGCGCTTCGTCGCCAACTTCATGGGTTTCGAAAACCTGTTCGATTACCGCGACGGCGCGCTGCACCACGCCGGCGCCAGCCTGCCGTACACGTCTCCCGTCGCTGCCGGCACCACGGTGCTGGGCTGGCGTCCGGACAAGGTGCGCGTCTGTGCCGCCGACGACGCGGCAGGTAACTACCCGGGCACCGTGCTGGCGCGCGGCTTCCTGGGCGACACCGTCGAATACCTGCTGCAAACGCCGCTGGGGCAGGTCAAGGGTATTTGCGCGGCTGGCGGCGCCGCCTGGCGCGAAGGCACGGCCGTCTCCTTCGTGCTGCCGTCCGACAGCGCGCTGTGGCTGGCTGCCTGATTTTTAACCTGAGACCATCATGACCCAAGCCTTGAAAAAGATCTGGCTCGACACCGACCCCGGTTTCGACGACTGGCTGACGATGCTGCTCCTGGGCAGCAATCCCGATATCGAGTGGCTGGGCGTGAGCGTGGTGGCGGGCAATGCGCCCGTCGTCATCACCTACGACAACGCCTTGCGCATCAAGGCCCATGACGGCTTGACGGTGCCGATCTACCGCGGCTGCGAAGAACCGCTGGCCGGCGTCATCGAGACGGCGCAGCGCATCCTCGGCGACAGCGGCATGCCGACCACGGGCGAGATCCTGCCGCCCGGCGCCGCCAGCGATGCGGCGGGCCATGCCGTCGACGCGCTGATCGCCGCCGTGCGCAAGTATCCTGGCCAGATCACCATCATGGCCATCGCGCCGATGACCAACCTGGCGACAGCCTTGAGCCGCGCCCCCGATATCGCGGAAAAAATCGTCGAAATCATCCTGATGGGCGGCTCGACCGACCAGGGCAATCATACGGCGGCGGCCGAATTCAATATCTATGCGGACCCGGAAGCGGCCGCCCAGGTCTTCCAGGCCGGTATTCCGCTGCGCATGTTCGGCTTGAACCTGTGCCGCCAGCTCTTGGTGACGAATGCGGAAGTGGAACGCCTGCGCGCCCTCGGCACGCCGCGCGCGCAGCGCCTGGCCGGCTACCTGGAAGCGTATGTGCGCATCCGCAGCGCCGACGGTTCCGTGCCCATGCCCATGTACGACCCGGTGGTGGCCCTGTACCTGGAAGCGCCGCAGCTGTTCCAGTTCCAGCCGGCTCACGTGGCCATCGAATTGACGGGCGAACTGACGCGCGGCATGACGGTGTGCGAATTCCGCGTGCCGCGCCGCGCCGCCATCAACACGCAAGTGGCGATGCTGGCCGATGGCCCCGCCGCCATCGAGCGCCTGATGCGCCGCCTGGCCGCCATTCTCGTCTGACCCACTTCACTACGAAACGAGCTTCATGTCTAATTCCCCCCTGAGCATCGAACAGTTTTTACGCGCCATGCCGAAGGTGGAGCTGCATTGCCACCTGTTCGGCACGGTGCGCCAGGCAACCTTCCGCGCGCTGGCCGCCAAGACGGGCAATGTCGTCACCCCCGAGGAAATCGACGCGTTTTACACGCGCGGCGACAAGCCCGTCGGCGTGCTGCGCGTGCTGCGCGCGCTCGACGCGCACCTGATCGTCTCGCCCACGGACCTGTATTGCCTCGCCTATGAATACCTGGAAGACGTGCATGGCCACGGTGTGCGCTATGCGGAGTTTTTCTGGAATCCGACCGGCACGGTGCGCGTGTCGGGCATCCGTTACGAGTCGGCGCAGGATGCCATCGTGGCCGCCATCCGCGACGCGCAGCGCGACTTCGGCGTCATCGGCCGCCTGATCCCCAGCATCGACCGCGAAGCGGCTCCCGCCGAAGCCGTGCAGATGGTGGAATGGATGAAGGCTTACCGCGCGCCGGAAGTGATCGGCATCGGCATCGACTACCGCGAAAACGACCGGCCGCCGGAACTCTTCATCGAAGCCTACCGCGCCGCGCGCGCAGCCGGCTTCAAGTGCACGGCGCACGCGGGCGAATTCGGCATGCCGTGGATGAACGTGGAGACGGCCATCGAGCAGTTGCAGGTGGACCGGATCGACCACGGCTACACTATCGTCGACAATCCTGAATTGGCGCAGCGCTGCGTGGAGCGGGGCCTGGTATTTACGGTCGTGCCCACCAATTCGTATTATCTGCGCACGCTGACGCCCGAACGCTGGGCGCTCGACCACCCGATCCGCGCCATGGCCAAGCTGGGTCTGAAACTGCATCCGAACACGGACGATCCAACCCTGCACCACGTGACGCCGACGGGCGCCTGGATGATGATGCGCGAATTCGGCTTCGGCCTCGACGACATGCGCGGCTTTATGCTGAATGGCCTCGACGCGGCCTGGATAGACGAGTCCACGCGGCGCGACTGGCGCGCGGAATTTGCGCGCGAATTCGACGCGCTGCGCGCAAGAGTCGTCGAAGAGTCTTAAGCCGATACGGGCGGCGGCAGCAGCAGTGACGGAAACGCCCGCTGCGGGCAGCTTTGGCGCTCGCACACCTTGCAGCCCGTGCCGATGGGCGTGGCGCTGGACGGGTCGTGCAAATCGAGCCCCTTCGAATAGATCAGCCGGTGCGCCTGCGAAATGTCGCAGCCCAGCGCCACGGCAAAGGTCTTGCCGGGCGCGCGGAAGCCTGGTGACGCCGTGCTGACCTGGCGCGCGATCCACAGATACGTGCAGCCGTCGGGCATGCTGGCCACTTGCGTCAGTACCTGGCCCGGATAGCTGAAGGCGTCGTAGACGATCCACAGCGGGCAGGTGCCGCCCACCCGTGAAAAGTGAAAGTCCGTGGCCGACTGGCGCTTCGAGACATTGCCCGCGCGGTCGACGCGCACGAAGAAGAAGGGCAGCCCCGCCGCATCGGGACGCTGCATGGTGCTCAGGCGGTGGCACACGGCCTCAAAACCCACGCCGAACTGGTGCGCCAGGCGCTCGATATCGTAGGCGCGCGTTTCCGCCGCCTGCAAAAAACGCTGGTACGGCATCAGCAGGGCGCCCGCAAAATAATTGGAAAACGCCAGGCGCGCGCCCGTTTGCGCGGCCGCGCCGGAGAGTCCCGCCGCCAGCACGAGGGAGTCGATCAGATCGCTGTGCTCGAGCAGGCTGATTTGCGCCGCCATCTGGAAGGCGCGCTGGCCGCCCGTCAGGGTGTCGGGCAGCCACAGGATGTGTTGCTGGGCGTCGTAGCGGTGCTTGCGCACCATGCCCGCATCGCCATCGGACAAGCGCACCTGGATGCCGTGGCGCTCCAGCAGCCGGCTTTGCAGCGCGTCGAGCGTGCGCAGTTGCGGGTCGAGTTCGCCCGCCACCAGTTCCGCCGCCCGGTCCAGTTCATCGATGTAGTTTTGCCGCCGGTTCAGGTATTCGCGCACTTCCTCGTCCGTGGAGGGCGCCGCCGAGCTGGCGCCGCGGCTGCCATCGTCGAGGCGCGCGGCCAGGGTATCGGCCCGTTCCGCCATCACGCGGTAGCGCCGCTGCAAGAGCAAAATCGAGCGCGCCAGTTCCGGCATATTCTCCACCAGCATTTTCAGTTCCGCCATCGAGGTGGGCGGCGCGTCGGGCAATTCGCCGAACACGTCGCGCACGTCGGCCACCAGGCTGGCGCTGTCGTGCTCGGAAAAGATCTGCGGATCGACCCCGAGTACCGTGCCGATGCGCAGCAGGATCGGCACCGTCAGCGGGCGCTGATTGCGCTCCATCTGGTTCAGGTAGCTGGGCGAGATGCCCAGGGCCTTGGCCAGCGCCACCTGCGTCATGCGCCGTTCCTCGCGCAGCCGCTGCAGGCGCACGCCCATGAAAACCTTCGCCATCGCGTTTCCTCTTCCCCGTTTGTGGAATCTGCAAATTTACAATCTTTGCAGATTAACAGATTCAGCTTTGCATTATCTCGCATTTTCACGCCTTGTTTGCAGCGGCGATTGTGCGAATAATGCAAACAGACCTATACCCACACCAGGAGACACCGAGTGACCACGCAAACCGCAATTCCGACCGTTCCCCTCTTGATCAACGGCGAGTGGGTTCAATCCCGCACCACCGTCTGGCGCGACGTCGTCAACCCCGCCACGCAGGAAGTCCTGGCCAAGGTACCGTTCGCCACGCCGGAGGAAGTGAACGCGGCCATCGCCTCGGCCCAGCGCGCCTTCAAAACCTGGCGAAAGACGCCGATCGGCGCGCGCGCGCGCATTTTCCTCAAGCTGCAACAGCTGATCCGCGAAAATATGGCCGACCTGGCCGCCACCTTGACCATGGAACAGGGCAAGACCCTGCTCGACGCGGAAGGCGACGTCTTCCGCGGCCTGGAAGTGGTGGAACATGCCGCCAATATCGGCACCCTGCAGATGGGCGAGTACGCGCAGAACGTGGCCGGCGGCGTCGATACCTACAGCGTGATGCAGCCGCTGGGCGTGTGCGCCGGCATTACCCCATTCAACTTCCCCGCCATGATTCCCCTGTGGATGTTCCCGATGGCGATTGCCTGCGGCAATACCTTCGTGCTGAAACCATCGGAGCAAGATCCGCTCGTGACGGAAAAACTCGTGCGCCTGGCCTTGCAGGCGGGCATCCCGGCTGGCGTGCTGAACGTCATTCACGGCGGCGAAGACGTGGTCAATGCCCTGTGCGACCATCCGGATATCAAGGCGATCTCGTTTGTCGGCTCCAGCAAGGTCGGCACGCATGTGTACCAGCGCGCCAGCCTGAACGGCAAGCGCGCGCAATGCATGATGGGCGCCAAGAACCACGCCGTCGTCTTGCCGGACGCAAATAAAGAACAGACCTTGAACCAGCTGCTGGGCGCCGGTTTCGGCGCGGCCGGCCAGCGCTGCATGGCCGCCTCTGTCGCCGTGCTGGTGGGCGAGGCGCGCGAGTGGCTGCCGGAACTCTCTAGCAAGGCGCAAACCCTGACGGTCGGTGCGGGCAAGGACAATCCCGACCTGGGTCCCGTCATTTCTTGCGCCGCGAAAGAACGCGTGTTTGGTCTGATCGCCAAGGGTGTGGAGCAGGGCGCCGTGCTGACGCTCGATGGCCGCGACGTGAAAGTCGATGGCTATCCGAACGGCAACTTCGTGGGACCGACGATTCTCTCCGGCGTGAAACCCGGCATGGTCGTGTATGACCAGGAAATCTTTGGCCCCGTCCTGATCGTCGTCGAAGTCGACACCCTGGACGAAGCGATTGTCCTCGTCAACGCGAATCCGAACGGCAACGGCACGGCCTTGTTCACGCAAAGCGGCGCCGCCGCCCGTTACTTCCAGGAAGAAATCGATGTGGGCCAGGTCGGCATCAACGTACCGATTCCCGTGCCCGTTCCCCTGTTCAGCTTTACGGGGTCGCGCGGCTCCAAGCTGGGCGATCTGGGCCCGTTCGGCAAGCAGGTCGTGCTGTTCTACACGCAGACGCAGACGATTACCCAGCGCTGGTTCACGGATGCGGCCTCGGTGGGCAAGGTCAACACCACCATCAGCCTCAAGTAAGGAGCTGCCATGGACTTTGAACTGAGCGACGAGCAGCGCGAGTTCCAGCAGGCGGCGCGTGCGTTTGCCGAAGGTGAACTGGCGCCGCACGCGGCGCATTGGGATGCGGAATCGATCTTCCCGGTGGAAACCATCGCCAAGGCGGGCGAGATGGGCTTTTGCGGCCTGTACACGCCGCAGCGCTGGGGCGGCCTGGGCCTGTCGCGCCAGGACGCCGCCATCGTCTTCGAAGAGCTGGCCGGCGGTTGCACCTCGACTACGGCCTACATCACGATCCACAACATGGCCACCTGGATGCTGTCGCGCTGGGGCCAGGAAGCCCTGTGCGACGAGTGGGTGCCGGCCCTGGCCGCCGGCCAGAAGCTGGCCAGCTATTGCCTGACGGAACCACAATCGGGTTCCGACGCGGCCTCCTTGCGCACGAAAGCCGTACGGGATGGCGACTTTTATGTACTCGACGGTACGAAAGCGTTTATCTCCGGCGCGGGCCAGACGGACATGCTGATCGTCATGGCGAGAACCGGCGGCGAGGGCGCGGCCGGCATTTCCGCCTTTGCCGTGCCGGCGAATCTGCCCGGCATCGTGTATGGCAAGAAAGAGGAAAAGATGGGCTGGAACAGCCAGCCCACGCGCATCATCAGCTTTGACCAGGTAAAAGTGCCGGTTGGTAACTTGCTGGGCGCGGAAGGCGAGGGCTTTGCCATCGCCATGAAGGGCATCGATGGCGGACGCATCAATATCGCCGTGTGCTCGGTGGGCACGGCGCAGGCTGCCCTCACGCGCGCGCAGGTCTACATGAAGGAGCGCACGCAGTTCGGCCGCGAGCTGGCGCAATTCCAGGCCTTGCAATTCAAGCTGGCCGACATGCTGACGGAACTGGTGGCGGCGCGCCAGATGGTGCGCCTGGCGGCCTGGAAACTGGACCAGGAAAGCCCGGATGCCACGGCATATTGCGCGATGGCAAAACGTTTCGCCACGGATGTGGGGTTTAATGTGGCCAACGATGCGCTGCAATTGCATGGCGGCTACGGCTACATCCGCGAGTACCCGCTCGAGCGCCACGTGCGCGACACGCGGGTACACCAGATCCTGGAAGGGACGAATGAAATCATGCGCCTGATCGTCGCGCGAGCGATCTTGAAAGACGGCGCCACGGAGACCTTACGATGAGCAAAGTGTATACAAATTTACTGCTGGAACGCCGTGGCCATACGGCCCTGGTGACCCTCGACAACCCGCCCGCCCACACGTGGACCCTGGCCAGCCTGAACGCGCTGAGGGACCTGGTGGCCGACCTGAATGGGGATCCGGACGTGTACGCGCTCGTGATCACGGGCGGCGGCGCCAAGTTCTTCTCGGCCGGCGCCGACCTGAACGTGTTTGCCGACGGTAACAAGGATACGGCCTTCGCCATGGCGGCCGCCTTTGGCGAGGCGTTCGAGGCGCTGTCCGCATTTCGCGGCGTCAGCATTGCCGCCATCAATGGCTATGCCATGGGCGGCGGGCTCGAATGCGCGCTCGCGTGCGACATCCGCATTGCCGAGGAGCATGCGCAGATGGCCTTGCCGGAAGCCTCGGTCGGCCTGCTGCCATGCGCGGGCGGCACGCAGCACTTGCCGTGGCTGGTGGGCGAAGGCTGGGCCAAGCGCATGATCTTGTGCGGCGAGCGCGTCGACGCGGCCAAGGCCCTGGCCATCGGCCTCGTCGAGGAAGTCGTGCCGACCGGCAAGGCTGCCGCCACGGCGCTGGCTCTGGCCGCCAAGGTGGCGCGTCAGAGCCCCAGCAGCGTGACGGCGTGCAAGACCCTGATCCAGGGCGCGCGCAGCCATCCGCTCGTCGATTCCCTGCCCGATGAACGCACCCTGTTCCTGGGCCTGTTCGATACGCAAGACCAGAAGGAGGGCGTGCAGGCCTTCCTGGAAAAACGTCCGGCGGAGTGGAAGAATGGCTGAAATCGTCAATGTTGAGACAGTGAAACTGGAAGAGCGCGACTGTCCTGGCGGCATGAAGCTGGGCGTCATCACCCTCGACGCGCCGAAGTCCTTGCACGCGCTGACCCTGGACATGATACGCGCCATCGATGGCGCTCTCGTGCGCTGGGCCGCTGACGACGCCATCGCCTGCGTGGTGCTGCAATCGTCGACCGACAAGGCCTTCTGTGCCGGCGGAGACGTGCGCAGCCTGCGCACGGCCGTCGTCGAGCAGCCGGACGTTGTGCCGAACCCGCAGGCGCTGGCCTTCTTTGCCGAGGAATACCGGCTCGACCACCGCATCCATACCTATGTGAAACCGTTGCTGGTATGGGGCGGCGGTATCGTCATGGGCGGCGGCCTGGGCCTGATGGCCGGCGCCAGCCACCGCGTGGTCACGGAAAGCACGCGCATCGCCATGCCGGAAATCACGATTGGCCTGTTCCCCGATGTGGGCGGCAGCTGGTTCCTGGGCCGCATGCCGGGGCGCAGCGGCCTGTTTCTGGGCTTGACGGGCGCGCCCTTGAACGCGGCCGATGCCCTGTTCGCGGACCTGGGCGACTATTTCCTGCGCCAGGAAGAGCGCGCCATGGTGCTCGATGCGCTGGCGCTGGCGCAATGGCAAGCCAGTCCGCAGGCGAACAGCGAGCAACTGGACCGCCTGCTGCGCGGTTTCTCGGCGCCCACGGCCATGCTGCCCGTGTCCGAAGTGCGCGCCAACTTCGACGCCATCGCCGCGCTGACGCAAGCGCCGACCCTGGCCGAAGTGGTGGCCGCCATCGCCGCCTACGACGGCGATTCGGTGTGGCTGCAAAAGGCGGCCCACTCGCTGGACAAGGGCGCGCCCAGCTCGGCCGCCCTCGTGTGGGCCATGCGTGTACGCACGCGGCATCTGAGTCTGGCGCAAGTGTTCCAGCTGGAACTGATCGTCGCCGTGCAATGCTGCGCTCATGCAGACTTCAGCGAAGGCGTGCGCGCCTTGCTGATCGACAAGGACAACGCGCCGCAGTGGCAGCCGGCCAGCCTGGCCGAGGTCGGCGATGCGTATCTGAATGAATATTTCACGGCGCCATGGACACAGCATCCATTGGCCGACCTGCATTAAAAGAACAACAGGAGATCTACACATGCAACATATCGCTTTCATCGGCCTGGGCAACATGGGCGCGCCGATGGCCCGCAACCTGGTGGCCGCCGGCTTCCACGTATCCGTGTTCGACCTGGCGCCGGCCGCCGTGGCGTCGCTCGTCGAGGCGGGCGCCACGGCGGCCGCGTCCGCCAGCGCGGCCGTGCAGACGGCCGACGCCGTCATCACCATGCTGCCAGCCAACAAGCATGTGCAGGAGCTGTACCTGGCGGCCGGCGGCGTGCTCGATTCGGCCAAGCCGGGCGCCCTGTTCATCGATTGCAGCACCATCGCCGCCGACGTGGCGCGGCAGGTGGCGCAGGCGGCCAGCGAGCGCGGCTTTGCCATGATCGATGCGCCCGTCTCCGGCGGCACGGCGGGCGCGGCGGCCGGCACCCTGACTTTCATCGTCGGCGGCAGCGAAGCGGCCTTGCAGCAGGCGCGTCCCCTGCTGGAAAAGATGGGCAAGAACATCTTCCATGCGGGCGAGGCGGGCGCGGGTCAGGTGGCGAAGATTTGCAACAACATGCTGCTGGGCATTCTGATGGCGGGGACGGCCGAGGCGCTGAACCTGGGCGTGGCGCATGGCCTGGATCCGAAAGTGTTGTCCGACATCATGGCCAAGAGTTCGGGCCGCAACTGGACCCTGGAAGTGTATAACCCGTGGCCCGGCGTTATGGACGGCACGCCCGCGTCGCGCAATTACACGGGCGGCTTCGGCACGGCGCTGATGCTGAAAGACCTGGGCCTGGCGCAGCAGTCTGCCCTGTCGGCCAACGCGCCCACGCCCTTGGGCGGGCTGGTGCGCCAGCTGTACCAGATGCATGCGCAAGCCGGTTATGCGCAGCAGGATTTCTCCAGCATCGTGCAGATGCTGCAGCCGGGCTTGAACAAGCCTGCCTGAGAAATTTTGGACAAAAAAAAGCCCGCTGGTAAAAGCGGGCTAAATCCAATTCTTGGAAGAGTTGGAGGAGACAGATGCATTATGCTGCATCGCCACATATAACTCCAATTTATCTTTGGAATATCAGTTATATATTTCCGTGATATCTCTTCCTGGCAGCCGCGTGGCGGCTGCCAGCGCCGTAGCGTTAGCCCGGATTGCAGGCGATCTGCACGGTGGTCACGTTTGCTTCACCCATGACGCCGACGCCCGTGTTGGGCGCCACGCTGCATTGCAAGCCTGTTGGCTGGGTAAAGACGCTGATGCCATACTTGTCTCCATCGGCCACAGGCGACGCCAGGGTGAAGGTCGTGCTGCCTTTGGCCACTGTGGTTTGCGCATTGCCGTTGATCAGGATCAGGCCGTCGGCTGTCAGGCCCGTCACCGTGCCGCCTACCGTATACACGTTTCGCGCACAGGAAACCGATGCCTGGATACTCACGTAGTGACCGGCCGAGCCGGTTCCGCCGCTGACGGTGCATGTCATGTGGGCTGGCTGGGTCTGCACGGTGATGTTGTAGTCGGTGCCATAGTCGATGCGCTTGGCAAAGGTAAACGAGGTCTGGCCGGCTTTGATCGGGAGGTTGACGCCGCCATTGGCCAGGACCAGGCCTTCGGTGTTCAAGTTGCTGACGGTGCCGCTGACATCATACGAGGCCTTGCCGCCGCAAGCAGCCAATCCCAGGGTCAACAGCAGCGCGGCGAGTGGGCGCAGGCAGGATAACTTCATGTATTTCTCCAATCCAATATAGTGGTGACGAATCGCGTGGCTTACTGCGCCGTGCAGTTCAGTGCGGCGCCGGTCGTGGCGGCTGAGCCCATGGTGCCGACGACATCGCGGCCGTTGGCGCTGGCAGAGCCCACGAACTTGCACGTCTGGCCCGTTGGATACGTCGCTATGGAAATATTGTAGGCGATGCCGTCATTGACATTCGGGAACGTATAGCTGGTGCTGCCTTTCAGCGGGCTGGTGGTGGTATTGCCGATGGCCAGGGTCAAGCCGTCGGCGGTCAGGCCTGTGATCGTGCCGCTCAGCGGGTAGGTATTGGTCACGCAGCTCACCAAGGCAGTGGTCACGGTATAGCTCGATGCCTTGCCCGCGCCATTGGTAATCGTGCACACGGCGCCTTTTGGCTGTTGCGCAATGGTGATATCGTAGCGGTCATCGGTGTTGACCAGCTTGGTGAAAACAAAGGAAGTCTGGCCTGAGGAGACAGGCAGGCGTTCGCCATTATTCAGGAGAATCAGGCCATCTTTTGCCAGATTGACGACTTGGCCGCTCAGATACAGATTGCCGCCGCTGCCGCCGCAGGCCGCCAGTGTGACGGCGCAAGCCGTCGCCAGCATCGAGCGCAGGTACAAATTTTTCATACATTCTCCAAAACGAATTAGGGTGGGTAGCGCAACGCGGACGCTGGCGCCGCATTGGAATGGCGCCTATTTTAGTCTATCTGGCAAGCCGGATGATCTTGCCTTGTATCACCCTGTAACAATTTTTTGCCGGGAAGCGCCGGCCCGGCCCCATTTCAACGGGGCGCCGCCATGCCGGCGGCGGCGATCGGTGCGACAATAGATGCAGGCTGCGCACCGTGACGCGGCATCTATAGTGAGTTCCATGTCTCTTGTCCCTGTAAAACCAGCCGTGCCGCCCAAGGCCATCCTGTTCGACCTCGACGATACCCTGTGGCCCATCGCGCCCGTGATTGCCGCCGCCGAAACCCTGCTGCACGACTGGCTGGCCACGCATGCGCCCAAGGTGGCGCAGCAGTTTTCCATCGAGCTGTTGCGCCAGCATCGTCTGGCCATGCTCAATGAACAACCGCATTTCCATGGCAATTTGATCGAGTTGCGCCGCGCGGGCTTGCTGACCGCCTTCGAGGCCGCCGGCGAAGATCCCGCCCTGGTCGATGGCGCCATCGCGCAATTTCTGGCGGCGCGCCATCGCGTCCAGCCGTATGACGATGTCTTGCCCGGCCTGGCCTGGATGGGCCAGCGCATGCTGGTCGGCTCGATCTCGAACGGCAATGCGGACCTTGAAATTATCGGCCTGGCGCAGCATTTTAAAGTGTCGATTGCCGCCAGCGATTTTGGCGTCGCCAAGCCTGACGCCAGCATCTTCCTGGCCGCTTGCGCCGCGCTGGACGTGGCGCCCCACGAAGCCGTGTATGTCGGTGACGACCTGTATTTCGACGTGACGGGCGCGCAGGGGGCCGGCATGCGCGCCGTCTGGATGAATCGCAAGGGCAGCGATGCTCACCTGGCCGCCGGCGTGCAGCCAGACGCCATCTGCGCCAACTTTGATGAATTGCTGCTGTGGCTGCAGAGGCAACTGGAAGATTGATCGCCGCCGGACGGGCGAACGTGCATAATAGGCGCTGTTGATGCACGTTCGGCTGCTTTCGTTGCCGCTTGCTTAACAAAATACTTGCTTACATAAAACACCATGCAACTCGATACACGTGCCCAAACACTGCTGAAAGCCCTGGTCGAGCGATATATCGCCGATGGCCTGCCGGTCGGTTCGCGCGCCTTGTCGAAAATTTCTGGCCTCGATCTGTCGCCGGCCACGATCCGCAACATCATGTCCGATCTGGAAGAACTCGGCTATGTGTCCAGTCCGCACACCTCGGCCGGACGCATTCCCACGCCGCGCGGCTACCGCATCTTTGTCGACACCTTGCTGACCGTCCGGCACCTGGACGAGCACATGGTGGAATCGCGCATGCGCCTGCAGACGCCGCAGCCGCAAAAAACCATCGCCAACGCGGCGCAGATGCTGTCGTCGCTGTCGCAGTTTGCCGGCGTCGTGCTCAGTCCGCGCCGCGAGTCCGTGTTCCAGCAAATCGAATTCCTGCGCCTGTCCGAAAAACGTATCCTGCTCGTCATCGTCGCTCCCGGCGGCGACGTGCAGAACCGTTTATTGCTGACGGAGGCCGACTATACGCCGGCGCAACTGGTGCAATCGGCCAATTACATCAACCAGAATTATGGCGGCCTGTCCTTCGACGCCGTGCGCGTGCGCCTGCAAGGCGAGCTGCGCCAGTTGCGCGACGACATGGGCAGCCTGATGCAGGCTGCCGTGGAGGCGGGCAGCGAAGCGATGGCCGACCATAGCGACGACATGGTGATTTCCGGCGAGCGCAACCTGCTCAGCGTGAGCGATCTGTCATCGAATATGCATTCGCTGCGCCAGATGTTCGACATGTTCGAGCAAAAGACGGGCTTGATGCAGCTGCTCGACGTGTCGAGCAAGGCGACGGGCGTACAGATTTTCATCGGCGGCGAATCGAACCTGGTGCCGATGGATGAGATGAGCGTGGTGACGGCGCCGTATGAAGTCAACGGCAAGATCGTGGGAACGCTGGGAGTGATCGGACCGACGCGCATGGCTTACGAGCGCGTCATCCCGATTGTCGATATCACCGCTAAATTACTGTCGAGCGCGCTCAGCCATCATTGATGCGGTTCAATGCTGCGCCGGCTGGCCCCTTGCGGGAACGGCCGGCGTGGGTCAGGCTGTTTTGTGCGGGCAAGCTGTCTTGGTGCAGTTGCCGTAGATGGCCAGGGCGTGTTCGGCGATCTTGAAGCCGCGCTCTTCGGCCACTTTTTGCTGGCGGATTTCGATTTCTTCGTCGAAGAATTCTTCGACCCGGCCACAATCGAGGCACACCAGGTGGTCGTGGTGGGAGCCTTCGTTGAGTTCGAAAATCGCCTTGCCGGTTTCAAAATGGTTGCGGTTAAGCAAGCCGGCTTGTTCGAATTGCGTGAGGACACGGTAGACAGTTGCCAAACCGACATCCATATTGTCGGCCAGCAGAATCTTGTAGACGTCTTCCGCGGTCAGGTGGCGTACCGGGCTACTCTGGAAGATATCGAGTATCTTCAGCCGTGGCAGGGTGGCTTTCAGGCCGCTTGCCTTGAGATCACTAGGATTGTTACTCATGTTTGTTGCTCGTATGTGGGTCAGGTGCTTTATCATATAGCGTTTTGTCGGGGAGTGCCAAAATATGCTTTTTTTTGGCGGGCCGGTCACTCCTGGCGTTTTGTTCATCCAATTGAGGTCATTTATGCGCGTAACCCCGGCTGTATTGCCATCTCTCTGGCACCGTATTTCATTTCGAGCACCAGTCGTGGCAGGCATGGTCTGTGTCGCGCTGGCCGTGTCCGGCTGCGCCAACCGTGGCATTCTTGGCGAAAAGCCGGCAGCCGCTCAAAAAGAAGGCAAGGAACTGGTCCCCGAACAGGGCGCACAAACGACCACCATTACGCCGCTGCAAAAATTCATGTGGTTTTTCTCGCCCTACCGTCCTGACATTCAACAAGGCAACTTTGTCTCCGAAGAGATGCTGGCCCAGTTGAAAGTGGGCATGACGCGTGACCAGGTGCGTTTCGTCCTCGGCACTTCGCTGCTGACCGATATCTTCCATGCGGACCGCTGGGATTATCCATTCCGCCTGGCGCGGGGCAGTGGCGAAACCACCAGCAGCCGCGTGGTCGTGTACTTCGGCAAGGATGGCAAGGTTGAACGTTTCGAAGGCGGCAACTTGCCGACGGAGAAAGAATATATCGACCGCATCGCTGGCCCATCGCGGTTCGCCAAGGTCGCCAAGGCCGACGTGCCTGCCGCCGCCGTGCCATCGCCCGTGGCGCCAAGCGCCGTGCCGGTGCCGGCCGATGCCGCGCCCGCCATTCCTGTGAGCAAGCCTGAAGTTGTGCCAGCACCGGCGCCTGCCGTCGAACCTGCACCGGCACCCGCTGCTGAACCCACCAAATAAGTTGCTGTAAGAGAATAAAATGACTGAACTGAAAATTGCCATCGCTGGCGCCAGCGGCCGCATGGGCCATATCCTGATCGAAGCGGTCAGCAACGCGCCGGACGCCGTGCTGGCCGGCGCCCTCGACCGTGCAGGCTCGCCGACCGTCGGCCAGGATGCCGCTGCCTTTCTCGGCAAGCCTGCTGGCGTGCTGATCGAGTCAAGCCTGGCTGCCGGCCTGGCCAATGCCGATTATCTGATCGACTTCACGCGCCCCGAAGGCACTTTGCAGCATCTGGCGTATTGCGCCGAGCACGGCATCAAGATGATCATCGGTACCACCGGTTTCGATGACGCGGGCAAGGCCGCCATTGCCGCCGCCGCCGAAAAGACGGCCATCATGTTCGCGCCGAACATGAGCGTGGGCGTGAATGTCACCATGAAGCTGCTGGAACTGGCCGCGAAAAGCCTGTCCGAAGGCTACGACATCGAAATCATTGAAGCGCATCACCGCTTCAAGGTCGATGCGCCGTCGGGCACCGCCCTGCAAATGGGGGAAGTGGTGGCCGGCGCCCTGGGCCGCGACCTGAAGGAATGCGCCGTGTACGGCCGCGAAGGCGTGACGGGCGAACGCGATCCGTCAACCATCGGCTTTGCCACCATCCGCGGCGGCGATATCGTCGGCGACCATACGGTACTGTTTGCCGGCATCGGCGAGCGCATCGAGATCAGCCACAAGTCGAGCAGCCGCGTCACCTACGCCCACGGCGCGCTGCGCGCTGCGCGTTTCCTGGCCGACAAGCCGACGGGCCTGTACGACATGCAGGATGTGCTGTCGCTGAAGAACTGAGGAAGACCATGGCCACTGCCATCCTGAATGGAAAAGACATCACCGATGAAGCGAGCTTCCACGCGCAATGCGTGCAAGCCTTCGGTTTCCCCGAGTTCTACGGCAACAGCATGGATGCCTGGGTCGATTGCCTCAGCTATTTGCGCGACGATGAAAACATGACGCAGTTCCGTTTGAAACCGAACGAAGTGCTCGACATCGTCGTGCAGGATGCGGAAGCGATGAAGGCGCAAGTGCCTGATTTACTGGAAGAAATCACGTTCTGCATCGCCGGCATCAATGAGCGCTATGACGATTACGGTGAAAAGCCGGCGCTGAAGCTGGTATTGAAGTAGGTCGGATTAGCGCGCAAGCGCGTAATCCGACGTTACCAGCACCAACCAATGCGTCGGATTACGGCCCGCAGGGCCTAATCCGACCTACCCAACATTTACACGACCTTGCGTTCGCGCAAGCCGTCGATCTGGCTGTTATCCAGGCCCAGCCATTGCTGCAACACCTCCTGCGTATGCTGTCCCAGCAAGGGCGGCGGCAAGCGGTACTGCACCGGAGAAGCTGACAGGCGCACGGGATTGGCCACCAGCGCCACCGTGCCCGCCGTCGGATGCGCCATCTCCACTTTCAAGCCGCGCGCTACCACTTGCGGGTCGGCAAAGACCTGGTCGATGCGGTTGACGGGGCCGCACGGCACGGCTTGCGCTTCGAAGGCGCTGATCCACTCGGCCGTCGTGCGCATGACCGTGGTCTGGCGCATCAAGGGGATCAAGATCGCCCGGTGCGCCACGCGTTGCGGATTGGTGGCGAAGCGTTCATCCTGCGCCCATTCCGGGTGGCCGGCGATGGCGCAGAAGCGTGAGAATTGCCCATCGTTACCGATCGCCAGAATCATGTCGCCATCGGCCGTGGGGAAGTCTTGATACGGCACGATGTTCGGATGCGCATTGCCCATGCGCTGGGGCACCTTGCCGCCGCACAAGTAATTGGCGGCCTGGTTGCCCAGCGCCGCCACCTGCACGTCCAGCAGTGCCAGGTCGATATGCTGGCCCAGTCCCGAGCGCTCGCGTTCGGCCAATGCCGCCTGCACGGCGATGGTGGCGTACAGGCCCGTCAGGATGTCCGTCTGCGCCACGCCCACTTTTTGCGGTCCCGCGCCCGGCTGGCCATCGGGCACGCCCGTGATGCTCATCAAGCCGCCCATGCCCTGGATCAAAAAGTCATAGCCGGCGCGCGCCGCATACGGCCCATCCTGGCCGAAACCCGTGATGGAGCAGTACACGAGGCGCGGGTTGAGCGCCAGCAAGCTGGCCGCATCGAGACCGTATTGCTTCAAGCCGTCCAATTTGAAATTTTCCAGCAGCACGTCCGATTCGGCTGCCAGCTTGCGCACCAGGGCTTGCCCTTCAGGGGAGGCCAGGTCGATGCACAAGGAGCGCTTGTTGCGGTTGGCGCACTGGAAGTAGGCGGCCTCGGCCGTATCGCGGCCGTCCTCGTCCTTCAGATACGGCGGCCCCCAGGAGCGCGTGTCGTCGCCGCGGCCCGGCTGCTCGACCTTGACGACATCGGCGCCGAGGTCGGCAAGCATTTGTCCGGCCCACGGGCCGGCCAGCACGCGCGACAGGTCGAGCACGCGCAAGCCGGTCAGCGGCGCGGGCCGCAGGGTGGAGGCGAGGGTGGAAGCCAAGGCGTCCATCAGTTGCTGAAGGCGGCGATGCCGGTGATGGCGCGGCCGATGATCAGCGCGTGCACATCGTGCGTGCCTTCATAGGTGTTGACCACTTCCAGGTTGACCAGGTGGCGGATGACGCCGAACTCGTCGGAAATGCCATTGCCGCCCATCATGTCGCGCGCCATACGGGCAATGTCGAGGGCCTTGCCGCAGCTGTTGCGTTTCATGATGGATGTGATTTCCACGGCAGGCGAACCCTCATCCTTCATGCGGCCCAGGCGCAGGCAGCCTTGCAAGCCCATGGTGATTTCCGTCAGCATGTCCGCCAGTTTTTTTTGCACCAGCTGGTTTGCAGCCAGCGGACGGCCGAATTGCTGGCGGTCCATCGTGTACTGGCGTGCCTTCAGGTAGCAGTCTTCGGCCGCGCCCAGCGCGCCCCAGGCGATACCGTAGCGGGCGCTGTTCAGGCATGTAAATGGACCTTTCAAGCCGCGCACGTCGGGGAAGGCGTTTTCTTCCGGGCAAAATACTTCATCCATGACGATTTCGCCGGTGATGCTGGTGCGCAAGCCGACCTTGCCGTGAATTTCCGGCGCCGACAGGCCTTTCCAGCCTTTTTCCAGCACGAAGCCGCGGATCGCGCCTTCATCGTCCTTGGCCCAGACGACGAACACGTCGGCAATCGGGCTGTTGGTGATCCACATCTTGGCGCCGGACAGGCTGTAGCCGCCCGGCACCTTGCGCGCGCGCGTGACCATGCTGCCAGGGTCGGAGCCGTGGTTCGGTTCCGTCAGGCCGAAGCAGCCGATGTATTCGCCCGTCGCCAGTTTCGGCAGGTACTTCTGTTTGGTTTCTTCATTGCCGAAGGCGTTGATCGGCACCATCACCAGCGACGATTGCACGCTCATCATCGAGCGGTAGCCCGAATCGACGCGCTCGACTTCGCGCGCGGCCAGGCCGTAGCAAACATAGTTCAGGCCGGCCCCGCCGTATTCTTCGGGAATGGTCGTTCCCAGCAAGCCCAGCTCTCCCATTTCGCGGAAGATGGCGGCGTCCGTGCGGCCATGGCGGAACGATTCGAGCACCCTGGGCACCAGGCTGCCCTGGCAATAGTCACGGGCCGCTTCCAGCACGGCGCGTTCGTCGCCCGTCAGTTGTTCTTCCAGCAGCAGGGGGGAATTCCAGTCGAATACGGTTTTGCTCATCACAGGCCTCGCAGGTGAGCGCCGGTGATCGGCGCAAGATTGAATATGGCTCATGGTAGGTTCTTGCCTAGCCTTGCGCAAACGATTTTTTCGCACGCAGACATGCGTGTTGCGCATATCTTGCGGCATACTGGGGTCTTTATTCCTTTGCTGGTGTACCGATGACACGCAAGATTCCCATGCTGCAAGCCTTGAATTGCTTCGAGGCGGCCGCGCGCCACCAGAGCTACACGCATGCGGCGCGCGAATTGTCGCTGACGCAAAGCGCCGTCTCGCGGCAGATATCCTCTCTGGAAAGCTTTCTTGGCGTGCAGCTGTTTCAGCGCACGCGCCATGGCGTGCTGCTGACGAGCGCCGGGGCCGCGTATGCGCGGCAGATCGCGGCCCGTCTCGATGGCCTGGAGCGCGACACGCTCGACACCATGGCGCGCCAGGGCGGCGGCGGGGCCTTGCAGCTGGCCTCCGTGCCCACGTTTGCCACGCGCTGGCTGATGCCGCGGCTGTCTTCGCTGGCGCAGCTGCACCCGGATATCGTCGTGCATATCGACGCGTACACAAAACCGTTCATGTTTGCCGATACGGAATACGACGGCGCCCTGTACGCGGGCACGCCCGAGCAGCTGGCGCGCTGGCCCGGCACGCGCGCCACCTTGCTCATGCACGAAGAAATCGTGCCTGTCGCCAGCCCGCGCCTGTTGGCGGCGCGCAGCGCCTGGCAGCCGCAGGATTTATTGGAACTGACCCTGTTGCAACAAAGTACGCGTCCCGGCGCCTGGCGCCAGTGGTTTGACGCCATGCAGGTCGATGGGGAACTGGCGCGCTACGGCGCCCGCTATGAACTGTTTTCCATGCTGGCCATGGCGGCCGTGCAGGGACAGGGCGTGGTCTTGCTGCCCCGTATGCTGGTCGAAGCGGAACTGGCACGCGGCGAATTGCGCATTGCATGCGAGCGCCCACTGCGCGGCCAGCGTGCGTATTACCTGATCACGCCCGAGGCGGCGCATGAAAAACTGGCCTTGCAGCAGTTCCGCGTTTGGCTGCAAGACGAGGCCGCCTAGATGACCTTGGCGGTATCGAAGTGGGGATTGTCGATCAGACCGATCTGGTTGCCGAACGGGTCGAGCAATTCCACCGTGCGGATGCCGTCGCCCACGTCCGTGATCGGATGGTGCAGGCTGCCGCCCAGCGCAACGATGCGTTCGACCTCCTGCTCGATGCCGTCCACGCCCCAGTACGTCACGCTACCCTGCGTGCCGGGCTCGCCACCGGGCATCAGCCCAAGCTCGAAGCCGCCGATGGCAAAGCCGACATAGAACGGCTGGTCGAAATACGGCGTCGTGTTGAACACCTGGCTGTACCAGGCTTTGGCCTGGTCCAGGTCGGGGACGGGATAGGTGACGGTGCGTAAACCCTTGATCATGTTCTGCTCCTGGTGAATGAAGAATACGCCATCATGCCACTGGCGCTTGCCGCGCGATTGGAAAAATGGAAGGTGCTCAGGTGCTCAGGTGCTCAGGCGCGCCGGCCCGTCAGCCACGCCTCGGGCGAGTTGCGGGCGAAATCCTGGAAGTCGTGGATCAGGTGCGACTGGTCGAAATAACCATATTGCACGGCGACTTGCGCCCAGTCCGGCTGTTCCGCCAGGCGTTTCAGTCCCTGGCTGGCGGCGCGAAAACGGCAGATGCGGGCAAACAGCTTCGGGCTGATGCCCACTTGCTGGCGGAATTGCTGCGCCAGGTGCTGGCGCGATACGCCCAGCTGCTGCGCCAGTCCATCCACGCGTATCTGCCCCGATGCCGCCTCAATGGCTGCGATCGCATGTTCGGCCGCGCCGGCCTGGTGCCGTGGCGGCGCGGCGCGCAGGCGCAGCAGCAGATATTCTTGCAAAATTGAAACCCTTTGTGCATTGCTCAAGGGTTCGCACCATAGCGCGTCGCCCAGGCGCGCCGCCAGCTCGCGTCCCCACAGCTGTTGCAGGTCGGCACGTCCATCATTGAGTTCGCACAGGGGCAGCTGGAAGAATCGGGCCGCCGCGCCCGGCTTGAAGCGGGCCGCCACCGTTTGCACGAGGCCCTGGCTGATGACGGCGATCGGCGCCGTCATCATGCCGACGGCAAAGCTGGCGTCCTGCTGGTCCTGGCACAAAATATCGATGCAATTGTCGGGCAAGACATGGTGCGTCAAGGGCGTGGGGCCCGTCTGCACGCGGCAGGTCCAGACGCAGTCGAGCCAGGGGCGCAGGGCGGGGAGGGGCGGATATTCCTGGTAGACGATCATGGCCGGTGTTGATGCATAGAACAAGATTGCCCATATATTACACAGCCGAATTGTGCGCCGGCCAAAATTTGCCGGCCCGCGCCGCCGGCGCGCCGCGCTATCGGGCGGCGACAACCAGTATAATGCTCGGTTCATATCCACTATTGGCCGCACATCATGCAAGATAAATATAGTCCCGCCGACGTCGAACAAGCCGCCCAATCGCACTGGAAGGCGATCGACGCCTACAAAGCCGTCGAACACGACCCGCGTTTCCCAAAAGGCAAGTATTTTGCCTGCTCGATGCTGCCTTACCCTTCGGGCAAGCTGCACATGGGTCACGTGCGCAACTATACGATCAATGACGTGATGTACCGCTACCTGCGCATGAACGGCTACAACGTGCTCATGCCGATGGGCTGGGATGCGTTCGGCATGCCGGCGGAAAACGCGGCCATGGCCAACAACGTGCCGCCTGCGCAATGGACGTATTCGAACATCGCCCACATGAAGCAGCAGATGGAATCGATGGGCCTGGCCATCGACTGGTCGCGCGAAATGACCGCCTGCAAGCCGGAATACTACAAATGGAACCAGTGGATGTTCCTGAAGATGCTGGAAAAAGGCATCATCTACAAGAAGACGGGTACCGTGAACTGGGACCCGATCGACCAGACCGTGCTGGCCAACGAACAAGTGGTCGATGGCAAGGGCTGGCGTTCCGGCGCGCTGATCGAAAAGCGCGAAATCCCCATGTATTACGCGCGCATCACCGATTACGCGGAAGAGCTGCTGGCCTATGTCGATGACAAGCTGCCGGGCTGGCCCGAGCGCGTGCGCATCATGCAGACCAACTGGATCGGCAAGTCGACGGGCGTGCGCTTCGCCTTCCCGCATGAGATCAAGGACGCGAACGGCGCCCTGATCGGCGACGGCAAGCTGTATGTGTTCACCACCCGTCCGGACACCGTCATGGGCGTGACCTTCTGCGCCGTGGCCGCCGAACACCCGCTGGCCATCCACGCCGCGCAAACCAATCCTGCACTGGCCGCGTTCAACGCCGAATGCAAGCTCGGTTCCGTGATCGAAGCGGATATGGCGACGATGGAGAAGAAGGGCATGCCGACCGGCCTGTTCGTCACGCATCCATTGACGGGCGCGCAAGTGGAAGTGTGGGTCGGCAACTACGTGCTGATCACCTATGGCGACGGCGCCGTGATGGGTGTGCCGGCGCACGACGAGCGCGATTTCGGCTTTGCCAAGAAATACAATCTGCCGATCAAGCAAGTGATCGAGGTCAAGGGCCAGGAATTTTCGACGGACGCCTGGCAGGAATCGTATGGCAGCAAGGATGGCGTCTGCATCGCCTCCGGCAAATACGACGGCCTGCATTTCGCGTCCGCCGTCGACGCGGTGGCCGCCGACCTGGCCGAACTGGGCCTGGGCGAAAAGAAAACCACGTTCCGCCTGCGCGACTGGGGCATTTCGCGCCAGCGTTACTGGGGCACGCCGATCCCGATGATCCATTGCGCCGATTGCGGCGTGGTGCCGGTGCCGGAAAAAGATCTGCCGGTGGTGCTGCCGGAAGACTGCGTGCCGGACGGCACGGGCAATCCGCTGAACAAATATGAAGCCTTCCTGCAGTGCGACTGCCCGCAGTGCGGCAAGCCGGCGCGCCGCGAGACGGACACCATGGACACCTTCGTCGATTCGTCGTGGTACTACATGCGCTATACCTCGCCAGGCTCGAACGACGCCATGGTCGACGCGCGCAACGATTACTGGATGCCGATGGACCAGTACATCGGCGGCATCGAACACGCCGTCATGCACTTGCTGTACGCGCGCTTCTGGACCAAGATCATGCGCGACTTCGGCCTGGTCAAGTTCGACGAGCCGTTCGTCAACCTGCTGACGCAAGGCATGGTGCTCAATGAAACCTACTTCCGCAAGGACGCCGCGGGCAAGACCACCTGGTTCAACCCCGACGACGTGCGCCTGTCGCTCGACGACAAGGGCCGTCCGCAGTCCGCCGTCCTGGTGGCCGACGGCCAGCCGGTGGAAATCGGCGGCACGGAAAAAATGTCGAAGTCGAAGAACAACGGCATCGACCCGCAAGCGCAGATCGAGCAGTACGGCGCCGACACGGCCCGCCTGTTCACCATGTTCGCCTCGCCGCCGGAACAGACGCTGGAATGGTCGGGCAGCGGCGTCGAAGGCGCGAACCGTTTCCTGCGCCGCGTGTGGAACTTCGGCTACGCCCAGTCGGCAACGATCCAGGCCGCACTGGCTGGCGGCGCCGCACCGGCCACGGGCGACGCGCAGAAAAACCTGCGCCGCGAATTGCACAAGCTGCTGCAGCAAGCCGACTACGACTTGAAGCGCATCCAGTACAACACCGTCGTGTCGGCCTGCATGAAGATGCTCAACACGCTGGAATCGGCCAAGCTGGACGATAGCGCGCAGTCGAAGGCGCTGATCGCCGAAGGCTTCTCCATCTTCCTGCGCCTGCTCAATCCTGTCGCGCCGCACATCACCCATGTGCTGTGGGAAGAGCTGGGCTATGCCGGCGTGCATGGCGACCTGCTGAACGTGGCATGGCCGCAGGTCGACCCGCAAGCGCTGGAACAGTCCGAGATCGAGATGATGATCCAGGTGAACGGCAAGCTGCGCGGCTCGATCACGGTGGCCAAGGATGCGGACAAGGCCAGCATCGAAGCGGCCGCGCTGGCGTGTGAAAGTGTGCAGAAGTACGTCGAGACCACGCCGAAGAAGATCATCGTCGTGCCAGGCAAGTTAATCAGCATCGTGGTGTAATCATGACGACTTCCTCTCAAGTATCGCTGTTGGGCCGCCGCGCCGTGCTGGCGTTGGGCCTGACCGTCCTGCTGTCGGCCTGCGGCTTTCACTTGCGCGGTTCGAACGGCAGTTTCATGCTGCCGTTCGCGACGATGTACATCGGCTTGCCCGACTCGTCGCCGCTGGCGATCGGCCTGAAGCGCTATATCCGCGCCATCGGCAGCACGGAGGTGGTCAATACCAGGGATGGCGCCGACGCCGTCCTTGAAGTGCTCTCCGATCCGGAGATGAATCGTACCAAGACCATTTTGTCCTTGAACACCAGCGGCCGCGTACAAGAGTACCAACTCGGCTATTCGATCAATTTCCGCGTATTGGACAAGGCCGGCAACCAGTTGCTGGCGCCGACGACCATCAGCCTGGTGCGTCCCATCACCTTCGACGACAGGCAGGTACTGGCCAAGGAAACCGAGGAAGCGGCGCTGTACCGCGACATGCGCAACGACCTGGTGCAGCAGATCATGCGCCGCCTGGCCGCCATCAAGCCGGTGCTGCCGGCCATGTCGGAGGCGCCAGTGGCGCCCGTGACGCCGGCCGCGCCGGCAGCCCCGCAGCAGTAACGGGGACGCCATGCAATTGCGGATAGATGCGCTCGATGGGCATGTGGCCAAGCCGCTGGCGCAGCTGTATGTGATCACCAGCGACGAACACTTGCTGGCGCTGGAAGCGGCTGACAAGATCCGCCGCGCGGCGCGCGCGCAGGGGTACTCCGAGCGCGACGTGCTGACGGTGGAGCGCAGCTTCAAGTGGGGTGAACTGCTGGCGGCGAACCAGGAACTGTCGCTGTTCGGCGATAAAAAACTGATCGAACTGCGCATCCCCACCGGCAAGCCGGGCAAGGATGGCGGCGCGGCGCTGCAAAGCTACGCGAAAAACCTCAGTCCCGACAACCTGACCCTGATCACCTTGCCCAAGCTGGATTGGGCCACGCAAAAGGCGGCCTGGGTCGCCAGTCTGCAGCAGGCGGCCGTGTATATCGACATTCCGAATGTGGAACGGGCACAGTTGCCGGCGTGGATATCGCAGCGCCTGGCCGCGCAGGGGCAAAGCGCCGAGCGTGCCAGCATCGACTTCATCGCCGAACGGGTGGAGGGCAATTTGCTGGCGGCGCACCAGGAAATCCAGAAACTGGGCCTGCTGCACGCGGCGGGCAAGCTGACGTACGAACAAGTGCAGGACGCGGTGCTGAATGTGGCCCGCTACGATGTCTTCAAGCTGTCCGAAGCCATGCTGGCCGGCGACCCGGCGCGTCTGGTGCGCATGCTCGAAGGCTTGAAAGGCGAGGGCGAGGCGCTGCCGCTGGTGTTATGGGCCGTCTCCGAGGAAATCCGCACGCTGTTAAAATTGAAGGCCGGCATGGCGCAAGGGCGTCCGTTGGGCGCGCTGCTGAAGGAATACCGCATCTGGGGGCCGCGCGAGCGGATGATGGAACCGGCCCTGCGGCGCATTTCGCTGCCCGTGCTGGAAGCGGCGCTGCAGCAGGCGGCGCAGGTGGACAAGATGATCAAGGGTTTGCGCGCCAAGGGCTACGCGGGCGATGCCTGGGACGCCATGCTGCAACTGGGACTGAAGATCGCCCGAGGCTAGTTTTTTACTATATGGATACGAGCATGGACATCACAGAATATATGCAGGACGTGGGCACGCGCGCGCGCGCCGCTTCGCGCGCCATGGCGCGTGCCGACAGCGCCACGCGCAACCGCGCCTTGACCCTGATCGCCGCCGCCATCGTGCGCGATGCCGACCTGCTGCGCGCGGCCAACCAGCGCGACCTCGATGCGGCGGCCGCCGCCGGTCTGGCGCCGGCCATGCTCGACCGCCTGACCCTGTCCGACGCCGCCATCGCCACCATGGTTGAAGGCTTGACGCAAATCGTGTCGCTGGCCGACCCGATCGGCGAAATCTCGAACATGAAATTCCGTCCGACGGGCATCCAGGTAGGCCAGATGCGCGTGCCGCTGGGCGTCATCGGCATCATCTATGAAGCGCGTCCGAACGTGACGGTGGACGCGGCCGGCCTGTGCATCAAGAGCGGCAACGCGACGATCTTGCGCGGCGGCTCGGAAGCGATACACTGCAACCGCGCGCTGGCCAAGCTGGTGGCCGAGGGCTTGCTGGGTGCAGGCCTGCCTGCCGATGCCGTGCAAGTGATCGACACCACCGACCGCGCCGCCGTCGGCGCTTTGATCACCATGCCGCAGTACGTGGACGTCATCGTGCCGCGCGGCGGCAAGGGCCTGATCGCGCGCCTGATGGAAGAGGCCACCGTGCCGATGATCAAGCACCTCGACGGCATCTGCCACGTCTACATCGACGCCAAGGCCGATATCCGGAAGGCGATCGATATCGGCTTCAACGCGAAGTGCCACCGCTACGGCACCTGCAACACCATGGAAACCCTGCTGGTGTCGCGCGCCATCGCACCGACCGTGCTGCCGCAGCTGGCCGAACTGTATCTGACCAAACAGGTGGAATTGCGCGCCGATCCGGAAAGCCATGCGATCCTGGCCGCCGCCGCTTATCCGCACCTGGTGCCCGCCACCGAGGAAGACTGGTCCACCGAATACCTGGCGGCCATCCTGTCGGTGAAGGTGGTCGACGGCATCGACGAAGCGATGGACCATATCAACCGGTATTCATCGAAGCACACCGAGTCCATCATTACCGAGGACTACAGCGATGCGCTGCGCTTCCTGCGCGAAGTCGATTCCGCCTCGGTGATGGTGAACGCCTCGACGCGTTTCGCCGACGGCTTCGAATACGGCCTGGGCGCCGAGATCGGCATCTCGAACGACAAGCTGCACGCGCGCGGCCCGGTGGGACTGGAAGGCCTGACCTCGCTCAAGTACGTGGTCTTCGGCCACGGCGAAGTACGCAAATAGTCTCTTTCGCGGGCGGCCCACAAGGCGGCCCGCGCTCTCCTTTTTCGATACCTCTGACACTGGGAACCCCATGCTCTTTCTCTGGACCAAAGCCTTCCACATCATCTTCGTCATTTCCTGGTTCGCCGGTCTGTTTTACTTGCCGCGCATCTTTGTGAACCTGGCGATGGAGACGGAAACGGTGGCCACCGAGCGCCTGCTGCTGATGGCGCGCAAGCTGTACCGCTTCATGTCCCTGCTGGCGCTGCCGGCGATGGTGCTGGGACTGGCGTTGATGTGGATGCTGTATGGCGGCAGCCAAGGCGGCATGAAGATGCCGGGCTGGATGCACGCCAAGCTGACGTTCGTGGTGCTGCTGCTCGGCTATCACCACGCCTGCGGCGCCATCCTGCGCAAGTTTGAAAAAGGGCTCAACAAGCGCAGCCACACCTGGTTCCGCTGGTTTAATGAAGTGCCGGTGGTGATGCTGCTGGCCGTCGTCGTGCTGGTCGTGGTCAAGCCTTTCTAAGGGAGTCGAGATGAGTGCAAGCCAGAGCAAAGTCGTGCAGTATTTTTTTGCGCCCCACTCGCCATGGACCTACCTGGGGCATGCGCGCCTGATGGCCATCGCCGCGAAGACGGGCGCACAGATCGACGTGCGTCCCTTTGACCTGGGCAAGGTCTTCAGCGTCTCGGGCGGCCTGCCGCTGGCCAAGCGCGCACCGCAGCGCCAGGCGTACCGCCTGGCCGAACTGGCGCGCTGGTCGGCCTTTTTGCAAGTGCCATTGACCCTGCAGCCGAAGTTCTTCCCCGTATCGCCGGATGCGTCGGCCAAGCTGATCATCGCCACGCGCCTGGCGCACGGCGTGGAAGCGTCGCTGAAGCTGGCGCACGCCATCATGCGCGGCCTGTGGGCTGAGGAGCGCAACATCGGCGACGAGGAAACCCTGGTGCAGATCGCGTTTGACGCCGGTTTCGATGGCCGCCAGTTGCTGAAAACGTCGGAGACGGCCAGTGTGCAGGCGGAATACGACGCCAACACGGAAGCGGCCACCGCCGCCAGCGTGTTCGGTTCGCCGTGGTACATCGTCGATGGCGAAGGGTTCTGGGGCCAGGACCGCCTCGATTTTGTCGAGCGCGCGCTGGAGAAGTAGTTTTTTAGAGAGTGGCAGGTCGGATTAGCGTGGCAAAGCCGCGCGTAATCCGACAAGTTTTGAAATTTTTAGTTAATTGTTTTTCAACGGATAAAAGGTACACCATGGCTTCATATTTTTGCCCATGCCCGCGCGGCATGGAAGCGGCGCTGGCCGAGGAACTGGGCGAGATCGCCCAGGATAGTGCGACCATGAAGGTCCACAACCAGGTGCCCGGCGGCGTCCATTGCTCCGGCGACCTGCTCGATTCCTACCGCATCAATCTGCATTCGCGCATCGCTTCGCGCGTGCTGATGCGCATGGCCCATTCCGGCTACAAGACGGAAAACGATATTTACGACCTGACCCTGGCGCAATCGTGGGAAGACTGGTTCGGCGTGCACCACACGATCCGCGTCGACGTCACGGCCGTGAAATCGCCGCTGCGCAGCCTGGAATTCACGACACTGAAAATCAAGGATGCGATCTGCGACCGCTTCCGCGACCAGTTCAACGAGCGTCCATCGGTCAATACCAAGACGCCGGACATGCGCATCGTCGGCTTCCTCGACGCGCACACGTTTACCGTCTACCTCGATACTTCGGGCGAAGCCCTGTTCAAGCGCGGCTGGCGCGAAGAGACGGGCGACGCGCCGCTGCGCGAAAACCTGGCCGCCGGCCTGCTGCGCGTGTCTGGCTGGAAGCCTGGCATGGTGCTGTTCGACCCGATGTGCGGTTCCGGCACCATCCTGGCCGAAGCGGCGCAGATGCTGCAGGGGATACCACCGGGCGCGTCGCGCCAGTTCGCCTTTGAGAACTTCCACGACTTCGATCCGGCGCCGTGGAATGCCATGAAAAACGCCATCAAGGTCAATCCGCTGCCGGCCGAACCGACCATTTTCGGCAGCGACATTTCGGGCGACATGGTCGCCATGACGCGCCATAACCTGCGTTGCGCCGGCGTGCGCTTCGAGGTGCCCCTGAAACAGATCGAGGCGCAGGAAGTCAAGCCGCCGAGCGACGTGCCGGGCATCATGCTGACCAACCCGCCGTACGGCGAGCGTATCGGCGTGCGCGGCGACAGCACCATCCCGGAAGATGAACTGTCGACGTCCTTCTATTCGGCCATGGGCACGACCCTGAAGCAGCGTTTCGCCGGCTGGACCGTGTTCCTGTTCACGGCCGACCTGGGCCTGCCCAAGCTGCTGCGTCTGAAGGAAGCGCGCAAGACGCCTTTCTTCAACGGCGCGCTGGAATGCCGTTTGTTCCGCTTTGATATGGTGGCGGGATACAACCGCCGTGAAGAAGCCAAGCCCAAGCCACAGCAGTAAGCGTTCACCGCAAGACCCTCGCAGTCACCCCGCGCACGGACCGAAACCGGTCCGTGCGCCACTTTGGACCCGCCATGTTTCCCACCCCTCCGGCCGATGTGCCGCCCGACCCGGTCACGCCCGTTCCGCCTCCCACGCCGAGCCATATGGCGCCGCTGAGCCGCGGTGCGCTGGCGATGATGCTGGCCGGGCTGTCGATGCTGGGCCCCTTGTCGATCGATACCTACCTGCCCGCGTTTGGCGCGATCCAGGGTTCGCTGCAGGCGTCGCCGCTGGAAGTGCAGCAGTCGCTGACGTTCTACATGCTGGCCTTCGCCGGCATGGTGCTGTGGCATGGCGCGATCTCGGACACCTTCGGCCGGCGCAACGTCATCCTCGTGTCCTTGCTGATGTTTGCCATCGGCTCGCTGGGCTGCGCCTCGGCGCACACGGTGCACTACCTGTGGTTCTTCCGCATCATGCAGGGCGTTTCGGCCGGTGCCGGCGTGGTGATCAGCCGCGCCATCATCCGCGACCTGTATGCCGATGCGGCGGCGGCGCGGCTGCTGTCGCTGGTGACGATGATCTTTTCCATCGCCCCGGCCGTCGCGCCCATCCTGGGCGGCTGGATCGTCATCTGGTTCGACTGGCGCTCGATCTTCCTGTTCCTCGCCTTTTACACGGTGGTGCTGCTGGCGTTCTGCTACTGGCGCCTGCCCGAAACCCTGCCGATGGAAAAGCGCCAGCCCTTCAATCCCCGTTTCCTGGCGTCGAGCTATGGCCAGATCCTGCGCTCGCCCCTGTTCCACATCAAGGCCGGCATCGTCGCCCTCAATTTCGCGGGCCTGTTCCTGTTCATCACGGCCGCGCCGGAAATGCTGCCCAAGCAGCTGGGCCTGGGGCCATCGCAATTCGCCTGGCTGTTCATTCCCTGCGTGAGCGGCATCTTCATGGGCGCCGCGGCGGCCAACCGCATCGCCGGCAAGGTCACGTTCGCGCGCCAGATCGGCATCGGCTTTGCCTTCCTGCTGTGCGCCGCCAGCGTCAATGTCGTGTATCACCTGTTCCTGCCGCCATCCTTGCCCTGGTCGGTGCTGCCCTTGTTCTTCTACACCTTCGGCATGTCGCTGGTGGGGCCGGGCGCGACCCTGCTGGCGCTCGACCTGTTTCCGCACATCCGCGGCACGGTGGCCTCGTGCCAGTCGTTTGCCAGCACCTTGCTGGGCGCCGTGGTGGCCGGCGTGATCTCGCCGCTGCTGTCCGGCTCCGTGCTGTGGCTGGCGTCGGGTCAGCTGGCGTTTACGGGCCTGGCGCTGGCGCTGTGGCTGATATCGCGGCGCTTCCGCCACCGTTTGCTGGGTTCCTTCAAGGCATAAGTTTCCATGACAGAACGCTGGATTTATTTCAACTTAATTTTCTATATTGCAAGTAATATTCGGCGCTTATGATAAGATGACTTTTTTCCCGGCATCCTCTCAGGCAATAATTTTTTGGGTTACAGGAGTGGAGGATTCCTCTGAACGTGGCCGCGCTTCGCTGCTGAGCGCTCTTCCTTTTCAAACCGGCAATGCCTGATACGATGCATCAATCTGATCAAGATATTCGCAATCGCCTGCTGATTGCCCGCCTGCCGGCCATGCCGCAGATCCTCCTCAAGCTGATCGCCCACCTGCAGGCCGACGATGCCGGCATGCCGGAGCTGGCCGCACTGATCGCCAAGGATGCGGGCATGACCAGCAAGATCCTCGGCGTGGCCAGCAGCTCGGCCTACCATCGGCAGAGCAAGGTCGTCAGCCTGGAACAGTCGCTCGTGTCGCTGGGCACGGACATGATCAAGACCCTGGTCATCAGCGAATCCGTCTTCCAGACCTTCAACAGCTTTCCCCATTCCGGCAGCACGGATTTGCGCGCCTTCTGGAAAAGTTCGCTGTCGGCCGCCGTCATGGCGCGCGCGCTGGCCAAGGCCATGGCGTATCCGCACGTCGAGGAAGCCTATCTGGCCGGCTTGCTGCACAACGTGGGCCGCCTGGCCCTGCTGGCCACGGCGCCGAAGGAATACGCATTCAATTTCACGGCGCGCGACGATGCCGCCCTGTGCGCGGTGGAGCAGCGTACCTTGCAGATCACGCATGCCGAAGCGGGCGCCTGGTTGATCGAGCGCTGGCATCTCGATTCCTTCCTGGCCGACAGCGTGCTGTATCACCATGAACCGCTGGCGCGCCTGGAAGCGAGCCACCCCCTGATCCGCATCGTGCGCCTGGCGCATCTGCTGTGCTGCCATGCCGACGATGCGGACGAGGCCGAGTCCATCACGCAGGCGGCAAGCCTGTGCGCGCTGGACATCGAGACACTGGACGAGCTGGCCGGCAGCGTCGCGCGCCAGGTGGAGCAGGCCGCGCAGCACCTGGGCATCGACCTGGCCGGCGCGGACGATATCGCCACGCCGCCCGCCTATGCGCCGCCATCCGTCGATCCGGTGCAGCGACGCCTGTCCGATGAAGTGCGCAATATGGTGCTGGTGTCCGAAGTGGGCCAGACCTTCGCCCGGCAGCAGGGCGAGAGCAGCCTGCTCGAAGCCATCACGCGTTCGGCGCGCATTCTGTTCGATTTCGACACCGCCGTCATCCTGCTGCAAAACCCCACCGGCCATGCGCTCGTCGGCGTGGCGGCGGGCGAACATCAGCAGCGCCTGGCCGGCTTCTCGATCCCGCTGGCCAAGGGCGGCCTCCTGGCCGCCTCGGCGCTGGAGTGCCAGCTGGCGTTCCTGAAACGCGACATGCCGGCGCTGGGCATCGTCGAGGAGCAGCTGTTGCGCATCCTCGGTACCGACAGCCTGGTCTGCGTGCCTTTGGCGTCGGGCCAGCGCAGCCTGGGCGTGCTCATTGGCGGCGTGGCGGCGTGGCAGATTCCCGCTTGCCAGAAGCGCGAGGGTTTCCTGCGCGCGTATGCCAACCAGGCCGCCACGGCGCTGGAAGCGGCCATCAGCGCGCGCGGGCTGGCGCGGCGCCAGCTCGATCACGTGACCGAGGAATACCGCGCCGCGTCGCGCCGCGTCGTGCACGAAGTGAATAACCCGCTGTCCATCATCAAGAACTACCTGAGCGTGCTCGATCGCAAGCTGGAGAAGCAGGAGCCGGTGTCGGGTGAAATGGCGATCCTGAACGAGGAAATCGACCGGGTCGGTCAGCTGATCGGCGGCCTGGCCGATCTGCAGCCGGCGGCGGCGGGCGGCGTGACCGATTGCGCGCGCGTGGTCGACGATGTGCTGCGCCTGTTCCGCGCCACCGACTTCCTGCCGCCGAAGATCGAGGTGGTCACGCGCATGCAGGATGCGCCATGCGAGGTGGAGGCCGATGCCGACATGCTCAAGCAAATCCTGCTCAACCTGCTGAAAAACGCCGTCGAAGCCCTGCCCGATGGCGGGCGCATCGAAGTGGCGAACCGTGGCCACGTGAACCGCGACCGCCGCTTGTACCTGGAGCTGTGCGTCAGCGACAATGGCGCCGGCCTGGCGCCGGAAGTGCTGGCCAATCTGTTTTCCCCCGTGCGCAGCAGCAAGGAAGGCGCGCATCACGGCTTGGGCTTGTCCATCGTGCATGACCTGGTCACGCGCCTGCATGGCGTGATTGGCTGCCGCAGCAGCAAGTCCGGCACCTCATTTGAAATTTTACTGCCCATTCCCTTGCCGGCAAGCGCTGCAGCCGCGCTGCCCTCTCCCGGCAATACCGCTATGTCTTCGTAACGTCCATGAACTCCTCCGCCATTCCGTTTGACCTGGAAAACAGCCCGCGCATTTTGCTGGTCGACGACGAGCCCCGCCTGCTCGCCTCTCTCCATGAATTGCTGAAGGACCGCGGCTACCAGCTGCACACGGCCACCTGCGGCAGCGAGGCGCTGGCGCAGTTGTCGAAACTGCGCTTCGACCTGATCCTGCTCGACTTGCGCCTGCCCGACATGAGCGGCCATGAAATCATGGACCACATCAACCGGCGCGGCATCGAGGGCGATGTGATCGTCATGAGCGGCGACGTCGGCATCGAGGCGGCCATCGGCGCCCTCAAACGCGGGGCCTACGATTATCTGCGCAAGCCCTACAGCCGCGAGGAGCTGCTCAAGACGGTGGAGAACGCGCTGCAAAAGAGCAAGCTGGCGCTGGAAAACGAGCGCATCGCGCTGCAGCTGGAAAACTCGGAGAAGATGTACCGCTACCTGGTCGACAGCTCGCCCGACATCATCTATACGCTGAACCACGAAGGCCGCATCACCTTCATCAACGACCGGGTACACCAGTTGCTGGGCTTTAGCCGCGAAGAGCTGATCGGCAGCCATTACTCGATTCTCGTGCACGATGAAGACCAGGAGCGGGCGCGCTATGCCTTCAACGAGCGCCGCCTCGACGAGCGCGCCTCGCGCAATGTGGAACTGCGCCTGAAGTGCCATAGCGGCAGCGGCAGCGACCGGACCTTCAACAACACCCTGATGACGATTCCGCTCAATTCGATCGGCATGCACGGCCACGATCAGGAAGCGAAAAAGCAGGAGTACTTCGGCACCTACGGCGTGGCGCGCGACATCACCGACCGCAAGCGCGCCGAGGAAGTCATCTCTTACCAGGCCTATCACGACATCCTGACGGACCTGCCGAACCGCATGCTGTTCAAGGACCGCCTGGGGCTGGCCGTGATCCAGGCGCGCCGCAAGCTGACGGAACTGGCCGTGATGTTCATCGACCTCGATCGTTTCAAGCTGGTCAACGACACCCTGGGCCACGTGAAGGGCGACGAGCTGCTGCAGCAGGTGGCGCTGCGCCTGAAGGATTGCCTGCGCCGCGGCGATACCCTGGCGCGTCAGGGCGGCGATGAATTCACCATCGTGCTGCCGGAACTGCGCGACCGCCAGGATGCGCGCCTGATCGCCGACAAATTCCTCGAATGCCTGCACCAGCCGTTCGACCTCGATGGCAACCAGGTGCATATTTCGGCATCCATCGGCATCGCCATCTATCCGGGCGACGGCGAGACCATCGACGAGCTGCTGCGCCACGCCGACATCGCCATGTACCAGGTCAAGGCGCTGGGCAAGAACGGCCACAGTTTCTATCACGAGTCCATGCTCGACGTGTCGCACCAGAAGATCGCACTCGAGCAGAGCCTGCGCAAGGCGCTGGAGCTGAATCAGCTGGAGATGTATTACCAGCCGCAGGTGGACGTGATGACGGGCCGCATCGTCGGCGCCGAAGGCCTGATGCGCTGGAACCACCCGCAGCGGGGCTTGCTGACGGCCGGCGAATTTTTGCCGTTCGCCGAGGAAAACGGCTTGATGCTGCCGATCTCGGACTGGATGCTGGGCGCCCTGTGCCGCGACCTGGTGCAGTGGAACGCGGCCGGCGGCGAAGCCGTGCGCCTGTCGCTCAATTTGTCGCCGCAATACCTGGACCGCGGCGACTTTTTCGAGAAGATGCGCGGCGCGCTGACGCGCTACGGCATCGCGCCGGAAAAGATCGAAGTGGAGATCACGGAAAACATCTGCATCCGCAATCCGCAGTATGCGATCGAGCAGTTGAACAAGCTGTGCCAGCTGGGCGTGTCGGTCGCCATCGACGATTTCGGCACCGGCTATTCCTCGCTGTCCTACCTGCACCGCTTCCCCATCCACACCATCAAGATCGACCAGTCGTTTGTGAAGGAAATCCACGACGAGCACGGACACTATCCCGTCATCCTGGCCATCATCTCGATTGCGCGCGGCCTGGGTCTGCATCTGATCGCCGAGGGCGTGGAGACGGAAGGGCAGGCGCGCTACCTGCAGGACAAGGGCTGTACCACGATGCAGGGCTATCTGTACCACCGGCCCATTTCGCTGGGCAGTTTTATCGGCGTGCTGCAGGAACAGAACCGCCTGATCGCCGATGCCGCCCCCGCGCCGTCTCCGACGCTGACCATCGAGGCGTGACCGTGTCGCTTGCCGCTCCCCGCTACTCGGCTGCTCATTACACGGCCGATTACCTGCGCCTGAAAGGACTGGCCGAGAAAGGCAATGCGAACGCCCAGCACAGCCTGGGCTTCATGTATTTCAATGGCCAGGGTATCGAGCAAAGCTATGCGCTGGCGCTGCACTGGTACGGCCTGGCTGCCGCGCAGGGACTCGAGCACGCGCAATACAACCTGGGCGTGATGTGCCAGAAGGGCCAGGGCGTGCCGCAGGATTTTGCGCAGGCGGCGCACTGGTACCAGCAGGCGGCCGAACAGGGCTACGCGGCGGCGCAGTACAACCTGGGCTGGCTGTATGCCAAGGGCCAGGGACTCGCGCAAGATAGCGGGCTAGCCATGCTGTGGTTCAGCCGCGCGGCGGAACAGGGCGACGCAGGCGCGCAAAACAACCTGGGCATGATGTATGACAATGGCAAGGGCGTGCCGCAGGACTTCGTGCAAGCCATCGCCTGGTACCGCAAGGCGGCCGACCAGGGCTATGCGCGTGCGCAGTTCAACCTGGGCCTGCGCTACGATAATGGTCAGGGCGTGCGCCAGGATCGCCAGCAGGCAACGGCCTGGATGCGCAAGGCCGCCGAGCAGGGCTATGCGCCGGCCCAGTTCAACCTGGCGCTGCGCTATGAGAATGGCGACGTGCTGCCGCAGGACAGCCGGCAGGCGATCACCTGGTACAGGCGCGCGGCCGAACAGGGCCACGCCAGTTCGCAGTTCAACCTGGGCCTGATCTACGACAATGGACAGGGCGTGCCTTGCGATAAACAGGCGGCGCTGGAATGGTATGTCAAGGCGGCGGGACTGGGCCATGCGGCGGCTCAGCATAACCTGGGACTGCATCATGAACATGGCGCCCACGATTACGCGCAGGCGCAAGCGTTTTACCGTCAGGCTGCCGAGCAGGGCTTCCCCGCCGCGCAGTATCAGCTGGGACTGCTGCATGAGCATGGACAGGGCGTGCCTGCCGATGCGCAGGAAGCCATCTTCTGGTACCGCAAGGCGGCCGACCAGGGCCACGTACGGGCGCAGTTCGACCTGGCCCTGCGCTATGAACATGGCCAGGGTGTGCCGCAGGATCTGTCGCTGGCGCTGGAATGGTACCGCCGCGCCGCCGAGCAGGATTACGCGCCGGCGCAATACATGCAGGGCGTCTTGCACGACCGCGACGATGGTCCGGCACCCGACAGTCAGCAGGCCTGCGCCTGTTACTGCCGTGCCGCCGCCCAGGGCCACAGCCTGGCCCAGTTTGCGCTGGGCCTGCGGCACGACAATGGCCAGGACGTGCCGCAGGACTATGCTGCCGCCTGGGACTGGTATGCGCTGGCCGCGCGCCAGGGCCATGCGCGGGCGCAGATGAATCTGGGCCTGATGGCCGCCAGCGGCCAGGGCGGCCCGCTCGATTTGCAGCAGGCGTATATCTGGCTGTCGATGGCCTCGGCGGCCGGCGTGGCCGGCGCGGAAAAATCCCTGCGCCAGACGGCGGCGCGCATGCGCGAGACGGATCTGAACCAGGTGCGCGAACAACTGGCGGCGATCGCAGGCTAGACCATGCAGCCAGCGTTAGCGTGCGCGGATACGACAGCAGGTGCTGTATAGTCCTTTCCCTTCGCCATCTGTGGCTCTCTTGTTTCCCCCGGACGAAAAAATTGCTGCGGTATTTGCAGTTTTGATGTGCTAAGGTTCCAGAAGAAGGTGGTCTGTCTATTCTCTAGAAAGGAAAACCATGCGCCTGAACTCTTTCCCTGGCCGTCCGGCCGCCATCCTGTGTGCCTTGGCGCTGCTGTCGTCCGGTGCAGGCGCCGCCGGTCCCCTGGATGCCCTCAGCAACCAGGATGCCAGCAATGGCTTGAAAGCGGCGCTGGAAGCGGGATCGGCCGCCGCCGTAGCGAAACTCGGTGTCGAGAATGGCTTCCTGAACAATGACAAGGTGAAAATCAAGCTGCCCGGCATCCTGGAGCAAGCCAAGCCCCTGTTGAAAATGACGGGCCGTGGCCAGCAACTGGACGACCTGGTAGTGTCGATGAACCGTGCCGCCGAGTCTGCCGTGCCCATGGCCAAGCCCTTGCTGCTCGATGCGGTCAAGTCGATGAGCGTGACCGATGCGAAAAATATCCTGTCCGGTGGCGACACCTCCGTCACGGATTTTTTCCGCCAGAAAACATCGGCGCCCCTGGCCGTCAAATTCCTGCCCATCGTGAAATCCGTCACCGACCGTTCCGGCCTGGCCAGCAAATACAACAGCACCATGAGCCAGATCGGCAAGACGGGTTTGGTGCCGCAGCAGCAAGCGACGGTGGAAGGCTATGTCACCGACCGCGCCCTCGACGGCTTGTACCTGATGATCGGCGAAGAAGAAAAAGCCATCCGCAGCAATCCGCTCGAATATGGCAGCAAGATCATTGGCAAGGTCTTCGGCAGCCTGAAGTAAGCACCACCACTGCGAAGATTTGCTCGCCGCATTCCGTTTGGCGTAAAATGCAGGCTTCGCGGGTGTAGCTCAATGGTAGAGCAGAAGCTTCCCAAGCTTACGACGAGGGTTCGATTCCCTTCACCCGCTCCATTTTTCGCTGGCGCCTGGCTTGATGCGGCGCGGCTACTTATTTCTCCATTCCCATGTCTTCTGATACCCCAGCAAACGGCCCGGCGCGGCCGATGATGTACGATCCGACCGAACACCGCATCCGCAGTTTCGTCACCCGCGCGGGACGGCTGTCTGTCGCGCAGGCGCGCGCGCTTGAGACCTTGGGGCCGCAGTTTCTGTTGCCTTTCGCCAAGGAGTCCATGGACTTCGAGCAGGTCTTCGGCCGCAAGGCGCCAGTGATTCTGGAAATCGGTTTCGGCATGGGCGCGACGACGGCGCATATCGCCAAAGCCATGCCGGAGACGGATTTCATCGGCGTTGAAGTGCACACGCCTGGCGTCGGCAGCCTGCTGAAGCTGATCGGCGAAGAGTCGCTGACGAATCTGCGCCTGCTGCAGCACGATGCGGTGGAAGTGCTCACACACATGATCCCAGCCAATTCGCTGGCCGGCATTCATGTGTTTTTCCCCGACCCATGGCACAAGGCGCGCCACAACAAGCGCCGTTTGATCCAGTCGCCGTTCGTCAAGCAATTGACCGACCGCCTGGCGCCGGGCGGCTATCTGCATTGCGCCACCGATTGGGAAGATTACGCGGTGCAAATGCTGGACGTGCTGGGCGCCGAGCCGCAACTGCGCAACAGCGCCGATGCTTATGCGCCGCAACCCGTATATCGTCCGCTGACCAAGTTTGAAAATCGCGGTTTGAAGCTGGGCCATGGCGTGTGGGATCTGGTGTTCATCAAGAAATAAACGCGTTATGGCGGCTTGCCCACCCCTGCCATTTGCATAAAAATGAAGCCTGCTGCAGCAATGCCGCAGGCTTTTTTATTACTTGCGCAGCCTTGTGCGGGCTTGGCAAAGCGGGGAAATTCCGCTAGTCTTATCTTTTTTGCATTGATTGATATTATGTCCAAGACAATACTCGTGACCGGCGCATCCGGTTTCATCGGTTCGCATACCTGTGTCGAATTGCTGGCTGCCGGCTTTGACGTCGTCGCGGTGGATAATCTGTGCAATAGCGCGCGCGAAGCGATGGCGCGCGTGGAGCGCATTGCCGGCAAGAGCGTGCCATTCTATGAAGCGGACGTGCGCGACCGCGCGGCGATGGCCGCCGTCTTGCGCGAGCACGCCATCGATGCGGTGATCCATTTTGCCGGTTTGAAATCCGTGGGCGAATCCGTGGCGCAACCACTGATGTATATGGATAACAATGTGTCGGGCACCGTGGCGCTGCTGGAGGTGCTGGCGGCGGCAAACGTGAAGCGTTTTGTGTTCAGCTCGTCGGCCACCGTGTATGGCGATCCGGAAGTCTTGCCGATCGTGGAATCATCGCGCCTGTCCGTCACCAATCCGTATGGCCGTTCGAAGTTGATGGTCGAGCAGATCCTGGCCGATCTCGTGCATGCCGATGCGCAGTGGCAAGTCGGTGTATTGCGCTACTTCAACCCAGTGGGCGCGCATGCCAGCGGCTTGATCGGCGAAGATCCTGCCGGCATCCCGAATAACCTGATGCCATTCATCGCCCAGGTGGCAGTGGGCCGCCGCGAGCGCCTGGCCGTCTTCGGCAACGACTACGCTACGCCGGACGGCACGGGCGTGCGCGACTACATCCACGTGGTCGACCTGGCGCTGGGCCATGTAGCGGCGCTGAACCGCCTGTTCTCCACCGAGGGCGGCTTTACCGTCAACCTGGGCACGGGCCATGGCTACAGCGTGCTCGATACCGTGCGCGCCTTCGAGGCCGCCAGCGGCCGCGAGGTTCCCTACGAGATCGTGCCGCGCCGCCCCGGCGACATCGCCAGCTGCTACGCCTCGGCCGACAAGGCGAAGCAATTGCTGGGTTGGCAAGCGCAGAAAAACATCGACGACATGTGCCGCGACCACTGGCGCTGGCAGCACCAGAATCCGCAAGGCTACGCGGCGTAAACAAGCCCGGCAGATACAAAAAATCCCGCTCACACAACAGTGTGGCGGGATTTTTTAAAAGTGCCAACAACCCAATGGCGCCTGAAAAATGTCTGGGGCTAGGCGCAAAGCCGAAGACAGTACGCTAGTACGGCGAGGCGAAGCAACAACGCCCCAGGCATTTTCTCAGGCAGCCATTAAGGATACAGGCCGCGCACTTCGCGCGCTTGCAGCACGCGCGTGCACGCCAGGATGAAGGTGGCGGTACGCATCGATACTTTCTTCTCTTGCGACACTTGCCATACCGCGTCGAACGCTTCGCGCATGATGCGGGTCAGGCGGCTGTTGATTTCTTCTTCCGTCCAGAAGAAGCTCGAGAAGTTCTGCGCCCACTCGAAGTAGCTGACGGTCACGCCGCCGGCGTTGGCCAGCACGTCCGGCACGATCAATACGCCACGGTCGGTCAGGATGTCGTCCGCTGCCGGCAGGGTCGGGCCGTTGGCGCCTTCCAGGATGATCTTGGCGCGGATGACTTGCGCGCGTTCTGCGGTGATCTGCTGTTCCAGCGCGGCCGGAATCAGGATGTCGCAATCGATGCCCCAGAAATCTTCGCGCGGCACGAATGCCTCGGCGCCCGGGAAGCCTTCGACGCTGCCCACTTCGGCCACGTGTGCCAGCAGTTGCGGGATGTTCAAGCCGCCGGCGTGCACGACGGTGGTCTTGTGGTCTTGTACCGCGACCACTTTCGAACCGGCTTCAGCGAACATGCGGGCAGCGACGCCGCCCACGTTGCCGAAACCTTGCACGATGACTTTCGCGCCTTCGAGCGACATGCCGACCTTGGCGGCCGCATCGCAACCGACGACGAACACGCCGCGGCCCGTCGCATCGCGGCGACCCAGGCTGCCGCCCAGCGAGATGGGTTTACCCGTCACCACGCCGGTCGACATATTGCCGCCGATCATGGCATAGCTATCCATCATCCACGCCATGACTTGTTCATTCGTGTTGACGTCCGGCGCCGGGATATCCTTGTTCGGTCCGATGATCATGCTGATCTCGCTCGTGTAGCGGCGCGTCAGGCGTTGCAGTTCGTTGCGCGACAGGGTCTTCGGATCGACACGGATACCGCCCTTGGCGCCGCCGTATGGCACGTTGACCGCTGCATTCTTGACCGTCATCCAGGCCGACAGGGCCATCACTTCCGACAGGGTCACGTCCTGGTGGAAGCGCACGCCGCCCTTGCCCGGGCCGCGCGACAGGTTGTGCTGCACGCGGTAGCCTTCGTAGTGGGCAATGGTGCCGTCATCGCGCTCGATAGGCACGTCGACCGTCAGGATGCGCTTTGGACGCTTCAGCGTTTCCACCCAGCGCGACAGGTTGCCCAGGTACGGCGTAACGCGGTCGATCTGCTCGAGGTAGACGCCCCATGGGCCCAGGTCTTCAGGATTGAGGTAGGAAGGAAGTGCGTGCTTGCTGGTCATGCTTGATAAGCTCCTGGACAAAACGGTGGTGTAACGCCGAAAAATCTGCAGAGCATCGCGATGATTTTTTCTGGCGTTCAAAAAATGCTGTGGTAGGCGCACCTTGAGGCTGCGCGCAGCGGAACCGCATCGTAGGCGATAGCCTCATGCCCCGGCCAATGCTTTGTGCGCATCCGGTTATGCATTTATTGCATAGTTGTATTGGCAGGATTGCCAGTCAGGACTGGGTGGCCTCGATGGCGCGTTTGCGGCGCTTGCCGGCGCGCGCCTTGCCGTCCTGCGCCTGCACCAGGTATTGCCACAGGCTTTCGACGATCTGCTTGCCGGGACGCAGGCTGGACGGGCGTTCCCGGTACAAGCGGATTTCCAGCTCGATTTCCCAGCCCGGCGCGCCGCCGTCGGCGCGCGCCAGGTGCTTGTATTTGACGTCGCGCATGACGGCCGATTCGGGTAGGAAGGCGATGCCGCGGCCTTCCAGCGCCATCATTTTCAAACCTTCGGCCATGTCCGTTTCGTAGCAGGTGTCCAGGAACAGGGGCGCCTTGGCGTCGGCCAGCAGCAGTTCCACCATGCGACCCAGATAGGCGTTGTTGGTGTAGGAGAGGAAGGGCAGCGGCTCCTTGGCGCTGCCGGGCAAGACGAAGTCCGGCACCTTGTCCTGGCCGCAGCGTGCATACGCACGCAGGGTTTCGCGGCCCATGACCAGCATGTCGTAGCGGCCCGGGTCCAGCTGCACCGGCTGGCGCGGATGGTGATAGCACAGCAGCAGGTCGCAGCCGCCGTCGACCAGCTGCAGCACGGCGTCGTGCACGTTCAGCGCCATCAAACGGCTGTTGATCGGCGCAAAACCTTCTTCCAGTGCCGTCAGCCACTTCGGCATGAAGGTCAGCGAGAGAGTGTGCGGCACGGCGAAATCGACGCTCGTTTGCGTGGCCGCCCGCTTGCCGCGCAACAGGGCGCGCACGCCGTTGATCTGTCCCAGCATTTCCAGCGCCTGCTCGTAGAACACGGCGCCGGCCGGCGTCAGCCGCGTGGGGTAGGAGGTGCGGTCGACCAGGTCGATGCCGAGCCAGTTTTCCAGCGACTGGATGCGCCGCGAAAAGGCCGGCTGGGTGACGTGGCGCAGGGCCGCGGAACGGCTGAAATTATGCGTTTCAGCGAGCGAGATGAAGTCTTCCAGCCATTTGGTTTCCATCGCGGCAGCGTTCCGTTATCAAGGACAAGGGCAAAGTGAAGTGCTCAGGGCGTAGCGGGCGATGCCGCCGGCTGGTACAGCGCGGCGGGCAGGCCGAAGAAGGAGGGCGGACCCAGGGTCGTGCCTTCGAGCGAGCCGCCCGCATTCAACGCCTTGTTGATGGCCGACAGCAAGGAGCTGCGGCTGGCCAGGTTTTGTATCAGCGCGCGCGGGCCGTTGTGGAAGGTATGCTGGGCGATATCCGCGGCGACGACAAAGATCGGTTCGCGGCGCATGGGAAACTCCACCCACTCGCCGTCCTCGTCCTGGGCGCAGAAGGTATGGGGCAGGGTCATGTTGTCGGCGCCGGGCAGGTGCGACGCCAGCACCAGGCCGAAGGCTTCCGGCACCACGTCGGCCAGGCGGCGCACGGTGAGATCGTCCTGCACCAGTAACCGTACTTGCGCTTCCACCGCGTCTTCGGCGTCGGGCTGGGCGCCGAGAATTTTCACGGCCTGATAGATCAGGTCGGACGAGAGTGCTTCCATCAAATCATCTCCAGGATCATGGCGACGATTTCGTCGCCGTACGAGGCCAGTTTTTTCTCGCCCACGCCGCTCACGCCGCGCATCTGCTCGAGCGAGGTGGGCTTGGCCTTGGCGATTTCGCGCAGGGTGGCGTCGACGAAAATCACGTAGGCGGGCACGTTGTGCGTGCGCGCCGTCTCCACGCGCCACCAGCGCAGCTTGTCGAAGATCGCCTGCTCGCTGGCCGACAGATCCGTCTCGACATAGCCTTTCGCCACGCTGGTGCTGCGCTTGCTGGTTTTCACCGGTTTCTGGTACTGGCGCAGCTGCACCTTCTGGCCGCCCTTGAGCACGGGACGCGAGGCGTCCGTCAGTTTCAGCGAGCTGTATTGTTCATGGTCGACCGAGACGAGACCGAGCGCGATGGCCTGGCGCAAAATCGATTTCCATTCCGCTTCGCCCAGGTCCGAACCGATGCCGAACACGGACAGCGAATCGTGGTGCCAGGTCTTGATGCGTTCGGACTCCACGCCGCGCAGCACATCGATCACGTGGCCGCCGGCAAAGCGCTGGTCGACGCGGTAGATGGCCGACAGCAGTTTTTGCACGGGTACGGTGCCGTCGAACGACACGGGCGGCACCAGGCAGGTATCGCAATTGCCGCACGGCGAAGCCGGTTCGCCGAAGTATTCGAGCAATCGCATGCGGCGGCAGCTGAGCGTTTCGCACAGGCCCAGCATGGCGTCGAGTTTCACGCCCAGCACGCGCTTGAAGGTGTCGTCCGCTTCCGATTCGTCGATCATGCGCCGCTGCAGTACCACGTCCTGCAAGCCGTACGCCATCCAGGCGTTGGCGGCCATGCCGTCGCGGCCCGCGCGCCCCGTTTCCTGGTAATAGCCCTCGATGCTTTTCGGCAGATCCAGATGCGCCACGAAGCGCACGTCGGGCTTGTCGATGCCCATGCCGAAGGCGATGGTGGCGACCATGACGATGTTTTCCTCGCGCAGGAAGCGCGCCTGGTTGGCGCTGCGCTTGGCGTATTCCATGCCGGCGTGATAGGGCAGGGCGCGGATGCCGCTCTGGTTCAAAAATTCCGCCGTCTCTTCGACTTTTTTGCGCGACAGGCAGTACACGATGCCGCAGTCGCCCGCGTGTTCCGTGTTGATGAAGTCGAGCAGCTGCTTGCGGCCATTCGCCTTTTCCACGATCTGATAGCGGATGTTCGGGCGGTCGAAGGACGAGACGAATTGGCGCGCGTCTTCCAGTTGCAGGCGCAGCGCGATTTCGGCGCGCGTCTGCGGGTCGGCCGTGGCCGTGAGCGCGATGCGCGGCACGTCCGGGAACTGCTCGTGCAGCACCGACAGCTTGATGTATTCGGGGCGGAAGTCGTGGCCCCACTGGGCCACGCAGTGCGCCTCGTCGATGGCGAACAGGGAGATCTTCGACGCCTGGAACAGGTCCAGGCAGCGCTGCGTCATCAGGCGCTCGGGCGCCACGTAGACGACGTCGATGCCGCCCGTGCGCACCAGGCGCTCGATGCGGCTCGCTTCTTCGTAGGTTTGCGTCGAATTGAGGAAGGCGGCGCGCACGCCCACTTCTTCCAGCGCGTCCACTTGGTCCTGCATCAGCGCGATCAGCGGCGAGACGACGACACCGACGCCTTCGCGCAGCAGCGCGGGAATCTGATAGCACAGCGACTTGCCGCCGCCGGTGGGCATCAGTACCAGCGCGTCGCCGCCATGGCTGACGTGGTCGACGATGTCGGCTTGCTGGCCGCGGAAGGCCGGGTAGCCGAAAACGGTTTGCAGCAGGTGCAGCGCGCGCTGGTTAAGATCTTGATTCATAGTGCCTTATTCTGCCCAAACAATCCAGCCGTAGTGGGCGCTGGCCAGGACCAGCAAGCCGAACACAATGCGGTACCAGGCAAAAAACGTGAAGTCGTGCGAGCTGATATAGCGCAGCAGCCAGCGCACGCACAGGAAGGCGGAAATGAAGGCGGCCACGGTGCCCAGGCCGAACAGGGGCACGTGGGCGATCGACAGGATGTCGCGCGCCTTGTACAGCGAGTAGAAGGTGGCCGCCAGCAGGGTGGGGATGGCCAGGAAAAACGAAAATTCGGTGGCGGCCTTGCGCGACAGTCCCAGCAGCATGCCGCCGATGATGGTCGAGCCGGAACGGCTGGTGCCGGGAATCAGCGCGAACGCCTGGGCGCAGCCGACCTTAAGAGCATCAAGCGGACTCATATCTTCGACCGTATGTATGCGTACCGCGACCGGATTGTTGCGCGCGCGGCGTTCCACCAGCAGGATGATGATGCCGCCAATAATGAAGGCGGTCGCGACCGCGACAGGGTTGAACAGCAGCGCCTTGATATATTTGCCGAATTTCAAACCCAGCACGGCCAAGGGGATGAAGGCGATTGCCAGGTTCAGCACGAACATGCGCGAGCTGCACTTGGTGGTCAGGCTGCCCAGAACCGAGGCGATGCGTGCACGGTATTCCCAGCACACGGCCAGAATGGCGCCCGCCTGGATGGCGATTTCAAATACCCCCATGACTTCTTTCGAGACATCTTTGGTAAAGTCGAGCAGGCTGCCGGCCAGGATTAAGTGCCCCGTGGACGAAATCGGCAAAAATTCGGTAAAACCTTCGACCAGCCCCATGATGATGGCTTTTAGCGCAAGAATGAGATCCATAGATGTATAAACGGGTATAAGTGGCAGGATGGGGTGGGTGCGTGGCGCCCGCAATGTGCGCGGGGTCGAAGCTTACCATGCCGGAGGCCCGGCGAGCCGATTTGGGCGCTGTCGGGCGGCGCTTTTTTCGCATCGTCCGACAGGCAGCAGGAGGATCAGGAACGCTGTTTGGCCGGCGCCACCAGGCGCGCGCTGGCCGCCACCAGCAGCAGGGCGGCGCCCAGCATGGCGAAGGCGATATTCAGGCTGGTGGCGTGCGCCACGAAGCCGATCACGGCCGGGCCGGCCAGGATGCCCGCATAGCCGATGGTGGTGATGGCCGCCACCGCCAGGCTGGCCGGCATGGCATGTTGCTGGCCGGCCGCCGTAAACAGGATGGGCACGATGTTCGCCGCGCCCAGACCGATCAGCACGAAGCCGGCCATGGCCAGGCTGGCATGCGGCGCCAGCACGGCCAGGAAGAAGCCTGCCGCCGCGCACAGGCCGCCGAAAGTGAGCACCCGCTTTCCGCCAAAGCGGCTGACCACCTTATCGCCAGTGAAGCGGCCCACCGTCATGGCGATGGCGAAGGCGGCGTAGCCGAGACCGCCCTTGGCTTCTTCCACGCCGCGCGTGGTGGTCAGGAACAGGGCGCTCCAGTCGAGGATCGCGCCTTCGGCCAGGAAGACGATAAAGCACAGCAGGCCGATGAAAATGACGGCGCCATGCGGCATGACGAACAGCGGCGTCTTTTCGCCGGAGGGGGACGCCGTCGGCAGCAGATGGCCTTGCGCCGCGCCCAGCACGCCGCACAGCAGCAGCATCACCACCACACAGGACCAGGCCGGCGTCAGGCCCAGCCACAGCAGCAGGGCCATGCAGGCCGCGCCGGCAAAGCCGCCCACGCTGAACAGCGCGTGAAAACCCGACATCATGGCGCCGCCGTTGGCTTTTTCGATGATCACCGCCTGGATATTGATGGCCACGTCAAACGTGCCCATGGCCGCGCCGAACACCAGCAGCACCAGGCCCAGTTGCAGGGGCGTGGCGGCCAGCGCCAGGCCGGGCAGGACGGCGGTCAGCAGCAGGCCGGCGCCGACGATGATTTTGCGGCAGCCGAAGCGGGCCGTGAGTATGCCCGTAAACGGCATCGCGCACAGCGAGCCGGCGCCCAGGCACAGCAGCAGGATGCCGAGCGTCGCTTCATCGAGGCCCAGGCGCGACTTGGCGTAGGGGACCAGCGGGGCCCAGGCGGCCATGCCGAGTCCGGCGGCGAAGAAGACGAGGCGCGTCGCGCGTTGTTGCAGGGTACCGGTAAGGTGCATGGGAGAGCTTTTCAAGAGTCGGGGTGGAAAAGTCAGGCGCGGGCGCGCAACACTTGCACGCCCAGCCGTTCAAAGGCGGCCACGTGGGCCGCATCGGCATCGGCTTCGAGCACCAGGTGCTGCAGCAGGCCCGTGGCCAGCACGCCGAAGGGCGCGGCCGTGCCCAGCTTGTCGCTGGTGACGGCCACCACCACGGCCTTGCTGGCGCCGGCGATGCTGCGCTTGAATTCGGCTTCGTCGTAGTTGAACGCCGTCACGCCCGCGTCCGCGTCGGCGCCGCAGGCACCGAGAAAGCACAGGTCGGGATGCATGCGCTCGACCGTGCGCAGCGCTTGCGGACCCAGGCTGGCGCCGGCGCGGCGCTCGACCCGGCCGCCAGCCATGATCAGCTCGATCTCGGGGCGTTCCATCAGCGCCATGGCGATCGCGGGGGCATTGGTGATGACAGTGAGCGCCAACTCCGGCAAGGCGCTGGCGATGGCCAGGTTGGTCGAGCCCGCATCGAGAAACAGCACCTGGCCTGCACGCACGAGTGACACGGCGGCCTGCGCCAGGCGCGCCTTGCGTTCCGGCGCTTCCTGCTTGCGCTGCGTCAAGGTGCCGCCGTCGGGCGCCAGCGGCAGGGCGCCGCCATATACGCGCTGGCACAGGCCGGCCGCCGCCATCTCGCGCAAATCGCGCCGTATCGTGTCTTCGGACACGTCGAGCTGGCGCGCCAGATCCAGCGCCAGCACCCTGCCATCCGCGTGCAATTGTTGCTGGATCAGCGCGTGGCGTTGTTTGAGGAGCAGGGTGGAGGACATGGTGGAATCTTAAACGTGCATGAATGTGCATGAATATACGCAAACGTGCAAATTTAGTCAACGGTTACCTGATGCACGCATCGTGCTCGGGATGGGACCAGGGCAAGGAATTGCCAACAATATCCCTGTTGTAAATGAATTTGCAAAAAAGATAAATTTACGTTTATGCTCATCGCCGATAGCTTGATGCACCTTGGTATTTGCTTGCCGAGGAATAAGGAAAACAGACGGATGAGTGACATTAAACTTTTCAAGTTGGTCCATGGCCAGGCCCAGGAACTGCAAGGCAGTGCATCGGACCTGGAAAAACCATTGCAGACCTTGATAGAGGCAAACCTCGATACTTTGCTGAGTATCCGTTTTCTGGCGAGCGAATATTCGACCGGTAAGACGCATGCCGGCCGCATCGATTCGCTTGGATTGGATGAGAACAATTGCCCCTGCATTCTTGAATACAAACGGTCGGTTGGTGAAAATGTCATCAATCAGGGCTTGTATTACCTGGACTGGTTGATGGACCATCAGGCCGACTTTCAACTGCTGGTCTTCGCTAAGCTGGGCAAGCTGGCATCGGAGGCCATCGATTGGAGCGCGCCGCGGGTGATTTGCATTGCCGCCGACTTTACCAAGTTCGATAGCCATGCCGTCCAGCAGATCGGCCGGACGATCGAACTGATCCGCTATCGCCGATTTGCAGAGGATTTGCTTCTGCTGGAGTCCGCAAGCGCCGGCATGGATCCCGCAACAAAGAAAAGCTCCGCCAAGCGGCAGACGTCGGCACCAGCCAGGTTGGAAGCAATGGTAGCTGTACCCGCCGATGGGGGCGCGAACAAGCCGACGGGACCAGACAAGGCATTCGTGGAAGTGCCGGCAGGTCTTTCGGAGCCCATGCGTCAGTTGTTGGCCTCGCTGGAGGATTACACGATGTCGCTGGGGGATGATGTTGAACGTAAAGAGCTGCGCTTGTACCTGGCGTTCAAGCGGCTGAAGAACTTTGCGACCGTGGTGATACACAAGAAGAACTGCCTCGTGCTGTACTTGCACATCGACCCGGCCCCCGTAGCGCACGTCCTGCCAAAATCGCGCGACGTGACCGCGATCGGGCATTGGGGTACGGGTAACCTGGAAATCAGCATTGGCACGCTGGCGGAACTGGATGCGGCAAAGCCGTTCATTTTTGCCGCGTATGCAGGTCAGCGGGACGTGAAACCTTAGCCGATGGTGGCGTGTGCAAGCATCAGCTGTACGGTGCTGTTGCCTGTTCCAGCTGATGTAACCAACGCATCGCATGTTCGCGGCTGCTGCCGCACATATCCTCGGAAGGCTGCAGGCCGCCGCAAAACGCGGGTCGCTCCGGTTGGCCAAAGATCTTGCAGCGGTTGTCGTCGGCCAGTTGCACGCAGCGCACGCCCGCAGGTTTTCCATCCGGCATGCCCGGAATCGGGCTGGTGATGGACGGTGCGGTGCAGCAGGCGCCGCACGATGGACGGCATGCCAGGGTGGCAGATGGTGACATGGGATTTCAGGCGAGCGGGTGACGAGCCGACAGTATAGCAAGCCGGCTCCCCTGCGTCGCCAGGGCGCGTTAGCGCACGATGCTGACGCGCTTGCCCGACAGGGTGCGGCGGGCCGGATCGCCATGCACGGTGATGCGGCCGGAACCGCTGGCGCGGGCGTTGACTTCATTCTGGACGGTGACGTCGACGTCGCCGGAACCGTTGCTCGCCAGATAGGCAACGTCGCTGCGCAGGGCGGCCAGGTTGATGTCGCCCGAGCCATTCACGTTGGCGTCGAGGCGCTGCACGGCGCCGCTGGCGCTGATGCTGCCCGAGCCGTTGACGGCCACGTTCATGCGTTCGCCGCGCACGCTGCCCAGCTGGATGGTGCCCGAACCGTTTTGCACCGCGTCCGTGTTGCCGCTGGCGAGGGCCGCCGCGTTGATGCTGCCCGAGCCATTGTTGGCCACGTCGAGGCGTCCCACCGTGCCCGACAATTCGCTCTTCATCGCACCGCGCTGCTCCAGGCTGAAATCGTCGCCATTGAAACCGCTGGCCACCAGGCGGCCCGAGCCGGAAATGGTGATCTTCCTCAATTGCGGCGTCGTGTAGATGACGTGGATGCCATTGCTGCTGCGAATGTTCGTATCGCTCCAGATGCGCAGGGTATTACCGTTCACTTCGCTATGGATGCGCGGCTGCAGGTTGCTGTCCGCTTCGATCACCAGCGATGTGGCCGGCCCCACGCGCACGTCGATCTTGATATCGATGCGCTTCATGCTGTCGATGTCGAGCGTGTTGATGTTGCTGACTTGTCGCACATCGCGGCTCACTTGCTCGTTGCCCTGGATGGCATTGCTGCTTGAATCGGCGTGGCGCACTTCGCCATCGTTGGGGTTGATGACGATGGCGCAACCGCCAAGGGCAAGGGCACAGCACAGGGCCAGCAAGGTACGCATGGTGTTTCCTTTATGATTGTTTTAGTGCGGGACAAGAAAAAAAGCCGGCTGCCGCGCCGCGGCTGCCGTGCCGTCGATGAGAAGGTAGCAAATCCGGCATGCTTGCTCAGTGGAAATGCGATGAACTGCGCAAAATGGGGGCTGAAACGCATTCTGCTCCACCCGGTGCCGCCAGCGTTGACACGGAGCGTACAATGCCTGTGTTCGGCGTGCCGGGCGGTGCTCCGCGCTTGACCTTGACGATAGACAGGTCTACTATTAATGACTCAAAAGTAAGTTATTTGGAAAGATACATGCAAGCCCCGATTGATACCAAGCCCCGCTGGGAGCGGCGCAAGGATGCCCGCCCGCAGGAATTGCTCGCCGCCGCCCTCGACCTGTTTGTCGAGCGGGGCTTTGCATCGACGCGCCTGGAAGACGTGGCCAAGCGGGCCGGCGTGTCGAAAGGCACCTTGTACCTGTACTTTGAGAATAAACAGGAGCTGTTCAAGGCCGTCGTGCGCGACAATATCGTGCAATCGATCGGCGAGGCGGAAGACAGCATGGCCGCCTCGGACAGCACGAGCGCCGAGTTGTTGCGCAAGGTGATGATGCAGTGGTGGGAAGAGTTCGGCGCCACCAAATTGGCCGGTTTGACCAAGCTGATGCTAGCCGAAGCGAACAATTTCCCGGAACTGGCGCAGTTTTACAACGAAGAAGTCGTCGCGCGCGGCAATGCGCTGGTCGTCACCCTGCTGGAACGGGGCATGCAGCGCGGCGAATTCCGCCAGGTCGATCCCGTGCTGGTCAGCACCATCCTCAGCGCACCCGTGACCATGCTGATGATGTGGACGCACTCCTTCCTGCCATGCGAGGTCAAGGATATCGATCCGCTCGCCTACATGGATGCGTTTATCGACATGAGCTTGCGCAGCCTGCAGGTGGAGGCGCCCGGGAAAAGCTGACGCGCCGGCGTGGCTGCTACCGTTCAGTTGCCCCTTTTCCAAGGTTCGCCCCCCCAAATCTGCAGATCGTCGCAAATTTCCTCCATTCCCCGTCTTTATGGTTAACATGTGCTTTCAGCCAGTTCAACGATAAAATGGCGGATTATTACTTCACTTACCGAGTCCAAAGATGAATATCGAACAAGCCCGCTTCAATATGATCGAACAGCAGATCCGTCCATGGGACGTACTGGATATCGACGTACTGGAGCTGTTGAACGTGGTCAAGCGTGAAAATTTCGTGCCGGCCGCCTATAAAAACCTGGCCTTCGTCGATACGGAAATTCCACTGGGCGGTGGCGAATACATGTTCACGCCAAAGCTGGAAGCGCGTATTTTGCAAGACGTAGCCGTCAAGAAGCATGAAAATGTGCTGGAAATCGGTGCCGGCAGCGGCTACATGGCCGCGTTGCTGGCGCACAAGGCGCGTCATGTGACGAGCGTGGAAATCGTCCCCCAATTGAAAACCTTGGCCGAGCAGAACCTGGCCGCCAACGGTGTGACGAACGTGACCGTGGAACTGGGCGACGGCGCCCAGGGCTGGAGCAAGGGCGCTCCGTACGACGTGATCGTCGTGTCCGGCGCCCTGGCCGTGCTGCCGGAAGCACTGTTGCAACAAGTCAAAGTCGGCGGCCGCATCCTGGCCATCATCGGCGAAGCACCGATCATGTCGGCGCACCTGATCACGCGCAGCTCGGACAAAGCCTATGACACGCGCAAGCTGTTTGAAACCAATGTCACGCCGCTGCAAGCCGTGGCACCGTCGCATTTCCAGTTCTGAGGCGACCGATTCGATGGAGCATTTGAGTGCACCGCAGCTGGCCGCCTGGCTGGCTGACCCTTCCCGCCCGCGTCCGTTCTTGCTGGACGTGCGGGAACAGTGGGAGTTCGACCTGTGCCACCTCGACGGTGCCACCTTGATGCAGATGAACTCGATTCCCGCGCGCATCGATGACCTCGATGAAGACGCCGAAATCGTCTGCATTTGCCATCACGGCATGCGCAGCATGCAAGTGGCGGCCTTCCTGGAGCGCAATGGTTTTGGCAAGATCAGTAATTTGACGGGCGGCGTGCATGCCTGGGCGCTGCAAGTCGACAGCGCCATGCCGAAATACTAAGTTAATTCGCAGTAGATGCACCCAGGCATGTTTTCCTGCATGCCTGCGGAGGCCTGTACTCTGCTCATCCGGCGAGCGCAAGGCAAGCGGTAGCAGATTTTTGATTCCATCAACTTTTGACGACTCCAACGGAGAAATGCAATGCGGAAACCCCTTATCGCCGTGCTGATGACCAGCGCCTTTGTCTCGATGACATGCTCGCTGCAAGCGCAGGCGGCCGATCTCATCCAGGTCTACCAGCAGGCGCTGGCCAATGACGCGCAGTACGCCAGCGCGCGCGCGGCCCTGTCTGCCGGGATGGAGCGGGTTCCGCAGGGGCTGGCAGGCTTGCTGCCGCAAATCTCCGCGTCGGGCAGCAATACGCGTGGCAATCAGGAGCCGATTGTATTGAGTCAAGGCAATAAGATCACCATGCCGACCGTTAACGTGCACACGAATACCTACAACCTGACCCTGGCGCAGCCGCTGTTCCGTTGGGATCGCTGGGAAACCTATCAGCAAAGCAAGCTGGCGCAGGCGATTGCCGAAGCGCAATTTGCGCAAGTCCAGCAAGACTTGATCACGCGCGTGGCGCAAGCGTATTTCGACGTGCTCAGCGCGCAGGACAACCTGGGCGCTACGCAGGCGCAAAAAGTGGCGACGACGGAGCAGCTGGCATCGGCCAAGCGCAACTTCGAGGTCGGCACGCAAACGATTACCGACACGCACGAAGCGCAAGCGGCCTATGACCTGGTGGTGGCGCAGGAATTTGCCGCCATCAATGACCTGGCCAACAAGCGCAGCGCCTTGCAAACCATCATCGGTGAAGCGCCAACGTCACTGGCGCCGATGCGCACCGGCGTGGTCATCAGCGCGCCGGAACCGGCCGCCATCGAACCGTGGGTGAGCTCGGCCGAAGAGCAGAACTACGGCGTCGTCACGGCCCAGTTCAACGTGGAATCGGCCAAGCGCGACATCGGCCGCAACCGCGCCGGCCACTACCCGACCCTGGATCTGATCGCCAACACGGGCCACACTTACACGACGGGCGGCGCCGGCGGCGCCAACAACAATGCTATCGGCGTGCAGTGGAGCATCCCGATCTTCAGCGGCTTTGCCGTCACCAGCAAGGTACGCGAATCGATCGCGCTGGAAAACAAGGCCCGCAACGATCTGGAAACGGCACGCCGCACGGCATCGCAAGGCGCGCGCCAGGCATTCCTGGGCGTGAATAGCGGCCTGGCGCAAGTCAAGGCGCTGGAAGCGGCGGAAGTGTCGAGCAAGTCGGCGCTGGAGTCGAACCAGCTCGGCTATCAAGTGGGCGTGCGCATCAATATCGACGTCTTGAATGCGCAGAAACAATTGTTCTCGACGCAAAAAGACCTGTCGAAAGCCCGCTACGACACCATCATGAACGGCTTGCGCCTGAAGGCTGCCGCCGGCACCCTGAAGGAAACGGACTTGATGCCCGTCAATGCCTTGCTCGACAAGTAAGCGGGCTCTTGCTTTACATTAAAACCAGCCCCGGCAACGGCGCTGGTTTTTTTTCGCCTTGAAGTGTGGTCACACGGCGCGGCTGTTGGCGAACTGGGTCAGCACGACACCGGCCACCACGAGGCCCGCGCCGGCCCAGTGCAGCGGAGAAATATGCTTGACGGCAAAGCCCAGCAAGCCGTAGCGGTCGATGGCCAGCGCGGCCAGCATCTGCCCGCCGATGACGGCCGCCATGAAGGGGCCGGAGCCCATGCGCGGCGCCAGCATCAGCGCGGCCGTAATATAAAACACGCCGGCCGCGCCCCCGAGCCAGGACCAGCCCGGCCCGCGCACGGCGAGGTGAAGATCGGGTGCCGGCACCCGCCAGACCAGCATCACGAACGACGCCAGCACGGCGCTGACCGCCAGCGAGGCGAGCGTGGCCCACAGCGGGTGGCCCAGATTGCGGCCCAGCGCGGCGTTCGCGCCCGCCTGAAAAGGGACGACGGCGCCGGCCAGCATGGCCAGCGGGGCAAACAAGGTGATCCATCCGTTCATGTGCGACTCCCTGCGTGTTAAGTTGATGGAGTCATCGTATTATGCTGTCATGATTAAATCCAATTCGTAGTTTGTCAGCTAACTATGCACCAAATGAATAATCTGCGCGCCGTCGATTTGAACTTGCTGGTGATCCTCGAAGCGCTGCTCAGCGAGCGCCATTTGTCGCGCGCGGCCGAGCGCTTGCACATGAGCCAGCCAGCCGTCAGCCATGCGCTGGCACGCCTGCGCCACTTGCTCGACGATCCGCTGCTGCTGCGTGGCAAGGGCGGTTTCCAGCCCACCGCGCGAGCCCTGGAATTGGCGCGCCCCCTGGCCGAAGCCCTGCAAAGCGTGCGCTCCGTGCTCGGCGGCGCCGTCTTCGAGGCCGCCACGGCGCAGCGCGTGTTTCGCCTGGCCATGTCGGATTACGGCGCGGCGTTGATCTTGCCCTGCTTGCTGCGCCGATTGCGCGTGGAAGCGCCCGGCATCGACGTGGTTGTCAGCTATGCCAGCCGCCAAGCCGTGGTGGCCGGCGTGCAGGATGGCGAGATCGACCTGGCGCTGGGCGTGTTCCCGCAACTGCCCGAGCACTTACATAGAGAAACTTTATTCGAGGAAACGTTCGTGTGTGCGCTCGATCCGGCCAGCCTGGCGCCGGGCGAAACATTGAGTCTGGACACGTATCTGGCGCGCCCCCATGTGCTGGTGGCGTCCGGCGAAGGCGGCATGGCGGCCGAAGTCGATGCTGCGCTGGCACAACTGGGCCAGGCGCGCCGCATCGCCGTGCGTGTGCCGTACTGGACGGTCGCACCCGATGTCGTGACGGGGACGGACTTGATCCTGACGGTGGCGCAGCGCGCCTTGCAGGCAAGCGCGGCGCAAGGGCTGGCGCAGTACGCTGCACCGTTTGCCATCGCGCCGTTTGCATTTGAAGTGATACGGCACCGTCGCACGGACGGCGATGCGGGCATCGCCTGGCTGCGCGCGGCCATTGCAACGGCCGCCGAGTCAGGCTGAGGAATTACAGGCCGGCGCCCTGGCCGTCGAACTTGCGTTCGATCAATTCGATCTTGTAGCCATCCGGATCGGTGATGAAGGCGATGACCGTGTTGCCGCCCTTGACGGGGCCCGGTTCGCGCGTGACGTTGCCGCCGTTCGCGCGTGCCGCGTCGCAGGCGGCGACGATATCGTCGGCCGAGATGGCGATGTGGCCGTAGGCCGTGCCCAGCTCGTAGCTGGTGGTGCCATAGTTATACGTCAGTTCCAGTTCCGCGTGGTCGGGGTTCGCGCCATAGCCGACGAAGGCCAGCGTGTACTGGTATTCCGGATTGTCGCTGGTGCGCAGCAGCTTCATGCCCAGGACGTTCGTGTAAAAGTCGATGGAGCGCTGCAGGTCGCCGACCCGTAACATGGTGTGCAAAATACGCATCGTAAATCCTTGAGGGTGAGGGGGAATGGCGGGATTTTATGCGTTTTATGGCTTTCTTGCCGAGACCGCCCTTGCCGTCCGCTGATTGGACAGCAGCGGGCGGTCTGCCGGAATTACTCCAGACGGGCGTCCAGCGTGATTTCCGTGGCCAGCAACTTCGATACGGGGCAGCCGAGCTTGGCGCGCAGGGCCGCGTCCTGGAACGCTTCGTCGGTGGCGCCAGGAATGGTGGCCACCAGGGTCAAATGCACGGCCGTGATGGCATAGCTGCCATCGATTTTTTCCAGGCTGACGTCGGCCGTGGTTTTCAGGGCCGTGGCGCGCAAGCCCGCCTCGCCCAGTTGGCCGGACAGGGCCATGGTGAAGCAGGCCGCGTGGGCCGCGCCGATCAGTTCTTCCGGATTGCTGCCGGGACCATCCTCGAAGCGCGTGTTGAAACCATAGGCCACATTGTCGAGCGCGCCGCTTTCGGTGGAAATAAATCCTTTGCCATCTTTAAGGCCGCCACTCCAGACGGCTGATCCTGTTTTTTTCATGATGTACTCCTTGCGTGGTTCGAAGGTCCATCATGCGCGCCCCATCCCTGCGCTTCCGTTCGTTGTGCCACACAGGGGGCGCATGCGCGGCGCCCATGCATTCACGGCGCCGGCGTGACGCGCCAGATGACATTACCCACGTCGTCCGCCACCAGCAGCGCGCCCGCCTTGTCGACGGCCACGCCGACAGGGCGCCCCTGCGCCTTGCCATTGCTGTCGAGGAAGCCAGCGACGACGTCCTGCGGAGGACCGCTGGGCACGCCATCGGCGAACGGAACAAAGATGACTTTATAGCCGCTGAAGGGTTTGCGGTTCCACGAGCCGTGCTGGCCGATGAAGGCGCCGCCCCGGTAGCGTTCCGGCAGCAGGGTAGCGTCATAAAACGCCAGTCCCAGCGAGGCCGTATGGGCGCCCAGCGCGTAGTCGGGTGCAACAGCCGTGGCCACCAGTTCGGGACGGGGCGGCGTGACCCGCGCATCGACGTGCTGGCCGAAATAACTGTAGGGCCAGCCATAGAAGGCGCCATCCTTGACGGACGTCATGTAGTCGGGCACCAGGTCGTTGCCCAGCTCGTCGCGCTCATTGACGGCCGTCCAGAGGGCGCCCGTCCTGGGCTGCCAGGCCAGGCCCACGGGATTGCGCAAGCCCGTCGCATACACGCGGGCCTTGCCCGTGGCGCGCGTGAATTGCCAGATGGCGGCGCGGCCATCTTCGGCCGCCATGCCGTTTTCACCCACGTTGCTGTTCGAGCCGACGGAAACATAGAGAAATTTGCCATCGGGGCTGGCGATGACGTTCTTGGTCCAGTGGTGATTGATGGGGCCGCCCGGCAAATCCATCACCTTGACGCCGGGCGCCGTGATGGCTGTCTGGCCTTCCTTGTAAGGAAAACGCATCAAGGCGTCGGCATTGGCGATGTACAGCTCGTTACCCACCAGGGCCATGCCAAATGGCGAGTTCAGTCCCTGCAGGAAGATGCTGCGCGTTTGCGCCACGCCATTCGCGTCGACGCCGCGCAGCAGGGTGATGCGGTTGGCGCTGGGCGTGGCCGCGCCCGCTTTTTTCATCTGCATCTGCATGATGGCGCCCTTGATGCCCTTGCTGTCGTCCGGCTTGGGCGGGGCGTTCGTTTCCGCCACGAGCACGTCGCCATTCGGCAAGACGTACAGCCAGCGCGGATGGTCGAGGTCGCGCGCATATGCATGGATGGCCAGGCCCGCCGCGACAGCGGGGTGCTGCGCGGCCGTCCAGCGCTGCACGGGCGCCACATTCACGGTGGGAATCAGTTGTCTGTCCGGTGCGGGCAGGGCGGGCTGGGGGCCGAAGCCCACGGGCATGGCGGGCGCCTGGGCGTGGGCGAGATGGGCGCCGCAGGCACTGGCGAGCAGGAATGAACAGACGTAACGGTGCATGGCGTACTCCGTAATATGACCAGTGCGATGACCAGTGCGCATCAGCAGTGCGAGTAGCGGGGCGTGACAGTTAGAGTCAGCGCGCCTTCTTTGGTTCCAGTTGCGCGTCGGGACGGGCTTGCTGCGGCGCGGCGGGCTTGACCTTTTCCACGCCCGGCTGGGCGTGCAGGTCCGTATCGACCAGCCCTTGCTCCAGGTCGCTGGCCGCCTGCTGCATGATCTTGCGTGGGCGCACGTTTTGCGCATCGGGCGATTCGTCGCGCTCGTGCGGCAGACGGTCGACGCCGTCATTGCTGACCTTTTCATCGGTATTGATCTTGCGTTCGCTATGCTGGGTAACCATATGGCCTCCTGACAGAAGAATTGACGTGAAATCAGTGTCCTGCCGCGCCAGAGTGCATGCAAGCGGATTTGTCCATGCAGGGAGCGCTGGCGCACGCATGGACGATTCTTTTTCTGCGCTACACTGCGTGCAACACCAAGAACGCCCCTTGCGGGCACACGGCAGCCGCACTATACTGTGTATATATACAGTACCATGCGATGGCGGCGTGCGACAGCCTGGGGCGGCTTGCCACCGAATTTACTACCGAGACTCTTATGCCCGTCGATACACACGCCGAACAGCCAACCGCGACCTTGCCAGCCCCGGGCGAGCGCTTCAATCTGGGCGCCAAGACCATCGCCCTGGTCGTGCGCCAGAATACGGATGGCATTGCCGAGCCCGTGAAAAGCATCGTCGATTTCCTGCAGGTGCTGGGCCACACGGTGGTCTTCGAGGCGGAGACGGCCGCGCACCTGAACCTGGCGTTTCCCGGCGTGCGCGCCATGTCGCCGGCCGAGATCGGCGCGGCCGCCGATTGCGCCATCGTCATGGGCGGCGATGGCACCATGCTGGGCATTGCGCGCCAGCTGGCGCCATTCGACGTCCCCTTGATCGGTATCAATCAGGGGCGCCTGGGTTTCATGACCGATATTCCGCTTGAGCGCATGCTGCCCGTGCTGGCGCAAATTCTCGGCGGCCGTTTCAAGGCCGAACGCCGCACCTTGCTTGAAGGCAGCGTGCTGCGCGACGGCGAGTCGATCCACGTGGGCATGGCCGTCAACGATGTCGTCGTCTCGCGCGGCGGCGGCGCCGGCATGGCCGAATTGCGCGTCGAGGTCGACGGTCATTTCATGTACAACCAGCGTTCGGATGGCTTGATCATTTCCACGCCCACGGGCTCGACCGCATATTCGCTGTCGGCCGGCGGCCCGTTGCTGCATCCGACCCTGGGCGGCATCGTGCTCGTGCCGATCGCCCCGCATGCGCTATCGAACCGCCCCATCGTCCTGCCCGATTCCAGCCAGATCGTCGTGGAAATCGTGCGCGGGCGCGATATCAGCGTCAATTTCGACATGCAGACCTTTGCCAGCCTGGTGCAGCAAGACCGCATCCTCATCCGCCGTTCGCCGCACACGATTACCTTCCTGCATCCGGAAGGGTGGAGCTACTACAACACCCTGCGTGAAAAACTGCACTGGAATGAGTACCCGTCGGGCGAGGGCAAGCTCAGCTAATAGTTTCTCCACCTCAACCCGCGGTGCGCCGCCTAACCACAGAAGCCATGCTCCATACACTGTCCATTCGCGATTTTGTCATTGTCGATACCATTGAACTGGAATTTTCCGCCGGCTTCAGCGTGCTGACGGGCGAGACGGGCGCCGGCAAGTCCATCCTCATCGATGCGCTGACTTTGGCGCTGGGCGGGCGCGGCGACGCCAGCGTGGTGCGCGAAGGCGCGGCCAAGGCCGACATCACGGCCGATTTTTCCGTCAGCGAGGTGGCGCAGGCCTGGCTGGTGGCGCATGAATTTGCCAACGACGAGGGCGGCGCCCTGCTGCGCCGCGTGATCGACAATGCGGGCCGCTCGAAGGCGTATATCAACGGCATCCCCGCCACGGCCGCGCAGCTGCGCGAACTGGGCGACATGCTGGTCGATATCCACGGCCAGCACGCGCACCAGTCCTTGCTGAAAAGCGAAGCGCAGCGGGCCCTGCTCGACGGCCAGGCGACGGCGCGCGAAGCGGGCGCGGAGCAGGATGCGCGGCAAGCGGCGGCCTTGCACAAGCGCTGGCGCGCCCTCGTGCGCCAGCGCGAGGAATTTGAAACCAACGCCGCCAACGTGCTGTACGAGCGCGAACGCCTGGAATGGCAAGTGGGCGAACTGGAAAAGCTGGCCGCCAAGCCCGGCGAATGGACGGAGATCACGAACGAGCACAGCCGCCTGTCGCACGCGGCTAGCCTGCTAGAAGGGGCGCAGGAAGCCTTGTCCCTTATTTCCGAGTCGGAAGACCATCCGATCGTGTCGCAATTGTCGGCCCTGAACCAGAAGCTGGGCAAGCTCGTCTCCGTCGATGCGGAATTGCAGCCGATCGTCGACCTGATCGAGTCGTCGCGCATTCAATTGCAGGAATCCGTGTACGCGCTGAACAATTACCTGGACCGGGTGGAGCTGGACCCGGAACGCCTGCACCAGCTCGACGCGCGTATGGAAGCCATGCACAGCACGGCCCGCAAATTCCGCGTCACGCCCGAAGAGTTGCCCGAGGAACACGCCAAGCTGTCGGAAAAGCTGCAGCACCTGGCCGACGCTTCCGATATCGAAGGCTTGCTGCGCCAGGAAGCGAAGATCGAGGCCGAGTACCGCAGCGTCGCCGAGCGATTGTCCGCCACACGCCGCGCCGCCGCCCTGGAACTGGGGCAAGCCGTCACGCGCGCCATGCAGGAACTGAGCATGACGGGCGGCAGCTTCGAGATCGCCCTGCACCCGTGCGAGCCGGCCGCGCACGGACTCGAGCAAGTGGAATTTCTTGTCGCCGGCCACGCGGGCACGGCGCCCCGTTCGCTGGCAAAAGTCGCGTCCGGCGGCGAACTGGCGCGCATTGCGCTGGCCATCTCCGTCATCACCTCGCACGCCACCACCACGCCGACCCTGATTTTCGACGAGGTTGACAGCGGCATCGGCGGCGCCGTCGCGGAAGTGGTGGGGCGTTTGTTGAAACGCCTGGGGCAGGGACGGCAAGTGTTGTGCGTGACCCACTTGCCGCAAGTGGCCAGCCAGGCGAATCAGCATTTCCAGGTGGCAAAAAGCACTCTGGACAATGGCAAGACGGCGTCGCGTATCGACATGCTCGACGCCAAGGCCAGGGTGGAAGAAGTGGCGCGCATGCTGGGCGGCCTGGAAATTACGGCCACCACGCGCAAGCATGCGCGCGAATTACTGGCTATCTAGTACACCTAACCAAACCTACTGCGCGTCGCGATTTGCGGCCTGCGATGCTCACTATGCATTCGCACAGCTCCGCTTCTCAGCCACAACTCGCTGCCGCTCGCTACGGTTTTGTTAGGCGTTGTTAGCGTAAACCGATCTGGCGAGAATGGCAGTTAGCCTTATGCCGTTCCTTTCCATCTTTCCCGATGTTGACGCAATGTAACTATAATGGTTGGCTAATCCATCCAACGCCTTCGAAGAGCCTTCATGTCATTTCAAACAGAACCGTCGTACACGCATGGCAGCATCGACCGCAGCGCCGTGGTGCTGGTCAACCTGGGCACGCCTGATGCACCGACCTCGTCGGCTGTGCGGCGCTACCTGAAGCAATTTTTGTCGGACCCGCGCGTGGTGGAAATTCCCCGCGCCGTCTGGTGGTTCATCCTGAACCTGATCATTTTGCCCTTCCGCTCGGGCCAGTCGGCCAAGAAATACGCGTCGATCTGGACGCGCGAGGGCTCGCCCCTGAAGGTGCATACGCAAAAGCAGGCCAAATTGCTGGCCGGCGCGCTGGCGGAGCGGGGCCATGACGGCGTGACCGTGGCCATGGCCATGCGCTACGGTTCGCCTTCCTTGCCCGAGGTGCTGGCCCGGCTGAAAAGCGAAGGCTGCGAGCGCATCGCCATCTTGCCGGCCTATCCGCAATACTCGGGCACGACGACGGGTTCCATCTACGATGCCGTGTTCGCCCACTACGCCACGGTGCGCAATGTGCCGGAATTGCGTTTTATCAAGCAATACCACGAGCACGATACGTATATCGACGCCTTGCGCGATTCCGTGCTGAACCACTGGGAAGCGCATGGCCGTCCGGAAAAACTGGTGATGAGCTTTCATGGCGTGCCCAAGCGCACCTTGCTGCTGGGCGACCCCTACCACTGCCAATGCCTGAAAACGGCGCGTCTGCTGGCGGAAAAGCTGAAATTAACCAAAGAGCAATACGTGGTGACTTTCCAGTCGCGCTTTGGCAAGGCCGAATGGCTGCAGCCGTACACGGCGCCCACCCTGGTGGCGCTGGCGCAGCAGGGCGTCAAGCGCGTTGACCTGCTGTGCCCGGGCTTTACCAGCGATTGCCTGGAAACGCTGGAGGAGATTGCCATGGAAGCGAAGCATGATTTCGAGGCGGCCGGCGGCCAGCAGTTTCATTACATCGCTTGCCTGAACGAAACGCCAGCCTGGATCGCGGGTATGGCGGAAATTGCAGAACAACACATGATTGGCTGGCCGACGATGAAGACGGCGCCGCAGCGCGAGGCGGACAAGAAGGCGGGCGAGCAGGCGCGCGCGGCGGCGCTGGCGCTGGGCGCGGCGAATTAAACTGCCGCCGCCGCTGCCAGATATCATCAAGAAAGCCGCGCTTGCGCGGCTTTGTCATGTCTGGCGGGGACGCCAAGTCTTCCAAATGGCAACGCCGCCAGTGGCGATGGCCGTGGCGGGGCTGGTAGAATGCGCGCTTTGCCGGGGGAAGCCTGGAAAATCAAGGGGGCGCGCACGGTTCACTGGCCGAAATGGGTAGCCTTTTGTAATAAGCTGTAACATGAATCGCTGTAATTCTGGTTTTGCCACGTATACCCCTTGAAACAATAGGATATAGCCCCATCTGCCCGTTAGTGTTGTAAAGATAGTTAGACTAACTCATTTAAGTCATTGATTGTAGGAGCTTTCTAGATGCAAGATCAGGAAAACCAAGCTGTACCTAATCCGCAAGCGGACGCCGCGGCGACTGCCCCATCGACTCCCGCAGAGCCTACTTTGGAAGAGCAGCTGGCGAGTACCGAAGCGCGTCTTGCAGAGATGCACGATGCCTTCATGCGCGCCAAGGCCGATGGCGAAAATATTCGTCGCCGTGCGCAGGAAGATGTTGCTAAAGCGCATAAATTCGCAGTCGAAAGCTTTGCCGAAGCCATGGTGCCGGTGAAAGACAGCCTGGAAACGGCGCTGACGGTGGAAGCACCGACCATCGACTCGCTGAAAGAAGGCGTCGAGATGACCCTGAAGCAACTGAACGCCGCGTTCGAGCGCAACCGCCTGGTGGAAGTATTGCCAGTGCAGGGTGAAAAGCTCGATCCGATGAAACACCAGGCCGTTGCCGTGGTGCCAGCGGAGCAGGAAGCCAATACCATCGTGTCAGTCTTGCAAAAGGGCTATATGATTGCGGACCGCCTGCTGCGTCCAGCCATTGTCACGACCGCGCAAGCAAAATAATCAGAGTGCGGCATCAAGCAAGCCTTGAAACCATGCCGCTTTGCCACATATAAGAACCATCTGAAATCTAGCAAATAAAAGGAAAAAAATCATGGGTAGAATTATCGGTATCGATCTGGGAACCACGAATTCCTGCGTTTCCATCATGGAAAACGGTCAACCAAAGGTAATCGAAAACGCTGAAGGCGCACGCACGACGCCGTCGATTATTGCTTATCAAGAAGATGGCGAAATTCTCGTCGGCGCGCCGGCGAAACGCCAGGCCGTGACCAATCCGAAAAACACGCTGTACGCAGTCAAGCGTCTGATCGGTCGCAAGTTCGACGAAAAAGAAGTGCAAAAAGACATCGCGCTGATGCCTTACCAAATCATCAAGGCCGACAACGGCGATGCATGGATTAGCGTACGCGACAAAAAACTGGCGCCGCCGCAAATTTCGGCTGAAGTCCTGCGCAAGATGAAAAAAACGGCAGAAGACTACCTCGGTGAAGAAGTCACCGAAGCCGTCATCACCGTGCCTGCGTACTTCAACGACTCGCAGCGTCAAGCCACCAAGGATGCCGGCCGTATCGCTGGCCTGGACGTCAAGCGCATCATCAACGAGCCAACCGCAGCAGCGCTGGCATTCGGCCTGGACAAGACCGAAAAAGGCGACCGTAAAATCGCCGTGTATGACTTGGGTGGCGGTACGTTCGACGTGTCGATCATCGAAATCGCAGATGTTGATGGCGAGAAACAATTTGAAGTGCTGTCGACCAACGGCGACACCTTCCTGGGCGGCGAAGACTTCGACCAGCGCGTCATCGATTACATCATCGACGAGTTCAAGAAGATCAATGGCATCGACCTGAAAAAAGATCCGATCGCCCTGCAGCGCATCAAGGCTTCGGCCGAGCGCGCGAAGATCGAATTGTCGTCGTCGCAGCAAACCGAGATCAACGAGCCGTACATCGCCATGGCGAACGGCGCACCGGTCCACTTGAACCTGAAGATGACCCGCGCCAAGCTGGAATCGCTGGTGGAAGAGCTGATCACGGCCACGATGGAACCATGCCGCATCGCTATCAAAGATGCTGGCGTGAAAGTGTCGGACATCGACGACATCATCCTGGTCGGCGGTATGACCCGTATGCCGAAGGTGCAGGAAAAAGTGAAGGAATTCTTCGGCAAGGATCCACGCAAGGACGTGAACCCGGACGAAGCCGTCGCTGTGGGCGCAGCGATCCAGGGTTCGGTCCTGTCGGGCGAACGCAAGGACTTGCTGTTGCTGGACGTCACTCCTCTGTCCCTGGGTATCGAAACCCTGGGCGGCGTGATGACCAAGATGATCCACAAAAACACGACGATTCCGACCAAGTTCAGCCAGGTATTCTCGACGGCCGACGACAACCAGCCTGCGGTGACCATCAAGGTCTTCCAGGGTGAGCGCGAAATCGCCGCCGGCAACAAGGGTCTGGGCGAATTCAATCTGGAAGGCATCCCGCCAGCATCGCGCGGCACGCCACAGATCGAAGTGACCTTCGACATCGACGCCAACGGCATCTTGCATGTCGGCGCGAAAGACAAGGCCACCGGCAAGGAAAATAAGATCACGATCAAGGCCAATTCCGGCTTGACCGAGGCTGAAATCCAGAAGATGGTGAAAGACGCCGAGCTGAACGCTGAAGAAGACAAGAAGGTCAAAGAATTGGCCGAGTCGCGCAACCAGGCCGATGCTCTGGTACACTCGACCCGGAAATCCTTGACCGAATACGGCGACAAGCTGGACGCGGGCGAGAAAGAGAAGATCGAAGCGGCGATCACCGACCTGGAAGCAAGCATCAAGGCCGGCGACAAGGCTGAGATCGACGCCAAGGTGGAAGCACTGTCGAGCGCATCGCAGAAACTGGGCGAAAAAATGTATGCCGACATGCAAGCGCAGCAAGCTGCCGGCGGCGCGGAAGGTGCACAGCAAGCTGCTGGCGCATCGGACGCAGGCGCCAAGCAAGACGACGTTGTTGATGCTGACTTCAAGGAAGTCAAAGACAGCAAGTAGTGTCTTGCGCTCCCATGAACTGGGGGCAGCCGGGCTGAACGCTACATCGCGGGATTAGCCGCGAAGACCGGCCGAGCCGAGTCGCTGCGCCTAGCGCAGCACTCGACTCGGCTTTTTCGTGTAATTTTTACATCAGTAGATAGACTGCAAGGTGCCGACAACATGGCAAAGCGTGATTTTTACGAGACACTCGGTGTCGCAAAAAATGCTTCGGAAGAAGAAATCAAAAAGTCTTACCGTAAACTGGCGATGAAATACCATCCGGACCGCAATCCGGATAGCAAGGAATCGGAAGAAAAGTTTAAGGAAGTCAAAGAAGCCTACGAGATGCTGACCAATCCGGAAAAGCGCGATGCGTATGACCGTTATGGTCACGCTGGCGTGGACCCGAACATGGGCGGCGGTGGCGGCTTCGGCGGCGGCGCTGGCGGCTTTGCCGACAGCTTCGGCGATATCTTCGGCGACATCTTTGGCGGTGGCGGTGGACGCAGCCGCAATGCGGGGCCGCAGGTGTACCGTGGCGCCGACTTGCGCTACAACCTGGAAATTACACTGGAGCAAGCTGCTCACGGCTTCGACACGACCATTCGCGTGCCGAGCTGGGACAAGTGCGACACCTGCCACGGCAGCGGCGCCAAGCCGGGCACGTCGCCGACCACTTGCGGTACGTGCGGTGGTCACGGCCAGGTGCGCATGCAGCAAGGCTTCTTCAGCATCCAGCAAACCTGCCCGAAATGCCATGGCAGCGGCAAGGTCATCACCGACCCCTGCACGCCATGCGGCGGCGCCGGTCGCATCAAGCGCAACAAGACCCTGGAAGTGAAAATTCCAGTCGGTATCGACAACGGCATGCGTATCCGTTCGTCCGGCAACGGCGAACCGGGCACGAATGGCGGTCCGTCGGGCGACCTGTATGTGGAAATCCACATCAAGCCGCACGCCGTGTTCCAGCGCGAAGGCGACGACCTGCATTGCGAAATGCCGATCTCGTTCACCAAGGCGGCCTTGGGCGGCGAAATCGAAGTGCCTACCCTGAACGGCAAAGTGTCGTTCACGATTCCCGAAGGCACCCAGTCGGGCAAGACCTTCCGCCTGAAAGGCAAGGGCATCAAGGGCGTGCGCTCCGGTTACGCGGGCGACCTGTTCTGCCACGTGGCCATCGAAACACCGGTGAAACTGACGGAAAAACAAAAAGACCTGCTGCGCGACTTTGAAAAGTCGACGACCGAGGGCGGTGCCAAGCACAGTCCGCAAAGCAAGACCTGGAAAGACAAGGTCAAGGATTTTTTTGAATAAGCACACGTAATACCATGCGCCGGGATGCTGAAACATCCCGGCGTTTTTTTACCCAGGTTGAATAGCATCTGCGCGCATCGCGCGCTAACACACGCGATCGGCGCGCTGTTCAACCGAACTTACCTCATGGGAGCGATATGACCGAACAGAAAAATGGCTCGGCCCTGGCGGAACTGCTGCAGCGTAACCGCCGCTGGGCCGACTCGATGGTGGCGAAAGACCCGAACTTCTTCAAGAACCTGGAAGCGCAAACGTCGCCCGAATACCTGTGGATCGGCTGCTCCGACAGCCGCGTTCCCGCCAACGAACTGCTGGGCATGGCGCCTGGCGACGTGTTTGTGCACCGTAATATCGCCAATGTGGTCGTGCATTCCGACCTCAATTGCCTGTCCGTCCTGCAATTTGCCGTGGACGTGCTGAAAGTCAAACATGTCATCATCGTCGGCCATTACGGCTGCAAGGGCGTGCATGCGGCCATGACGGGCACGCGCATCGGCCTGGTCGACAACTGGCTGCGCCACGTGCAGGATGTGGGCCAGAAGCACGAGCGCTACCTGGGCGACGTGCTGACGAGCCGCCAGCGCGGTGACCGCCTGTGCGAACTGAACGTGGTCGAGCAAGTCTTGAACGTATGCCAGACCACCGTCGTGCAAGATGCGTGGGAACGGGGCCAGGAACTCAGCGTTCACGGCTGGGTCTATGGCTTGAAGGATGGCCTGCTGAACGATCTCGAAGTGACCGTCACGGCCGGTCACGAGCTGGCGCCGCGCATGGCGACCCGCCTGGCCCGCTACGAAGCAATCGCGTAAGCGGCGCTGGCGCCGCGTCTATGGCGCGGCGCTTTGCAGGCGGTCCAGGTATTCGGCTGCCTCCCGCACGCCTTCCTGCGCCGCCTGGCGCAGCCAGGTTTTGGCCTGGGCAAGATCCTGCGGCGTGCCGCGTCCCTCGGCCAGCGCCACGCCATAGTGATAGCGCGCCAGCCGCGCATAGGCGGCGTCATCGTTGGTGTGCGCGCCGCGCCGCATCAGCGCCGTCGCTTGCGCCAGGTCCTTGGTCACGCCGATGCCCGTTTCATACAGCTGGGCCAGCCAAATCATCGAATACACATCGTTCCAGCGCCGGATGCAGTCTTCAAAGATGGCGACGGCAGCCCCATGGTCGCCCGTCTTGTCGGCCGCATAGCCGTACAGACACTTGATGCGCTTGTCGCTGTGCACATAGGCTTTGTAGCTGAGATCACTTTCACCCTGGCTATCCTGGGCGTGCACGGAAGCAGTGAACAGCAAGACGAGCAGCAGGGCGATGGCGGGCATGGCATTCCTGTCTATGCGTTGAAAATGAATGGATAAGCAAGTTGCGTGCTAGCGCCAATCCCGGGCAAAGCCGGTGCCGCTGTGCCATTGCGTGACAGCCGCTGTTGCAGTCTGGCGCAACGCGCCGCGCATATCCATATCAGAAATGCTTCGTTTGCAGGATCGATGCGCAGGCATACAGTGGACTTCCCCAGACTCTAGTCGAGTTCCCATGTCGGCCGTCCTGAAATCCGCGTTTTCTCCCAGCCCGTTCCGTATCGAGACGTTCGATGCTCCGCTCGGCGCGCAAGTGCTGGGGCTGGACCTGGCGCAGCCGCTGTCGCTGGGCGACTTCCAGCACCTGCACCACGCCCACCTCGACCATCACGTGCTGGTGTTCCGCGACCAGCGCATCACGCCGCGGCAGCAGGTCGATTTCAGCCGCCGCTTCGGCCCCCTGCAAATCCACGTGCTGCGTCAGTTCCAGCTGCCGACGCAGCCGGAAGTGCTGATCATCTCGAACATCGTCGAGGATGGCCAGCCCATCGGCCTGGGCGACGCGGGCCATTTCTGGCATTCGGACCTGTCGTACAAGGAAGTGCCCAGCCTCGGCTCCATGCTGCATGCGCAAGAGTTGCCTGACGAGGGCGGCGATACCGTGTTTGCCAACATGCACCTGGCCTGGGAAAGCTTGCCGGCCGCGCTGCGCCACGCCGTGCGGGGCGCGCGTGCCGAGCACAGCTACTTGAGCCAGTATGAGGAATTACGTCGCCGCAACCCATGGCGGCCCGCCCTGACGCAGGCGCAGATCGATGAAGTCAAGCCCGTGACGCATCCCGTCGTGCGCGTGCATCCGGAAACGGGACGCCGCGCCCTGTTTGTCAGCGAGCATTTCACCACGCGCATCGTCGGCTTGCCCGAGGATGAAAGCCGCGCCCTGCTCGATGAATTGTTCGTGCACAGCGTGCGCCCCGAGCATCTGTATGTGCACCGCTGGCGGCCGCATGACCTGGTGTTCTGGGACAACCGTTCCCTGATGCACCTGGCGACGGGGTGCCCGCCCGACCAGCGCCGCAAACTCTACCGCACCACCATCGAAGGCGATGCGCCGTACTGATTTTTTGACTGTTGATCTGACCCAAGGAGTGTCCATGTTGCCGATCTTGACCTTTTCCCGCCGCCTGCTCGCCGTCATCGCCCTGCTGTGCATGGCCATGTCCATGGCCCGGGCCGAAGGACAGATCCGCATCGCGGGCCAGCACGGCATCACCTTCTTGCTGCTCAATATTGCGCAGGAACAAAAGCTGATTGAAAAGCATGGCAAGCAGCAGGGCGTCGACGTTAAGGTCGAGTGGATCACCCTGTCCGGCGGCCCTGCCATCAACGATGCTTTGTTGTCGGGCAATATCGACATCGCGGGGGCGGGCCTGGGGCCGCTGCTGACGATCTGGGACCGGACGAAAGGCCGGCAGAACGTGCGCGGCGTGGCGTCCTTGGGCAATTTTCCCTACTATTTGATCAGCAACAACCCCAAGGTGAAAACCCTGGCCGACTTGACGGACAAGGACCGCATCGCCTTGCCCGCCGTCTCCGTTTCCGTCCAGGCGAGGATATTGCAGATGGCTGTGGCGAAGCAGTGGGGCGACAAGGAATTTGCGCGCCTCGACAAGATCACGCAAACCCTGCCGCATCCGGATGCGGCCGCCGCCATCATCGCCGGCGGCACGGAGCTGACCGGCCACTTCGGCAATTCGCCGTTCCAGGAACAGGAACTGGCGCAGAATCCGAACGCCCGCATCATCCTGAACTCGTACGACGTGCAGGGCGGGCCCAGCTCGTCGACCCTGCTGTATGCGACGGAAAAGTACCGCAAGGACAATCCGAAGACTTACCGCGCCTTCATCGCCGCCCTGGCCGAAGCGGCGCAGTACGCGAGCAGCAACCGCCAAGGCGCGGCCGACATCTACATCAAGGTAAATAAAAGCAAGGTGGACCGCAATTTGCTGCTGAAAATCTTTGCGAATCCGCAAGTGCAATTCAAGATCGCGCCGCAAAATACCTATGGCCTGGCGCAATTCCTGCACCGCGTGAGCGCCATCCGCAACTTGCGACCCTGCCATCACGCAAGGAGGCTGACATGAATGCGCCCGCTTTTCACCTCGTACGCCCTCCGGTTGCGCTGGAGCCCTTGCTCAGCGTCAAGAATGTCAGCCTGGAATACCGCACGCAGCAGCGCACCGTGCGCGCCACGCACGACGTCAGTTTCGACGTGTTCCGCAGTGACCGTTTTGTGTTGCTCGGGCCATCGGGCTGCGGCAAATCGTCCTTGCTGAAAGCCGTGGCCGGTTTCATCGCTCCGCGCGCGGGCAGCATCGCCATGCAGGGCCAGCCCATTCATCAACCGGGGCCGGACAGGGGCGTCGTGTTCCAGGAATTCGACCAGTTGCCGCCATGGAAGACCGTGCTGGACAACGTCATGTTCCCCCTGCTGGCCAGCAAGCGGCTGGACAAGGTGGCGGCCCGCGAACGCGCCCATCACTGGATCGCCAAGGTGGGCCTGGCCGGTTTTGAGGATGCCTATCCGCATACCTTGTCGGGCGGCATGAAGCAGCGTGTTGCCATTGCGCGCGCCCTGGCCATGCAGCCGGAAGTGCTGCTGATGGACGAGCCGTTCGCCGCCCTCGACGCCTTGACGCGGCGCAAGATGCAGGAAGAGTTGAACCGCTTGTGGGACGAGCTGCGCTTCACGCTTGTGTTCGTCACGCATTCGATCGACGAAGCGCTGGTTGTCGGCAACCGCATCCTGCTGCTGTCGCCCCATCCTGGCAGGGTGCGTGCCGAGCTCAACAGCCATCAGTTCGGCTTGCATAGCGCGGGCAGCGCGGAATTCCAGGCTGCCAGCCGCCGCATCCACGGCTTGCTGTTCGATGAGGAAGTAATTCCCGTCCCGCAAGCAGCTGGCGCGCAGCGGGAGGCCGTATGAGCGCGCTGCTGGAGCCGCCCATCCGCCAGGAATTCGTCTATGTGGCGCCGCCGCCCGCCGGCGTCATCGTCGAGCGGCCATTGTCGCGCTGGCAGCGCTGGAGCCAGCACGCGCTGTGGCGCAAGGCCCTGATTTTGCTCGGCCTGGCGCTGCTGTGGGAAGGGGCGGCGCGCTGGACGCACAACGATTTATTGTTGCCCAGTTTTCTGCAGACGGCGCAGGCGTTCATCGGCGGCATCGCCAGCGGTGAATTGCTCACGCGTACGGCCGCGTCCCTCGTCGTCTTGCTGCAAGGCTATGCGGTGGGCGTGCTGGCCGCCTTCGTGCTGACTCTGCTGGCCGTGTCCAGCCGCATCGGCCGCGACCTGCTGGAAACCCTGACGGCCATGTTGAATCCCTTGCCGGCCATCGCCCTGCTGCCGCTGGCCCTGCTGTGGTTCGGCCTGGGGCGCGCCAGCCTGATCTTCGTCATCGTCCATTCCGTGATGTGGCCGCTGGCCTTGAACACGTATGCGGGCTTCCAGGGCGTGCCCGAGACCCTGCGCATGGCGGGGCGCAACTACGGCTTGAACGGTTTGCGGCTGGTGCTGCACATCCTCGTGCCGGGCGCCTTGCCGTCCATCGTCTCGGGCCTCAAGATCGGCTGGGCGTTTGCCTGGCGCACCCTGATCGCGGCCGAGCTGGTATTTGGCACCACATCGGGGCAGGGCGGCCTGGGCTGGTACATCTTCCAGAACCGCAACGAGCTGTACACGGACAAGGTGTTCGCCGGCCTGGCGGCCGTCATCGTCATCGGCCTGCTGGTGGAAAACATCGGCTTTCGCACCCTGGAGCGCGTGACCTTGAAACGCTGGGGCATGCAGCGATAATTATCTCAGCATGGTGCGTGCCGCCGCGATGATCTGCCGCGACAGCTGTTCCATGCGCGGCGACTGCACCTTCCACGTGTGCCAGTACAGGGCCACGTCGGCGGGGGTCTTGGGCGTGAGCCTTTCCACCAGCTCGCCATCCGCGTTCGCCTTCAGCAGCAACTCCGGCACCATGCCGTAGCCCAGGCCGTAGCGGATGGCGTTGAAGTGCGAGGTGGCGCCCGGCACGTAATGGCAGGGGTAGGCGCCTTCGGGCAAGCCCAGCGCCTCTTGCAGGAACGACGACTGCAAGGTGTCCTTGCGCGTGTAGGCGACGACGGGCGCCGTGCGCGCCGCCTTGCGCGTCAGGCCGTGCGCGAACCACTGCTGGCGGAACGCGGGCGTGGCCACCAGCCAGTAGCGCATCACGCCCAGCGGCTCGGCCGTGCAGCCGCGCATGGGCTTGGGCTCCGTGCTGATGCAGCCGATCGCCATGCCCGTCTCCAGCAAGGTGTAGGTGTGATCCTGGTCTTCCACGGTCAGGTCCAGCAGCACGCGTTCGCGTATCAGCACCTGCGACAGGGCGGGGAAGAACCAGGTGCCCATCGAATCGGCGTTCAGCGCCAGCACCAGGGTCAGCGGGGCATCCTGCTGCACCGCCAGCTCCGCCTGCAAGTCCGCTTCCAGCAGCTTGGCCCGCTTCAGATACTGCATCAGGCGCTGGCCCATGCGCGTGGCGCGCGCGGGACGGCTGCGCACGATCAGCGCATTGCCGAGCTGGCTTTCCAGCGCCCGCACCCGCTGTGAAATGGCGGGCGACGTCAGGTGCAGCCGCAGCGCGGCCTGCTCGAAACTGCCCGTTTCGACGACGGCGCGGAACGCTTCCGTGTGCTTGGGATTGAGATCCATGACCACTGCCTTACATAAGAAAAATTTATCAATACTAAATAATACTTACTTTTCATAAGGATTGGTGTGTTGCAGTGCACAATGTCTCTTTGATGGAGTGCCGCGTACGCGTATGCAGCGCGGCCTCCTGGCAGCAAGGGAATACCACCATGGAAGCACAAGCGCAAGATATAAAGCCCCGCAAGCCGTCATCGACACTGGCGCGCAATTTGAAATTCGGCCTGGGGTTGACCCTGGGCCTGGGCTTGTCCGCAGCCCTCGCGGGCGGCTGGTGGCTGCGCCAGGCGTGGCAGGACTTGCCGGCCGTCGAGCACCTGGCCCAGTACAAGCCTGCGCTGCCGCTGCGCATTTTCTCCAGCGAAGGCGAGCTGCTGGCCGAATACGGCGAAGAGCGCCGCGAATTCCTGCCCTTGAAGGACATCCCGCTGCGCATGCGCCAGGCCTTGCTGGCCATCGAGGATGCGCGTTTCTACGAGCATGGCGCCGTCGATTTCTATGGTCTCACGCGCGCCACGCTGGCCAACGTCGTCACGGGTCACCATGCGCAGGGCGCCAGCACCATCACCATGCAGGTGGCGCGCGACTTCTTCCTGTCGCGTGAAAAAACCGTGCAGCGCAAGCTGACGGAGATGCTGCTCGCCTACAAGCTGGAGCAGCACTATGGCAAGGACAAGCTGCTGGAGCTGTATATGAACCAGATCTATCTGGGCGAGCGCTCCTACGGCTTTTCCGCCGCCTCGAACATTTATTTCGACAAGCCGCTGGCCGACGTCAGCATCGCCGAAGCGGCCATGCTGGCCGGCTTGCCGAAGGCGCCGTCGGCCTACAACCCCGTCGCCAATCCCCAGCGCGCCACCGTGCGCCAGCATTACATCCTGCAGCGCATGCGGGAACTCGGCTACATCACGCCGGCAGAATACACGGCGGCCGTGGCGGAAAAACTGGCGCTGAACAAGGACCGCAACAGCTCCGTGCACGCGGCCGCGTATGCGGTCGAGGAAGCGCGTCAGCTGATCGTGCAAAGCTACCCGGAAGGCGCCTACAGCATGGGCCTGGACGTGACGACCACCATCCGCATGGCACCGCAGCGGGCGGCCGACCAGTCGCTGCGCGATGGGCTATTGAATGCGCAGGCGCGGCGCGGCTACCGTGGCCCGGAAGCGCGCCTGGTAGCCTCCGCAGACGGCGTGGCGCGCCAGCTGGCCGCCTATCCGGACAGCGGAGAACTGCGCGCCGCGCTGGTGCGCAAGGTAGATACCGCCGGCAAGCGCCAGGTGACGGCGCAGCTGCGCAATGGCGACGAGATCGTGCTGGCGGCATCGGACGCGCGCCTGGGCGGCAAGCTGCCGCTCGACGGCAAGCGCGCCATCGTGGAAAACAGCGTCATCCGCGTGGTGCACGACGCGGCGAAAAAGCGCTGGCTCGTGAGCCAGTTGCCCGAGATGGAAGGCGCGCTCATTTCCGTCGAGGCGCACAGCGGCGAAATCGTCGCCATGGCAGGCGGCTTCGATTTTTACCGCAACCACTACAACCACGCCATGCAGGCCTACCGCCAGCCCGGTTCCAGTTTCAAGCCTTTCGTGTATTCGGCGGCGCTGGAAAAAGGCTACTTTCCCGGCACGGCCGTGGACGATACGCAGCGCCTGCTGCTGCCGCGGGAAACGGGCGCGCAGCCGTGGCGTCCGCGCAATTACGGCAACAACTATGAAGGCTTTATCAGCGTACGGCGCGGTCTCGTGCGCTCGAAAAACCTGGTGGCCGTCAGCCTGATGCAGGCGGCCGGCCCCGGCTACGTGCAGCACTACGCCACGCGCTTCGGTTTCGAGGGCGCGCGCAATCCCGTCTCGCTGCCGCTGGCGCTGGGCGCGGGCGCCGTCACGCCGCTGCAGCTGGCGCAGTCGTATGCCGTGTTCGCCAACGGCGGCGTGCAGATGCCGCCAAAGCTGATCAAGGAAGTGCGCAGCCGTAGCGGAGAAGTGCTGTTTTCCGACGCGGTGCCACGCGCCAAAGGCGCGCCGGCACCGGGCACGCAGGTCATCTCCACGCGCAATGCCTACGTCATGGACAGCATGCTGCGCGACGTCGTCAAGAGCGGCACGGGCCGCGGCGCGCTGGCGCTGGGAAGGGGCGACGCGGCCGGCAAGACGGGGACATCCAATAACGCGTACGACGCCTGGTTCGCCGGCTATTCTTCGGGCCTCGTCTCCGTCGTCTGGCTCGGCTACGACCAGCCGAAAAGCCTGGGCAACGCCACGGGCGGCACCCTGGCGCTGCCCGTCTGGCGCGATTACATGCAGGTAGCCGTGCAGGGCCGCCGCGAACAGGTGCTGGCCGAACCGCCTGGCCTGGCCCTGCTCGACGGCGACTACGTGTATGCCGAATACCTGGCCGGCGACTGCCTGAAGGATAACTTCGCCTTTATCCACAGCAGCGTCGGCTGCGGCAGCGCCGGTACCGATACGCGCATGGCGCACGGCGATGCCGGCGATGGCGGCTCCGGCGCGGGCACGAACGAGGCGCGCACCCTGAGCGAAGCGCGCGAACGCGAACAAATTCTCAAATCATTTTCGGAAGAGTAAGACCATGCTGCTATATACGATTTACCTGGTGGCGATTGTCGCCGAAGCGATGTCCGGCGCCATCATGGGCATGCGGCGCGGCATGGATTTGTTCGGCATCTGCATGATCGGCACCGTCACGGCGCTGGGCGGCGGCACCGTGCGCGACGTGCTGCTGGGGCACTATCCGCTGGGCTGGATCGCGCATCCAGAATACCTGCTGTTTACCATCGGCGCGGCCGTCGTCACGGCCTTTGTCGCGCGCTACCTGCACCATCTGCGCGCCATCTTCCTGCTGGTTGACGGACTGGGCCTGGTGGCGTTTTGCGTGATCGGCTGCGACATCGCCATGTCTGCCAAGATGCACCCGGCCATCGTCGTGCTGGCGGGGATGATCACGGGCGTTTTCGGCGGCCTGCTGCGCGATATCCTGTGCAACCAGATTCCCCTCGTGCTGCAGCGCGAAGTGTATGCCACCGTGGCGCTGTTTACGGGCGCCCTGTATGTCGGCCTGCTGCACTTCAAGGTCGATAGTTCAGTGGCGCAGCTGGCGTCCATCGGCGCGGGCTTTTTGTTCCGCTTCCTGGCGTTGCACTTCGAGTGGCGCCTGCCGAATTTCAACGGCGACCGCATACGGGGTTTTGAGTAAGGCGGCAGGCGCGTGAATATTTTTGCGCATATTTAACCCTTTTTTCTCTGCCGCTGCGTTTCATGTTGGACACCCCAGCCAACCGGAGAAGAAGCGATGTCCAGCGCCCTCAAGATCACATTGATGCTGTCCTTGCTGCTGTCGGCAGGCAGCCACGCCGCCGGCACGGCGCCGCGCAAGACCCTGGCGCCGTTCGCCAGCGAGCACGCCTTGAGCAGCTACCTGCAGCAGTTGCAGGCGCGCCAGGAAACCCTGCTGAGGGAGCAGCGGCAACTGCAGCGCGCCACGTCGCAGTACGCGGCGGCGGCGCCCGCACCGCCGCCGGCGCCAGCGCCCATGGTGGCGAAAGCGGCGCCGGCGGCGTCGGCAGAAGCGGCTGAATCGGTCACCAATGTGCAGACGGCGGGCGTGGACGAAGGCGGCATCGTCAAGCTGCACGGCAAGCATCTGGTGATGCTGCGGCGCGGCAGGCTGTTCACGGTGCAGGTGGGCGGCAATGCCTTGCGGCCCGTGGCGGCGCTCGACGCGTTCGCGCCCGGCAGCGACCCGTCGGGCAGCTGGTATGACGAGATGCTGATCGACGGCGATACGGTGGTGGTGATCGGCTACAGCTACAGCCGTGGCGGCACGGAAATCGGCCTGTTCGACATCGATGCGGATGGCAAGCTGGCCTACCGCGCCACGTATCATTTGCGCTCCAACGACTATTACTCGTCGCGTAATTACGCGAGCCGCCTGGTCGGCGGCAAACTGGTGTTCTATTCGCCCCTATCGCTGAACCTGCGCCGTGGCGACCCATTCGGCGGCTTTCCCGCGCTGCGCCGCTGGCGTCCCGACGCCGTGCCGGCCGACTTCAAGCGCATCGCCCCGGCCACGCGCATCTACCGCACCGATGAAGAGCCCGAAGCTGGCGCTGGCCTGACCCTGCACACGGTCACCGTGTGCGACCTGGCGCAGCGCGACATGCGCTGCGAAGCGACCGCCGTGATGGGGCCGCAGGGCCGCGTGTTCTACGTGTCGGGCGAATCCGTTTTCGTGTGGACGACGCGCCGGGGCCGCGACTCGGGCGTGTTCCGCATTCCCCTCAATGGTTCGGCGCCCAGCGCATTGAAAGTGGCGGGCGCACCCGTCGACCAGTTCTCGTTCCTGGAAAGTAGCGATGGACATCTGAACGTGCTGCTGCGCGCCGAAGGCCAGGGCGACGCGATGTGGGATGGCGCGCGCGGGCGCGGCGACATGGCCCTGCTGCGCGTGCCATTGACGTCGTTTTCCGATGGCCGCGACAGCGCGCCCGCCAGCAGCTACAAGGCGCTGCCCGGTGGCGGCGGCTACGGTCTGCAGAACCGCTACGTGGGGCCGTATCTGCTGTACGGCCATCCCGGCAATCCGGGACGCCGCCAGGCGGACCAGGCCTGGCCGCGCCAGCCCCTGTATGCCGTGCGCTGGGCCGATGCGGGCAGCGTGCAAGCCTTGTCGCTGCCGCACGGTGTGGAGCGTATCGAGGCGCTGGGCAATGACGCCGTGGTGATCGGTGCGCAGGGCAGGGATCTGCACTTCAGCACCATCGGCCTGGGGCCGCAGGCGGCGGTTGCCACGCGCTACATCCGCGCCGACGCGGCGCAGGGCGAGTCGCGCAGCCACGGATTTTTCTACAAGCCGCAAGCGGCCGGCGAGGGCCTGATCGGCCTGCCCATCCTGAGCGCGGATGAACGGCCGGGCCTCAACAAGTTTGCCGCCTCCGTCCTGTATCTGCGCAACAGCAGCCTGCAATTGAGCGAACTGGGTGCGCTGGCGGCGCGGCCAGGCCAGGCGCCGGACGACGGCTGCCGCGCATCGTGCATCGACTGGTACGGCAATGCGCGTCCCCTGTTCCTGCAGGGCCGCGTCTTCGCCCTGCTCGGCTATGAACTGGTGGAAGGGGCGCTCAAGGAGGGACAGATCCGCGAAGTGCGCCGCGTCAGCTATGCGCCCACTTTACGCTGAAGGCGCAGGGAAATTGTCGCTGCCGCGTAGTTCGGCTACACTGGTCCGCATGCCCGACACTTTACTCACCGCGACGGATGAAGACCTGATGCTGCGCTACAGCGCCGGCGACTTGCCGTCGTTTCGCGAATTGTACCGGCGCCATAGCCAGGGCCTGTACCGCTTCGTGGCCTGGCGCGCGCCGCGCCGCGCGTGGGTGGACGAGATCGTGCAGGATGCGTGGGCCAGCCTGCATGCGGCGCGCGCCGGCTACCGGCCACAGGCGGCGTTTCGCACCTATCTGTACCAGATCGCGCGCAACCGCCTGATCGACCTGCTGCGCCAGCGGGAAGGGCAGGAACATGACGACGCGGGCGAACTGGCGGACGAAGGCGCATCGCCGCAGCAGTCGCTGGAGCAGAAACAGCAGCACGCGCGGCTGCATGCGGCCATCGCCGCGCTGCCGGTGGAGCAGAAGGAAGCGCTGGTGCTGCAGCAGTTCAGCGGCATGAGCATCCTCGAGATCTCCGCAGTGACGGGGGCGGAAGCGGAAACCGTCAAGAGCCGGCTGCGCTACGCCATGCAGAAATTGCGCGCGGGCTTGGACAGCGCCGCGGGCGCGGGAGGACAGGCATGAAGACGCACGATCAAGATCACGAGGAACCGAATGACGAGGAATTGAACGCGCTGCTGGCCAGCCTGCCGCAACCGGCGCCTTCCAGCGCGCTCGATGCGGCCATTCTGGCCGACGCGGAAAAAGCCTTGCGCCAGCCGGCGGCCGCGAACGACAGCGCCGATGGCGTGCTGCGCACCTTGCCGGCCAAGAAATCACCGGACTACCTGCAGCGCTGGCGCGTTCCGCTGGGCCTGGCCGCCGCAGTGCTGCTGACGGTCAACCTGATCGGCGTGGACTGGTTCGGCTCGAAGCCGGCGCAATTTCCCGTGGTCGGGGAGCCGGTCACGCAGGAGGTGATGCCAGCGCCGACTGCGGCGCCGGCCGCCGAAGCCACGGCGTCGCCACCTCCCTTACCAGCGGCACCGGCGCCGGCACCGCGCGCCATGGCCAAGGCGGCACCGAGGCCGGCGGCGCAAGCCGGGCCGGCGCCGGCGCCTGTCTTTCCGCCGGAGCCCCGGCTGACGGCGACGGTACCCATTGCTCCGCCTGCGCCGCCCCCCCCGCCGGCGCCGGCTTCGGCGATGCATCAGGCAATGGAGCAGCAAGCGGCCATGCCGGCCGAGTCCAGCATGCAGCGTCAGGCGCCCGTGCAGCGCGCGCTGGCCATGCCTGCTCCCGTCGCGGCCCGCTCCGCGCCGCTGCCGCCGCCGGCAAAGCTCGACGCTTCCGTGTGGCTGGTGAAGATCGACGCTCTGCTCAAGGCGGGCGAAGGCGCGCTGGCGCGCGAGGAGTGGACGGCCTTTCGGCAAGCCTATCCCGACTATCCGGTGGCCGAGGAGCTGCGGCAGCGCCTGGAAACGAAGTAAAAAACGAACTAAAAAACGCTACACGATCCCCTTCCGGCGCTCCCATACGGCGCTGCCGACGAAAATGGCGGCGCACACCCACATCACGGCCGGCAGGGCGTTCACCCCCACCGACTGCATCAGCACGCCCGTCAGCAGGGGGCCGCCGCCGCTGGTCACGCCCCAGGTGGCGTTGACGATGGCGCTGGCGCTGGTCAGCGACAGGCCCGTAAACCGCTCGCCGCACGCCACCAGCGCCAGCATGTAGATGCCGCCCGCCGCCGCGCCCAGCAACAGCAGCAAGGTCCACCACAGCCATGGCGTGCCGACGGCGAACGGCAGCAGCGGCAGCAGCAGGCAGACGGCCACGCCGCAGCCCGCGTGGACCCTGGCGCGGCCGAAGCGGTCGGCCATCCATCCCAGCGCGAATTGCAGGCCCGTGTCGCCCACCAGCACCACGGTGGCCGACAGCAGGGCCAGGTCCGTGCCGATGCCGTGCTCCATCGCATATAGCGGCAGCAAGCTCAATGCCAGGGTGTCGAACAGGGCGAAGAAGGCGGCGCCGAGCACGATCATCGGCATGCGCGGCAGGATCAGGGTCCACTTCACGCCGTGTTCTTCCGGCTCTTTTTCCGGGCCGCTGTTCGAGATCAGCATCAGGCCCGGCACGGCCAGCAGGAACAGCAGGCCGCAGGCGGCGAAGCTCCAGCTGATCTTGTCGTTGAACAGCGCCACGAGGGCGGGGCCGATCAGCTGGAAAAAGGTAAAGCTGGTGGTGTACATGGCCACCACGCGACCGCGCGAATTGTCGGGCGCCAGGCGGTTCACCCACGCCTCGCCGATGGTAAACAGCACGCCCATGGCGCCGCCGAACAGGAAGCGCAGCACGCTCCACGCCAGCAGGTGGTCGCTGAACTGCATGGCGATCGTCGCCAGCGAGGCCACCCAGACGGCGCCCAGCATGGTGGCGCGCGCGCCGAAGCGCCCCACCCAGCCCGAGACGAAGGGCGAGGCGGCCAGGATGCCGAGGGCGCTCACGGCCGTGATCATGCCGATGATGTCCGTGCCCACGCCGCGCTGGTGCAGGGTCAGGGCGGTGAGCGGCATGGTGGCGCCCAGACCCAGGCCCACGACGCCGATGCTGACCACGAGGGCGAAGAAGTCGCGCCACGGCATGGTCTTCATGGCTGCCCCCGCAAGGGGGAAAAGGTATTCAGGATGGCGGGAAAACGGTGTGGATGCATGGGAAAGTGAAGGGACTTTGCCTGCGGCGCTGGTGTTTGGCGCCGGACGGGCATATGATGATTTTAATAAGAGCAATATTGCAAAGCCGTAGTGTAGGCGATGTATGCCGTCGCTGGCCATGCCCATCGGTGTGGCCGCCTCTGCCGGCTCTGCTGTACAGTGAAGCGAGCGGCAGCGCTGTCATGGCGCTGTCATTGGATCGTCACGCCAGCGAGGTAGCTCCATGCGCCGTCCCATCGTTCTCGTTCCCGCCTGCCAGCGCCAGCTTGGCAGCCACGCCTGGCACATGGCGCAGGACAAATACCTGCACGCCGTGCTGCGCGGCGCCGGCTGCATGCCGCTGCTGCTGCCCGCCCTGGGCGCGGACGCGGACCTTGAAGCGGCGCTGCAGGTCGCCGACGGCGTCATGCTGACCGGCTCGGCCTCGAACGTCGATGCGCGCCTGTATGGCGAAGACATCCTGCATCCCGACCTGCCGCAAGACCCCGCGCGCGACGCCACCACCTTGCCCCTGATCCGCGCCGCGCTGGCGCGCCAGCTGCCGCTGCTGGCCATCTGCCGCGGCTTCCAGGAAGTCAACGTGGCCCTGGGCGGCAGCTTGCACCAGGCCGTGCACGCCGTGCCGGGCATGCAGGACCACCGCGAGAATGTGCTCGCCCCCCTGGCGCGCCAGTATGCGCCCGCGCACCGCATCAAGCTGATGCCTGACGGCGTGCTGTCACGGTTGCTGGGCGGCGAGAGCGAAATGATGGTCAATTCCCTGCATGGCCAGGGCATCGCCCGGCTGGCCGATGGCTTGCTGGTGGAAGCCCTGGCCGACGACGGCCTGGTGGAAGCGTACACGGTGGCCAGCGTCGCCGGTTTCACCCTGGCCGTGCAATGGCACCCGGAGTGGCAGGTCGAGGACAACCCGCAGTCCATGCGGCTGTTCGGCGCCTTCGGCCAGGCGTGCCGCGATTACCAGGAACAGCGGCACAGAAAGACAGAATGACAGGCGCACCGCCCGCAGTACGCGGTGTTTGATCAAGACCAGCGAGAGGGAAACATGGCAATACGCGAAAATTTCACTTATACGGATATGGATTTGTGGCTCAATGAAAAGCGCGTCACGGAAATCGAATGCCTGGTCCCCGACTTGACGGGCGTGGCGCGGGGGAAGATCCTGCCGCGCGGGAAATTCACCCAGGAGCGCGGCATGCGCATCCCGGAAGCGGTACTGGGCATGACGGTGACGGGCAATTACCCGGTCGACGATGGCGGCTATGACCGCGCCATTTCCAGCACCGACCGCGACATGATTTTAAAGGCCGATCCCACCACCATCACCATGGTGCCGTGGGCCACGGACCCCACCGCGCAAGTCATCCACGACTGCTATTTTGCCGACGGCATGCTGGTCGATTTCGCCCCCCGCTCCGTGCTGCGGCGCGTGCTGAAACTGTATGCGGACAAGGGCTGGAAACCGGTGGTGGCGCCCGAGCTGGAGTTCTACCTGACGGCGAAGAATACGGACCCGGACCTGCCATTGAAGCCGCCCATCGGGCGCAGCGGCCGGGCCGAGACGAGCCGCCAGGTGTACAGCATCGACGCCGTCAATGAATTCGACCCGCTGTTCGAGGATATCTACGATTACTGCGAACTGATGAACCTTGACGTCGACACCCTGATCCACGAGATCGGCGCGGGACAGATGGAAATCAACTTCCTGCATGGCGATCCGCTGGGCCTGGCCGACAAGGTCTTCTTCTTCAAGCGCACCCTGCGCGAAGCGGCCTTGAAACATGATATGTACGCGACCTTCATGGCCAAGCCCATGGCGGGCGAGCCGGGCTCCGCCATGCACGTGCACCAGAGCGTCGTCGACGCGAAGACGGGCCTGAACATCTTCAGCAACGAGGACGGTTCGGCCGCGCCCATCTTCAAGCATTACATCGCCGGCCTGCAGCGCTACATGCCGTCGGCCATGGCCATCGTCGCGCCCTACGTGAATTCCTACCGCCGCATCGTGCGCCACACGGCCGCGCCGATCAACATCCAGTGGGGCCTGGACAACCGCACCGTGGGCTTCCGTGTGCCCGAGTCGGGCGTGCAGGACCGGCGCGTGGAAAACCGCATCATCGGCGCCGATGCGAATCCCTATCTGGCCCTGGCCGTGACCCTGGCCTGCGGCTACCTGGGCATGACGGAGCAGCTGGAAGCGACGCCGATGATGGTGGGCAGCGCCTACGACATGAAGTTCGAACTGCCGCAAGGCTTGCCCGAGGCCCTGCAGCTTCTGCGCGCGGAAGACAAGCTGCGCACCGTGCTGGGCGAGCGCTTCATCGACGTGTATGCGGCCATCAAGGACCTCGAGCACCAGGAATTCATGACGGTGATCAGTCCGTGGGAGCGTGAACATCTTCTGCTCCATGTTTAAGAAAGGATCGCAATGAGCACATCCAACAATCCGCTGGCGCCGAGCGCCGCTTTTGTCGCCTCCGTGGCGCAGAAAAACGCGGCGCCGCAGGTGTATGACACGGCCGCCATCCAGCAGATGGACTCGGCCCACTACCTGCATCCGTTCACCGATTTCCAGGACCTGGCCAGCAAGGGCGCGCGCGTGATCGTGCGCGGCGACGGCATCTACCTGTGGGATAGCCAGGGCAAAAAAATCGTCGACGGCATGTCGGGCCTGTGGTGCGTCAACGTGGGCTACGGCCGCACGTCGATCTCGCAAGCCGTGTACAAGCAGATGGAGACGCTGCCCTTCTATAACAGCTTCTTTGGCACGACCAACGTGCCGGCCGCGCAGTTGGCGGCCAAGCTGGCGCAGATCTCGCCGCCGCAGTTTCAGCACGTGTTCTTCACCAGTTCCGGCTCGGAAGGCAACGACACGAACTTGCGCATGGTGCGCCGTTACTGGGATATCCTCGGCTACAAGGAGCGTCACACCATCATCAGCCGCCACAACGCGTATCACGGCAGCACGGTGGCGGGAGCATCGCTGGGCGGCATGGACGGCATGCATGCGCAGGGCGGCTTGCCGATACCGGGCATCGCGCATATCGGCCAGCCCAATTACCTGGAATCGGGCCACGGCTTGTCTCCGGAAGCCTTCGGCTTGAAAGCGGCCGGCTGGCTGGAAGACAAAATTCTGGAAATCGGCGCCGACAAGGTGGCCGCCTTCATCGGCGAGCCGGTACAGGGCGCCGGCGGCGTCATCATCCCGCCCTCCACCTACTGGCCCGAGATCCAGCGCATCTGCGACAAGTATGGCATCTTGCTCATCGCCGATGAAGTCATCTGCGGCTTCGGTAGGCTGGGGCGCTGGTTCGGCTCCGAGCTGTTCGGCATCAAGCCCGACCTGATCACGTTTGCCAAGGGCGTCACCTCGGGCTATGTGCCGCTGGGCGGCGTGCTGGTGGGCGACAGGGTGGCCAAGGTATTGATCGAGCAGGGCGGCGAATTCACGCACGGTTTCACGTATTCGGGCCACCCCGTCGCCTGTGCTGCCGCGCTGGAAAACATCCGCATCATCGAGGAAGAACAATTGGTGGCCAAGGTGGCCGACGACACGGGACCGTACCTGAAGCAGTGCTTTGCCAGCCTGGGCGAGCATCCGCTGGTGGGGTACGCGGACAGCTGCGGCCTGGTCGCGGGCCTGAACCTGGTGCGCAAGAAGGGCGCCACCGTGCACGACAACGAGCTGTTCGACGAGGACCAGGGCGTGGGCATGATCTGCCGCGGCCACATGTTCGACAACGGCGTCATCATGCGCGCCGTGGGCGAGCGTATGATTGTCGCGCCGCCGCTGGTGATGACGCGCGCGCAGATCGATGAAATGGTGGGCTTGATACGGGTGTGCCTCGACAAGACCCATGCGGACGTGAAAGCGAAGGGCTGGGTGTAGGTTTTTGCCCCATTTTGCCGCCATCTGCGCATTTTTTGGACCAGAATCGCGGCAGTTCCGCTAAACTTCCATCCTGGCCGCTCTTTGTAGCGGCCAGTTTTTCATTTTGACACCCTCTTACCCAGAAGCTACCCACAATGACGATAGCAACACCAGCCGCGTCGGCCAGCGACGCCCCAGCGCCTTTCTTGCTGATTGATCAATTGGTCAAGGAATTCGATGGCGTGCGCGCCGTCAATGATATTTCCGTGACGATCAACAAGGGCGAGATTTTCGCCCTGCTGGGCAGTTCAGGTTGCGGCAAGTCGACCCTGCTGCGCATGCTGGCCGGCTTCGAGACGCCGACGTCGGGGCGCATCGCCCTGGCGGGCAACAGCATCGTCGATGTGCCGCCGCACCAGCGGCCCATCAACATGATGTTCCAGTCGTACGCGCTGTTCCCGCACCTGTCCGTGTGGGACAACATCGCCTTCGGCCTGCGCCGCGACGGCTTGCCGAAAGCGGAAGTGGCGGCGCGGGTCGAGCAGATGCTGGCGCTGGTGCAGCTGGGCCAATACGCGAAGCGCAAGCCGCACCAGCTGTCGGGCGGCCAGCAGCAGCGCGTGGCGCTGGCGCGCAGCCTGGCCAAGCGGCCGCAGTTGCTGCTGCTCGACGAGCCGCTGGGCGCGCTCGATAAAAAACTGCGCGAGCGCACGCAGATGGAACTGGTCAACATCATCGAGCAGGTGGGCGTCACCTGCGTGATGGTCACGCACGACCAGGACGAGGCCATGAGCATGGCCACGCGCATCGCCGTCATGAGCGAAGGGCGCATCCTGCAGGTGGGCGCGCCCGGCGAAATCTATGAGACGCCGAATTGCCGCTTCGTCGCCGACTTCATCGGCAGCGTCAACCTGTTCGACGGCCGCATCACGGAAGACGAACCCGATCACGTGGTCATCGACACGCCCGACGGTCGCCAGTATGTTGCGCACGGCATCACGGGCAATCTGGGCATGGATGTCTCGGTGGCCGTGCGCCCCGAAAAGATCGGCATCCAGATCGCGCCGCCCGCCCTGGAAGAGCGGGCGTCACCAAAGGAACACGGCTACAACTGCGCCCAGGGCGTGATCGTCGCCATGGCATACTTTGGCAATGAAACCAGCTACCACGTGCGCCTCGACAGCGGCACGGTGGTGAAAGTCTCGCGCACCAACGCGGCCCGCCACGACGCCGCGCGCCTCGAGCGCGAACAGCGCGTGTGGGTGTGGTGGGATGGCGCCGACATCGTCGTGCTGACCAGCTGAGGCCACCATGACGTCCATTTTGCAATCGCTGCGCAAGCTCGTCACCCTGCGTTGGGTCACCGGGCGCAACGCCGTCATCGCCGTGCCGTCGCTGTTCCTGACGGCCGCTTTTCTCATTCCCTTCCTGATCGTGCTGCGCATCAGCCTGTCCGACATGGACACGGCGGGCAGCCCGTTCGGCGGCTTGCTGTCGTATGTCGACGGCATCGTCGTGCTGAAGGTCAAAATCGCCAACTATCTGTTCATCGCCGCCGATGAACTGTATCTGCTCACCTACCTCAGTTCCATCAAGTACGCGGCCATCACGACGGCCATTTGCCTGTGCATCGGCTACCCGTTTGCCTACTTCATGGCGCGCGCCAGGCCGTCGATCCGCCCCGTGCTGATGATGCTGGTGATGCTGCCGTTCTGGACCTCGTTCCTGCTGCGCGTGTATGCGTGGAAGGGCATCCTGGCCAATCACGGCCTGCTCAACGACCTGCTGCTCGCGCTGGGCGTGGTGAGCGAACCGCTGCACATGATGAACACCTCGTTTTCGCTGGTGGTCGGCATGGTGTACGCCTACCTGCCCTTCATGATCCTGCCCCTGTACGCGAACCTGGTGAAAATGGACATGCGCTATCTGGAAGCGGCGGCCGACCTGGGCGCCACGCCCCTGCAGGCGTTCTGGCGCATCACGGTGCCCCTGTCGAAGTCGGGCATCATCGCCGGCGCCATGCTGGTGTTCATTCCGTCCGTGGGCGAATACGTGATCCCCGAGCTGCTGGGCGGACCGGAAACGCTGATGATCGGCCGCGTGCTGTGGGATGAGTATTTCACCAATAACGACTGGGCCATGGCTTCGTCGGTGACGGTGCTGGTGGTCCTGCTGATCCTCGTGCCGATGGCGATCTTTAACAAATACAAGATGGACCAGGACGCGGAGGAGCGCACATGAACGGACGTACCTTTTTGCAGCGCTGGTTCGGCCGCGGCTGGCTCTCGCTCGGCTACCTGTTCCTCTACCTGCCCATCATCGTGCTGATCGTCTTCTCGTTCAACAGCTCGCGCCAGGACATGGTGTGGAGCGGCTTTTCGCTGCGCTGGTACCGCGAGCTGATGGGCGATGCGGAAATCATCTCGGGCTTCGGCCTGTCATTAAAAATCGCCTTCATGTCGGCGACGTCTTCCGTCATCCTCGGCACCTTCGCCGCCTTCGCCTTGAACAGCTACCAGCGCTTCCGCGGCCGCACGCTGTTTTCCGCCATGGTCAGCGCGCCTCTGGTGATGCCGGAAGTGATCATCGGCCTGTCCCTGCTGCTGATGCTGGTATCCATGCAAAAGGTCTTCGGTTTCCCCGAACGGGGTGTGCTGACCATCTGGCTCGGCCACACCTTGCTGGGCATGGCATATGCGGCCGTGGTGGTGCAGTCGCGCCTGCAGGAGATGAGCAAGTCCCTGGCCGAAGCGGCCATGGACCTCGGTTGCCGCGCGCACCAGGTATTCTTCCTCGTGACTCTGCCGAACATCACGCAGGCGCTGGCCTCGGCCTGGCTGCTGACATTCACGCTGTCGCTCGACGATGTGGTGCTGTCGGCCTTCCTGTCCGGCCCCGGTTCGACGACGATGCCGCTGGTGATTTTCTCGCGCGCGCGCCTGGGGCTCGATCCGCGCGTCAATGCCATCGCCGCGCTGACCATCCTCGTCGTGACGATTGCCGTGATCGCGTATGCCGTGATGCTGGCGCGCGCCGACCGCAGGCGCCGCAAGCAACTGTCTGCGGCCTATTCGGCGGATCAGGAGTAAGCTGGCGTTTTCACCTTGCAGGAGACGACCATGACGGAAAACACCAGCTGGCACGCACGTGCCGCAGAGATCACGATCGATGGACGCGCCGTCATCAACGGCGAGCGTGCCTGGGCCAGGTCCGGCCAGACCTTCGACAATCTGTCGCCCATCGACGGGCGCCTGCTGGGGCAGGTGGCGCGCTGCGACGGCGCCGACGTAGAGGCGGCCGTGCAGGCCGCGCGCGCCGCTTTCGACGACCGCCGCTGGGCGGGCAAGTCGCCGGCGCAGCGCAAGCGCACATTGATCAAGTTCGCCGACCTGGTGCAGAAATACGGTCCCGAGCTGGCCCTGCTGGAAACGCTGGACATGGGCAAACCGATCAAGTACAGCCAGAGCGTGGACGTGGGCGCCACGGCCAACTGCCTGCGCTGGTATGGCGAGGCGATCGACAAGGTCTACGATGAAATCGCCCCCACTCCCGCCAACAGCCTGGCCCTGATCACGCGCGAACCGGTGGGCGTCGTCGCCGCCATCGTGCCGTGGAATTACCCGATGATCATGGCCGCCTGGAAGATCGCGCCGGCCCTCGCGGCCGGCAACAGCGTGATCTTGAAACCGTCTGAAAAATCGCCGCTGACGGCCCTGCGCCTGGCCGACATCGCGCTCGAAGCGGGCGTGCCGCCCGGCGTCTTCAACGTGCTGCCCGGCTACGGCCACGAGGCGGGCGCCGCGCTGGCGCTGCACATGGATGTCGATTGCATCGGCTTTACGGGTTCCACGCGCACGGGAAAATTGATCGTGCAGATGGCGGGCCAGTCGAATCTGAAACGGGCGTGGACGGAGCTGGGCGGCAAGTCCGCCAACATCGTCTGCGCCGATTGCCCGGATATGGACAAGGCCGTGGCGGCCGCCGTCGGCTCCATCTTCTTCAACCAGGGCGAAAGCTGCAACGCGCCCTCGCGCCTGTTCGTGGAAGAATCGATCAAGGAGGAATTCCTGACCAAGGCGCTGGCCATGCTGCCCCGCTTCCAGCCGGGCGACCCGCTTGACGAAGCCACCGTCATGGGCGCCATCGTCGACGCCACGCAGATGAATACGGTGATGGGCTATATCGCGGCCGGCAAGAGCGAAGGCGCGCAGCTGCTCGGTGGCGGCGAGGCCGTGCGGGCGGAGACGGGCGGCTATTACGTGCAGCCGACCATCTTCGGCGTGGACGCGGGCATGACGATCGCGCGCGAAGAGATCTTCGGGCCTGTCCTGTCGGTGCTGGGCTTTACGGATGTCGCCGAGGCCATCAAGCAGGCCAACGCCACGCCGTACGGCTTGCAGGCGGCCGTGTGGACGTCCGACATCAGCAAGGCGATTCAGACGGCGCGCGCCTTGCGCGCCGGCACCGTGCACGTCAACCAGTACGACGGCGACGACATCACCGTGCCGTTCGGCGGCTACAAGCAGTCAGGCAATGGGCGCGACAAGTCCTTGCACGCGCTGGATAAATACACGGAGCTGAAGACGACGTGGATACAGGTGGGGTAGTGAGAATTGTTGGCGTTAAGCCGGGGTCAGACCCGTCGGGTCTGACCCCAGATTTGGCAGTTACAGGCCTGCTTAGCGCGCAGCGCGTAAGCCGACGTAAAACAAACCTACGTCAGAAGCAGTGTTCCAGCGCCGGGAAGCTGCCATCCTTGACGGCTTTGACATAGCCGGTGACGGCGTCGTCGATGCTGGCAGCGCCTTCCATGAAGTTGCGCACGAAGCGCGCCTTGCGGCCTGGGAACACGCCCAGCATGTCGTGCATGACGAGCACCTGGCCCGAGCAGTCGGGACCGGCGCCGATGCCGATGGTGGGGATCGTCAGCATGTCGGTCACTTCCTTGCCCAGCTGCGACGGCATCGCTTCCATCAGCACGATGGCGGCGCCCGCGTTTTGCAGCACCAGCGCGTCGTTCTTCAGTTCGGCGGCGCTTTCCGTGCTCTTGCCCTGTACCTTATAGCCGCCCAGCTGGTGCACGAATTGCGGCGTCAGGCCGATGTGGGCGCAGATGGGGATGCCGCGCTCGGTGAGGAAACGGACGGTCTCGGCCAGCCAGGCGCCGCCTTCGATCTTGATCATGTGCGCGCCCGCCTGCATCAGGATGACGGCGTTGGCGTAAGCCGTTTCAGGCGTGCCGTACGCGCCGAACGGCAGGTCGGACAGGATCATGGCCGACTTGCTGCCGCGCGCGACGGAAGCCGTGTGGTAGGCCAGTTCGGCCACGGTGACGGGCAGGGTGGAGTTCAGGCCGTTGCAGACCATGCCGAGCGAATCGCCGATCAGCAGGATCTCCACGCCGCAGCGGTCCATCAGCGACGCAAAGCTGGCGTCATAGCAGGTCAGCATGGTGATCTTTTCGCCGGCGGCGCGCAGCGTGGCCAGGGTATGGATGGTCACGGCCTTGTTGGCGACAGGCTTGGATGGCGCCGGCGCCGGTGTGGCGGCCTTGTCTTTTGCGGCCAGATCTGTTCCTTGCAAATAAGCGGACATAGGTATTCTCTAGAGTGAAAGGGGGGTTATGCTATTGCGACGCCGCTAGTGTAGTACTTTATATGGCGGCGTGCAGGGGCGGCATTGTAGAGCAATGCCGCGTGGCGCTCAGAGCTGGCTGATGGCCTGGTCTGCCACGCCCGCCAGGTAGCTCTGTGCCGGGCCGAGGCCGGGCACGGCGATGGCTGGCGCCAGGGCCAGCAGCGGCACCAGCACGAAGGCGCGCTCGGTGATGCGCGGATGGGGTACCGTCAGGGTGGCGCTGGCGATCTGTGCATCGCCGTACAGCAGCAAGTCCAGGTCCAGGGTGCGTGGGGCGTTGCGGTAAGGCCGCTCGCGCCCGTGCGCCGCCTCGATGGCGTGCAGGGCCTGCAGCAATTCCTCCGCCGGCAGGGTGGTCGCGATGCGCGCCACGGCGTTGATGTAGTCGTCGCCGCTCGCATCGATGGGCGCCGTGCGGTAGCTGGCCGAAGCGTCCACGAGGGATGCGCCGGGCAGGCGCGCCAGGCGCGCGATGGCATCCTGCACATTGGCGCGCGCGTCGCCCAGGTTGGCGCCGATGCCGATGTAAGCGATAACTGACATTATTCGCCGCTGCTGCTGCCGGTGGTGGTGCTTCCGCCGCCGGTATTCGATTTGCTGCGCGTACTGCGGCGCGGCGGGCGCTTCTTCTTGACGGCGCCCGGCGCGGCATTGGCGCTGACGAGCAGCGCTTCACGCGTTTCCTCGTCGCCTTCATAAAAGGCCGTCCACCATTCGCCGATGTCCGTGTCGATCTCGCCCGAGGCGCAGCGCAGCAGCAGGAAGTCGTAGCCGGCGCGGAAGCGCAGGTGCTCGAGCAGCTTGTACGGCGCCTTGCCGACGCGGCGCTCGAAGCGCGGCTGCATCGACCAGATGTCGCGCATGTCGGAACCGATCTTGCGCTGCAAGGCCAGTTTTTCCGTCTGCGAATCGAGCACGTCGTCGGCCGCCAGGTGCAGCGCGGGAATCGTCGATTCGCCGGCGGCGCGGTAGGCCGTCCATTTTTCCAGCACCTGGTGCCACAGCAGCGAGGCGAACAAAAAGCCCGGCGAGACGGTCTTGCCGGCGGCGATGCGGGCGTCCGTGGCGTCCAGCGCCAGGGTGACGAATTTGGCGCCCAGCGGCTGTTCCAGCACCACGTCGAGCAGCGGCAGCAGGCCATGATGCAAGCCTTCCTTGCGCAGCTGCTGCAGGCAGGCCAGCGCATGACCGCTCATCAGCAGTTTCAGCATCTCGTCGAACACGCGCGGCGCGGGCACGTTGTTGATCAGCGGCGCCATGACGGGAATCGGCGCGGCCGTGTGCGGCTCGATGGTGAATTTCAGCTTGGCGGCGAAGCGCACCACGCGCAGCATGCGCACGGGGTCTTCGCGGTAGCGCTCTTCCGGCTTGCCGATCATGCGCAGGGTCTTGGCGCGGATGTCTTCCACGCCGCCGTGGTAATCGAGCACTTCCTGCGTGGCCGGGTTGTAGTACATGGCGTTGATGGTGAAGTCGCGGCGCAGCGCGTCTTCGTGCTGCAAACCGAAGGTGTTGTCGCGCAGGACGCGGCCATGTTCATCCTTGGGCGCGGAATCGGCGCCGGCGCCGCGGAAGGTCGTCACTTCCAGCAAATCCTGGCCGAACATCACGTGCACGATCTGGAAGCGCTTGCCGATGATGAAGGCGCGGCGGAACAGGCGCTTGACCTGTTCCGGCGTGGCGTTGGTGGCGATGTCGAAGTCTTTCGGCTTCACGCCCAGCAGCAGGTCGCGCACGGCGCCGCCGACGACAAAGGCCTCGAAGCCCGCTTCCTGCAGGCTGCTGGTGACGCGAATGGCATTCGACGACACCAGTTTCGGGTCGATTCCGTGTTGCGCAGGACCGAGCACGACGGGTGCCGTGGTGTCGCGCGCTGCCTCTTTTTTAACGCCGAGGATCTTGCGGATGAATTTTTTAATCATTGAATAAGTGGAGTGATGGCCAGCCGTGGAGGGATGCGTGTGCGCTCAAAGCGGTGTTGGGATTGGTCGCGACCGGGTGGGTCACGACCGACAGCAGGGGAATATCGTTGTGCGAATCGCTGTAAAAATAGCTGCGCTCGAACTGCCCCAGTTCCTTGCCCATTTTTTCCAGCCAGGCATGGGTGTGGGTCAGCTTGCCCGCGCCCAGCGTGGGCGTGCCCAGCAGCTTGCCCGTGACATTGCCTTGAGTGTCATATTCGGGCATGGCGGCCAGCAGGTGCTCGACGCCGAGCGCATCGGCGATGGGTTTGGTGATGAAATGGTTGGTGGCCGTGACGATGGCCAGCAGGTCGCCCGCGTCCTGGTGCTGTTTCAGCAGGGCCACGACTTCCGGGCGGATGGCCGGCAAGACCACTTCTGCCATGAATTGCTTGTGCAGCGCTTCCAGGCGTTCGCGCGGGAATTGCGCCAGGGTGCCCAGCGAAAATTCCAGGTATTCCACGGGATCGAGCGTGCCGGCCTGGTATTGCGCGAAAAATTCGTCGTTGCGGCGGGTGAATTCGGCGGCGTCCACGGCACCGATGCGTACCAGGAATTCGCCCCACTCGTGATCCGAGTCGATGGGCAGCAGGGTGTGGTCGAGGTCAAACAGGGCCAGATTCATCATTCTTTCGCTTCCGCCTGCAGCAACTCGCGCAACAATGGCAAGGTGATCGGGCGTTGGGTTTCAAGGGAGTAGAGGTCGAGAGAGTCCAGCATCGTCGACAGCGAACGCATGTCGCGCCGGAAATGGGACAGCAGATAGGGTAACACGCCAGGCGACAAGGTCAAGCCGCGGGTGGTGGCCGCCTGGGTCAGGGCGGCGATTTTTTCATCGTCCGTCAAGCCGTGGATCTGGTAGATCAGGCCCCAGCCCATGCGCGTGCGCAAGTCTTCGCGCACGGGCAGCACGGCCGGCGGCACGGCGCCGCTGCAGACCATGAACGCCTGGTTGGCGCGGATTTCATTGAACAGGGCAAAGGCGTCGATCTGCGCCAGCGGCGACAGCTTTTCGCAGTCGTCGAGCAGGTACAAATCCACGTCGGGCGAATACACGAATTCGGACTCGATCGAGAACGGCGAAATGTAGCGCGCGCGCTCGGTGCTGGCCAGGGCCTTGAGCAGGTGGCTCTTGCCGGCGGCCAGTTCGCCCCACAGGTAGGCAAAATGTTCGCGCGAAGTGCGCGCGGCGAACTGGCGCATCAGCTGCGCCACTTCGGCATTCTGTCCCACCTCGAAGGTATCGAGGCTGTGCGCCTGGTCTGTGCCTAAATCGAGCACCAGTTGTTTCATGGCGTACGCCTTGTCCTGTTTTTCATTACTGCATGTGCATCGTGGTATTGCTAGGTTGATATGATATCCGCTTTTACTAGGTATTATAGAAGCTGCTGGAGAGGTAGTGGCGTCTTAGATGCTTAAAAGCGACCATCAGGACGGCAGAAGCGGGTAAAGCAAGTAAAACGCCGACGAAACCGAACAGTTGCCCGAACGCTAATAGGGCGAAGATCACGGCCAGCGGGTTCAAGCCGATGCGCTCGCCCACCAGACGCGGCGTGAGGAAAAAGCCTTCGATGACCTGGCCGCAGCCATAGATGACGGCCACGGCGATGACGCCGCTCCAGTCGGCAAACTGCAGCAGGGCGGCGATCAGCGCCAGCATCAGGCCCAGGCCGAAGCCCAGGTAGGGGATGAACACCAGCAAGCCCGTGATGATGCCCACAGGCAATGCCACTTCAAAACCGGCGATGGCCAGCGCCACCGAGTAATACGTGGCCAGCACCAGCATGACGAGCAACTGGCCGCGCAGATATTGCGCCAGCAGGGTGTCGACCTCCTGCGCCATGCCCACCGTGCGGCCGACCCAGCGGCGCGGCACGGCACCGGCGATGCGCGCCAGCATCGGATGCCAGTCCAGCAACAGGTAGAACAGCACCACGGGAATCAAGACCACGGTGGCCAGCCAGCCCAGCACGGCCGTGCCGCCGGTGCGGGCCGAGGCGAGTACCGTGCTCCAGATTTCATCGCCGCTGGTGGCCATCTGCTGGCTCAGCATGCGCTTGATGCCCGTGCCGTCGAGGCGCACGCGGATGCCCAGGTCGCGCAGTTTCGGCGCCAGGAACTCGTTCGCCTTGCTCAGGAATTGCGGAATTTGCGCCTGCAGCAGCGGGATTTCCTTTTGCAGCACTGGCACGACGATCAGCACGAGTGCCGTAATGGAGAGGAAAAACAACACTACGATGACCAGCACGGCCAGCGGACGGGGCACGTAAAAGCGCTGGTAATGCACGCGCTGCAAGCGGTCGACGCCGGGATTGAGCACGTAGGCGAGGATGGCGGCGGCCAGGAAGGGCGTCAGGATGGGGCCCAGGCTGACGAGCAGCAGCAAGAATGCCAGCCAGACCGCGATCCAAAATGCTGTTTGCTTCTGTTCGGCGGTGATGGCGAATGGCATGGAGTTTGTGCTGTTGCGTTAAAAAAAGGCAGTTAATTACGAAATGGCGGGGCAGTTTGATAAAATAGCGTCTTGATCGACCGAATTCACCCGCTGGCGCCCTGCCGCACGATGTTGAAAAACATGCTTGCGCGCGCGTGCCGGGGGGTATCCGCCTTCTATTTTACCGCCTCCGCTGCCACCACACCATGAACCAGACTTCTAATGTTTCCCTTTCCTACCGTGACGCTGGCGTCGATATCGACGCAGGTGACGCTTTAGTCGAAGCAATCAAGCCGTTTGCCAAGCGCACCCTGCGCGAAGGCGTGATGGGCGGCCTGGGCGGTTTTGGCGCCATGTTTGAAATCAGCAAGAAGTACAAGGAACCGGTGCTGGTCTCGGGCACCGACGGCGTGGGCACGAAATTGCGTCTGGCGTTCGAACTGAACCGCCATGACACGGTCGGCATCGACCTGGTCGCCATGAGCGTCAACGACATCCTGGTGCAAGGCGCCGAACCGCTGTTCTTCCTCGACTACTTCGCCTGCGGCAAGCTGGACGTGGCCATTGCCACCGACGTCATCAAGGGCATCGCCCAGGGTTGCGAACAAGCGGGCTGCGCGCTGATCGGCGGCGAAACGGCGGAAATGCCGAGCATGTACCCGGCCGGCGAATACGACCTGGCAGGTTTTGCTGTCGGCGCCGTGGAAAAATCGAAAATCATCGACGGCACCAAGATCGCCCCGGGCGACGTGGTGCTGGGCCTGGCCTCGTCGGGCGTGCACTCGAACGGTTATTCGCTGGTGCGCAAGATCATCGAAGTGGCGAAACCGGACCTGGAAGGCGACTTCCACGGCCGTAAACTCGCCGACGTGCTGATGCAGCCGACGCGCATCTACGTCAAGCCGCTGCTGGCACTGATGGACGCCATGGAAGTCAAGGGCATGGTGCACATCACCGGCGGCGGTCTGGTGGAAAACATCCCGCGCGTGCTGCAGCCTGGCCTGGTGGCCGAGCTGGACTCGAAGGCATGGACCATGCCGCCGCTGTTCACGTGGCTGCAACAGCACGGCGGCGTGGCTGACGCCGAAATGCACCGCGTCTTCAACTGCGGCATCGGCATGACCGTCATCGTCGCGCAGGAAAACGCGGACGCCGCCATCGCCCAGTTGCAGGCGGCCGGCGAAACCGTCTCGCGCATCGGCACCATCCGCGCCCGCGTGGGCGACGAGCATCAGACCATCGTTATCTGATCGCACCTGACCAAACCTGCTGCGCGCCGCGCTTTGCGGCCTGCGATGCTCACCGTACTAAAGTACGGTTGCGCTTCTTAGCCACAAATCACTGGCGCTCGCTACGGTTTTGTCAGGCGCTGTGGCATTCGTAAGAAAAAAGCAGGCCTCTTTGAGAGCCTGCTTTTTTTATGCCTGTTGCCAGCTTACCTTGCGTGCGCCGGCTTCATGCGGCCGTCGGGCTGCGAACCGCCCCTGCCGATCATGGCCACGCTGACGGCCGAGACGAGGGAGGCGAACAGGATGTAGCCGACGATGTGCCACGGTTCGCCATTGCCCGTTTTCAGCAGGTAGGTGGCGATGATGGGCGTCAGGCCGCTGGCGAAGATGCCGGAGAACTGGTACACGAAGGAGATGCCCGTGTAGCGTACCTTGGCGTCGAACAGGTCGCAGAACAGGGCCGCTTCCGGGCCGTACACGGCCGAATACAGCACGCCCAGCGGGATGATCACGGAACACCACAGCAGCAGCGGATTGTCGGCGTGATGGAGCATGATCCAGAAGGCGGGAATGGCCGACACACCCGTGATCAATGAACCCCAGAAAAATACCTTGCTGCGGCCGATGCGGTCCGACAGGCGGCCAAAGAAGGGAATGCAGAAGCACATCACGACGGCCGACGCCATCACGCCCATCAGCGCTTCCGTGCGGGCGATCTTGATGGTGTTGGTCAGATAGGTGATGGAAAACACGCCGAAGATATTGAAGAACACGCCGTCGATATAGCGCGCGCCCATGCCCTTCAGCACGTTGCCCGGGTAGCGTTTTAGCAGGTCGAAGAACGGAATCTGCGTCTCCGCATTCTTTTCCTTGACGGCCTGGAATTCCGGCGTTTCCATCACGTTCAAACGTATCCACATGCCGATGAAGACGAGGGCCGCCGACAGGATGAAGGCCACGCGCCAGCCCCACGAGAGGAACTGCGCATCCGTCAGGCTGTACGACAGGATGGCCACCACGCCGGAAGCGAGGCACAGGCCGATGGCCAGGCCGATCTGCGGCAGGCTGGCGTAGAAGCCGCGCTCCTTTGGTGGCGCATATTCATATGCCATCAGCACGGCGCCGCCCCATTCGCCACCGAGGCCGATACCTTGCAGCACGCGTAGGAACAGCAGCAGGCCGGGCGCCCAGTAGCCGATGTGGTCATAGGTGGGCAGCACGCCGATCAGGAAGGTGGAGATGCCCATGATCATCAGGGTCATCACCAGCATGCTCTTGCGGCCGATCTTGTCGCCGAAGTGGCCAAAGATCACGCCGCCGATGGGACGCGACAGGAAGCCCACGGCGAAGGTGCCGTAGGCCAGCATGGTCGAGACGAGCGGATCGCCGCCCGGGAAATACAGTTTGCTGAACACGATGCCGGCCACGACGCCGTATAAAAAGAAGTCGTACCACTCGATGGTGGCGCCGATCACGCTGGCCATCACGACTTTCCGCAGCTCTTGGGCTTTTTTCGGATTGCTGGGATTGTTGTCCATATCTAGTCTCCAATCGATATCGATTATGTGTGTTTTTTGGATGCCTGGCTTGTCGCCGGGTCATTGGAGGCGGGGCCGTCTGCCCGCCGCTGACATCCTCCTTGCCGGGAATGGAATGGGTGGGTCAGGCCGCCTGCGGCAGCCGCACCGCGTCCGCCAGGATCATGTCGGCCGCTTTTTCGGCGATCATGATGGTGGGCGCATTCGTGTTGCCCGAGACGATTTCCGGCATGATCGACGCGTCGACCACGCGCAGGTTCCGCATGCCGTGCACGCGCAGGCGCTCGTCGACGACCGCCATGGCGTCGTGGCCCATCTTGCAGGTGCCGCTCGGGTGGTAGATCGACTGGCTGAAGCGCCGCGCCGCATCCAGCAATTCCTCGTCCGTCTCGAACTGCGGGCCGGGCACGAATTCAGCAATGATGTGCGGCGCCAGCGACGGGGCGGCGGCGATTCTCCGGGCCACGCGCAGGGCGGCAATCGCCGTGCGCTGATCGCGCGGATCGGACAGGTAGTTCGGGTAGATGCCCGGATAGGCAAGGGGATCGGCGGACTTGATCGATACGTGGCCGCGGCTGTGCGGGCGCAGCTGGCACACGGACGACGTGAAGGCGGAAAACGGATGCGCGCCTTCGCCCGGCTTGTCGGCGCTCAGCGGCTGCATGTGGAACTGGATGTCGGGCCGCTCCACCTCGGGCGAGGATTTGGTAAATACCGTCACCTGGCTGGCCGCCAGGGTCAACGGCCCGGAGCGGGAAAAGACATATTGCATGCCCACCCACAGCTTGCCCCACAGGCTGTTGACTTCATCGTTCAGGGTTTTCAGCCGCGTCTTGAAGACGAGGCGGATTTGCAAATGGTCTTGCAGGTTCTGTCCCACGCCGGGCAAGTCGTGCACCAGCGGCACGCCCACGTCCGCCAGCAGGGCGCGCGGACCCACGCCCGAGCATTGCAGGATCTGCGGCGAGCCGATGGCGCCCGCGCATAAAATCACTTCGCCGCTGGCGCGCGCCTGGCGCAGCTGGCCATCCTGCCGGAACTCGATGCCGACGGCGCGCTTGCCTTCGAACAGCACGCGCGTGATCTGCGCGCGCACTTCCACGCGCAGGTTGGCGCGCTTGCGGGCCGGACGCAAAAAGGCTTTCGCCGTGCTCCAGCGCAAGCCCTTGCTGGCCGTCTGCTGGAAGTAGCCGACGCCTTCCTGCGTGGCGCCGTTGTAATCGGCATTGAAAGGGATGCCGCTTTCCGTGGCGCCGGCAATGAAATGCTCGGCGATGGGACGGCGCAGCCGCAGGTCCGACACTTTCAATGGGCCGCCCACGCCGTGGTAATCGCTGGCGCCGCGTTCCTGATCTTCCGATTTTTTAAAGTAAGGCAGCACCTCGGCATAGCTCCAGCCTGCGTTGCCCAGTTCGGCCCAGCGGTCGTAATCCTCTTTCTGTCCGCGCACGTACAGCAAGCCGTTGAGCGAGCTGGAGCCGCCCAGCACTTTGCCGCGCGGCCATTGCAACTGGCGTCCTGCGATGCCGGCATCCGCTTCCGTGCGGTAACACCAGTCCAGCTTGGGGTCGTGCATGGTCTTGAAATAGCCGACCGGCACGTGTATCCAGGGATTGTTGTCCTTGCCGCCCGCTTCCAGCAGCAGCACCTGGTTGCCGCTGTCGTGCGACAGGCGGTTGGCCAGCACGCAGCCGGCGGAACCGGCGCCGACGACGATGTAATCGTAGTGTGTTTGCAACATTGCTCTTGTCTCCTGCGTTGCGGTATCGCACCGCCTCGGCGGGCGTTTTTTGCGATACACTGGTCTTTATTGATTATTTTTGGAACTTCTTGTTCCATTTATAAAAGACGTGCAGCACCGGGACAAGCGGAAACAGCCGCATATGCGAGAGGTGAAACAGAACATGCATGATGCGTTTCAAAAACGGCAGGCCGAGGCCGGAGAAGACGGCTCGGCGGGCGGCGTGGTGGCGGCGAATGCGGCGACCGGCCATGGCGACGAGGCGCGCGGCTTGCGCGTGCTGCGTCTGATCGAGCACCTGGCCAGCGCCAGCCAGCCCTTGACCCTGTCGCAGCTGGCCGCGCGCATGCAGGTGCCCAAGGCCAGCATGATGCGGCTGCTCGATACCCTGGAGCAACATGGCTATGTGCTGCGCACACCCGTGGGACGCGGCTATGTACCGGGCGCCGCTTCCACCAACCTGGCGCTGGCGACCCTGCGCAACAATGCGCTGATTCGCATGAGCCGCAGCATCCTGGGCAGTCTGGTGGCCGTCACGGGCGAGACCTGCAACCTGGCCATTCCCGAGGGCAATGCCATCGTCTACGTGGACCGGGTGGAAACGCAGGAACCGCTGCGCCTGCACCTGGTGCTGGGCACGCGCGCGCCCATGCATTGCACGGCCAGCGGTAAACTCTTCCTCGCGCATATGTCCTTGCTGGAGCGGCGCGAGTTGCTGGCCATGCTAAACCTGCAGGCGCGCACGCCGAAAAGCATCACCGACCCGGCATTGCTGGAACGCGAGATCGTGCGCATCGCCCGGCTGGGCATCGGCATCGACGACGAGGAATTCGTCCACGGCATGGTGGCCGTGGCCGTGCCGATCTGCGCGGCCGACGGGCGCATCGTGGCGGCCGTCGCCTGCCACGCGCCGGTGGCGCGCAAGTCTGTGGAGCAATTGCTGCAACACGTGCCGCAGTTGAAGGAGGCGGCCGTCAAGCTGCGGCCGCTGCTGTTGGCGGAAAACAGCTAGGGTTTGAGCACCTTTGCCACCTTGGCCGCCCGCAGGCGGAAGGCGTCCGGCATGCCGGAACCGAGCAGCGGGCGCAGATACAGGCGGAAAGCGTCCGTCACGTCCGTGCCGCTGGCGCTGATGAATTCGTCTTCCATGGTGCGCGTCTTGCCCGCCACGTCGCTCAGCGGCAGCAACTCGTAATCGACGGAATAAAAGCCCGTGCGTTTGATGGCGACGGAACCGTCGCGCTCGCCCCACATGGCGAACTGCACCGCCTTTTCGCCCACTTCACGGGCTTCGCGCTGGTCCACGTCGGAAACGCAGCCGATGAAGGAGCGCTGCAGATAGCCGAAGGTATCGCCGCGCACGCGCTTGATGCCCAGTTTCGCCTTGATCTCGTCGCACAGCAGGTCGGCCAGCGCGCCCGTGCCGGACAATTGCACGTTGCCGTGCGCATCGCGCTCCACCTCATTGCCCACCTGCCTGGCCAGCAGGCTGGCGATCGGCTCGCCCGACGCGTCGTGGATGCCCTCCGAGACGGCGATCACGCAGCGGCCGTATTTTTCATACGTGGCCTTCACGTCGGCAAGAAATTGCTCCAAAACGAAGACGCGTTCGGGCAGGTAGATCAGGTGCGGGCCGTCGTCGGGGAACTTCTTGCCCAGCGCCGAGGCGGCCGTCAAAAAGCCCGCGTGGCGGCCCATCACCACGCCCACGTAGACGCCGGGCAGGGCCGCGTTGTCGAGGTTGGCGCCGGCGAACGCTTGCGCGACGAAGCGCGCGGCCGAGGGAAAACCGGGCGTGTGATCGCTGCCCACCAGGTCGTTGTCGATGGTTTTCGGGATGTGGATGCAGCGCAGCGGATAGCCGGCCTTGTGCGCCTCCTCGCTGACGATGCGCACCGTGTCGGACGAGTCGTTGCCGCCGATATAAAAGAAGTGCTCGATCTCGTGCGCGCGCAGCACTTCGAAGATTTGGTGGCAGTAGGCGATGTCGGGCTTGTCGCGCGTGGAACCGAGCGCCGAGGATGGCGTGGCCGCCACCAGCTCCAGGTTGTGGCTGGTTTCCTGCGTCAGATCGACAAACTCTTCATTGATGATGCCGCGCACGCCATGCAGGGCGCCGTACACGCGCGTGACATGTTGAAAGCGCCGCGATTCGAGCACCACGCCCACCAGCGACTGGTTGATGACGGCGGTGGGGCCGCCTCCCTGGGCAACAAGAATTTTTCCAGACGGCATGGGATTTCCTCGTAAATGGAACGGCCCTCCAGCCTACTCCTTTTTTAGCGCCATGCTGTCTTTTTCCCCATGCCGCCCAAGGAATTGATCTGGCGGGCCGGCCTGCCTATTCATTCCGGCGCCCGGATATGCTCGACCAGCCCCGTGCTGCGCCGTCCCGGCGCCGGCGTCAGCCAGCTGACCAGGATGGCGGCGGCCAGGCCGGCCGGTACGCCGAAGATGCCGGCGGAGATGGGCGCGATATGAAACCATTGACCGCTGGCATTACCGCCCAGCATGGTGCTCGTGTGCAGCATGTAATACAGGCACACGCCAAAGCCCGTCAGCATGCCTGCCAGCGCGCCCTGGTAATTGGCGCGTTGCCAGAAGACACCGAGCACCAGCGGCGGGAACAGGGTCGAGGCGGCCAGGGAGAAGGCCACGCCCACCAGCGACAAAATGTCCGCCGGCTTTTGCGAAGCGGCATAAGCGGCGATGAAGGCCACGGCCAGCAGCAGCAATTTGGAAATCGTCACGCGCTTTTGCGTCGAGGCGCTGGGATCGACCACCTTGTAATAGATATCGTGCGACAGGGCGTTGGAGATGGCCAGCAGCAAGCCGTCGGCCGTCGACAGGGCGGCAGCCAGGCCGCCGGCCGCCACCAGGCCGGAAATCACGTAGGGCAGTCCGGCGATCTCGGGCGTGGCCAGCACCAGCACGTCGGCGTCGATGGAAATTTCCGCCAACTGCACGATGCCGTCGCGGTTGACGTCGACGATGCTGATCAGGGGACTGAGCTTGTCCACGTTGGCCCAGTACGACACCCAGGTGGGCAGGTTCGCGTATTGCGTGCCGACCAGGGCCGAGTAAATATCGTACTTGACCAGCACGGCCAGCGCGGGAATCGTGAGATAGATCAACAGGATGAAGAACAGGGTCCAGAACACGGAGACGCGCGTTTCGTGCACGGACGGCGTGGTGTACGATCGCATGAGGATGTGGGGCAGGGCGGCCGTGCCCAGCATCATGCAAAACACGAGGGCCAGGAAATTGTTGCGTTTGATATCGGATTGCTCCCGGTCGGCGGCGGGAAACGGCTGCGCGTGCGGAATGATCGGCTCGGCGCGTTTCCGGTTTTGCGCCTGCATCGCCTGCCACAGCACGCGAGCCTCGTCGGGGCTCTTGGGATAGGCGATCAGGGTGCGTTCCGCGTTGCGGATATCGAACAGCGAGGTATTGCGCTGGCGCAAACTGTCGAGCTGGCGCTGGGCCGCCAGGCGGCCTTGTTCCCAGGAGCCGGGCAAGCCGTCGATGCGCGCCTGGTAGCTTTGCGCGCGCTGACGGAAGATGGCGCGCACCTCGTTTTCTTTCGGATCCGTTTCCAGCACGTGTTCGCGCGCGCTCAGTTGCGGCAGCACCTTGCCGTAGGCGATCTGCGGCACGGGATTGTCCGCATGCTTGACCGACAGCCACATGGCGGGAATCAGGAAGGCGACGAGGATGATGATGTACTGCGCCACCTGCGTCCAGGTGATGGCGCGCATGCCGCCGAGAAAGGAGCAGACGAGGATGCTGGCCAGGCCCAGGAAGATGCCGACGGAAAAATCCACGCCCGTGAAGCGCGAGGCGATCAGGCCGACGGCGTAGATCTGCGCCACCACATATGTAAACGACACGATGATGGTGGCGGCCACGGCCACCACGCGCACGCTGGCGCCCCGCTTGTCGGCGCCGCTGCCATAGCGGGCGGCGAGAAAATCGGGAATCGTGTACTGGCTGAACTTGCGCAGGTAGGGGGCGATCAACAGCGCCACCAGGCAATAGCCGCCCGTCCAGCCCATGATGAAGGCCAGGCCGTCGAAGCCGTTCAGGTACAGGCCGCCGGCCAGGCTGATGAAGCTGGCCGCCGAAATCCAGTCGGCGGCCGTGGCCATGCCGTTGAACATGGCCGGCACCCGGCGCCCCGCCACATAGTATTCGGTGACGTTCGAGGTGCGGCTGATGACGCCGATGGTGGCGTACAGGGTGATGGTGACGAGCATGAACAGGTAGCCGATCCACGCGCGCGGCATGCCTTCCTGTTCCAGCACCGACAGGGCCAGCAGGAAGGCGGCGAAACCGGCGGTAAACAGCAGGTAGTAGCGGCACAGGCGCGCAAAGAAGCTGCGCTGGCCGCTCATGCGTGCTCCTCGGCATGGAAATCCCGGTCGAGGCGCCGCATGCGCCAGGCATAGAAGGCGATGATGGCCAGGTACACCAGCGAGGCGCCCTGGGCCGCCATATAGAAGGGCAGGGGCCAGCCGAACAGGTTCAGGTGCAACAGCTCGCGCGCATAGAACACGGTCAGGAAGCCCGTCAGCAGCCAGACCAGCAGCAGGATGGCCGTCAGGCGCCGCGTCTTGCGCCAGTGCACGTCGTGGCGCGCCTGCAGCTCGGGGCCGGGCGTGCGCGCCGGCTGCAGCGGCGCCGCGGGAAGGCTGGGCTTATCCATACGTGATGTCATCCTCTTCTGGCGCTTCCGGCAACAGCAGGGCGATGCTCAGGCGCAGCAAGGTGCCCGGCAGCTTCGGCGACTGCGCGCGCGGATTGTTAAAAATATCGACTTCGGCGCCGTGCTGCTGCGCAATCTCGCGCACGATGGCCAGGCCCAGGCCGCTACCGTCGACATTGCTGCCGAGAATGCGGTAAAAGCGCTCGAACACATGGGCCCGTTCTGCCGGCGCAATGCCGGGCCCCGTATCTTCCACTTCCAGGATGGCCAGTTCCAGGGTGCTGCGCACGCGCACCGTGACGCTGCCGCCGGCCGGCGTGTAGCGCAGGGCATTGTCGATCAGATTGCTCAGCAGCTCGCGCAGCATCATGGCATTGCCGGAAATCATGATCGAATACCCGGGCTGTTCGAAGCCCAGGTCGATATGCTGGGCAAACGAGGCTTGCACCCAGTCCTGCACCACGCCGCGCGCCAGTTCGCTCAGCTCGATCGGTTCGAAGGCCGTGCCTGCCTGTGGCTGGTTTTCCGCGCGCGCCAGGGCCAGCAGCTGGTTGACCAGGCGCGTGGCCGCTTCCGAACTTTTCGCCAGTTGCAGCAGCGAGCGGTGAATCTCGTCGTGGTCGGTCTGGCGCAGGGCCAGCTCCGATTGCATGCGCATGCCGGCCAGCGGCGTCTTCATCTGGTGCGCCGCATCGGCGATGAAGCGCTTCTGCATGTCGATCGACAGCGACAGGCGCGCCAGCATCTCGTTGAGCGAACCGACCAGCGGCGTGATTTCCTCGGGCACCTGGCCCGATTCGATGGGGGAGAGATCGTCGGGCGGCCGGGCGCGTATGCGTTCTTGCAATTGCGCCAGCGGCGACAGCCCGCGCGCCAGGGCGAACCAGACCAGGGCCAGGATCACGGGCAGGATGATGAACTGCGGCAAAATCACGCCCTTGATGATTTCATTGGCTAGCTGGGCGCGTTTTTCCAGCGTCTCGGCCACTTGCACCAGCGCGCGGCTCGGCTCATCGTCGTTGCCGGCAGGAATATCGAGATAGCTGAACGCCACGCGCACGGGCGTGCCGTGGATGGTGTCGTTGCGGAACAGCACCATGCCGCTGCGGTATTTGTCGGGGTCCTGTGGCGGCGGCAAGTCGCGGTCGCCGTCGAGGTATTCGCCGCGCGCACCCACCACCAGGTAATACAGGGTATCGACGTCGTCGCCGCGCAGGAAGTCGCGGCCCTTGTTATTGCTGTTCTTGTCCGGCACGCGGCGCAGCAGCGCGCCGTCGGCCTGCTTGACCTGTTGCGTCAGCACGGTCACGCTGTCTTCCAGCGCATGGTCGAACGGCTGATTGGCGATGCCCTTGGCCACCAGATAGGTGATGGCGATGCTCATCGGCCACAGCAGCAGCAGGGGCGCCAGCATCCAGTCGAGGATTTCGCCGAACAGCGAATGCTCGATGGTGTCGTCCTGCTCCGTCGTGGGCGGCTCGAACCAGTCGTCGTCGTCCGGCTCGTCCGCTGGCGCCTCGCGCGCCTTCACTTGCTGGCGGACCCGCTGGCCGGGGCTGCCGACTCGCCCGCTTCGGCGTTCAGGCGCGCCGCTTCCGAGTATTTTTCCAGGCAATAGCCGAGGCCGCGCACGGTGGCGATGCGCACGCCGCCCACCTCGATCTTCTTGCGCAGGCGGTGCACATACACTTCGATGGCGTTGTTCGACACTTCCTCGCCCCATTCGCACAGGTGGTCGACCAGCTGCTCTTTCGAGACGAGGCGGCCGGTGCGGCCCAGCAGGATTTCCAGCAAGCCCAGTTCGCGCGCCGACAGGTCGAGCATCTGGTCGTTGATGTAGGCGCTGCGTCCCACCTGGTCGTAGCTGAGGGGGCCGTGCTTGATGATGGTGGCGCCGCCGCCGGCGCCGCGGCGCGTCAGGGCGCGCACTCTTGCTTCCAGTTCCGACAAGGCGAACGGCTTGGCCATATAATCATCGGCACCGAGGTCAAGGCCATTTACGCGTTGTTCGATGGAATCGGCGGCCGTCAGGATCAGCACCGGCAGCAGCGAGGCGCGCGCGCGCAGGCGGCGCAGCACTTCCAGGCCGGACATCTTCGGCAGGCCCAGGTCGAGGATCAGCAAGTCGAATTCCTGGGTGGACAGGGCCGTATCGGCCTCCTGCCCGGTCTTGACGTAGTCGATCGCATAACCGGACTGGCGCAGCGAGCGGGTCAGGCCATCGGCCAGCACGCTGTCATCTTCGGCAAGTAAAATACGCATGGTGCACTTCCTATGCTTGCGGCGGTAGAAGCTTGTATTGTGTTTCATTTCCCGCAAGGTGGCGAGTTTTTGTGAGAAACCAGGCTTGTATTGATCTGTTTCAAAACAAATCCACGTTCCGCTTGCATTGATCACTGTTTTTTTATACAGTACTGTCTGTGTAAAGAATTTAACCCACTGGCGCTATCGCAGGCTGCACGGTTCACGTAGATGCGTCACGTGAGTCCGCACCTGTAGAACGGCTGAAAGAACATATGGACGATAAAAAAGCTGTAGTACCCGCATCGGAAAAAGCCAAGGCGCTCGCCGCCGCACTGGCGCAGATCGAGAAGCAGTTTGGCAAAGGTTCGGTCATGCGCATGGATGCCAGCGCACCGATCGAAGAAGTGCAAGTCGTGTCGACCGGTTCGCTCGGCCTCGATATCGCGCTGGGCGTGGGCGGCTTGCCGCGCGGCCGCGTGGTGGAAATCTATGGTCCGGAATCGTCGGGTAAAACCACGCTGACCCTGCAAACCATCGCCGAAATGCAAAAACTGGGCGGCACCTGCGCCTTTATCGATGCCGAGCACGCGCTCGACGTCGGTTACGCGCAAAAACTGGGCGTGAACCTGCATGAATTGCTGATCTCGCAACCGGACACGGGCGAGCAGGCACTGGAAATCTGCGACGCCCTCGTGCGTTCGGGCAGCGTCGACCTGGTCGTCATCGACTCCGTGGCCGCGCTGACGCCACGCGCCGAGATCGAAGGCGACATGGGCGATTCCCTGCCAGGTTTGCAAGCGCGTCTGATGTCGCAAGCCCTGCGCAAGCTGACCGGTTCCATCAACCGCACCAATACTCTGGTCATCTTCATCAACCAGATCCGCATGAAGATCGGTGTGATGTTCGGCAGCCCGGAAACGACTACCGGCGGCAATGCGCTGAAATTCTACGCTTCCGTGCGTCTGGATATCCGCCGTACCGGCTCGATCAAGTCCGGCGATGAAGTGATCGGCAACGAAACCAAGGTCAAGGTCGTCAAGAACAAGATCGCGCCACCGTTCAAGGAAGCGCACTTCGACATCCTGTACGGCGCCGGCACCTCGCGCGAAGGCGAAATCCTGGACCTGGGCTCGGATGCCAAGATCGTGGAAAAATCCGGTTCGTGGTACAGCTACAACGGCGAACGCATCGGCCAGGGCAAGGACAACGCCCGCGCCTTCCTGCAGGAGCGTCCGGCGCTGGCGCGCGAAATCGAAAACAAGGTGCGCGCTTCGCTGGGCGTGCGCGAACTGCCGCCGCTGGCCGCTGAAAAGCCGGAAAAAGCGGATAAGGCCGCCGACAAGGCTGCCAAGGCGGAAGCCAAGCCAGAGTAGGTCGGATTAGCGCGGCAAAGCCGCGCGGAATCCGACAACACCACAGACGTCAACAATGTTGTCGGATCAAACGCCAACAATGTTGTCGGATCACGGCCCAAGGGGCCTAATCCGACCTACGCATGGCTTGCCGCAAGGTAGGATCCTGATCGCCGTCCCGCGCTGTTGCGCCGGGCGGCGATTGTGTTTGGGTGATGTGATCGTGGAATGAAAGACAAGGTGGGGGTATGGCCGCAGTACAACTAAGCCTGAAGGGCAGGGCGCTACGCTTTCTGTCGATGCGCGAACACAGCCGCATGGAATTGCGGCGCAAGCTGCAGCGCCATGCGCAGGAGGGCGACGACGTGGAAGCCCTGCTCGACAGCCTGGAGCAGGCCAACTGGCTGTCGCAGGAGCGTTTTTCCGAGTCGCTGATCCACCGCCGCTCGGCCCGCTTCGGCAATAGCCGCATCATGGCGGAATTGCAAAGCCATGGCATTGGCGGCGAAGCGCTGCAGGAACTCAAGGCGGGCCTGGCCGAAGGCGAGACGGCGCGCGCCTGCGAAGTGTGGCGCCGCAAGTTTGGCCAGGTGGCGCAGGATGCCGAGCAGCGCAACAAGCAGATGCGCTTCCTGATGCAGCGCGGTTTTTCCCAGCGCGCCGTGCAGGCGGCCTTGAAGGGGCTGGAGCCCGACGAGGAATAGCTCATCCAGGGCCAGCCGGCCGCCATGCCGCGCCGCGCTGAACTGCGCTTTCAAACGCCGTCTGTTTCCAGTATGGTGACGCCGCGCGATAGGGTATTCTGGCGCTCGAACGCTGTGCGATGCGCGCAGCACCATTGACCGTGACAGGATCGAGATGAGCAACTGGAATGCCGGCTATATGGCCGAAATTGCCTATATCTATGGCTATTACGAAGAATTGAACCCTCTGCGCCTGCGCCTGCCTTTGCTGGCCGCCGGCCTGGCCTTGCCGGCCAGCGGCACGGCTTGCGAGCTGGGCTTTGGCCAGGGCGTCAGCGCCAACATCCATGCGGCGGCGTCCGCCACGCGCTGGCATGGCAATGATTTCAATCCGTCCCAGGCCGCCTTTGCGCAGGAGCTGGCCAACGCGGCCGACGCCGGCGCGCAGTTCACGGATGAATCGTTCGCGCAGTTTTGTTGCCGCGACGACTTGCCCGATTTCGACTTTATCTGCCTGCATGGGATATGGAGCTGGGTTTCGGCGGAAAATCGCGCGCTCATCGTCGACTTCCTGCGGCGCAAGCTGAAAGTTGGCGGTGTCGTCTTCATCAGCTACAACACGCAGCCAGGCTGGGGCGCAATGATGCCGATGCGCGACTTGCTGGCCGAACATAGCCGCGTCATGAGCGCCCCGGGCCAGGGCGTGCTGGCCAGAGTCGCTGGCGCCATCGATTTCGTCGACAGGATGATCGCCACGCAACCGCGCTACCTGGACGCCAACCCGCAACTGGCGGACCGCTTCGAAAAGCTCAAGGCGATGGATGGACATTATCTTGCCCATGAGTATTTCAATGCCGATTGGCAGCCGATGGCTTTTTCCAGCGTCGCGGCCATGCTGGGCGAGGCCAAGCTCGAGTTCGCTGCGTCCGCCAACTATACCGCTCTGGTCGACATGCTGAACCTGACGGCTGAGCACCAGCAGTTCCTGGCCGAGATACCCGATCCCATTTTTCGCGAGACGACGCGCGCCTTCCTCGTCAACGAGCAATTCCGCCGGGATTACTGGGTCAAGGGCGCACGCAGGCTGACGCCGTTCGCCCAGGCCAGCGCCTTGCGGGCCGTGCGCGTGATGCTGGCCGTACCCCGCGACGAAGTGGTGTTGAGCGTGCATGGCGTGCTGGGCGACGCCGATATGGACGAGCGCGTGTATGCGCCCGTGCTTGACGCCATGGCTGACCATCGCGTGTACACGATAGGCGAACTGGAGCAGCAACTGGCTGGCAGCGAAGCCAGTCTGGCCGCCTTGCTGCAGATCATGCTGGTACTGGTCAGCAAGGGCAGCGTGTCTGCCGTCCAGGATGAGGCCGGCATCGCCGCGGCGCGGCCGCAGACGGCGCGCCTGAATGCACACTTGCTGGAGCAGGCGCTGGCAAGAACCGATTTGCACTTCCTCGCCAGCCCCCTGACGGGCGGCGGTGTGGTTGTATCGCATTTACAACAGCTCTTCCTGTGGGCGAAACTGCAAGGTTGTCCAACGCCGCAAGACTGGGTGCGCACGACGTGGCCCGTGCTGCTGCGCCTGAAGCAGCTGATGACGAAGGATGGGCAGCCCTTGTTGACGGAAGAGGAAAACCTGGACGAATTGTTGGCGCAGGCACAGTATTTTTCCGTGCGCATCTTGCCGGTTTTACGCGCACTGGGTGTGACTGACTGAGGCGCGGTGCCGGCCAGCCTGCCGGTGCCGGCCTGCCCGCATCCAAGTTATTTGAATTGCGAATGATCGTCATTGATTTTGCGATTTTCGTTAATGATTCGCGGCGGGCGGCACAAGCAATAAAAAATTATGTTGCGGCGCAACTAGCGCCCTGTGTGCTACACTTTTAGGGTTTTTGCGGCGCCGCAGGTGCGGTTGCTGTTCGTAGAAGCTGCGAACAGAGTGCTTTAGGCACATGGCTGCTTACTAATTATGGCCGCGCAAGCGGCATCGGTCTTATGCCCCTGTCAACTCCCGTATCCCGGCGCGCCCTACGGCACTCCCGCGTTATCGACGTCCAAGCGTATATGCGCGACGACGGCCTGTGGGATATTGACGCCCATATCACCGATATCAAAAGCTATGACGCGACCCTGGCCTCCGGCCCCCGTCCCGCCGGCGCCCCTCTGCATGACCTCCATTTACGCATTACCGTCGATCGCGAACTGACCATTGTCGAGGCCGAAGCTGCCTCCGATGCCGTGCCCTATCCCGGTTTTTGCGATACCATCGGCCCCGCTTACAGGGCGCTGATCGGTTTGAACTTATTGAAGAATTTCCGCCGCGACTTGAAACAGCGCCTGGCGGGAATCGCCGGCTGTACCCATTTGACCGAACTGGCGCAAGTCTTGCCGACTGCGACGGTTCAGGCATTTGCCGGCGATGTCTGGTCGACCCGTGACGGTGCGAATGCTGACGTGTCGCATGAAAAGCCGTTTCAACTCGACAAATGCCACGCCCTGCGCACCGATGGCGGGGCGGTTGCACAGTATTACCCGCGCTGGGTAGCCAAAGCGTGACCCCGGCGCTTTCCTGTTTTTTTTGCACCACTAACCGTATTTTTACACATCAGTATCAGAAGGGAAGCCAGCATGAAAATCCATGAGTATCAAGCCAAAGAAATCCTCCGGCAGCACGGAGTGACGGTACCACGCGGTATTCCGTGCATGTCCGTCGAAGAAGCCGTCAAGGCTGCGGAAACCCTGGGCGGCCCGGTGTGGGTTGTCAAGGCGCAGATCCACGCAGGTGGCCGCGGCAAGGGCGGCGGCGTGAAAGTGGCAAAATCGATGGAGCAGGTCAAGGAATACGCTGACCAGATCATGGGCATGCAGCTGATCACGCACCAGACCAGCGCCGAAGGCCAGAAAGTCAACCGCCTGCTGGTGGAAGAAGGCGCCGACATCAAACAGGAACTGTACGTTTCGCTGGTCACCGACCGCGTTACCCAGAAAATCGTCCTGATGGCGTCGTCCGAAGGCGGCATGGACATCGAAGAAGTGGCCGAGAGCCACCCTGAGAAGATCCACCACGTCACCATCGATCCGGGCGTTGGCCTGACCGATGCCCAGGCAGACGACATCGCCGCCAAAATCGGCGTGCCTGCCGGTTCCATCGCCGACGCGCGCGCCAACCTGCAAGGCCTGTACAAAGCCTACTGGGAAACCGACTGCTCGCTGGCCGAAATCAACCCGCTGATCGTCACCGGCAGCGGCAAGGTCATCGCCCTGGACGCCAAGTTCAACTTTGACCCGAACGCCCTGTTCCGTCATCCGGAAATCGTCGCCCTGCGCGACCTGGACGAAGAAGATCCAGCGGAAATCGAAGCGTCGAAATTCGACCTGGCCTACATCTCGCTCGACGGCAACATCGGTTGCCTGGTGAACGGCGCCGGCCTGGCCATGGCCACCATGGACACGATTAAACTGTTCGGCGGCGAGCCAGCCAACTTCCTGGACGTCGGCGGCGGCGCCACGGCAGAAAAAGTGACCGAAGCGTTCAAGATCATGCTGAAAAACCCAGGCCTGAAAGCCATCCTGGTGAACATTTTCGGCGGCATCATGCGTTGCGACGTGATCGCCGAAGGCGTCATCGCCGCAGTGAAAGCCGTCTCGCTGAACGTACCGCTGGTGGTGCGCATGAAGGGCACCAACGAAGACCTGGGCAAAAAGATGCTGGCCGATTCCGGTCTGCCTATCATCGCAGCCGACACCATGGAAGATGCAGCCAAGAGCGTCGTTGCCGCTGCTGCCGGTCAAGCTTAATTAAGGAATCAACATGTCCATTCTGATCAATAAAGATACCAAAGTCGTTACCCAAGGGATCACCGGCAAGACCGGCCAGTTCCATACCCGCGGTTGCCGCGACTACGCGAACGGCAAAGCTGCCTTCGTGGCAGGCGTGAACCCGAAGAAAGCCGGCGAAGATTTCGAAGGCATTCCTATTTTCGCTAACGTCACCGAAGCGAAAAAAGAAACCGGCGCCAACGTTTCCGTGATCTACGTGCCGCCAGCAGGCGCGGCAGCGGCGATCTGGGAAGCTGTCGAAGCTGAAATGGATCTGGCCATTTGCATCACCGAAGGCATTCCTGTCCGCGACATGATGGCCCTGAAAGACCGCATGGCCAAAGCCAACAGCAAAACCTTGCTGCTGGGCCCTAACTGCCCAGGCCTGATCACGCCAGACGAAATCAAGATCGGCATCATGCCGGGTCACATCCACAAGAAGGGCCGTATCGGCGTCGTTTCCCGTTCGGGCACCCTGACCTATGAAGCAGTGGGTCAGCTGACCGCACTGGGCCTGGGCCAATCGTCGGCAGTCGGCATCGGCGGCGACCCGATCAACGGTCTGAAGCACATCGACATCATGAAGATGTTCAATGATGATCCAGATACCGACGCGGTCATCATGATCGGCGAAATCGGCGGTCCGGACGAAGCCAACGCGGCTTATTGGATCAAAGACAACATGAAAAAACCGGTCGTCGGCTTCATCGCTGGCGTAACGGCTCCTCCAGGCAAGCGCATGGGCCACGCCGGCGCGCTGATCTCGGGCGGTGCCGATACGGCGCAAGCCAAGCTGGAAATCATGGAAGCTTGCGGCATCACCGTGACCAAGAACCCGTCGGAAATGGCGCGTCTGCTGAAAGCCATGCTGTAATTTCAGCCGGCTTACCGCAGTATAAAAAAGGAGCTTCGGCTCCTTTTTTTTGTCCGCAAGACAGGCCGATTCCCGCCCTGGGGCGACGGCGCTGGTCCGAATCCGCCCAAATGCGTCGCTTTTCTTTCCATGCTTACCAACGCCGCCCCGGCGTGCCGCTGGCATGGCGCTTGCAACATGCACGGCGTGACCAACTGCACTCCGGGAGGATGCGATGCGCGCGCAAAGCGGATTTACCCTGATAGAACTGATGATCGTGGTGGCCATCGCCGGCATCCTGGCGGCCGTGGCCATTCCCCAGTACGGCGACTATACGATGCGGGCCAAGGTCAGCAATGTGCTGGCGGCCGCTGCCCCGTTGAAAACGGCCGTGGCCCTGTGCGTACAGGAAAACGGTGGCACCGCTACCGCCTGCAGCACGCCCACCCAGGCCGTGCCCAGCGCCATCCCCGTGTTCAGTGCCACGCGCGAAGTGGCCAGCGCCACAGTGGACAAGGGCGATATCGTGCTGACCCTGGCGGCCGACCTGGGCACGGGTATCGGTGGACAAACCGTGACGATGACCATGAAGCCGGGGACGAGTAGCCTGACCTGGTTCAATAGCACTACCGTGACGAATCCGGCGGCGAAGGAAGCGATTACCAAAAACAACATTCCCGACGTGACTCCGACGCTGTAAGTGACGCTTGCCAGCCCGGTGTCAGACGATTTTTTGCCGGTCCGCGATCAGCGCTTCATAGGTGAGGTTTTGCAGCAGGGTGTAGTGGGTCGGTTCCAGGTCGATGAATTGCACGCCATACGTATAGATTTCAGCTACCCCGGCGGCATGGCCATTGGACGGCTTGCCCACGCTGACATTCTGGATGCGGGCGCGCGTGTTGACGCGCATCTGATGTTTGTTCGGCTGTACCAGCAGGGTAAAGCTGAGCGCCACGCCTTCGTCGTCCGGCGTGAGCATGCTGGGCGCCTCGATCAGCGCGCCCGAGACGCTGAGGTTGACGATGAACACGGGCACGGCCGCCACGTCGCGGTAGCTCAGCTGCGCGGGAATGTCCACTTTCACGCGCATGGCCGTGCGCAGGCTGGTGCCCTGGATGGCGTCGGGAAAGCTCAGGTGTACATAATTGAGCGGGCGGCCGAAGATGCGCAGCACGCTGCACGCAAACGAACAGACGGTGACGCCGGAAAACACGCGGATGGTCAGCTTGTCACCCTCGTTGAGCACGATGGAGGCGCCGTTTTCCATGGGAATCTTGACGATCAGGTACTCGTCTTTCACATAGCCGATCACGGTCGAGAAATGCTGGATGGGTTTGATGGTGCGGTGCGTGATGAACTGGATGCGTCCGCCCACCTGCAGATTCATGGCCTCGAATTCGAAGTCCTGGAGCTTGCTTTCTGCGGCGGGCTTGTTGCTTGTCATGCGATGCTCATCTGGATATGGTCGACTCGCAGTATGCATGATTTCTTGATGAAAAAGCATTCCTATCAATGAAATTCACTTTCGCGTCGAAAAATACCATGGGCACGCGCCGGTGCGCGGTGCAGGCTTTACAATTGCGTCAATATTGACGAATGTAAATCTTATGCCACGCAGCTACTTCTGGACCATGTTGTTCCTGATCCTGCATCAAATCGACGCTGCCTACTGGAAAGAGTGGGAGATGTTTCATGTGCCGGGCGGCGTGCAGGGTTTTCTCGTGTTTAACCTGGCGGCGATTGCCGTGGTGCTGGCCGGTTACCGGCATGTGCTGCTGGCCACCCCGCAGGCGCCCCGCTATGCGGCAGTGTGCGCCGCACTGGGCGTGGGAACGTGCCTGATCCATGCCGGCTTTGCGCTGGCAGGACTGGAACAATTCCACTTGCCCCTGTCCGTGGCCATCATTGTGCTGTGCCTGGGCTGTGCCGTCTGGCTGCTGTGCGACATGCGCCGCATCGGGGGCCAGCTGGCGCGCCAGGACGCATAGTCACACTTCCGCGTGCCAATCGCCCGACTTGCCGCCATGCTTTTCCAGCACGCGCACGTTCGTCATGACCATGCCCCGGTCGACGGCCTTGCACATGTCGTAGATCGTCAACAGGCCGATCTGTACGGACGTGAGCGCTTCCATTTCCACGCCCGTCTTGCCCGTGGTGTCGACCTGGGCACGGCAGTGCACGCTGTTGGCCGCTTCATCGACTTCAAAATCGACGGTGACGCGCGTGAGGGCCAGCGGGTGGCACAGGGGAATCAGGTCGCTGGTGCGCTTGGCGCCCATGATGGCGGCGATGCGGGCGATGCCCAGCACGTCGCCTTTCTTGGCGTTGCCCGAAATGATCAGGGCCAGGGTAGCCGGCTGCATGCGGATGGTGCCGGCGGCCACGGCGCTGCGGCGCGTGTCTTCCTTGCTGCCCACGTCGACCATATGGGCTTGGCCCGTGGCGTCGAAATGGGTCAGTTCCCCGGCGGGGGCTTGCTTGTCTGCTGTTGTCATGGCGTCAAAATAGGTGAGGAACGGGGGCGCGGCAGGCCGAATCACGATCCCATGCCACTGGCATGGCGCGTGGGAATGGGCGCCGCTAACAAGGTATGATAGCACCCGTGAATTCAAAAACTCCCCTTTCGATCCTCGTTGAAAACGCCGCTGCGGGATGGCTGCGCGGCTGGCGGCGCGCAGCCGTGCTGGCTGCATTGTCGCTGGCGGCGCCCTGTGCGCTGGCGCAAACCTATACGTCCGCGCCAGCGGCGCCGGCTGCCGGCGCGGCGCCCAAGCCGGGTAGCGGCTGGACGCCCCTGGCCGTGCCGCCGGCGCCGAACCTGCCGAACCTGGGCGATACCTCGCGCGAAGACCTGTCGCCGGCGATGGAGCGCAAGATCGGCGAGGAAATCATGCGCGGCATCCGCGGCGACCGCGACTACCTCGATGACGCGCCGCTGCTCGAATACCTCAATACCTTCGGCAACGCCCTCGTGGCGGCGCGCCCCAGCGTGCGCGGCGAAACGAATTACGACTATTTCTTCTTTGCCGTGCGCGATCCCCAGTTGAACGCGTTTGCCTTGCCGGGCGGCTTCATCGGCGTGCACTCGGCCCTGGTGCTGGCGGCGCAAACGGAGGCGGAACTGGCTTCCGTGCTGTCGCACGAGATCGGCCACGTGGCGCAGCGCCATATCGCGCGCATGCTGGGCCAGCAGCGCCAGGATGCCCTGATGCCGCTGGCGGCCATGCTGCTGGCGGCGCTCGCGTCGCGCGCGGGCGGCGACGTGGCCATGGGCGTGTTTGCCGCCGGCCAGGGCCTGGCCATCCAGCGCCAGCTCAATTTCGGCCGCGACGCCGAACGCGAGGCGGACCGCATCGGTTTCCAGATCATGGGCGAAGCCGGTTTCGACACCACCGGCATGGTGGCCTTCTTCGGCCGCATGCAGGCGGCCAGCCGCTCGTACAGCGACCTGATGCCCGCCTATCTGCAGACCCACCCGCTGACGACGGAACGCATCGCCGACATCCAGGCGCGCATCCGCGAGCAGCCCTACAAGCAGCGTGCGGACAGCCTGAGTTTCCACCTGGCGCGGGCCCGCGCCCGCGTGCTGCAGGATGAAAGCGTGCAAGGCTTGCTGAACGCCAAGGCCGCCTTCAAGACGCAGCTGGAACAGCAAAGCCGCTTCCAGGTGACGGCCGCCCATTACGGCTTGTCCTTTGTCGCCGTCAAGCAGGGCAAGCCGGCGGAGGCGCAAAAGGAACTCGATGCGGCCAATGCGGCCCTGCACCAGCCGGCCGGGCCGAATGTCTTTACCTCGGGCGGCACGCAAGCCCCGAATTCCCTGCTGGCGGCGATGGGGCTGGAAGTGCTGTTGATGCCGGCGCAAAAGAAGGAAGTGGCGCAACAGGCTTTGAAGGCGGCCGATGCGGCGCGCCAGCAGTTTCCCCTCTCGCGCGGCATTGCCCACCAATATGCGGAAGCGCTGACGGCTGCCGGCAAGCTGGAGCAAGCCACCTTATACCTGCGCGAGCAGGTGCAGCTCTACAAGGAAGAGCCGGAACTGTACGATCTACTGGCGAAAGCCTATGCGGACCAGGGCAAGATGACCTTGCAGCACATGGCGCTGGCCGAATCCTACGTACTGCAGGGGGCCACCATGGCCGCGCTGGACCAGCTGACGATCGCCCGCAAATCGACGGACGCGACCTTCTATGACCAGGCCGTGATCGATGCGCGCGAGCGGGAATTGCAGGAAAAGCGCCGCGAACAGATCAAGGAGCAGAAGGGATAAGCCTTATTCGGCTTGCGGCGCGCGCCGGAAGCCGAAGGTTGTCGGCACGGCAGCGTAGCGCAGCGGCTGCACGGTGATCTCCTTGCCGTCATGCAATAAGGTCAAGTTGCCACGCGCATGTTCCAGCCAGCCCAGCAAGGCCTCGTCGCTGGTCTGCTGGCCGTCGACGCGCAGAGATGCCAGGACCTGCGTCATGTCGCGGTCGTCGACCTGCGCCACGACCTCGCCCTGGCGCAGGATCAGCGCGCCGTTGTCGCACAGGTAAGCTTGTTCGATCTGCGCCAGCGGCGCGCCCGTCTGCACGACAAAACCATGCTGCGGGTCGCTGCGGGCGATATACGGCGTCGCCTCCAGGTTCAGGTAGACGCGCTGCGGGCCATTCTGGAAAAACCAGCAGCCGCGTTCGTCATGGTCGTAATTGCGGTTGATAAATCCCAGCAGTGCGTCATGGGCGATCTTGTCGCCAGGCAGTTGTTGCTGTTGCGCATGCTGGTCGCGCATGCGCCAGTGGCCGCGCGCGTCCAGGCCCAGCCAGCCGTAGCAGTGGGGCACGTTCGGCCATTTGGCCAGGGCCTGCTTGACGAGGTCATCCATGTGGTGCGTTTTCCGTGTGCGTTTGCGAACTGCCAGCGTGACAGGTTTGCGGGGCCGGTGGCGCCATGTTGCCGCCTTCAAAAAAATGGATCAGGCGCTGCGGCAGCCAGCGTGTGCTGCCCGGCAACTTGCCTGCCGCAAAGCCGACGTGGCCGCCGTGGCGCGGATACTCGAGCGTGACTGTCGGCGCGGCGCTGCGCGGCAGGAAGCGCCCGGGCAGGAAGGGGTCGTTTTGCGCATTGAGCACCAGGGTCGGCACGGTGATGTCCGGCAAGACGTGCCTGGCGCTGGCGCGGTGCCAGTAATCGTCGGCGTCGCGGTAGCCGTGCAGGGGCGCCGTGACGACATTGTCGAAGGCGTGCAAGTCGCGCGCGGCCAGCATGGCGTCGCGCGCGAACAGGCCGGGAAACTGTTCCAGCTTGGCCAGGCATTTGGGTTTCAAGGTGTTCAGGAACATGCGCGTGTAGAGCCGGTTGGCGCCCGAAGACAGGGCCTTGCCTCCTTGCGCCAGGTCCAGCGGCGCGGACACGGCCGCCGCCGCATCGATGAAATCGGCCTGGTGCTGCGACTGGCCCAGCCAGCACAGCAGGGCGTTGCCGCCCAGTGAAACGCCGGCTGCGTAAAACTTGCCTGTCGCGCGCGGCCGCAGGCGCTGCACGATCCAGTCCACTTCCTGCGCATCGCCGGAATGGTAGAAGCGGGGCGCCAGGTTCGCTTCGCCCGAGCAGCCGCGAAAATGCGGCACGGCGCCCGACCAGCCGCGCGCGGCCACCTCGGCCATCAGGGCGCGCGCGTAGTGGCTGTTCGACGAACCTTCCAGGCCGTGGAACAGCAGCACGAAGGGCTGGCCCGGCTGGCCGTCGACCAGGTCGACGTCGACGAAGTCGCCATCGGGCGCTTGCCAGCGTTCGCGGCGGAAGGCCACGGCCGGCTTGGCGAGGCACACGGCCGGATAAATCGTCTGCGCGTGGCCGCCAGGCAGCCAGAGCGGGGCGGTGTAGGAAAGAGACAAGGACATCAGTGCAGGATCTGCGTTCCCGTGGCGTCGGCCGGCGCGCCGCCCGGTGCGATGGAGGCGTGGTGCAAGACGATGCGCCAGCCGCGCGGCGTTTTCACATACACGTTCGTCGCCAGCAGATGTGCCGGACCGCCATCCTCATTCGTGACACCTTCGATGACGGTGTGCACGGAGCTCATCAGATTGTGCGTTTCATGCAGCTGCGCGGGCACGATATGCAGGCCGCCGCCCGCCAGGATGGTTTCCCACGAGGCGCGGATGGCGGCATGGCCGATCAGGCGCGCGCCGCCCGGATGGATGCAGACGATCTCTTCATCGTCGGCCCACAGCGCCATCAGCGCTTCGAGGTCGGCGCGGTGCAAGGCATCGTAGAACGCCGCTTCGACTTCCGCGGCGCTGCCATTGAGTTCTTTCAGACGTTTCATGACGACTCCGGGCTGGTGCACATAAAAACGGCGCGCTGGTGGCGCGCCGCTGGGCAGTTTAATGATGGCCGGCGCTGGCGCCTTCCTTCAGGGTGTAGGCCGTGCCGCAGTACGGGCACTTGGCGATACCGTCCTTGTTGAATTCCAGAAACACGCGCGGATGCGACGACCACAGCGGCATGGCCGGGTTAGGGCAGTGGGCTGGCAAGTCTTTACCGTCGAGTTCGACCGCTGGCTGGGTGGTTTTTGTCATCTTGTCATGCTCCGTGAGGCTGTATGGATGGAAGTCGGCTGCTGCCAAAAGCACGATTTTAACGGATTCAGGCAGACAGCAAAAATCATGGCTAAAATGGCGGCTCGATCATCTTCGGCTGCGGCGCGGGTTTTTACGGAAATATGGCAGCTGCAGCGCCACACTGACTGGATTTGCCTTGCCGGTATCGCCGTTGTCACCCTTGTCACCACGCACCATTGTTGTGCAGTTACCACAGTACGCCTGCCGGAGCGCCGCGTGAACGCCGCCCTGGCCGCCAAGGACGACGCCGTGCTGAAAGATGCCTGGCGCGCCGGCCTGACCCTGGGGGCGCCCACCCTGCTGGGCATCGCCGCCTGGGGCATGGTGGTGGGCGTGGCCATGGTGAAAAGCGGCCTGACCGTGGCGCAGGCGGGGGCCATGACCTTGTTTGTCTTTGCCGGCTCGGCCCAGCTCGCGTCCTTGCCCCTGCTGGCCGCGCAAGCGCCCGTGTGGGTGATCTTCGCCACGGCCCTCGTGGTCAATTTGCGTTTTGTCATCTTTTCCGTGCTGCTGGCCCCCCATTTCGCCCATCTGCCGTGGCGCCAGCGCTTTGCGCTCGGCTATGTGGCCGGCGATATCACCGTGGGCCTGTTCCTGCAGCGCTACCCGAATGAAACGCCGGATCCGGCCAAGCTGCCTTTCCTGAAAGGCTTGATCTACCCCAACTGGCTGGCCTGGCAAATCGGCTCCTTCATCGGCATCGTACTGGGCGCCGTCGTGCCGGCCGAATGGGGGCTGGGTTTTGCCGGCACCCTGGCGATCCTGTGCGTGACCGTGCCTCTGATCCTCAGCCGCGCGGCCCTGTGCGGCGTGCTGGTGGCGGGCGCGGTGGCCGTGCTGGCCTATGGCTTGCCATACAAGCTGGGCTTGCTGGTGGCCGTGCTGGTGGGCATGGTCAGCGCCATGGCCGTGGAAGAATTGACAGAGAAATGGACAAAACGCCATGTTTGACGGCATCGACTGGGGCAGGGCCGATGTGTGGATCGCCATCGCCGTGCTGGTGGTGGCGACCGCCGCCACGCGCAGCACTTTCTGGCTGATCGGCCATCACATCACCATCCCGCGCCGCGTGGGCGAGATGCTGCGCTATGCGCCGGCGTGCGCGCTGGCGGCCATCATCGCGCCCGACATGTTGATGGAAGGGCAGCAGGTACACTTCGACTTGTCGAATTTGAAACTCTTGTCGGGTATTGCCGCCACGCTCTTTTTCGTGATTCGCCGCAATATGCTGCAAACCATCGTCTTCGGCATGCTGGTTTTCACGGGCTTGCGACTGTTGCATGTTTTTCAGTAAAGCAGGACAAATCGGGGATTTGCGCTGGTCATTGCGGTAAAATAGCGCACTTCCTTCCACTCGTCATCTGGATCGCCATGTCAGCTGTTCTCAACTTCATCCGTCTGCAAGATTTGATCGCCCAAAATGCACTGCAAGGCAAGCGCGTATTCATCCGCGCCGACCTGAACGTCCCGCAAGATGACAGTGGCAAGATCACCGAAGATACGCGCATCCGCGCCTCGGTGCCGGCCATCCGCGCCGCGCTCGACGCTGGCGCCGCCGTCATGGTGACGTCGCACCTGGGCCGTCCGACGGAAGGCGAGTTCAAGCCGGCCGACAGCCTGGCGCCCGTGGCGGCCCGCCTGTCCGAACTGCTGGGCCAGGAAGTGGCACTGAAACAAAATTGGATCGATGGCGCCGGCCTGGAAAATCTGGCTGCCGGCCAGGTCGTCTTGCTGGAAAACGTGCGCGTCAACAAGGGCGAAAAGAAAAACAGCGATGAGCTGGCGCAAAAAATGGCCCAATTGTGCGATATCTACGTCAATGACGCGTTCGGCACGGCCCACCGCGCCGAAGCATCCACGCACGGCATCGCCAAATTCGCGCCCGTCGCCTGCGCCGGCCCATTGCTGGCCGCCGAACTCGATGCGCTGGGCAAAGCTTTGCACGCGCCCGCCCGCCCGCTGCTGGCCATCGTTGCCGGTTCGAAAGTATCGAGCAAGCTGACCATTTTGAAAGCCCTGTCCGACAAGGTCGATAACCTGATCGTCGGCGGCGGCATCGCCAACACCTTCATGAAAGCCGTCGGCTTGAACGTCGGCAAGTCGCTGGTGGAAGCGGAACTCGTCGAGGAAGCCAAGGCCATCATCGACATCATGGCCAAGCGCGGCGCGCAAGTGCCGATCCCCGTCGATGTCGTGTGCGCCAAGGAGTTTTCGCCGACAGCCGCCGCCACCGTCAAGGATGTGGCCGACGTGGCGGACGACGACATGATCCTCGATATCGGCCCGAAAACGGCCGCCCTGCTGGCGCAGCAGATCGCCGCCGCCGGCACCATCGTGTGGAACGGCCCTGTCGGCGTGTTCGAATTCGACCAGTTCGGCAACGGCACCAAGACCCTGGCCCTGGCCATTGCCGAGTCGAAAGCATTTTCGATCGCCGGCGGTGGCGACACCCTGGCGGCGATTGCCAAATACGACATTACGGATAAAATCAGCTATATCTCGACCGGCGGCGGCGCTTTCCTGGAGTTCCTGGAAGGTAAGACTTTGCCTGCCGTAGAGATCCTGATGCAACGCGCAGGCTAAGAACACCTGATGAAACCTACTGCGCGTCATGATTTGCGGCCTCCGATGCTCACTGTGCATGCGCACAGCTCCGCGTCTCGGCCACAACTCATTGCCGCTCGCTACGGTTTTCTTAGATAGTTCGAGACTGTGGAATGATGAATAGACCAAGCGCAGCCTGATCGCTGCGCTTTTACCTTGCCGGGCGGCCCAGCCGCCAGGTCTTGCTCACCTTCGCTCGCGCACAAGGATTCCTATGCCACGTGGTACAAAAATCGTAGCAACAATCGGCCCCGCCTCCACCGACTTCGATATCCTGGTCAAAATGATACGTGCGGGCGTCGACGTGGTGCGCTTGAATTTTTCCCATGGCAAGGCGCAAGACCATATCGACCGCGCCGCGCTGGTGCGCCTGGCGGCGGCCGAATGCGGCCGCGAAGTGGCCATCATGGCCGACATGCAAGGGCCGAAGATTCGCGTGGGCAAGTTTGAAAACACGCGCATCGAGCTCGAAGCGGGCGCGCGCTTCATTCTCGACGCCAAGTGGGGAGAAAACGGCGAACTGGGCAACCAGGAACGGGTCGGCCTCGATTACAAGGCCTTGCCGCGCGACTTGCACAAGGGCGACGTGCTGTTGCTGAACGACGGCCTCATCGTGCTGATCGTCGAGCGCATCCACGGCAGCGAAATCCACACCACCGTCAAGATCGGCGGCGAGTTGTCGAACAACAAGGGCATCAACCGCCAGGGCGGCGGCCTGTCCGCGCCCGCGCTGACGGCCAAGGATATGGAAGATATCAAGACGGCCATGAGTTTCCAGGCCGACTATCTGGCTATTTCCTTCCCGAAATGCGCGACCGACATGGAAATGGCGCGCCAGCTGGCCAATATCGCGGGCGAACCGTACCACCACAAGCCGATGATGATCGCCAAGATCGAACGGGCCGAAGCCATTCCTGCCCTGCAAGAGATTCTCGACGCCTCCGACGGCATCATGGTGGCGCGCGGCGACCTGGCCGTCGAGGTGGGCAATGCGGCCGTGCCGGCCCTGCAAAAGCGCATGATCAAGATGGCGCGCGCGTCGAACAAGCTGGCGATCACGGCCACGCAGATGATGGAATCGATGATCGTCAACGCCGTGCCCACGCGCGCCGAAGTGTCCGACGTGGCGAATGCCGTGCTCGACGGCACGGACGCCGTCATGACGTCGGCCGAGACGGCCTCGGGCAAATACCCGATCGAGACGGTGGAAATGATGGCCGCCATCTGCGTGGAAGCGGAACAGTCCGAATACAACAAGCTCGATGCCGATTTCCTCAACGTCACATTCACCCGCATCGACCAGTCGATCGCGTATGGCGCGCTGTTCACCGCCCATCACCTGCGCGTCAAAGCCATCGTGGCGCTGACGGAATCGGGTTCCACCGCCTTGTGGATGAGCCGCCACAGTATCGACACGCCGATTTACGCGCTCACGCCCAGCGTGACGACTTTGCGCAAAGCCGCGCTGTACCGCAATGTTCGGGCGTATCATCTGATGCAGAACGCCCCCAGCGCGCAAGTGCTGAAGCAGGCGGAAGACTTGCTGGTCGAGCAGGGCATCGTCCGCAAGGGCGACATGATCGTCGTCACCTGGGGCGAGCCGATGGGCCAGGTGGGCGGTACGAATGCATTGAAAATTGTCAAAGTCGGCGACCTTGAATCCGTGCTGATTTGATGTAAATAATTCAGGCGCCGGCGCGGTGATCGACCGCGAAGCGCCGCAACGGTTTCTATTGTTATCTGGAGTATTACCATGTCTCTCGTATCCATGCGTCAACTGCTGGACCATGCCGCCGAAAATGGCTATGGCATTCCTGCTTTCAACGTCAACAACCTGGAACAAGTGCAAGCCATCATGGCTGCCGCCGATGCGCTCAACAGCCCGGTGATCATGCAGGCGTCCGCCGGCGCGCGCAAGTACGCCGGTGAAGCGTTCCTGCGCCACCTGATCGACGCGGCCGTCGAAGCGTATCCGCACATCCCTGTCGTCATGCACCAGGATCATGGCCAGTCGCCGGCCGTCTGCATGGCCGCCATCCGCTCGGGTTTTACGTCCGTGATGATGGACGGTTCGCTGGAAGCGGACGGCAAGTCGGTCGCTTCCTACGAATACAACGTGGAAGTGTCGCGTGAAGTGGTGAAATTCTCGCACGCCATCGGCGTGACGGTGGAAGCGGAACTGGGCGTGCTCGGTTCGCTGGAAACCATGAAGGGCGACAAGGAAGACGGCCACGGCGCCGACGGCACCATGACCCGCGAGCAACTGCTGACGGACGTGGCGCAAGCGGCCGACTTCGTGCAGCGCACCCAGTGCGACGCCTTGGCGATCGCCATCGGCACCTCGCACGGCGCCTACAAGTTCACGCGCAAGCCGACGGGCGACATCCTGGCCATCGACCGCATCAAGGAAATCCATGCGCGCATCCCGAACACCCACCTGGTGATGCACGGTTCCTCGTCGGTGCCGCAGGAATTGCTGGCCATCATCCGCGAATTCGGCGGCGACATGAAGGAAACCTACGGCGTGCCCGTCGAGGAAATCCAGGAAGGCATCCGTCACGGCGTGCGCAAGATCAACATCGACACCGACATCCGCCTGGCGATGACGGCCGCGATCCGCAAATACCTGTTTGAAAATCCATCGAAATTCGACCCGCGCGACTACCTGAAGCCAGCCCGCCTTGCTGCAGAGCAAATCGTGCGCGCGCGCATGCAGGCATTCGGCTGCGAAGGCCAGGCGTCGAAAATCAAGGCCATGCCGCTGGAAAAAATGGCCGAGCGCTACAAGGCCGGCGAGCTGTCGCAAATTGTGAAGTAAAATTCTGTCTGGAACGGGCAGCAGGCATGCGCATACAGCGTAGCCTGGTGCCCGATTTTCTCGACCGGCGGGCACCCCCTGCCTGCCGGTTTCGTTTCATCCAACTATTCCCCCGCTATGAACAGCCTCTATCAGACTTCCATCCACTCCCTGCCATTGCTGGGCCACGGCAAGGTCCGCGACAACTACGCCGTCGGCGACGACAAGATCCTGATCGTCACCACGGACCGCCTGTCGGCCTTCGATGTCGTCATGAACGAGCCTATCCCCGGCAAGGGCAAGGTGCTCAACCAGATGAGCGATTTCTGGTTCGAGAAACTGGGCCATATCGTGCCGAACCACCTGACCGGCGTGGCGCCGGAATCCGTGGTGGCGCCCGAGGAAGTGGAGCAAGTCAAGGGCCGCGCCGTCGTGGCCAAGCGTTTGAAACCGATCATGGTCGAGGCGGTCGTGCGCGGCTACATCATCGGCTCGGGCTGGAAAGATTACCAGGACACGGGCAGCATCTGCGGCATCAAGCTGCCAGCCGGCCTGCAACAGGCGGAAAAACTGCCGGAGCCGATCTTCACCCCGGCGGCCAAGGCCGAGCTGGGCGAGCATGATGAAAACATCAGCTTTGCTGAAATGGAAGAGCGCATCGGCGCCGACCTGGCAGCCAAGATGCGCGACGTCGCCATTGCCCTGTACAAGACGGCCGCCGAGTACGCCGCCACGCGCGGCATCATCATCGCCGACACCAAGTTCGAATTCGGCCTGGACGACAATGGCGTCATGCATCTGATGGATGAAGTGCTGACGGCCGACTCCTCGCGTTTCTGGCCCGCCGATTCCTATCAGCCTGGCATTTCGCCGCCGTCGTTCGACAAGCAATTCGTGCGCGACTACCTGGAAACACTGACCTGGGGCAAGACCGCACCGGCGCCAGCGCTGCCGGCCGACGTCATCGAAAAAACCCAGGCCAAGTACTTTGAAGCCATCGAACGCCTGACGGGCGAGAAGCTGAAGGCCTGAGATGAGCGAGCAGAATAAGCCGCTGGTCGGCGTCATCATGGGTTCGTCTTCGGACTGGGACGTGATGCAGAACGCGGTCGCCATCCTGAAACAGTTTGGCGTGCCGTACGAAGCGCAAGTCATTTCCGCGCACCGCATGCCCGACGAGATGTATGCGTACGCGAAAAGCGCGCGCGCGCGCGGCTTGCGCGCCATCATCGCCGGCGCCGGCGGCGCCGCCCACCTGCCTGGCATGGTGGCCGCGATGACCATCGTGCCCGTGCTGGGCGTGCCCGTGCCGTCGAAGTATTTGCGCGGCGAGGATTCCATGCTGTCCATCCTGCAAATGCCCAAGGGCGTGCCCGTGGCCACCTTCGCCATCGGCGAAGCGGGCGCGGCGAATGCGGCGCTAACGGCCGTGGCGATGCTTGCCGCCAACGACGACGCCCTGGCCGAGCAGCTGGAAGCCTTTCGCGCCACGCAAACGGCCGCCGCCAAGGCCATGGTCTTGCCTGACTAATGTGTTTGAAAAATAATGAATAGTAAATCGACTTCCCCATTGCTGCCCGCCGCCCACCCACCGGCGTGGCTGGGCGTGATGGGCGGCGGCCAGCTTGGCCGCATGTTTGCCCAGGCCGCCCAGAGCATGGGCTACCAGGTTGCAGTTCTTGAACCTGTACTGGAGCCGGCCGCCACCTGCCCTGCAGGGCAGGTGGCGCAGCGCCTGATCAACGCCGGCTACAGCGATGCGGCCGGCCTCGACGCGCTGGCGGCGCAGTGCCTGGCTGTCACCACGGAATTCGAGAACGTCCCGGCCGACAGCCTGTCGCGCCTGGCCGAACGCGTGTTCGTGGCGCCCAACGCCCACGGCGTATCGGTGGCGCAAGACCGCATCGCGGAAAAGCGTTTCTTTGTCGACTGTGCCCCGAAATCGGGCGTGCTGCCGGCGCCGCATAGGGTGATCGCCACGCAGGCCGATATTGACGCCATTGGCGATGACTTGCTGCCAGGCATCCTGAAAACCGTGCGCATGGGCTATGACGGCAAGGGCCAGTTCCGCGTGCGCACGCGCGACGACGTGCGCACCGCGTTTGCGGAAATGGGGGAGGTGACTTGCCTGTTGGAAAAGATGCTGCCGCTGGCCTACGAAGTGTCCGTGCTCACGGCGCGTGGCGTGGATGGCGCATCGGTCGTGTATCCGATCGCTGAAAACGTGCACCGCGACGGCGTCTTGTTTACCACCACGGTGCCGGGCCCGAACGTGTCCGACGACTGCGCCGCCAGGGCGCAGCGGGCGGCGCAAGCCATGGTTGCCGAACTCGGCTATGTCGGCGTGCTGTGCATCGAATTTTTCGTGCTGGAAGATGGCAGCCTGGTGGTCAACGAGATGGCGCCGCGTCCGCACAACAGCGGCCATTACACGATGGATGCCTGCGTCACCAGCCAGTTCGCGCAGCAGGTACGCGCCATGGCGCGCCTGCCGCTGGGCGACGTGCGCCAGCATTCGCCGGCCGTGATGCTCAACATCCTCGGCGACGCCTGGTTTGCCGACGACAGCGATATTGCCAGCGAACCGGCGTGGGACCAGGTGCTGGCGCTGCCAGGCGCGTGCCTGCACCTGTACGGCAAGGACGATCCGCGCCGTGGCCGCAAGATGGGCCACCTGACCTTCATCGCGGCAACCTTGCCGCAGGCGCAGCAGCGCCTGCGCGACGCCTGCCTGATCCTGGGAATCGCGCCGTGAGCGTGCCCGCACACGACCTGGCGGCGGCCGCCGCCGTGCTGGAGGCGGGCGGCCTCGTCGCGTTCCCGACGGAAACGGTGTACGGCCTGGGCGCCGATGCGGAAAACCCGGCCGCCGTGGCGCGCATCTATGAAGCCAAGGGCCGTCCCTCGGACCATCCCGTGATCGTGCACGTGGCGCCGGGCGCCGACCTGGCGCACTGGTCCGATGATATCCCGCGGGAAGCGGAGCAACTGGTGGCCGCCTTCTGGCCCGGTCCGCTGACCCTGATCGTCAAGCGCGCCGCGCATATCCCCGACGCCGTTTCCGGCGGCCAGGATACGGTGGGCTTGCGCTGCCCGTCGCACCCGGTGGCTATCGAACTGCTACGCACTTTCAAGGGCGGCAAGGGCGGCCTGGCGGCACCGTCGGCGAACAAGTTCGGCAACGTCAGCCCCACCACGGCGCAGCACGTGCGCGATGAATTCGCGGCGGAGCTCGACAGCGGCTTGCTGGGCCTGGTGCTCGACGGCGGTCAGAGCGACGTGGGCATCGAGTCGACCATCGTCGACCTGTCGCGCCTGGCCACGCACGGTCCCGTGCTGTTGCGTCCCGGCCATATCAGCAGCGAGCAGATCGCCGCCGTCATCGGCCGCGCACCGGCCGTGGCGGACGCAGCCGCGCCGCGCGCCTCGGGCACGCTGGAATCGCACTATGCGCCACACACGCCTGTTGCGATGCAGCACAGCGACGACGTGCGCGCCACCTTGAACCGCCTGCTCAATGACGGGCGCCGCGTGGCGCTGATCCACTACTCGGATCTGCCGCCGGCCAGCGCCAGCGTGCGCCTGGCCGCCAGCCCGGAAAACTACGCACATGCGCTGTATGCCTCGCTGCGCACGATGGACCAGGTCGGCGCCGAGCTGATACTCGTCGAAGCGCCACCGACCGGCCCCGCGTGGCTCGGCGTCAACGACCGTTTGCGGCGTGCCGCGTTCGGCTCAAGTGGTATCTTGCAGCAATTCCTGTCCGTCTGAAAAAAGCCCCGCAAGGGGCTTTTTATTGATGCAGCGCAATAGCAATGCTTGCCACGAAACACATTAAATCCTCCATAATTCAGCGGATCGCCCGGCCATCGCAGGGCGCCGGCGGTGTTGTTATTTCGTTGATTTTTAAAGCATATTTTCTATACAAGCCTCTGGAACGATGGCATATTAGTTGGGTAGCGAATAGCACGCCCGTTCGTTTAGAAACCATAAAAAAGACCGAGGAGACAAAATGCATCAAACAAAATTTGCGCTGGCCGTGCTGGCTGCGGCTGTCCTTGCAGGTTGCGGCGGCGCCAGTGGCGGTGATCAAACCTTGAAAGTCAAATACACGGCGCAGGTGTCGTTCGGCGACAGCCTGTCCGATGTCGGTTCGTATGCCGTGGGCACAGTGCTGGCGAAAGGTGGCGGCAAGTTCACCATCAATGGCGACAATACCAAGATCAATCCTGAACTGACGGGCAAGAACTGGACCGAGCACCTGGCTGCGCAATTCGGCCTGGCCGCCCCATGCGCCGCCGAGACTGGCCTGGAAGGCAATGTGGCGAAGGGCTTGCTCGTCGCCCGCGTCAAGCATCCCGGCTGCTACGGCTATGCCATGGGCGGTTCGCGCGTGACCAACCCCGTCGGTCCGAACAACAAATTGACGGGCAGCGAACTGGGCGCCTTGACCGTGCCCGTGGTGACGCAGATCGCGAACCACCTGGCCGCTTCCGGCGGCAAGTTCAGCGGCACGGAAGCCGTCTTCGTGATGGCGGGCGGCAATGACGTGCTGTTCCAGCTCGGCGCATTGCAGGCCGGTGCGACGGCCGCCGGCAAGACGGCAGGTGCCGCCGCTGGCGCCCAGGCTTTCGCCACCAATCTGACCATGGCGCTGGCCGCCGGCGCCACCAATCCTGCCACGGCAGCGGCTGCCATCGGCGCCGCCGTCAAGACGGCCAGCGCGGCGCCTGGCGCCACCTCGACATCGATCACGCAGGCCGCCATCGTCGCAGCAGCCGGCGAGCCGCGCAATGACTCCATCAGCTTGCCTACCGTGTATGGCCCGCTGGTCGCCAAGGCGCAAGCCGACGCGACGGTGACGGGCAATGCCGCCGGCGCCAAGGCCGGCGCCGATTACGCTGCGGCCCAAGGGCCGTTGCTGATTGCGGCCATGAAACAAGCGGGTACCGAACTGGTGGCGCTGGTCAAGGATCAGATCATCGCCAAGGGCGCCAATTATGTCATCGTCAACAACCTGCCGGACGTGGCCGGCACGCCATCGGGCTTGAGCAAGGATGCCAATACCAAGACGCTGATCAATGCCATGGTCAGCGCCTTCAATGGCGAACTGAGCGGTGGACTGAGCGGCAATGCGAAAGTCTTGCTGGTCGACGTGTTTGCCGTCAGCCATGACCAGGGCGTCAATCCTGGCCCGTATGGCTTGACCAATGTCAGCGAGACGGCGTGCGACCTGAGCGCGCCGGGCAATATCCTGGGCAGCTCGCTGGTGTGCAATGGCACGAACCTGAAGGCCGGTGACGTCAGCCATTACGCGTATGCCGACGATGTGCATCCTACGCCGTTCAACAACCTGCTGCTGGCCCGTTATGTGGCCAAGGACATGGTCGTGCGGGGCTGGCTGTAAGGAATCGCCGCGCCAGCCGCGTCCCCTGGACGTGGCTGGCGCCGGCGGCGACAAGACTCGATAGCGGAACACCCCGCACATACTGAATCAGGAGACAAGATGAAGAATCGTTTGAATACCGCCGTACGCGTACTGGCCGCGGCTGCCGCGATGGCCATGGCGACGGGCGCTTCGGCGCAAAGCGCAGGCACCTGGATGGCAAAGGTCGGCCTCAACAAGATCACGCCGCACGTCGACAGCGGCGACATTTCCGCGCCGGCATTGCCGGGCACCAAGGCCGACGTCAAGGCCGATACCAAGCCCATCCTGACGTTTGCCTACATGATCACGGACAATATTTCCGCTGAAATGATTTTGGGCGTGCCGTACAAACATGACCTGATGGGCGCCGGTTCCATCAAGGGCACGGGCAAGCTGGGGACGGCGGAAGCCTTGCCGCCGACGGCCTTCATCCAGTACCGTTTCTTCCAGCCCAATGCGATGATCCGCCCTTACGTGGGCGCGGGCTTGACGTATGCCTATTTCCAAAAGGAAAAAGGCTCGGGCCAGATGACGGCCTTGCTGGATCCGGGTGGTTCGCCGGTTACCTACCGCATGGACAACAAGCTGGCAGGCAGCCTGGTGGTCGGCAGCACCGTGGCGATCAACGAGCGCTGGTTTGCCGACGTGGCCGTGGTCAAGACGTTCCTGAAAACCAAGGCGAAATTCTCGACGGGGCAGACGCAGGACATCAAGCTCGACCCGCTCGCCGTAAGTGTCAGCATCGGGTATAAATTTACCCTGTAAAACAAAAAATCCGCCTCGGCGGATTTTTTTTGTCCCGCTCAGGCTGGCGGTGTATTGAACTTACCATTGTGGAAGATCAAGGGCGGCTGCGCGGCAAACGCGCATTGTTCCACTTCGCCCACGAAAATGACGTGGTCGCCTTCCGGATAACGGCTGCGGTTGTGGCATTCGAACCAGGCCGACGCGCCTTTCAGGATGGGCTGGCCCGTGCGCGACAGTTCGTATTCGACGTCGTCGAAGGGATTGGGGGTGCGGCGTGAAAAGCGCGTCGCCAGTTCCGCCTGGTCGGCGCCCAGCACATTGATGACGTAATGCGAGTTGCCGCTGAAAATGGGCATGCTGTTGGCCACGGAACCGAGGCTCCACAGCACCAGCGGCGGCGACAGCGAGACGGAATTGAAGGAACTGGCCGTCAGACCGCGGAAACTGCCGTCGGCCAGGCGCGTCGTAATCACCGTCACGCCGGTGGCAAACTGCGACAGTGCCTGGCGGAAATGTGTCGTATCGAATTCTTGCGCTGGCGCGCGGGGAGAGCGTGTGTTCATGGGTGACCTGTCTATTTGCTGACATTATGCCAAAAATCGGCCACGCCAGCGCAATCGTGGCCGGCATGCCCCTTATGTGCGGTGCATCACGCGCCGTTTCAAGCGGCACTGCAGGCCATGGCGCTTTGCGTTACAGTAATGAAATGATACGTCGCACAGGCGTTGCGGGAGGACATCATGAACCAACAGACGGAAGTGGCGGTATTCGGCGGTGGCTGTTTCTGGTGCCTCGCTGCCGTGTACGCGCAAGTGCGCGGCGTGACGAGCGTCGAGTCCGGCTACACGGGCGGCACGGTGCCCAACCCCAACTATGAACAGGTGTGCACGGGCGAGACGGGCCACGCGGAAGTGGTACGGCTGGAATTCGATCCCGCCCTCATCCCTTACCACGACTTGCTGGAAATCTTTTTTACCTTGCACGACCCCACCACCCTGAACCGGCAGGGCAATGATGTCGGCACGCAATTTCGTTCCGTCATCCATTATCAGTCGGCGGAGCAGGAAACCGTGGCGCGCAAGGTGCTCGCCGAGATGGCCGGCGTGTGGGATGCACCGATCGTCACGCAGCTGGCGCCGGCATCGGTCTTTTATCCGGCCGAGGATTACCACCAGAATTATGTCGAGCAGCATCCCTTGCAGGGCTATTGCGCCCTCGTTGTCGCGCCCAAGGTGGAGAAATTCCGCGCCATGTACGCGGGGCGCCTGAAGTAAGCGCCCCGCGCGTCTGTCAGGGCGTGAGCGCGGGCGCCGGCCTGGCATCGTGCGCATACATGTAGTTGCGCGACCAGGGCAGGGTGGAGGAACGCCGGCCCGCCTTCACGCAGACGATCTGGTACAGGCTGATCAAATCTTGCTCGAAGGCATAGGCGCAGCCTGCCAGGTAGACGTGCCAGATGCGGAAGCGCCGCTCGCCCGCCAGCGGACGAATCTGCTCGGCATGGGCTTCGAAATTTTCCGTCCACAGGGCGCAGGTGCGCGCATAGTGGCGGCGCAGGTTTTCCACGTCCAGCACTTCCAGCCCCCCTTGCTGCATGGTTTTCAGGACATTGCCGATATGGGCCAGTTCGCCGTGCGGAAACACATATTTTTCGATGAATTCCCCGCCGCCATACGGCGTTTCGCCATTCTCCGGGTCGGTCGAGGTGATGCCATGGTTCATCGCCATGCCGTCCGGCGCCAGCAGCTTGTTGATGATGGAAAAATAATCGGGCAAATGTTTCAAGCCCACGTGCTCGAACATGCCCACGCTGGTGATGCGGTCGAACTGACCCGTGACGTCGCGGTAGTCTTGCAGACGGATGTCGATCAGGTGGGCCAGGCCGGCCGCCGCCACGCGCTCGCGCGCCAGCGCGTACTGGTTTTCCGACAGGGTCACGCCCACGCAGCGGGCGCCATATTGCTGGGCGGCACGAATGACGAGCGCACCCCAGCCGCAGCCGATGTCGAGCAGGGTCTGGCCCGGTTGCAGCTGGATTTTCTTCAGGATATGGTCGATCTTCTTGACTTGCGCCTGCGCCAGGGTTTCATCGCCGTGTTCGAAATAGGCGCAGGAATACACGAGGGCGGGATCGAGAAACTGTTCATAAAACGCGTTCGACACGTCGTAGTGGTAGCGGATGGCTTCGGCATCCTTGCTCTTGTCGTGCGTAAAGCTGCGCACGATGCGGGCCAGCTTGCCTTCCGGCTTCAAGGTGTTGCGCGCCAGGGCATTGCAGATGGAAATCATGTCCTGGGCCGTGCCCTTGACCTCGATATTGCCTTCCACATAGGCCGAGCCCAGGTTGGCCAGCGAGGGGTTCAGCAGATAGCGGGCCGAGGCGACGGTCGGCAGGCGGATGGTGACTCTGGGCGTTTCGCTGGACAGGTCGACATGCTGGCCGTTCCACAATTCTATGCGGAGCGGCAAGGCGGTCTTGCTGCGGATGCCGGCGATCCAGGACTTGAGTTGGTTTTGTACAAACAAAATAGCCTCCAATGCAGCGACCCCAGCTGGGGCCGCAAATTGAGAAACAATGTTATTTAGTAACTTTCACCCTCATAGCCTACACCGATATTGACCAGCTTGCTTTGCGCCGCCTTGGCTATCCTGCTTATGGTTGCAAGCGTTGCATGCTCCATTGCCCGTCAGCACCGCGTGTAAACACGATGCGGTCGTGGAAGCGCGAACGGCGCCCCTGCCAGAATTCGATGCGTTCCGGCTGCAGGCGGTAGCCGCCCCAATGGGCGGGGCGCGGCGGTTGCGCGTCGCCGATGGCGGCCGCCACAGCCTCGTAATTGCTTTCCAGCGCGGCACGGTCGGCGATGGGGGCGCTTTGCTGCGAGGCAATGGCGGACAGCCGGCTTTGCAGGGGGCGCACATTGAAATACTCGTCGCTCTCGGCTGCCGAGGTTTTTACCACCGTGCCCTCGATGCGCACTTGCCGCTCCAGCTCGCGCCAGAAGAACAGCAGGGCGGCGTGCGGATTGTGTTCGAGATGCCGGCCCTTGTCGCTGTGGTAATTCGTGTACCAGGTAAAGCCGCGCTCGTCGAACTGCTTGATCAGCACGATGCGCGAGCTGGGCTTGCCCTCGGGTGTGACGGTGGACAAGTCCATGGCGTTCGGTTCGCTGACCTGGGCTTTGAGCGCTTCGTCGAACCATTTTTCAAATTGCGCGATCGGGTCGCGCTGCACGTCTTCCTCGGACAAGAGCTTTTGCACATAGTCGATGCGCATGGCGGCCAGGGTGGCGGCATCGTGCACGGGGACGGCGGGAGCGGCGGCTGCGGTGCCTTCCGGCGCGATGCCGCGGCGGCGCTGCATGGCCGTGCCCAGCTGCTCCATCTGCTGCGCGCTGAACAGGCGCTTGGCCATCGGCGCCAGCTGGCCTTCTTCCTTGCTCATGTGGGCCTGGTAGGCGGCCACATAGTCGCGCACGCCATGGGCGGACAGCTGCACGCCGGTGCCGGCGGCGATGGCATCGAGTTCCGGGCGCAGGGTCAGCCAGGCCTGGTCCATGCGCTGGTGGTCGGCCAGGATTTCCGGCACCAGGGTCGCCAGCAGGGCCGCGTCCTCGCCCGTGGCCGTCGCCTGCAGCATGGGCATCAGGTCCTGCTCTTCATCGTCATGGTGCAGATGGGCGGCTTGATTGAAATATTGCAACACCGCCTTGGCCGCCTGCTGCGCGTCCGCCGTGTTGCCGTGCTGCACCAGATGGGCCAGCAGGTTTTGCAGGGTGGTCAGTTGCTTGCGGATCTTGTCGTGGCAATGCTTGAGTACGGCGATGGGCTGGTCAAAGCCGGGAACGGAGTCGAACAGGGGAGAGGTCATGGCGAGTTCTCGTGGTGAACGGTGTGGGGACGCGGCGACAAACGGAGCTTGTCGCTGTGTCAATTCGGCTATTTTAGAATATCCGCCAGCGCAGTGTCCGTTAAAATGGCGCCATGCATACCTCCACCAATGAACTAATTTCCATGGACTTGACCGAGATCGATTTTGAACGGCGTTTCGGCGGCATTGCCCGCCTGTATGGCGCGCCGGCGTTGGCCCGCTTCCGCGGCGCCCACGTGTGTGTGATCGGCGTGGGCGGCGTCGGTTCCTGGATTGTCGAAGCGCTGGCGCGCAGCGCCATCGGCCGCCTGACCCTGATCGACCTCGATAATGTTGCCGAATCGAACATTAACCGCCAGATCCAGGCCATGAGCGACACCATCGGCAAGGCCAAGATCACGGCCCTGGCCGAACGCATCGAACTGATCAACCCTTTGTGCCAGGTCACGCAGATCGAGGATTTCATTGCCCCCGATAATCTGGACCAGTTGCTGGGCGGGTGCGATTTCGATTACCTGGTCGACGCCATCGACAATGCCAAGGCGAAAGCGGCCGTGATCGCGTATTGCCGCGCGCGCAACCTTCCCATGCTGACCATCGGCAGCGCGGGCGGGCAGACGGATCCGACCCTGATCGCCGTGCGCGATTTGTCGAAGACGGAGCAGGAACCACTGCTCAAGCGCGTGCGAAAACTATTGCGCACCGAATATGGTTTCCCTCGTGGCGTGAAAAACAAATTCAATGTCGACGCCGTGTTTTCCATGGAGCCCTTGAGTACGCCTGAAAGCGCGGAAGCGTGCGCCATCGACGGCACGCCGGTCGGCGTGACGGGCCTCAATTGCGCCGGCTTCGGTTCCAGCGTGGTGGTCACGGCCAGCTTCGGCATGGTGGCGGCCGCCCATGCGCTGAAAAGCTTGCGCCAGGACAAAGTTCCTGAAGTGCCAGCGCCCGTGCCAGTACCGGACGCCGCCTGAGTCACACTGCTGAGGTCAGCTTCCTGCTGGCCACGATGCGGTAGTCGCCGCTGCTTTTCAGCGACTCCACCAGCACCAGTTCGTCCGCCTGCCAGGCGATGGGCGCGAAGTCCTGGTTCGCCGGCGGCGGCGCCTGGCGCGCCAGGGTCACGTGCGGCGTAAAGCGGTCGTGCTCGAAGCGGGGCGCCAGCCCCTGCTCCGCCAGGCCGTGCATGCAGGCCGCGCGCAGGTCGAGCAGGGCCGGCGACGGCTGCGCCAGGGCGGCCCAGGCCAGCGCCAGCTTGGTAAAGTGGCTGGCGTGATCGAACAGCAAGGGCATGGGATGCGCCGGCAATTGCGCCAGGAGTGTTTGCAGGGCCGGCAGGTCGCTGGCCGGGCGCTGGCCCAGGAAGGCCAGGGTTAGGTGCAGCTTGTCCGCGCGCACGGGTTTGCCTTCCAGGCGCGCCTGCCAGGCGGCCAGGGCGGCGCGCGTGGCCGCGTCGGGCCACAGCGCGTAAAACAGGCGGGGAGCGTGCGTATCGGGCGACAAGTTTTTCCTATCGTTGCGGCGGTTTGCTATTATTGGCGTTCCCTGCCGCGCTCACTGGCGCTTGCAGGGATCTCACCGAAACTCACTGAAAGAATACATCATGACGCGTAGCTCCGTTTTGTTTGCCCTGATCTGCTCCGTCGCCGCGTCGCTGGCGCAGGCACAGGCGCCAGCGCCTGTTCCCGCCTCGGCCGTCTCGCTGAGCCCTGGCCCTGTCGCCGATAAATTGATTCTGATCGACAACAAGGTCGGCACGGGCAAGGAAGCGTCCGCCGGTAGCAACGTTACCGTGCACTACACGGGCTGGCTGTACCGTCCCCTGGCGAAAGATTCGCGCGGCAAGAAGTTCGACAGCTCCGTGGGCCGTGGCCCGTTCGACTTCCCGCTCGGCAAGGGCATGGTCATCAAGGGCTGGGACCAGGGCGTGGCCGGCATGAAAGTGGGCGGCAAGCGCACCCTGATCATTCCTGGCGAACTGGCTTACGGTCCGCGCGGCGCCGGCAATGGCGACATTCCGCCGAACTCGGCACTGATCTTCGACGTGGAACTGCTGGACGTGAAGTAATTGTTCAGCTTGGCGGTGGCGCGTGCTCGCGCCGTCGCCATCGGCGTGCTGAAACGCGGTAGACTGGGGTTTCTTGAAATAGCGGAGAGTCCTTCCATGAACATCGCCAACGACGTCACTGAACTGATCGGCAACACCCCCCTCGTGCGCATCAACCGCATCGCCGCCGGCAGTGTGGCCACCATCCTGGCCAAACTCGAATTCTACAATCCCGCGCACAGCGTCAAGGACCGCATCGGCCTGTCCATGATCGCCGCCGCGGAAGCCGCCGGCAAGATCCATCCCGATACCGTCATCGTCGAGCCCACCAGCGGCAACACGGGCATCGCGCTGGCCATGGTCTGCGCCGCGCGCGGCTATCGCTGCACGCTCGTCATGCCCGACACCATGAGCCGCGAACGCCGCATCCTGCTGCGCGCCTACGGCGCCGAGCTGGTGCTCACGCCGGGCAGCGAAGGCATGCTGGGCGCCATCCGCAAGGCCGAGGAAATGGTCGCGGCCGACCCGCGCTACCTGATGCTGCAGCAATTTAACAATCCCGCCAATCCCGCGATCCACCGCGCCACGACGGCCGAGGAAATCTGGCGCGACACGGATGGGCAAGTGGACATCGTCGTCGCCGGCGTGGGCACGGGCGGCACGATCACCGGCATCGGTGAAGTGTTGAAAGAGCGCAAGCCTGGCGTGCAAATGATCGCCGTGGAACCGGAAGCGTCGCCGATGCTGTCGAAAGGCACCAAGGGGCCGCATCCGATCCAGGGCATCGGCGCCGGTTTCGTGCCGCAGATCCTGAACACGACCATCTACGACGAAATCATCTGCGTCAAGAACGACGACGCGTTCGCCACGGCGCGCCTGGCCGCCAGCGATGAAGGCTTGTTGGTCGGCATCTCGTCGGGCGCCGCCCTGTGGGCCGCCCTGCAAGTGGCGCGCCGCCCGGAAAACGCGGGCAAGACCATCGTCACCATCATCCCGTCGTTTGGCGAGCGCTACCTGAGCACGGCTTTGTACGCAGGCCTGGGCGACTGATTCATTAACAGCGGCAGGGCTATCCCTTCCGCCAGCGCCCGGTTGCCCGCGTCGCCCGGGTGCAAATGGTCGCCCGAGTCGTAGGCGGGCAGCAGGCGCTGCGGGTGCGCCGGGTCGCGCGCCCATGCATCGAAGTCGAGTACGGCGTCGAACGTGCCGCTGGCGCGTATCCACGCGTTCAGTTGCTGGCGCAGCGCATCTTTTTCCTTTTGATAATAGTCGCTCAGGGGCGTGCCGGGCAGGGCGCCTGCGAACGGCGTCAGGGTGGCGCCGACCACGCGCACGCCGCGGCCGCGGGCCTGGGCCACCAGTTGGGCGTAGCCGTTGGTTAATTCTTCCAATGTCGGCCGTTGTGCCCGTGGCGCAAACGCCGTGCCGGGCCAGCTGATGTCATTGATCCCCAACAAGATAACCACCGTGCGCACGCCGGGCTGCGCCAGCACGTCGCGCCCGAAACGCGCCTGGGCGTTCTCGCCCATGCCGTCGGACAACAGGCGTGCGCCGGAAATGCCCGCATTGATCACGGCCACGCCGTGCGGCGCCAGGCGCCGGGCCAGAAAGTCGGGCCAGCGCGCATCCATCCCCAGGCTGGCGCTGGCGCCGTCGGTGATCGAGTCGCCGAGGATGGCCACGGCTTGCGCCCCCGGTGCCGCTTCCACCTCGATGGCGCTCAGTAAAAGGCGCGCCGTGGTGGTCTGCACGCCGGGTGCGTCATCGATGCGGATGGCGCGGGTCTGATCCTGCGGCGCGATCCACGCCGTCTCGCGGCCATCCCAGTGAAACGTGGAGACGGGACTGGCCTGCGGCAGGTGCACGCTCACCGTCAGACGGGCCAGGTCCGGCACGGACAGCGTGACGGGGTCGCTGACGAGCGGCGCGCCCGGCGCCATCGTGGCCGAGGGCTGGCCGGCAAAGGTGAGCGTGCGCAGGCTGGCGGCATCGATGGCCGAACCGGAAGCGGCCAGCGCCACGGTGGCCGCGCCGATGCGCAGCGGCACCTTGCCGTAGGCGTTCGACAGCACGATGCGCACGCGCGGACCGCCCACGCTGATGCGCGCCACCTGGCGCACGGTCTGCGCTTGCAGCACGGCGGGCACATTGCTGGGGAACAGGAAGTCGCTGCCCCACACGGCTTGCGGGCTGGCTGTCCAGCTGGCCAGCCAGCTGGTATCGGCGTTGGCCGCCTGGACCGGGCTGGTGCTCAGTACCAAGCTCAGCAGGGCGGCGGGGAGGAGGGAATATCGTTGCATGGCGGCTCGCTTCATCAAGGGGAATGTGCGCATGATGCAAGCAAAGCCATTTATGTACTAGACTATCCTATCGAAGAACATTTATGAGTTGAATTCACAATGGCCAGACTGGAAGTGAACCGTTCCGGCGAGCTGGAAGTGTTTGTGCGCGTGGTCGAACTGGGCGGCTTTTCCGCCGCCGCGCGCGCCTGCGGCATGACGCCGTCGGCCGTCAGCAAGCTCGTGTCCCGGCTGGAAGAGCGTCTGGGCGTGCGCCTGTTGAACCGCTCCACGCGTCAGCTGCAGCTGACGGCCGAAGGCTGCGGCCTGTATGAACGGGGTATGCAGGTGCTGGCGGCGCTGGACGAGGCCGAGCGCTGCGCGGGCGTGCAGGATGTACCGCGCGGCAAGATCAGGGTGAATGCGAACGTGCCGTTCGGCCAGCATTTTTTGCTGCCGCTGGCGCCGCTGTTTCTTGAACGCTACCCCGAGGTGACGCTCGACATCGTGCTCACAGATGAAGTTGTCGATATCCTCGAACAACGCACGGACGTGGCCGTGCGGGCCGGCCCCCTGAAAAGTTCCAGCCTGCTGGCGCGCAAGCTGGGCCAGACGCGCATGGCGATCGTGGCGTCGCCATCCTACCTGGCGCGGCGCGGCACGCCGCTGTTGCCTGCCGACCTGGCGTCGCACAATCTGCTCGACGCCAATTACGCGCGCGCCCGCTCGGGCTGGCCGCTGCGCCTGCCAGGCGGCGACCTGGTCGTGCCGGTTACCGGCAATGCGCAGGCCAGCGATGGCGAAGCCTTGCGGCAACTGGCGCTGGCGGGACTGGGACTGGCGCGCCTGGCCGCCTTCCAGGTGCGCGCCGATCTCGCGGCCGGGCGCTTGCAGGCCGTGCTGGAAGCGTTCAACCCCGGCGACAGCGAGCAAGTGCATGCCGTGTTTGTGGGCCAAGGCGGCCATGTGCCGCTGCGCGTGCGCGTTTTTCTCGACTTCCTGGCGCAGCATGTCGACCTGGCTTGATGCGATAGGCTGCAGGCGGACACGGCCGCGCAGTACAATATCGGACGGGCCGCAATGGTTCGGCCCGTATTGTGCCTTTGAATGGAAATATGTTCCTGGTAAAACCTGAACGCCGCCGCCTGCTGCAGGTGGGCGCAACCGTGGCTGTCATCGCGCTGGGCCTGGCCTCGCGCGCCTATCCCCAATTCGTCCCTGCCGCGCTGGGCAAGTATCCGGGCGACGCCCTGTGGGCCATGATGATCGTCTTTGCGCTGGGCATCTTCGCCACGCGCATGCGCACGTGGCAGCTGGCGCTGACTGCGCTGCTGATCTGCTTTGCCGTCGAATTCGGCCAGCTGGTGCAGACGCCCTGGCTCGTCGCGCTGCGCGCGCATCCGCTGGGGCACCTGGTGCTGGGTTCGACCTTCGGCTGGGTCGATTTGATCGCCTACACGGCGGGCGTGGCGATCGCGGCGCTGGTCGACAAGATGATCTTGTTCAAGCGCCGCTAGCAATGGGGTCAGACCCGGCGGGGGAAAGCGCCCAATGGGGCGCTTTCCGATCGCGAAGCGACTGACCCCAGAACTTACTTTACTGCCCCCTCCGCATCGCGCAATTCCACGGGCGCCAGCTTCAGTTTCGACAATTGCGGGGCGATCTTCGCCTGGTCGCCCACGCCGATGACGATCAGCTGTTCCGGCTGCAGGTATTTCTTTGCCACCTGCTGCACCTGCTTGTCCGTCACGCTGGCAAAGCGCTGCGGCAAGGTCGCGTAATAGTCGAGGCCCAGGCCGTAGATATACGTGTTGGCCATGCTGGCGCTGATGCTGGCATTCGTCTCGAACTGGCCGGGCAGGGACAGCACCTGCGAATTGCGCGCATTCGACAATTCCTTGGCCGTCAACGGCTTGGCGATCATGGCGCGGATTTCCTTGAAGGTTTCCGACACGGCCGCGCCCGTCACGTCGGTGCGCACGCCGGCCGCGATCGAGAACGGTCCCGGCTGGCTGCGGTACTGGAATTGCGAGCGCACGCCATACGTGTAGCCCTTCTCTTCGCGCAGGTTATTGCTCAGCCGGCTCGTAAACAAGCCGCCCAGCGCCGCGTTCATCACTTGCAGCGGCGCATAGTCGGGCGTCGCGCGGGCCACGCCGATGGCCGACAGGCGCACGGCCGTCTGCGGCGCGCCCGGCTTGTCGACGAGGATCAGCCTGGCTTTCGTCGTGGCCGGCGCCGCCGTCACGGAAGGCGCTACCACGCCCGCCTTCCAGCTGCCGAACTTGGCTTCGGCCAGTGCCTTCAATTGCGCCGCGTCGATGTCGCCCGAGACGATCAGCGCCGCATTGTTCGGCACGTAATGCTGCTGCCAGAACGCCTGCAGGTCGGCGCGGCTGGTGGCTTTCAGGGCCGCTTCCGTGCCCAGCTGGATATAGCCGTACGGATGCTGCGTACCGTACAGAGCGGCCGCTTCCACGCGGGCCGCCACGGCCCCCGCGTTTTCGCGCTGCTGCGCCAGTTCGCCGATGCGGCTGGCGCGCTGGCGCTCCACTTCGTCTTGCGGGAATTGCGGGTGCTGCACCACGTCGGCCAGCACGTCGAGCGCTTGCGGGAAGGTGGTTTTCAGCGACGTCAGCTGGGCGAACGAGGCGTCCGCGCCGGAACCCGTGCCCAGGAAAGCGCCCAGTTGCGCCACGTCATCGGCGATCTGCGGCGCGCTGCGCGTACTGGTCCCTTCCTGCAGCAATTGCGCCGTAAAGCCCGACAAGCCCGGCTGCGCCAGCGGATTGGCGCCCGAACCGCTTTTGATGACCAGCTGGCTGGAGACGAGCGGCACGGCCCGGTTGTAATTGTGGATCACGGTCAAGCCATTGCTCAAGGTGAAGGAGGTCGCTTGCGGCAGCACGATCTTCGGCGCGGGACCGGCCTTCGGCACCGCGTTGCGCCACGGCTCGTCCGCATTGATGGCCGTGCCTGGCGCCGGCTTGACCTTGCCCGGCGCCGGCGTCGCCACTTCCGGACCCAGGTCCGGCTTGCCCGGCACGCCATACACGACCACGCGCGCCTGGTTTGTCAGGTAGGTGTCGACGGCGCGCCGCACGCCGGCCGCCGTCACCTGGCGGTATCGCTCGATATCCTTGCCCAGGTAGCCGGGGTCGCCCAGGTACTGGTTGTACTGGTTCATCATGTTGGCGTTGCCGCCCACTTTTTCCACCTGGCTCAGCATGGCTGTTTCGATGCTGTTGCGGGCCCGCTCGATTTCCTTCTCGCTGGGCCCCTGGGCGCGCAATTGCTCCAGCTCCGCCTGCATGGCTTGCTCGATTTCCTCGGGCTGGTGGCCGGGGCGGGCCGTCACGTCGAGGCTAAACACGGAAGTGAGGGCGTTCGAGCTCTGGTTGGCGCCCACGTCCTGCGCGATCTGCTTGTCGTACACCAGCGATTTATATAAACGGCTGGATTTGCCGCCGGCCAGGATGTGCGCGGCCATCGACAGTTCCGCGTCATCCTTGGCGTAGGCGGACGGCGTCAGCCAGGCCATGAAGACGCGCGGCAGTTCGACCCGGTCCTGCACCACCAGGCGGCGCTCCTGCGTGATGGGCGGCGTCACGACGTCGGGCTTGGCCACGGCGGGGCCGCTCTTGAAGCTGCCGAAGTATTTGTTGACCAGCTCCTTGGTCTTGGCCTTGTCGATGTCGCCCGCGATCACCAGGCTGGCATTGTTGGGACCATAGTATTTGGTGAAGAATTCCTTGATGTCGGCCAGTTTCGCGTTCTGGATGTCCGCGTGCGAACCGATGACGCTGGCGTAATACGGATGGGTCTTGGGAAACAGCTGGTGGTACAGCGCTTCCTGAACGATGCCGTAGGGCGCGTTTTCCACGCTCTGGCGGCGCTCGTTGCGCACCACGTCCTGCTGGTTCGTCAGCGCCGTCTGGTCGAGCACGTCCAGCAGGTAGCCCATGCGGTCGGAATGGGCCCACAGGGCCAGTTCCAGCTGGTTCGACGGCACCGTGTCGAAATAATTGGTGCGGTCGAAATCCGTGCTGCCGTTCGAGTCGGTGGCGCCCGCGCCTTCGAGCAGCTGGTCAGCCATGCCGCGCGGCACGTGCTTGGTGGCGGCAAACATCATGTGCTCGAACAGATGCGCGAAGCCCGTCAGCCCCGGCGCTTCATTCGCCGGTCCCACGTGGTACCAGATGTTGACGGCCGTGACGGGCAATTTATGGTCTTCCACGAGGATCACGTCGAGACCGTTCGGCAAGGTGTATTTTTCGTAGGCGACATTGGGCACGGCTGTGGCTGCCGTCGCGGCTGTGGCTGCCGTCGCGGCAGCGGCGCCGGCGGCGTGGGCGAGCGTGGGCGGGGCGCCGTACAGCGACAGCAGCAGGGCGGGTATGGCCAGCAATTTGATCGGTTTCATGCATGCTTCCAGGCTAGGGTGGGGAAGACGCTGCGGCCCGCTCGTGGCTGGCCCAGCGCGACGGTGCTACGGTTGATACAGCAGGGCCGCGCCGCCCAGCACCAGCAGCGCGCAGGCGAGCGAGACGATGGCCGCCGCGCCCAGCAAACGCCATTCGCGCGGCGTAAAAAGGGGGGCAGGCCCGGGCGCTTGCGGCACGGGCTGGGGTATGGCAGCGCCCGGTTCGGCCGGCAAGCCGCCCGTGGCGCGCGCCTGTGCGGCCAGCGCCTGGGTGGCGGCGTCCAGCAGGGCCAGCTGGCGCCCGACGGTGTCCGCCAGCACCGCTTCATTCAGCGCCACGAGGGCGAATATCGGGTCGTCAACGTCGACCTTGATGCCCGTCTTGTCGAACACGTGGCTGCGCAGTGTGTGCCGGTCCATCTACCACTGCACCTTGTCGAGCTGTTCGAAGATGTCGCGGTAGACGACCTTGATGCGCTGCTTTTCCATGATGTTGAACTTGTCGTTCTGCAGCACTTCCTGCATCGTCAGGCGCGCCGTATTCATTTTTTTCACGTCCGCGCCGAAGGTGTCGGGATTGCGCTGGCTCAAGGTGATGCTGCCTTTCACGCGCGCGCGGTTGTCGGCATACGATTGCGATTCGACGAACTGCTTGCCGGACGCCGATTGCAGCAGGCCGAAGTGTTCGTTTTGCCACAGCACCAGCGGCACCTTCGTCGATTGGGCCGTCGCGACAAACCCCGTGGCCGTGTCGTGCAGGGTGTCGCCGCCGCCGACGATGGTGTGGATGTACACCTTGCGGCCCGATTCTTCCAGCAGCGAAAAACAGTCGTTTTCCAGCAGGTAGCCCATCAGCGGCGAAAACGTGTTCGCGCCATTGTCGATCACGCAGTTGCCGTCCGTGTCGAGGATATCGATCATCAGCGCGTCGAAGCGTTTCGGATCGATGTTGCGGGCATCCGTCATCACGGGCACATGCTTGACGTTCATCGCCTTGTAGCGCGAGAACGTGGCGTTTTCCTGATCGGTGTCGTAGCAGCGCAAAGGCGTGTCGTCCTTGCCGCCTATCCACTGGGCCAGCAGGGTCGAGACGAGGGTCTTGCCGATGCCGCCCTTGCCCTGCAGGATGAAATGTACCGTGTTTTGCATTGCGACTACTCCAAGTTGTTGCGTCAGTGACAATCAAAGATCCGTGACAGCGGCGATGGCGCCCGGCCAGGTCACGACAGGCATTTTTACCACAATCCTTTGCAAAGATGCCATGCGCGCGCGCGAATCTGGTTATGATGTTAATCAGGATACCATTGATACAAAGCAAGTTTTGTGTGAAAAATGCACCCCAGAGTGTGAACGAGGACGCAGTGCCGATCTCCAGTCTCGATAAAGCCGACATTGACCGTTTGAATCAGCAAGCCCTGTCCTGTCTGATCGGTAACCGCCGCCAGGCACGCCGGCTGGCGCAGATGGCGCTGGCGGCGGCGCAACGACAACAGTATGCGCGCGGCGGCGCATATGCGGAACTCAATCATTGCTGGCTCGCGTATTACGCGGGCGAGGCGGAACCGTCATGCGAGCGCCTGCGCGCGTATTTCCTGCACAGCGGCGACCTGGAAGGGGGCATGGAAGTGGCCGCCCTGCAGGGCGCGTACGCGAGCCGGCGCGGCGACTTTGCCGGTGCCGAGCAGCATTTCCTGCAGGCGCGCAGCCAGGCCGCGCAGATCCCCGACTCGCTGCACAAGTTCATGCTGTATGCGCGCCTGGGCGTCGATGCCCTGAACCGTGGCGATACGCAGGACGGTCCGCGCAATTTCCTGCTGGCGCTCGACATCGCCGAGCGTTTCGGCAGTCCCGCGCACCGGGTCAACAGCCTGTCGAACCTGGCGTCGTCGCAGCACGACCTGGGCAACGATGAAGACGCCATCCCGCTGCTGGTCGAGGCGCTCGACATCATCGGCACGCAAAAGCTCAAGTACCAGCAAACCATCGTGTCGGCCAACCTGGCCATGTGTTTATTAGCCACCGGCAAGCCGGCCGAGGCGCTGGCGCTGGTCGAGCCGTTTTACGAGTGGCCGGAAGAAGACCTGGCCGTGCGCGCCTTCCTGTTCTGCATCGCCGCCCACGCCGCCATCCTGCTGCGCCAGCCCGGGAAGGCCTTGCAATTGCTGCTGCGGGCCGAAGACTATGCGCGCCGGGGCCAGGACCTGGAGGAGCAGATGCATGCATGGCTGGTGCGCGGCAAGCTGGACCTGCACGCGGGCCAGACGGCGCAGGCGCTGGCGTCCCTGACGCAGGCGCACAGCCTGCTGAGCTGGACGCGCAACCCGTTTCACCAGCAACAGATCCTGCGCGGCTTGGCCGACATCAATGCCCAGCTGGGCGAATGGCAAACCGCGTACGGTTTCCTGCAGCAATACCAGGCCGCGTACGAGGCCAGCAGCAAGTCGGCGCGCGCCTCGCGCAGCCTGATGCGCAATCTGGAAAAGGAAATGCACAGCCTGAAGGCCGAGCGCGACAAGGCGCTGGAGCTGCAGGCGGCGCGCGAATCGGAAAACGTCAAGCTCGAGCACCTGAACCGTGAACTGGCGCACCAGATCCTGCACGTCAATTCCCTGCAGGACAGCCTGAAGGAACAGGCCATGCGCGACCATCTGACGGGCCTGTACAACCGCCGCCATTTTGAAACCTGCCTCAATGCCATCCTGCACGAGGCCGATGGGGATGCGCCCGTGGCCATCGCCATCATCGACCTGGATTTTTTCAAGCGCGTCAACGACACCTACGGGCATAATTTTGGCGACGAAGTGCTGATCCAGTTCGCGCGCCTGGTGGAAGGCCAGCTGCGCGGCAGCGATATGGTGTGCCGCTATGGCGGCGAGGAATTCTGCCTGCTGTTACGCGAAGCCGACAGCCTCATCGCGGCGCACAAGATCGACGACATCGCCGTGCGCTACCGCCAGCTGCTGATCCGGCAGGCGCCGCACAGCTTGACGGGCTGCACCTTTTCGGCCGGCATTGCCGAATATCCGCGCCACGGCGCCGGCCGCCACGAATTGCTGATGCGCGCCGACAGCGCCCTGTACGCGGCCAAGCAGGCGGGCCGCGACCGTGCCTGCATCGCCGACGCTACTGAATAAAACGCAGCAGTTCCCGCAAGGCGTGCGCCACCGCCTGCTCGCGCACGGCCTGGCGGTCGCCCGCGAACACCAGCCGCTGCGTCTGCACGCGCCCGTCCATGGCCCAGCCGAAGCAGACGGTGCCGACGGGCTTGCCCGGCACGCCGCCCGTGGGGCCGGCGATGCCCGTCGTCGAGACGGCTACCTGGGCTTCGCTGTGGGCCAAGGTGCCCTGCGCCATGGCGGCCGCCACTTCCTCGCTGACGGCGCCGTGTGCGGCGATCAGTTCGGCGGGCACGCCCAGCATGCCGGTCTTGGCCCCGTTGGAATAGGTGACGAAGCCCCGTTCGAACCAGGCGCTCGAGCCCGAGATATCGGTGATGGCCTGCGCCACGCCGCCGCCCGTGCACGATTCGGCCGTGGCCAGCAACAGGCCTTTCGCCTGCAAGGCCAGGCCGACGGCGGTGGAGAGGGGGACGAGTGCGTTGCTCATGGTTGATTCCTGCATGCGGTGAAGATGGTGGCAGGACTGTAGCATGGCCGACGGTAAAAGAAACTTTCCCCGGTCACAGCGAAAATGCGTACACTCTTTTATACATTTGCTACCACTTCGGGCCGGCAGGCGGGCTGTCGCTGCGCCACCTTGGTGCGCATCGTCCGAACCGGCAAGCGGCATGGTGCCGCGCCTTCATATGCATTATCTTTACTCGGTTGTCATGGTAATTCTGAACTGGACCTGGTGGCGTCATCCTGGCCCCCTGCGCCGCCCCGTGCGCGGCGCTGCTCGCCGTTCCCTGCGCTGGGGCTGGCTAATGCTGCTCCTGGGCGTGCTGTGCGTCGATGCGCGGGCGCAGGTGCCGGGGGAGCTGGAACGCCAGGTCAAGGCCGGGTATCTGTACAAGTTTGCCGGTTATGTCGAGTGGCCCGACGGCAGCTTTGCCCGGCCCGACTCCCCGCTGGTGATCGGCGTGGCGGGCGCCGATGCGCTGGCCGAGCAGCTCGAACAGAGCGTGGCCGGGCACAGCGTCAACGGCCGCGCCGTGCAGGTGAAAAAAGTGCGCCGCGGCGAAGCGCTGGCCGGGCTGCACGTGCTGTACCTGGGCGCGCTGGATAAAATGGCGCTGCAGGAAATGCTGGCCGCCAGCCGTGGCCTGGCGTTGCTGACGGTATCCGATTCGGATGAGGTCTACGCGATGGGCAGCATGATCAATTTTGTGATGGCCGAAGACAAGGTGCGCTTCGACGTGGCGCTCAAACCCGTGGCGCAGGCGCATATCCGCATCAGTGCGCGCATGCTGCTGGCCGCCTACCGCGTGCAGACGGGAGGCGCCTAGATGATACGACTGCGTTCCATCCGCCGCAAGCTGATGTCGGTGGTCTTGCTGACCACCCTGGTGGCGCTCGTCATTTCGCTGGGCACCATCGTCGTCTACGACTTGCGCGCCTACCACCGCAACCTGGTGGCCGACATCAGTACCCAGGCCGAGCTGCTGGGGCACATGAGTTCGGCCGCGCTGGCCTTCGACGACGAACGCCTGGCGCTGGAAAACCTCAACCTGATGCGCATCCGCCCGCGCGTGACGGCCGGCGCCCTGTACAAGGCCGACGGCAGCCTGTTTGCCAGCTACCGCGCAAATGAGCGCGTGGGCGCGCTGCCGGAGAAGGTGGGCAAGGAAGGCGAAAATATCACCGGCAGCTCGGTCGAATTGTTCAAGCCCATCGTCGACAATGGCGAACTGCTGGGCACCGTGTATCTGCGCGCCGATTACGAGCTGGCCGGCCGCACGGCCGATTACCTGGCCATCGCGCTAGGCGTGACGGTGCTGGCGCTGCTGGTGGCCTTGCTGCTGTTGCGCCGCCTCGATTTCGTCATCACGCAGCCCATCCTCGACATCGCCGACGTGGCGCGCGAAGTGATCGAGACGGGCGACTACTCGCGCCGCGCGCGCAAGCTCAGCGACGACGAAGTGGCGCAGCTGGTCGATTCCTTCAACAAGATGCTGGCCGAGATCGAGCTGCGCACGCAGGCGCTGGAGCGTTCGAACGGTGAACTGGCGCGCGAAGGCGAGCGGCGCACCCAGGCGCAGCAGGAAGTCATGCGCCTGAACCAGGAACTGGAAGTGCGCGTGCACGAGCGCACGATGCAGCTGGAAATGACGAATGGCGAACTGGCCATGGCGATGGAAGAGGCGCGCAGCGCCAACTATGCCAAGTCGGCCTTCCTGTCGTCGATGAGCCATGAATTGCGCACGCCGCTCAACGCCATCCTGGGCTTCGCGCAAATCCTCAGTTCCGACCGCCTGCCGTCGACCCTGGAGCAAAAGAAGGAGTTTGCCGGCCATATCCTGAAATCGGGGCGCCACCTGCTGACCTTGATCAATGAAATCCTCGACCTGGCGAAGGTGGAGTCGGGCACGGTCAGCCTGTCGCTGGAACCGGTGGGCCTGGACGCCATCTTGCAGGAATGCCGCGACATGATCGCGCCGCTGGCCAGCCAGCGCGGCATCCGCATGACCTTTCCCGACGCTTGCCCCCTGAACGTGCTGGCCGACCGCACGCGCCTCAAGCAGATTCTGTTGAATCTGCTGTCGAATGCGCTCAAGTACAACCGCGAGCAGGGGCAGGTGGCCATCGATTGCGCGCCGCAGGCGGACGGACGGGTGCGCATCAGCGTGCGCGACACGGGCGTGGGCCTGGACGGCGAACAGGTGGCGCTGCTGTTCCAGCCCTTCAACAGGCTGGGGCAGGAAGGCGGCACGGAAGAAGGCAGCGGCATCGGCCTGGTGGTCACCAAGCGCCTGGTGGAGCTGATGGATGGCAGCATCGGCGTGACCAGTGCGCCCGGCGAGGGCAGCACCTTCTGGATCGAGCTGCGCGTGGTCGACGCCGTGCCCGCACCCGACCTGCTGGCCTTGCCGCGGCCCGACCTGGCCGGGGCGCTGCTCGAGCACAGCGCTCCCGTGACCTTGCTGTACGTGGAAGACAATCCCGCCAACCTGACCCTGGTCGAGGAAATCGTCCGCTACTGCCCGCAATTGCAGCTGCTGACGGCCACGGATGGCCGCCTGGGCGTGGAAATGGCGCGCACGCACCTGCCGCAGCTGATCCTGATGGACATCAATCTGCCGCACGTGAACGGCACGGAAGCGCTGAAGCTGCTGCGCGCCGATCCCCGCACGGCGCACATTCCCGTCATCGCCCTGACGGCCAACGCCATGCCGGGCGACGTCGAGCGCAGCATGGCGCTGGGCTTTTACCGCTACCTGACCAAGCCGATCAACCTCGATGAATTTACCGAGGCGATCAACAGCACCCTGGCCTATGTGGCGCAGCAGCGCCGGCAGAAGGGAACAGGCGCGCCATGATCAGCCAGGCCGATATCTATGCGGCGAAAATCCTCATCGTCGATGACCAGGACGTCAATTTGCGCCTGCTCGAGCATTTGCTGCAAAGCGGCGGCTACACGGCCATCAGCAGCACCCTCGACGCGCGCGCCGTGGCCGGCCTGCACCAGCGGCACCAGTTCGACCTGATCATCCTCGACCTGGTGATGCCCGGCATGAGCGGCTATGAGGTGATGGATGCCTTGCGCCCGCTGGAGCTGGAAGGCTATCTGCCCGTGCTGGTGATCGCCGCCGACCCGGACGCCAAGCTGGCGGCGCTGGAAGCGGGCGCGCGCGACTTCATCAGCAAGCCCTTCGACGCGCTCGAAGTGCTCACGCGCATCCGCAACATGCTTGAAGTGCGGCTGCTGCACCGCGCCGCGCGCCACTACAACACCCTGCTCGAACGCACGGTGGGCCAGCGCACGGCCGAACTGCAGCGCTTTCGCGGCGCCATGGACGCCACCACGGACGCCATCTTCCTCGTCGATGTGCTGGGCATGACCCTGGTTGACGTCAACGACGGCGCGTGCCGCCTGCTCGGCTATGCGCGCGCCGAACTGCTGGCGCTGGCGCCCGGCACCTTGCTGCCGTCGCCGCCGGCCCCGCCGCTGGCCGCGCTGCCGGGCGGCCCGGCCCACCTGGCCACGGAAGTGACGGAATGCGAACTGGTGCGGCGTGACCTGAGCCTGGTGCCCGTGGAACTGGGCTGGCACTGGTATGCGCAGGCGCCCGTGATGGGCGGGCAGGCGGCGGGCGGCCTGCTGCTGATCGCCGTGGCGCGCGACATCAGCGAGCGGCGCCAGGCGCAGGAGCGCCTGAAGCACCTGGCCCACTACGATGGCTTGACGGGGCTGCCGAACCGCAGCCTGTTCTACCAGACCCTGGCCCAGGCCGTCGAACTGGCGCAGGAAAAAAGCTGGCGCATCGTGGTGCTGTTCATCGCGCTGGACCGCTTCAAAAGCATCAACGACACCCTGGGCGCGGCGCTGGGCGACGAGCTGCTGCGCCAGTTCAGCAACCGCCTGGTCCAATGCGTGCGCCTGCGCGACACGGTGGGCCGGTTGGGCAACGACGAATTCGCGCTGATCCTCACCATGAGCCGCAACCAGCAGGAAGCTGTGGCGGTGGCCAACCAGGTGCGCGAAGCCTTGCGCGCGCCGTTCGACTTGCGCGGCCACGCGGCCACCCTGACGGCCAGCATCGGCATCGCCATGTATCCGGACGACGCCACCGACCCGGAAACGCTGATCAAATACGCGAATACGGCCATGGGCGGGGCCAAGCAGGCGGGCCGCGACGGCTACCGCTTTTTCACGGCCGGCATGAACGTGCAGGTGCTGGCGCGCCTGGACCTGGAACTGGCGCTGCGCCATGCGCTCGAACACGAGCAGTTCATCCTGTATTACCAGCCGAAGGTGGATTTGCGCACGGGCCGCATCAGCGGCGTGGAGGCGCTGCTGCGCTGGCGCCGCCCCGGCTACGGCCTGGTGGCGCCGGCCGAATTCGTGCCGGTGCTGGAAGACACGGGCCTGATCGTGCGCGTGGGCGCCTGGGTGATCCAGGCCGCCTGCCGCCAGATCGCCGAATGGCGCGACAGCGAAGTGGGGCCCGTGCACGTGGCCGTGAACGTGTCGAGCCGCCAGTTTGCCGAAGGCGACCTGGAAGGCGAAGTGACGCGCGCGCTGACGCGGCACAACGTGGCGCCCGAGCTGCTGGAGCTGGAACTGACGGAAACGGCGCTGATGTCGAACGCCGAGCGCACCATCGTCGTGCTGGGCAAGCTGAAGAAAATCGGCGTGAAGGTGGCCATCGACGATTTCGGCACCGGTTACTCGAGCCTCGCGTATCTGCAGCGCTTCCCGATCGACAAGCTGAAGATCGACATCGCCTTCGTGCGCAACATCACCAGCAACCCGAACGACGCGGCCATCGCGCTGGCCATCGTCAGCATGGCGCACAGCCTGAAACTGAGCGTGGTGGCCGAGGGCGTGGAATCGCGTCCGCAGCTCGAATACCTGCGGCGCAACCGCTGCGACGAGATCCAGGGCTTTTATTTCAGCCGCGCCCTGCCGGCGCTGGAACTGGGGCAGATGATCGTCGCCGGCGCCGGCCTGCCGCCCGGCCACGACCCGGCCGCCCAGCCGGCGCAAACTCTGCTTATCGTCGACGACGACGTCAACGTGCTGTCGTCGCTGCACCGCCTGTTCCGCCCCGAGGGATACCAGATCCTCACGGCCAGCACGCCGGCCGAAGGCTTTGAAATGCTGGCCCTGCACAGGGTCCACGTCATCGTCTGCGATCAGCGCATGCCCAGCATGAGCGGCACGGAATTCCTCAGTAAAGTCAAAGAGCTGTATCCGGAAACCATCCGCATCATCCTGTCCGGCTACACGGGCCTGGAGGCCGTGCTCGACTCGATCAACCGGGGCGCCATTTACCGTTTTTATACGAAGCCGTGGGACGACACCCAGCTGCGCGACAACATCCGCCTGGCCTTCCAGCACTACTGGATGGTGAACCAGCCGGGGCTGGCGCGCGTGGCGGTGCGCTAGAACCTATTGGCTGAAGTGGTCGAAGGAAGACAAGCGCAGGTCGAGCGGCTGCCCCGTTGCATCCACCAGGCGCAAGCCTGATTGCGCTTCGATGCGGCCCACGCGCGTGGCGGGCGTGCCGCAGCTGATCGCCAGTGCGGCGATGGCGTCGCGCGAGGAAGCCGGCGCCGTGAAGCACAGTTCATAGTCGTCGCCACCGGCGGCCGCGTAGCGGCGGCGCAGGCCTGTTTCCTGCCGTGCCAGCACGGGGCCGGCCGGCAGGGCATCGACGTCGAGCGTGGCGCCCACCCGCGACGCTTTCAAGATGTGACCGAGGTCGCCGACCAGACCGTCCGAAATGTCGATGGCCGCATGCGCGAGGCCCGCTTCGGCCAGCGCGCAACCGAGCGCCACGCGCGGCGTCGGCGTGTGCATGCGCGCGGCCGCTGTCAGCAGGTCGGCGGGTGCCAGCTCCTGTTCCATGCGGTAGCCGGCCAGCGCCAGGCGCGCGTCGCCCACGGTGCCGCTGACCCAGATGTCGTCGCCCGCCACGGCCGCGCTGCGGCGCAGGGCCTGGCCCGGCGCCAGTTCGCCGAACACGGTGATGCAGATATTGAGCGGGCCCTTGGTGGTGTCGCCGCCGATCAGTTCGCAATTAAACGCGTCGGCCAGCGCGAACAGGCCTTCGGCAAAGCCGGCCAGCCAGGCGCGTTCCGCTTGCGGCAGGGCCAGGGCCAAAGTGAATGCCACGGGACGCGCGCCCATGGCGGCCAGGTCGGACAGGTTCACGGCCAGGCTTTTATGGCCGAGCATGCGGGCGTCGGCGCCGGCAAAGAAGTGCCGGTCCTCGACCAGCATGTCCGAGGAGATGGCGATCTGCTTGCCGGCGCCGGGCGTGATCAGTGCGCAATCGTCGCCGATGCCCAGGGTGGCGCGGCCGGGGCGCTGGCGCACGAAGTATTGTTTGATCAGGTCGAATTCGGAAAGCGCGTCGTGTGGGGCCATGGCGTGGTCTGTTCGTTGAGTGATGGTGTGGCCCGGCTATTATAGGCTGGCCTACAATACGGGGCTTTGCCACCGCCGATCATGCCCCTATGCTCTTCCACGATATCCACGCCCTGATGCAATCCTATCTTGACGATGGCTGGCTGCGCGAGCCGCAGGCCGTCGGCCTGACCACGTTCACGGCGCCGGAACTGCTGGCGTGCGGGTTTTACGAGCTGTGCGATGGCGGCCAGCTGTGCCTGTATGAGGATGAGCGCTGGTTCCGCCGCGCCGGCCGGGCCGTGCAAGCATCGTTCAAGGTGTATCTGCAAGGCGGCCGCTTGCATGCGAATGGATTGGAACTCGGTTATCAGGTACGCCTGGCCAGCGTGCTGCGCGCGGCGCGGCGGCCCTTGCCGCCGTATCGCCTGCTGCTGGAGGCAGGGGCGCGCAGCGGTGCGCTGCTGTTCGACAGCGGCCTGGTGCTGCAGTTCGCGGCCAACCTGCGCGGCGCGCAGCGGCATTATTTCCTGACCCTGGTCGAGGGGCAGTTGCCCGATCCCGGTGCGGGCGAACTCGACCTGCGCGCCGCCAGCGAGGGCCACGTCCAGGCCCTGTATGGACACTGTGCGCCGGAAGAATTGCAGCGCCAGGCCCGGCGCGGCCATGCGGCGCTGCGCGAGCTGGCGCAGCTGCTCGCTGCTTAGTCCTTCTTCGCCTGCGCCATGCCGTGCAGCAGCTTGGCCAGCAACTGGTCGAGCTGGCGCTGCTCGTCCGCGCTGAGCACCGACAGCATCCTGCGCTCGTTGTCCACGTGCAGCAGCACCAGCTTTTCAATCAGTTCCACTCCCTTGGGCGTGAGCGCCACCAGCACGCCGCGCCGGTCCGTCGGATGCTTCTGGCGTTCGATCAGGCCGGCCGCTTCCAGCCGGTCGATGCGGTTGGTCATGCCGCCCGAGGACAGCATGGCCGCCTCGTACAGGGCCGTCGGCGTCAGCGCATACGGCGCGCCCGAGCGGCGCAATGTCGCCAGCACGTCGAATTCGCCCGGCTGCAAACCGTGTTCGGCGAACAGCGGGTTGAGCCAGTCGCGCGCCATCAGCTGCGCTACCGTGCCCAGCTGGCCCACCAGCTGCATGGCGCGCGTATCCATCTGCGGCAGTTCGCGTTGCCATTGTGCGGCGGCAAATTGCGCGCGCGTGTGTTCTTGCGGGGTAGTTGTCATGGGATTTCCATTTATCTTGGCCTTAAGATAGATTTCTATCTTTATGTTAAGATACTTTTCATCGAGTCATATTTTGGATGACGCATTAAACCATGTGCCTCCCAGCGAGGCAAGGACTATCCCATGCCTACCGCACGACCTGCCGTTCCCCTTTCTTCTTCCGCTTCCCCGGCCCTGCTGGTGGCCGCCATCATCCTGCTGGGCCTGAATTTGCGCCCCATCCTGGCGGCCATCGGCCCCTTGCTCGACAGCATCCAGGCCGGCACGGGCCTCGGCAATGCCGACGCGGGCTTGCTGACCACCGTGCCCGTGTTCGCCATGGGCGTGTGTGCGCTGGCGGGCGCGCAGCTGCAGCGCCGCCTGGGCGTGGCGCGCGGCATCAGCCTTGGCATCGCCATCATCGCTGCCGCCTGCGCGTTGCGCTGGCCCCTGCATGGCAGCGGCGGCCTGATCGCCACGGCGGCCCTGGGCGGCCTGGGCATCGCGCTGGTGCAGGCGCTGTTGCCGGCCTTCATCAAGCGCCATTTCCCTGAACGGGCGGGCCAGTTGATGGGGTTTTACACGACCGGCATCATGGGCGGCGCGGCCATTGCCGCCGCCTCCGCCTCGCCGCTGGCGCAGTCGCTGGGTTGGCAGGCGCTGCTGGCCCTGTGGGCGCTGCCTGCCGTGGCCGCCGCCCTGCTGTGGCGCCGCGCCGCCGCTTCGCGCGTGGACGTGGCCAGCGGCGCGGGCGCCAGCCTGCCCGTGGGCAGCCCCCGCGCCTGGCTGCTGATGGTGTTCTTTGGCATCGGCACGGGCGCCTACACCCTGGTGCTGGCCTGGCTGCCGCCGTTTTATACGGAGCTGGGCTGGAGCGCGGCCGACAGCGGCTTGCTGCTCGGCGGCCTGACCCTGGTGGAAGTGCTGGCGGGACTGGTGATTTCCAGCGTCATCCACCGCTTTCCCGACCGCCGCATCCTGCTGCTGGCCGTCTTGCTGTCCGTGCTGGCCGGCCTGGCCTGCCTGATCGTGGCGCCCGCGCAACTGGCGCTGCCCGCCGTGATCTTGCTCGGTTGTGGCATCGGCGCCCTGTTTCCCCTGTCGCTGATCGTCAGCATGGACCATGTGCGTGACCCGGCGGGCGCCGGCGCGCTGCTGGGATTCGTGCAGGGCGGCGGCTACATCATCGCCAGCAGCATGCCCTTCATCGCCGGCCTGATCCGCCAGCATTCATCCAGCCTGGCCCAGGCGTGGATGGTGATGGCCGGCGGCGTGGTGGTCTTGCTGCTGATCGCCGTGCGCTTCGCGCCCGGAGCTCATCTGGCCCCGTCGCGTTAGCGTGCGCCTGCCGCGTACCGGCAGCTGCTATATTTCGGCCATGAACATCGTCGACCATTATTTAGCCGGCCTGCGCCAGGCCATGCCGCCGGAACCGCTGGCGGAGCTGGCGCTGGCCAGCGGCGCCAGCGCGGCGCAACTGGCCAGCCTGCGCCAGGCGTATCCGCTGTGCCCGGACAGCCTGCTGCGCTTGCTGGGCCAGTACAACGGCACCTATTATCAGAAGTATGCGGGCGGCATGGTGCTGGTATACATGCTGGGCTCGGACGTGTTCGAGTATCCGTATTACCTGAGTTCCGTCGAACAGATCCTCAAGGACGGGCAGGCGAACCAGCGCAGCATCGCCGACATCTACGGCCATTACCTGGACGACGATCCCGGTATCGTCGACGCCCGCATCGACGCCGGCATCGAGCAGGGCCGGCGCCTGTGCTTTTCGCATTGCATGAACAATGGCGGCTCCTCGCGGCTGTATATCGATTTCACGCCCACGGCGTCGGGCAAGGTGGGGCAGGTGGTGCGCTTCCTGCACGATCCCGATAGCTACCTGGTCATCGCCGACAGCTTCGACGCCTATCTGCACATGCTGATCGATGACGACTATGCCTTCCTGACCGATGAAAATTTTGAATAGTCCGGCCGCGCCGCCGTCCCTGCTGCCGGCCAACCGCCGCATCGTGCTGTCCGGCGAGGATGCGCTGCGCATCCTGCGCGAGATCGAATTCCTGCTGCAGTCGCTGCATCACATCGGCCGCCATTATTATCCCGACGGAGACGATGACGGCGCCGATGCCGCGCGCCGTGCGCGGTATTGCGCGGAGACGACGCGTTTCATCGACGCGCAGCAAGCGACGACCCGTTTGGCGCTGATGCGCCGCATCCTGTCCGCGCCGTTCGACACGAGCCTGGGCGACGACGACATGGACGATATCGAGCGCGCCGTCGCCGCGCTGCCGCTGTGGCGTGCCCCTGGCGACTGATCACAAAAACTAATTGAAATCTAAAATTTGATAGTTTTTCCTGTTCAGGACGTTTGTGCCGCCGGACGGCCTTACAATGCTAGGTTATGCGTTTTCGTGATATCAGACTGTGGCTAGCGGAAAATACCTAGCTAATTGAAAGAATCGGTCTGATAAAATCCGGAACACCCGATCGACCAAACAGGAAGGCAGCACAGCATGGATTCGTCATCTGATAAAAAAGAAGAATTGCGTCAACAATTGCGCTTGGCCGCACTCGAGTATCACGAGTGCCCGCGCCCCGGCAAAATCAGCGTGACGCCGACCAAACAACTGACCAACCAGCGCGACCTGGCACTGGCCTACTCGCCAGGCGTGGCCGCCCCCTGCGAAGAAATCGTCATCGATCCGGCGAATGCCTATAAATATACGGCGCGCGGCAACCTGGTGGCCGTCATCACCAACGGCACGGCCGTGCTGGGACTGGGCAATATCGGCCCGCTGGCCGCCAAGCCGGTGATGGAAGGCAAGGGCGTGCTGTTCAAGAAATTCGCCGGCATCGACGTCTTCGACATCGAGATCAACGAGATGGACCCCGATAAACTGGTCGACATCATCGCCTCGCTGGAGCCGACCTTCGGCGGCGTGAACCTGGAAGACATCAAGGCGCCCGAGTGCTTCTACATCGAGCGCCAGCTGCGCGACCGCATGAAGATTCCCGTCTTCCATGACGACCAGCACGGCACCGCCATCATCGTCGGCGCGGCCATCCTGAACGGCTTGAAAGCCGTCGGCAAGAAAATCGAGGACTGCAAACTGGTTGTCTCGGGCGCGGGCGCCGCGGCGCTGGCCTGCCTGGACCTGATCGTCGACCTGGGCTTCCCCCTGAAAAACATCTACGTCACCGACCTGGCCGGCGTCGTCTACAAGGGCCGCACGGAACTGATGGACCCGGACAAGGAACGCTTCGCGCAAGACACGCCGCTGCGCACCCTGGCCGAGATCATCCCGGATGCCGATATTTTCCTCGGCGTCTCCGCCGGCGGCGTGCTCAAGCAAGACATGGTGCGCAAGATGGCGCCGAATCCGCTGATCCTGGCGCTGGCCAATCCGAATCCGGAAATCCTGCCGGAAGAAGTCAAGGCCGTGCGCAGCGACGCCATCATCGCCACGGGCCGTTCGGACTATCCGAACCAGGTCAACAACGTGCTGTGCTTCCCGTACATCTTCCGCGGCGCTCTCGATTGCGGCGCGACGACGATCACGCGCGAGATGGAAATCGCCGTCGTGCACGCGATCGCCGACCTGGCGCATGCCGAGCAGTCCGACATCGTCGCCACCACCTACGGCATCAGCAACCTGTCGTTCGGTCCTGAATACCTGATCCCGATGCCGTTCGATCCGCGCCTGCTGATCAAGATCGCGCCGGCCGTCGCCAAGGCGGCCGAGGATTCGGGCGTGGCCACGCGTCCGATCAAGGATCTGCAAGCGTACGCGGACAGCCTGCAGCAATTCGTCTACCGCAGCGGCACCTTCATGAAGCCGCTGTTCCTGATGGCCAAATCCACGCCGGCCGAACTCAAACGCATCGTCTACGCCGAAGGCGAAGAAGAGCGCGTGCTGCGCGCCGTGCAAGTGGTGGTCGATGAAAAACTGGCGCGTCCCATCCTGGTGGGCCGTCCACCGGTGCTCGAAGCGCGCATCCAGAAGTTCGGCCTGCGCCTCAAGCAAGGCGTCGACTTCGACGTCATCAACCCGGACTTCGACGAGCGCTATCGCGATTACTGGAACACGTATTACGCGATGACGAGCCGCAAGGGCGTCACCGAGGAATACGCGAAGCTGGAAATGCGCCGCCGCCACACCCTGATCGGTTCGATGATGATCCACAAGGGCGACGCCGACGGCATGATCTGCGGCACCTTCGGCACCACCCAGCTGCACCTGAAATACATCGACCAGGTGCTGGGCAAGCGCGCCGGCAGCAACGTCTACGCCGCCATGAACGTCCTGATCATGCCGGAACGCCAGCTGGTGATGGTCGACACGCACGTCAATGAAAACCCGGATGCCGAGCAGCTGGCCGAGATCACCATCATGGCCGCCGAAGAGATGACCCGTTTCGGCCTGTCGCCGCGCGCGGCCCTGCTGTCGCACTCGAACTTCGGTTCCAGCGACAGCGCTTCGGCGCAAAAGATGCGCGCCGCGCTGGCCATCATCAAGGACCGCGCGCCGGACCTGGAAATCGACGGCGAAATGCACGGCGATACGGCCCTCGACAGCAAGCTGCGTCAAAAAATCATGCCCAATTCGGCACTGAAGAACGACGCCAACCTGCTCGTCATGCCGAACATCGAATCGGCCAATATCGCCTACAACCTGGTCAAGACGGCGGCCGGCAACGGCATCGCCGTGGGCCCGATCCTGCTCGGCTGCGCCAAGCCCGTGCACATTTTGACGCCATCGGCCACCGTGCGCCGCATCGTCAACATGACGGCCCTGTGCGTGGTCGACGCCGTGGCACAGCGCAAAGCCTAAGCTTTTAGCTGCCGCTTGAAAGCCGCGCCATCCGCAAGTAGGCGCGGCTTTTTTACGTGGGTGAAACGGGCAGGGCCGCGGCGGGCGGATGGCGGCGCAGGTAATAGTGACGATACAGCATGATCTCGCCCCACACCAGCAGCAGCGCGATCAGCGCGAACAGGCCCAGCGTGATCTTGAGCGAATTGAAATAGGCGCCGGCCTGCCGTTTGATGGCGTCGATGAAAATCATCGGCACCGACTTGTCGAGTTTGCTGAAGTCGGCCTGGCGCGCCACATCGGTGGTCAGGCGCACGGCCAGGTCGGTGCCCAGCGCAGCCAGTTCGCCCGTCGCCTGGCCGCGGAAGTTGGCGCCCTTGAGCGCTTCGCCGAGCAGGCCGACCCTGGCGATCAGCTGTTCCTGCAGCACCTGCGTCAGCAGCACGCTGCCGCGGCGCAGAATGAATTCATTGATCCAGCGCGCCTTGCCGCGTTCCCAGTAACTGTTGGATGTGGGGCGGTAATACATGCCTTGCACGAAGGGCTCGAGCAGGCTGCGCACGCTGATGGGCTGGCCCGGGGCGATCAGCTTGACCTGCTGTTCCAGGTAGACGCGCAGCGCCGGCATCTGTGCTTCGACCACCGGCTGCAGATCGCGCTCGAGGGCCTGGTTGACCACGCGGTGCACGCTGTGCACGGCGCCCAAGCCGGCACCGAGGAGCGGCAGCGCGAACAGGATCAGCACGTAGCTGAGCTTGGCTGCCACATGCCAGGCGCGGGGACGGCGCACCAGCAGGCATTTTCTGGCCAGCTGGTAGCAGATGCCGAGCGCCAGCACGAAGCCGGCCGCGCTGCCCAGCAGCATCCACGGCAGGGCGCTCCACAGCAGTTCGCCGCCGAACGGCGCCAGGCTGTTGCCCCAATTGAGCAGTTGTTGGTTCATGTACATTGCTTTGATATGGATAAACAGGCAAGTATACCCATTGTGCAACGACATGGAGCGCGTTTGGTGTCAGTGCGCCATCAGCACGGGCAAGGTCATCTGGCGCAGCACCGTTTCCGTCACGCCGCCCAGCAGGATTTCGCGGAAGCGCGCGTGGCCGTAGCCGCCCATCACCAGCAGGTCCGCATGCACTTCGGCCGCCATGGCCAGCAGCGCCGCGCCGACGTCGCCCGTGGTGACGGCCGGGCGCACCTCGACGGGCACGCCATGGCGGCTCAGGTAGGCGGCAATGTCGGCGCCCGGATGGCGGGCCGGCTGCGCGTGGCCGGCCGGCGGGTGCAGCAGGGCCAGCACCACCAGGCGCGCCGCGCGCAGCAGGGGCAGGGCGTGGCCGATGGCGCGCGTCGCTTCCATGCTGCCATCCCATGCCACCACGACGGTGTTGTCCACGTGCGCGAATTGTCCGCTGCGCGGCACGATCAGCACGGGACGGGCCGCGTTCAGCATCACGTACGGCACCAGGTCGCTCATGGCGCCGGGCAGCGCTTCGCTGTCGTCGTGCTGGCTGAGCACTGTCAAGTCGCTGTAGCGGGCGCTGACGGCCATGCCGCCATCCGCATCGTCTTCGATCAGGCGCCGCTCGAGCGAGACGGCGCCGGCCTGGCGCGCCAGCATCTCGAACTGATCGAGCGCCTGCTCCGCCTGTCCGTGCAGGGCGGTAATTTGCGCCGCCACGGCGCCGCCGCGCATGCCGCGGTTGTTTTCCAGGGTAAAGCGCGACACGCCCGTCATGGCGGCGCCGATCAGGTGCGCCTGGTGCGTGTGCGCCAGCCGCGCGGCGATGGCGATGCGCTGCGGCGCATGGCGCGACAGGTCGGCGTGGACGAGGATGGATTTGTAAGCCATGTTGTCATTCGCTAGTCAGGGTGGCAACAAGGCTAGAACGGCAACACGGCCAAGTCCAGCATTGCCGTGCTGGACGGCAGTTTTCTTATGCGGGGCTTGATGTGGGTCAAAAAAAACACGGGCCATGCCCTTTCGCAAGGCGACAGCCAGGAAATTGCGAACTGTTTGATGCGCATCAAAATGCCTGGCTTCCTGCCGGCGATAATGGCATCGAACTCCTTGCTCTTCCAGTGGTCTGCATCGGCGCCGGCGCCATCTGTCCGGCATTTCCTTGTGTGACGCAACAACGCTGGCCGTGGCGGGAGTTCACTTAATTGTAGGGCTGCAAGTCCAGCCAGACGGCGTACGACAGGCGCTTGCCGTTCCACAGGCCGCCGCCGCGGATGACGGCGTCGCACGAGGTCAGCTGCCCCACCAGGTCCATGCGGCCCAGGTTGCGGCGCAGGCGCAGGGCGTCGTTGTGCGACAGGTAGCCGACCAGCTGGCCATCGATGAAGACGGCGATGGCCTTGTCCTGGAACGGATTGGCATCGTCGCAGACGAGCAGGGCCAGGCATTTTTCTTCCGCATTGCCGGGACCGTGCTCGCCGGCCAGTTTGGCGATGGCGGGTTGGTACATCGCTTCGTTTTCCACTTCCGACGCAAAACGGCCGTCATCGGTCCAGTGGTGCGCCGGGGCGCCGGGAGGGATGGCCGGCACGTACTGGCGCACGGACATGAGCGGCTTGTGCAGCGGCTGGGCGGGCGTGCGGCCGCTGAAGACGTAGTACAGCAGGGCGATGACGATCACGATGGCAAGCAGGTAAAGCATGGTATCTCTCTGATTTCTAAGGGGGAGCCGATGGCGCGGGCGCGCCGCGCGGCGTTGCCGCTACTATAGCAAGTTCGCCGCCTGGTCCCGGGTAAATCTGCCCATGATCCGCCGCCGGCGCCGCAGGGCCAGCGGGTCGTTCAGCACGATGGGCGAGGCGCCCGTCAGCCCCGAATAACACTGGCCGTGCTGGCGCAGGACGATGGCATAGTCGCGCGGCGCGTGGCCGTGCGCCAGCATGCGCGCGTCGCAATCGACTTCGATGGCAAAGCGCAGCCGGTGCACCTGCCACCACAGCGGTAAATTCCAGGGCATCAGCAGGATCAAGGCGTAGGCCAGGGCCAGCAGCTGCGGGTCGCGCGCGGCCAGCCGGCATTGCGCATGCGCCAGCAACAGCGCCTGCTGCTGGGAAGAAATCAGTCGCAGCCAGACGGGCATCACGATGCGCGGGCGCAGCAAGCCCGCCACGCAGGGGCCGATGCCGCCGCTCAGGAAGACGGGCGTGCCCAGCAGTGATGCTTTCTGCCAGCGCCGCTGGTGCGACAGCAGCCAGACACCGCGCAGCGCCAACATCAAGAGCATGCCGCTCGATAAGACAAACCAGCCCAGTTTCAGCTGCGCCTGTTCCGGCGGCATGGCCGCCAGCACGCGGGGCAGCCATGCCAGGGGCACGATGGCGGACGCGGCGATGGCCGCCAGCCACAGCCAGCGCGTCGCGCGTGCGCGCCTTTGCTGCGCGCGCTCGGCGCGCCAGGCGGCGGCGCTCAGCAGCAGCGCCAGCGCCATGGTGCACAGCAGCCAGGCCGGCATCGGGCGCCTAGCGCTTCAGCGCCATGCCGACGGAGGCGGGCGCCGTGTGCTGGAAACCGAATTGCGCATACAGCTCTTGCGCCTGGCCGTCGGCGATCAGGCTGACATACGCGCTGGGCGGTACTTCCGTCTCGATGAATTGCATGATCTCGCGCATGATGCGCTTGCCCAGGCCCTTGCCCTGGTGGGCCGGCAGCACGGCGATATCGGCGACCTGGAAGAAGCAGCCGCCATCGCCGATGACCCTGCCCATGCCCACCACCTCGTCGCCCAGCAGCACTTGCACGGCAAACAGCGAGTTCGGCAAGCCCCTGGCGGCCGCCTCCATGGTTTTCGCGCTCAGGCCGGCGGCGACGCGCAGGTGCTGGTAGGTGGCGATGGCGGGAATGGCCAGGCGGATGGTGTAGGGCGATGCTGCGCTCAAGGCGGTCTCCTGTTGAAATAGTTTGGAGCGGCAATTATAGGCGGCGATGGATTTCCGTGGCGGCACGCTTTATTCGCCGCGCCCTATGTCGTGCGGGGCGCTTTTGCGCTATGGTGGCGTCATTCCTTGAATTGCTGAAAGCACGCCATGTCCGCAGGATTTACCGCCACCGAGTTGTCCGTCATCAACGAAGACGACGCCCTGATCACCACCCTGGCCGCGCCCGCCGGCAAGGGCGAGCCCGTCTACCTGATGCTGCAGCGCGCCGACGAGTACGACGAGCAGGATGTGGCCATGGGCATGGACGAGCCCTACATCGAATATGGCGGCCAGGAATTTGCCTGGTATGGCCACATGCACGCCGTGATCCTGCATCCGAACCGCCTGTCCGTGCAGATGGATGCCGAGGCCGCCATGCAGATGGATGACGATGGCCAGATCGACGTGCGTTTCAACTTGACGCCGGAGCGCTACGCCCAGCTGCAGCAGGCGCTGCGCACCACCTTCGAGGGCTGCGATTACTATCGCGAAGAACGTTGATCTGTGCGGACGGCATCGTTCACGGTGCCGTTTATGATCGATAGCGGGTAATGACTGGGGAGACGACGATGACGGTGCTGATATTCGGCTTGCTGCTGTTCCTGGGTTTGCATTCGGTGCGCATCGTCGCCGACGGCTGGCGCAGCGCCCAGCTGGCACGCCTCGGCGAAAAGCGCTGGAAGGGCCTGTATTCGCTCGTGGCATTCGCCGGGCTGGGCCTGATCATCTGGGGCTACGGCCTGGCGCGCCAGCAGCCGCAGGTGCTGTGGACGCCGCCCATGGGCTTGCGCCACGCCAGCGCCCTGCTGATGCTGTTCGCGCTGATTTTATTGGCGGCGGCCAATGTGCCGCGCAACCGCATCAAGACCCTGGTGCATCACCCGATGCTGCTCGGAACGCAACTGTGGGCCATCGCGCATCTGCTGGCCAACGGCAGCGTGGCCGACGTGCTGCTGTTCGGCGGCTTTCTCGTCTGGTCGTCCGTCGATCTGTATGCCGCCGTGCAGCGCGACCGCGCGGCCGGCGTCGCCTACCAGGGCGGCACCGTGGCAGGCACCCTGATCGCCATCGTCGCGGGCTGTGCGCTGTGGCTGCTGCTGGCGTTCTGGCTGCACGGCGTGCTGTTCGGCGTGCGGCCGTTTGGATAGCCGGATGGCTGCACACGCAATGTCGTGCGTTTCAGCATTGTTGATACGGAGTGGGCGGCGGTGCTGGAGCGCAGATCGGGGCGCTAATACAAAAAAACCCGCAGCATCTGGCGATAGGCGGGTTTGATCGGGTACTGCCAAAACATGTTCTGTGGTGCCGGGAGCCGGAATCGAACCGGCACGCTGTTTCCAGCGCGGGATTTTGAGTCCCGTGCGTCTACCTATTCCGCCATCCCGGCAACGCGAGACGCATTATCACTGATTTGTCACAATCTGGCAAGTTTTATGCTTGGCGTGCGTTTTGCACAAGCATGGAGAATCTGTGAAGACGCCGATTCCAGCGCAAGAAGCGGAGTGCCGCGCCTGGCCAGCCGTCCTATCGTGTCCTTTCACTTATCTGGAGGGATATCCCATGCAACAACTGGAAAACAAGGTCGCCATCATCACGGGCGCCAGCTCGGGCATCGGCCATGCGGCGGCGCGGCTGTTCGCCCGCCATGGCGCGCGGCTGGTGCTGGTGGCGCGGCGACGGAAGGAACTCGATGCGCTGGTGGCGCAACTGGCGGACGGCGGCGCGCAAGCCGTGGCCTGCGCCGGCGACGTGGGCGACGCGGCGTGCGCGCAAGCGGCCGTGGCGCTGGCGCTGCAACGTTTTGGCGGCCTCGATATCGCCTTCAATAATTCGGGCACCCTGGGGCCGATGGGGCCCACGCCGGAAGTTGCCCTGGAAGATTGGCGGGCGGCGCTCGATACCAATCTCACCAGTGCCTTCCTGGCAGCCAAATATCAGTTGCCCGCCATGGCGGCGCGCGGCGGCGGCTCGCTGATCTTCACCTCGAGCTTCGTTGGGCATACGCTGGGCATGGACGGCATGGCCGCGTATGCGGCCAGCAAGGCTGGCGTGATCGGCCTGACGAAGGCCCTGGCGGCCGAGTACGGCGCGGCGGGCGTGCGCGTGAATGCCCTGTTGCCGGGTGGCACCGATACGCCGATGGGGCGGGCAGTGGCGGCTACGCCCGAGGCGCAGGCCTTCGTGGCGGGATTGCATGCCCTGAAACGCCTGGCCACGCCGGACGAGATCGCCCGCTCGGCGCTGTACCTGGCGTCCGATGCATCGAGTTTCACCACCGGCACGGCGCTGCTGGCCGATGGCGGCGTGTCCATCGCGCGCGCCTAAGGCATGCGCAGAAACGCCGACGGCCCGGGGATGAGCCGGGCCGTCGGTGTCTTGCAGCGTACCCTACGCTACCTCAAGCTCAGTTGTGAACCGAGTTCAGCTGGCGGGCGATGATGTCGTGGTTGAGCCAGACGACGGGCGCTGGCGGTTCCGACATGGTGTGGAACATCAGCGGGCCCGTGCCTTCCAGCACCAGCGAACTCAGGTGGTCGGTGATCAGTTCCTTGCGGTCCTTGTGCAGCTTGGTGATGTCGTCCGAGGTGCCGATCATGACGTCGGCCAGCTCAGGGGTGTTGTCCATCGGCCAGGCGGCGAAGTTGCGGAACTGCACGCTGGTGGCGTCGCCATTGTAGGCGGCGATACGGTCGAGCAAGTCTTGCAGCGACACGCCGTCTTCCAGCAAGCCCTGGCAGATTTTCCACTGCTCTTCGGCCCAGGCGCCGCCGCCTTCTTTTTTCAGCGCGTCGAGCAGGGGGAACAAGGACAGTTCCACGCCGACGAAAATGTCGGACGAGTTCGTGCGGATTTCCGGGCAATTGAAGACGGTGGCCTTGATACCTTTTTCCCACGCAGCCTTGGCCACGTTTTCCAGGCGCATCTTGGCCAGGCCTTGCGTGTAGTTGCTATACGTTTGCCACTGGTATTTGCCGTCGATCAAGATCTCTGTGCCGTGGTAGCCGTAGGCGCTGTAGCGTACCTGGCCGCCCGTTTGCTCGATGCGGGCGCGGATGGCGGCGCTGCCGTCGATCAGGTGCTGCAGGGTGTTGGCCGTGACTTCGTCGAAGTTCATCAGGATTAATTTACCCAGGTCGCTGTCGAGCAAGGCGCGCGAGGACATGAAGCGCTCGCCGCGGCCTTTATAGATGCGGTTGGCGATCGCCAGGAAGACCTTGACCTTCGGAATGCCGCCGGCCATGGTGTGGGCGAAATACACATTGCTGCCGTCAGGAATCAGGCTGTCCAGTTCGGCCATGGCTTTTGCCACGGAAGCGCTGAAGCGGGCGATGCCGGCTTCGCGGCAGCGTTCGATCTGCGCCCAGTCCAGCTTGTCTTCCTGCCAGCTTTTCAGGGTCATGTCGGCCAGCAGGGCCGTCGGCGTCGGTTCGCCGGCGGGCGCGTCGAGGTCGAAACCGGCCATCAGCGGCACATTGATGATGCGGCCGCCCAGGTTGGCTTCCGCTTCGGCCAGCTCTTCCGCGTTCAGCGGGCGCAGCGCCATGTTTTCATCGCGGCGGCCGACCGTCATGCCGACGATATTCATGCCCGCCTTGCGCGCTTCGTCCAGCAAGCCATTCACATAGCCGCGGCCGAACAGCTCGCCGAACAGCACAAAGGTGTCGCCCTTGCGGAAGATATTTTTTTGCGGGATGTCTCTTAAGGACGTGATCTCGGTCATGGTGTCAATTCATTCAAAAAATAGCAGGGGAGGCGCATACCGCACAGCCTGCTGGTTCAACATAGTGATAAATTATGCGCCCTTTCAGTGGCGACAATCTTCTTGCGAACGATTCTCGTCTGGAGCGGCATCTTCTTCTGCGGTGGAGCTCTTATTCTTTCGCCATGGCGTATTTTACGCTGCCGCGGCCCACAGCGCCTGTTGGACAGGGCCAGATAAGCCCGGCAGGCGCCGATATTACCTCAGCTTGGCCGCCCAGGTCAGCAAAATTGATCTAAAACAAATCCTGCTGCCCCGATACGAGGCGCGAAAAATCGTCGCCCAGGAACGGCAGTATCGCGTCCGCCACCGGCTGCAGCTGGCGCGTCAGGTAATGCTGGTAATCGATGGGCGAGCGCTGGGTTTCCAGTGGTTCCGGCCCCGCCACCGTGATGACGTAGCTGATCCAGCCGCCGTTCTGGTATTGCAATGGCCAGCCCTGCGCCAGGTTGTAGGCGTCGGCCGTGCGCGCCGCGCGCACGTGGGGCGGCACGTTGCGCTGGTAGTCGTCGAGCGGGCGGCGCAAGCGCTTGCGGTAGACCAGCAAGGCGTCGAATTCGCCGCGCACCGTGCGCGCCACGTAGTCGCGCACATAGTCCTGGTAGGCGGCGCGCTGGAAGATGCGCAGGTACAAGGCTTGCTGGAATTGCTGCGCCAGCGGCGTCCAGTCGCTGCGCACGGTTTCCAGGCCCTTGTAGACCATCTGTTCGCTGCCGTCCGGCTTACCCACCAGGCCCGCGTAGCGCTTCTTGCTGCCTTCTTCCGAGCCGCGGATGGTGGGCATCAGGAAGCGCCGGTAATGCGTCTCGAACTCGAGCTCCAGCGCATTGTCCAGGCCGAATTCCTCGCGCAGATAGGCATCCCACCAGGCGTTCACGTGCGCCACCAGGGCGCGGCCGATCTTGCCCGCCTCTTCATCCGTATGCGCTGTTTTCAGCCACACAAACGTGGAATCCGTGTCGCCATAAATTACCTGATAACCCTGCTCGGTGATCAGCTCGCGCGTGCGGTGCATGATGTCGTGGCCGCGCAGGGTGATGGACGAGGCCAGGCGCGGATCGAAAAAGCGGCAACCGCTTGACCCCAGCACGCCGTAAAACGCGTTCATGATGATCTTCAGCGCTTGCGACAGCGGCGCGTTGCGCTCGCGCTTGGCCGTCTCGCGCCCTTGCCACACCTGTTTCACGATGGCGGGCAGGCAATGTTTTACGCGTGAAAACTGTGCGCCCCGGTAGCCGGGCACGGTATCGGCCTCGTCGCCGCTGGTGCCCACCACCAGGCCCACGGGGTCGATCAGGAAGGTACGGATGATGGACGGGTACAGGCTTTTGTAGTCGAGCACCAGCACGGAGTCGTACAGGCCCGACTGCGAATCCATGACGAAGCCGCCCGGGCTGTTGTCGCCGGACACGTCGCCCAGGTTGGGCGCCACATAACCCTGCCGGTGCATCAGCGGCAAATACAAATGTTCGAAAGCGGCCACGGAACCGCCGCTGCGGTCGGCCGCCAGGCCCGTCACGCTGGCCCGTTCCAGCAAAAAGGTCAGCAGCTCGGTCTTGGCGAAGATGCGCGTGACCAGTTCGCAATCCTTGAGGTTGTAGCGGGCCAGGGCGGGCTTGTCTTCGCGGAAACGCCGGTCGATCTCGGCCATGCGCTGGTAGGGATTGTCGATGGACTTGCCTTCGCCCAAGAGCGTTTGCGCCACGTTTTCCAGGCTGAACGAGGAAAAATTCCACGTCGCCGAGCGCAGGGCTTCGATGCCGTCGATGATCAGGCGGCCGGCCGCGGCGGCAAAATAATGTTCCTGCTTGCCGCCATGCTCGCGCCATTCCATCACGGCGCCGCCGCGTCCCAGTTTCAACGGTACTTGATAACGCTCGGCATGTTCGCGCAGCACGCGCAAATCGAACTGCACCAGGTTCCAGCCGATGATGGCATCCGGATCGTGGCGCTCCATCCACGCGTTCAGGCGCTCGAGGATCTGTGCGCGCGTGTCGCAGTATTCGAGGTCGAAATCGAGCGTTTCATCGCCGCCGTTTTGCGGCCCCAGCATATAGACCTGGCGCTGGCCGCAGCCTTCCAGGGCCAGCGAGTACAGCTCGCCATGCGCCGTCGTCTCGATGTCGAGCGAGGCCAGTTTCAAGCTTGGCCGGTAGCCGGGCGCCGGCCTCAGCTGCACGTCCTGCCCTGTCTCCCCTTTGACGCTTACCGGCGCCGTGATGAAACGCTCCATCAGGTAGCGCTCGGGCGGGCGGATGTCGGCTTCGTAGACGTCGACGCCGTGCGCGCGCAGCTGCTTTTCCAGTTTCAGCAAATGCCGGTATTGCTTGCAGTACAGCCCCAGCACGGGACGGTGGTGGAAATCGCACAGCGACAGGGGACGCAGCTCGGCATGGCGCTCGCCGCGCAGCAACTGTTGCGCCTGTTCCTGCTGCTCCATGGGAAGGAAGGCGACGGCCGTCTGCACGGGCAGGCGCACGTGGCGTGGCCCTGCATCCGTTGCCAGCCAGAAATCGACTTCCGTGCCGGCGGGCGTGTCGCGCCAGTGGCGGGTCAGGATGAAGCCCTGTTCGAGTGGGTGCTGGGTGTTGCCTGTCATGGTGCCGTGAGTGTCTGGTGTGCTGGCCTGCACATTACAGCAAGCTGACGCAGGGCGGGGGCGGTTGCGGCTATAATTTTCAGTATCGAAGACGATAACAAGAGCGCGCCGCGCCACCCACCCCGGAGACAGCATGCAAGCAATCAGTTATGTACACGGCGCCCACGAGACGCCGTTGATCGGCGAAACGATAGGCGCCTACCTGGACGGCATCGCCGAGCGCTACGGCCAGCACGACGCCCTGATCGTGGCGCACCAGAACGTGCGCTGGACGTATCGGGAATTCCAGCAGCGCGTGCACAAGCTGGCCGCCGGCCTGTTGAAACTGGGCTTGCAGCCGGGCGACCGGGTCGGCATCTGGTCGCAGAACTGCGCCGAATGGGTGCTGACCCAGTTTGCCACCGCGAAAGCCGGTTTGATCATGGTCAACATCAACCCCGCCTACCGGCGCTCGGAACTCGAATACGTGCTCGACAAGGTGCAATGCAGCGCGCTGATCCTGTCGCCCAGCTTCAAGTCCAGCGATTATCTGGCCATCGTGCAGGACGTGGTGCCGGAAATCGCCCGTTCCCGCGCGGGCGACCTGCAGTCGCCGCGCCTGCCCCAATTGCGCCACGTCATCCGCCTGGGCGCTGCCGCCACGCCCGGCATGCACAACTTCGACGCCCTGATGGACGGCGTCACGGACGCCGACCTGGCGCACCTGGAAGAAGTGAGCGCGACCTTGCAGTTTGACGATGCCGTCAACATTCAGTTCACGTCCGGCACCACGGGCGCGCCGAAGGGCGCCACCCTGACGCACCACAATATCCTGAACAACGGTTTCTTCATCGGCGAAGCCATGCGCCTCACCGAGCAGGACCGCCTATGCATTCCCGTGCCCCTGTACCACTGCTTCGGCATGGTGCTGGGCAACCTGGCCTGCGTCACGCATGGCGCGGCCATGGTGTTTCCCGGCGAAGGTTTCGATCCGAAAGCCGTGCTGGAAACGGTGCAGGCCGAGCGCTGCACGGGCTTGCATGGCGTGCCGACCATGTTCATCGCCATCCTCGACCATCCTGACTTCAAGCAATACGATTTGTCGAACTTGCGCACAGGCATCATGGCCGGCTCGCCTTGCCCGATGGAAGTCATGACGCGAGTCATCGAATTGATGCACATGGCGGAAATCACGATTGCGTACGGCATGACGGAAACGTCCCCCGTGAGCTTCCAGACGGCGATCGAAGACCCGCGCGAGATGCGCGTCTCGTCCATCGGCCGCGTCCACCCGCACCTGGAAGTGAAAATCATCGATGCGGAAGGCCGCATCGTGCCGCGCGGTGAAAAGGGAGAATTGCTCACGCGCGGTTATTCCGTGATGCAGGGCTACTGGGGCGACCCTGAAAAAACAGCCGAGGCCATCGATACGGCGCGCTGGATGCACACGGGCGACCTGGCCGTCATCGACGCCAACGGCTTTTGCAGCATCGTCGGCCGCTCGAAGGACATGGTGATACGCGGCGGCGAAAACATCTACCCGCGCGAAGTCGAGGAATTCCTGTACCGCCACCCGAGCGTGCTCGACGTGCAATGCGTGGGCGTGCCGGACGCCAAGTATGGGGAAGAATTGTGCGCCTGCATCATCCTGCGGCCGGGCATGCAGGCCACCAGCGACGACATCCGCGCCTTTTGCGATGGGCAGATCGCCTATTACAAGATTCCCCGCTATGTGCGCTTCGTCGAGGAATTTCCCATGACGGTGACGGGCAAGATCCAGAAATACCTGTTGCGCCAGCAGGTGGCCAACGACCTGGGTCTGGGTACGCAATAAACTTTTCGCCAGCGCATAAAAAAACACCGGGACGCTCGCGCGGCCCGGTGTTTTTTTATTGCTTCAGCGTAAAGCTTATGCCAGTTGTGCTTGCGGTGCGCGCGCTGGCGTGCGGCGGCGCATGAAGGCCAGCAAGCCCAAGCCGGCCAGCAGCATGGCGTAGGTGCCTGGCTCAGGTACGGCCGAGACGTTGACCGTGTTGAAGCCGGAACCGTTCATTGCGACGTGGCCATAATTGATCGAGCTGACCGAATTGGCGATCAGGGTGCCATTCATGTCGCCCGAACCGGAGAACGCGGCCTTCGGTGCCAGGATGCTGCCGTTGATGCCGACGTTCTGCAGGCTGGTGGTGGTGGCGTTGGCGAAGTTGAACAGCGTGCGGTTGGCGAAACTGGCGAAATTGTCGAAGCCGCCGCTCATGGTGATGTTGGTGGCCGTGCCGTTGATGATGATGCTGGCCGTGCTTTTCAGCGAGGACAGGTCCAGGGTCAGGTTATGCAGGTTCGACGCATCGATGTTGAAAATATTCACGTCGGCGTTGATATTGCCGACCAGGGTCATGTTGCCGTACTGCGAGATCACGGTGCCGTTCGATTGCAGCTTGGCCACGTCGCCCGACAGGGTCGTCAGTTGCTGCTTGGCGCCCGCGAAGTCCAGGGTGGAGGCGTTGCCTTTGCTGATGTTGTCTTTTGGAAACCACTGTGGCGCCGTCAGGGTGGCGTTGGGATTGCTGACGCCGTACACGGCCGAGCCGCTGAGCGTGCCCCAGCCCGTGTTCAGGTTGCCGCCAGCAACGACCGAATTGACGGCGCTGCCTGGCTTTTTATTCGTGCCGACGTTGTAGTTGTCCAGATAGATATTGCCGCCAGCGGCAATGCTGCCGCCGACGCTGGTGAAGCCGCTGCTGCCGCTGCTGCCGATGTTGCCAAAGATGAAGGCCGAGTAGCCATTGGCGACGCCGAGGTCGACCACGGTGGCTTGCGCCGAAGCGCTGAAGGAGAAGGCGAACAGGGCGGCGCTGATGAGCGGCAAGGTGCGGGTAGCAAATAATTTCATGGACAACCTCATAGTCAATTGGGGGACGATTCGGGCGGGAAAGCAACACACCGCCATCGCGCAGCCGGCCATTATAATATAAAAAACAATGTTAGTTCAATTTAGGTAATTAACTATATTTTAAGGCAACAGTTTTCCTATAGTCAGCAATTGTCTGACGGACATAAAAAAACCGGGGCTGGCCCGGTTTTTTGCTGCTTACCTGACGCGCTGGTACAGGCGGAAGCGTTCCACGTCATCCGTGGGGCGGCGTCCTTCCCACAGCTTGATCCAGTCCGCACCGTGATGTTCCGGCAGTTTTTCCTTGTTATCCGGAACTTTAATGCTGTCTTGCAACAAGAACACATCGCAATGTTGCTGGCCCACATTGGCAAACGGCAGGTGGCCGTAGTAGGCGAACGAGGCGCGCTGGGCGGCGCCGACATTGCTGTTGATGCAAGTAGTGCCTGGCGGCAGGTGGACGGAAATCTGGTGCGCGACGCTGGCGTAGCTCTTGCTGTAGTTCAGCGGCGGCAGGAACAGGGTCATGATCAGTACCCAGATCAGGATCAGGCCGCCGGACGACAGCACCACGGCGCGCCACAGCACGGCTGGCTGGCGCGAGATGCGCCAGTGCACCAGCGCCACCCAGCCCGCGCTGGCGCAGGCGGCGACGAAGAAGGCCAGCAAGTCCAGTTCGGGCTTGAAACCCGGCATCAGTTTCAGGGCGTTATGGGACAGTTTCGGCGGCCAGCCGGTCAGGATGGCAAACCAGAACAGCCACAGCGCGAGGGCGCAGATGGTCAGCACCATCACGGAGAACCAGTCGATGGCGTTGATGGCGCCCCGTTTCATGGTCAGCAAGCCGAACGCGGCCATCACGGCCAGCGGCGGCAGCAGCGGCAGCAGCTGGCTCGGGTCTGGATCGGGATGGCACAGGCCCAGGATGGCCAGCATGGCCACAAAGGTCAGCGGCACGACGATGTGCAGCACGTGGTGCTGGCGGCGCCAGGCATACACGGCCCAGGCGGCGAAAGGCCACGCGGGCCAGAAGAACCAGATGCCGACACGCCAGAAGTATTGCAGGCTTTTCAGGCTGGGGGCGCTGAACTGGCGGTAATTCCATTCCATCCACGCTTGCAGCGGCGCATGGCCATAAGGTTGCAACCATTCGCCCGGCAGCAGCCAGACCAGGGTCAGCGCGATGCCTATCAGGATGGCCAGCGCCAGGTGGCGCACGCTGCGCAGCAGCGGCAGGCGCAGGAAGACGGTGCACAGCAGCAGGGCGATGCTCAGCGCCGCCGGCGTGATCCAGCCGCGCGCGAGGGTCAGGCCGCCCAGCGCCAGGCCCAGCAGGGCGGCATTGCGCACTGATGGACCTTCCACGTAGCGCACGGCGCGGTACAGCAAATAGGCCATCAGGGACACGTACAGCGCTTCGGCCGTGATGTCGTGGCTGTGCTGCAGCAGGCCCAGGCAGCCCAGGTAGATGAGCACGGCGGCATCGGCCAGGGTGCGGCCGAAGTCGTCCGGTTCGGGCTGGCCGCCGAAGGCCAGGCGCAGCGGCTGGGCGTCGTTGCGCCGGCCCAGGTTGAAGGCGGTGTACCAGACGGACAGGGTGCTGACGACGAAGATGCCGATGGTCGACATGCGCGCGCCGAAGACGTCGCCGTCGATCCAGCCGAACAGCTTGATGAAGATGGCGCCCAGCCAGAAGGCCAGCGGGCCCTCATCGGGCAGCGACAGGCCGGCGATGTTGGGCCACAGCCAGTCGTTCAGGCCGCCATGCGCCATGGTCCACATGATGCCGAAACTGGCGGCATCATCGTTCTTCCACGGTTCGCGGCCGATCAGGCCAGGCAGGATGTACAGCAGGCCGAGCGCAAACAAGGCCCATCGTGGCAGCGCGAGTGTGGCAGCGGCGGGAAGGCGGACTGGCTTCATCGATAATCGGTATCAGAATAGTGGCAAGACGCGACGAATGGCGTCGGGTATGCGCGAGTATAAAGTAAAGCGGCCAAAGACAAAAAAGGCAGCCGTGGCTGCCTTTTCTCTGGTAGCCGAAGCTGCCCTGTTTTGCCGCAAAGCGGCAAAAATCAGCCTGCTGCGACTGCGGTTTTCGAACCAACCGAACCGAACTTCTGACGGAACTTCTCGACGCGACCGGCGGTATCGACGATTTTGTGCTTGCCCGTGAAGAATGGGTGCGATTCAGCCGAAACCTCGATCTTCACCAGTGGGTATTCTTTACCGTCGTGGGTGATTTTTTCGCGGGTCTGGATGGTCGAGCGGGTAACGAATTTGAAATCGCACGACAGATCGTGGAAAACAACTTCGCGGTATTCTGGATGGGTATCGACTTTCATGGTCTTCTCTCTAGTTTGGTAGCCAAACAGCACTTCGTCGGTCGTCTTGCTTCTTGACCCGATTGCCGATCACTTGCCAGGGTTTAAAATAATGCAACCGTCGATTATATAGCGCTTTCGGGCCGGCGGCAATAAAAAAGCCGCTCGATGAGCGGCTTGGGCCGGTAGTACATTGATATGTGCCACCGAGGGGAGGGAAACCGTAGCGAGCAGGCCCGATATACGGCCGAGTAGCGCAGCTGTACGAAGGTACAGCGAGCAACACAGGCCGTAGAGCGGGACGCGCAGCAGGTTTACCCCCCCCGGCGCATCATGTCGAAAAACTCGGCGTTGTTCTTCGTCGCTTTCATCTTGTCCAGAATGAACTCCATCGCCTCGATCTCGTCCATCGAGTACAGCAACTTGCGCAGGATCCAGATTTTTTGCAGTTCGTTTGGCTTGATCAGCAGTTCTTCGCGGCGGGTACCCGATTTGTTCAGATTGATGGCCGGGTAGACGCGTTTTTCGGCCAAACGGCGTTCCAGATGCACTTCCATGTTGCCGGTACCCTTGAATTCTTCAAAGATCACGTCATCCATGCGCGAACCCGTTTCGATCAGCGCCGTGGCGATGATGGTCAGCGAGCCGCCTTCTTCGATATTGCGCGCGGCGCCGAAGAAGCGTTTTGGACGTTGCAGCGCGTTCGCGTCGACACCACCGGTCAGGACCTTGCCCGAGGCAGGGATGACGGTGTTGTAGGCGCGCGCCAGGCGGGTGATCGAGTCGAGCAGGATGACCACGTCTTTTTTCATTTCGACCAGGCGCTTGGCTTTTTCCAGCACCATCTCGGCCACTTGCACGTGGCGCGTGGCCGGCTCGTCGAAGGTCGAGGCGACGACTTCGCCGCGTACCGAGCGTTGCATTTCGGTCACTTCTTCCGGACGTTCGTCGATCAGCAGCACGATCAGCGTGATATCCGGGTGGTTGGCCGTGATCGCATGGGCGATGTGCTGCAGGATCACGGATTTGCCGGATTTCGGCGACGCCACCAGCAAGCCGCGCTGGCCTTTGCCGATCGGGGCGATCAGGTCGATGATGCGGCCGGTGATGTTTTCCTGGCCATTCATTTCACGTTCCAGGCGCAGCGGCTCGTTCGGGTGCAGCGGCGTCAGGTTTTCAAACAGGATGCGGTGTTTCGACATCTCCGGCGATTCGCCGTTGACCTTGTCGACTTTGACCAGTGCGAAATAGCGTTCGCCATCTTTCGGGGTCCGTACCTCGCCTTCGATCGAATCGCCGGTGTGCAGATTGAAGCGGCGGATTTGCGAAGGGGAGATGTAAATATCGTCGGTGGACGCCATGTAGCTGGCGTCAGGCGAGCGCAGGAAGCCGAAGCCGTCAGGCAGCACTTCCAGGGCGCCGTCGCCAAAAATCTGTTCGCCGGACTTGGCGCGTTTTTTCAGGATAGCGAACATCAGCTCCTGTTTGCGCAAGCGGGCTGCGTTGTCAATGTCAAGACCGATCGCCATCTCAAGCAGGGCGGATACGTGTAGGGCCTTTAGTTCGGATAAATGCATATGTGTTGAGTGTCCCGAGACGGGATGTAAAGGTAGGGGAGGGGACTGCGTGGCGTTGATTAATTAGTGGGGAAGGCTGTGCACGAATGAGGCAAAGCCGCTTCCCGGTCTATCCAGTCAGGCGGCGCTGCGGGCGCAGCGCTGCCCATCATACATTAAATGTTGCTGTCGACGAAAGCGGTCAACTGGCCCTTGGCCATGGCGCCCACTTTTTGAGCAGCTGCAACACCATCCTTGAACAGGATCAGGGTCGGGATGCCGCGGATGCCGAACTTGGCAGGCACTGCCTGGTTGGCGTCCACGTCCATCTTGGCGATCACGATGCGGCCGGCGTATTCCTTGGCCACTTCTTCCAGGATCGGGGCGATGGCCTTGCAGGGACCGCACCATTCCGCCCAGAAGTCGACCAGTACTGGCAACTCGGATTTCAGGACGTCTGCTTCAAAAGATGCATCGCTAATGTGTTTGATATTTTCGCTCATATTTTCCTCAAATGAGGGTGGGATCAATAATGCCTGGAATTCACCATACGCTGGTTCGCCATCCATGCTTCCTGGAATGCAGTGAGAAGATGGGGGCAATGGGCACAAATTCAATGTTCTTGGAAGGTGCGACCAGAGGTATGCAGGCGGGGATGGCTGAAATAATAACCCATTTTTTCAAAGCGTGGCGATTATTGCAGAAAAACTTGAGGCATATCGCCGGCATATCGCTCCCGCGCGTGCCGCCAGGGCGGCAAAGCCGCATGCCTGCTGGCCTGCGGCGCCGTGTCCCGCCTCCCGGCCCGGCTCCGCTCAGGCTTGCGCGCCGGCCTGACGCGCCGTGTGCTGCAGTTGCAAGTTCACCATGAGCTGCAATTCCGCGCTTTCCATCGGCTTGCGGAAGGTGCCTAATATATGCAGGCCGTTGGCCATGGCCAGGCGTTCGGCCGCCAGGCGCACGGCCGAATGCAGGCCCGACAGCAGGACCACGCCGCCGCGGAAGCCGTTTTCCGCCGCCATGCGCAAAAATTCGATGCCGTCGATGTCGGGCATGGACAGGTCGCAGATCAGCAGATCGGGCTGATGCTGCTTCAGGGTCGACAGCGCCTGTTCGCTATGCGACTCGCAGCGGATGTCGAACGGGCCCATTTGCTCGAGCATGTCGCTGAGCACGTCGAGCATGAAAACATCGTCGTCCAGCAGCAGCACGCGCAACGGCGCCAGGCCTGCTTCATTCTGTTCCTGGCTGGTTTGGTTTGATACAGTGTTCATCGTCATGTCTTTCTGTTGATATGCATCGCTGTCGATGCCGATACCTTGCCATGGCGTACTGGCGGTAGCTAATCGTCATTGGCAAAGCTGGTGTTATTCATGATCTGTTCGGTAATCTGTTCCAGCAGGGGCCACAGGCGCGCGACGATGCGCTCGGCCCGCTCTGCCTCGTCGGCCGGCTCGCCCGGCGCCAGGGTTTCCAGGTTGTGGCACAGTTCGGCCAGTCCCAGGGCGCCCACGGTGCGCGCCGACGACTTGATGCGGTGCCCCAGTTCGCGCACCTGGTGCACGTCGCCGCGCGCCAGGGCCGCATCGATGTCGCCAAAGCCATCCTGCGTCGTCTGCAGGAACTTGAAGGCGAATTTGCGCACCTTTTCCGGGTTGTAACCGAGCAGCTTGGCCAGGATCGACAGGTCGATCACCTGCGGGTCGCCCGCCAGCGTCGTCTTGAAGGCGGGCGCGGCGCGGCTGCGCGCGGGCTGCGGCGGCGTGTCGCGCGCCGGCAGCCAGCTGGCGATGGTCTGGTACATCATGGCCGGCTGAATGGGCTTGGAAATGAAATCGTCCATGCCCGCCTCCAGGCAGCGCACGCGGTCTTCGCTGGTGGCCGTGGCCGTCATGGCCAGCACGCGCAGGTGCGCCAGCTGCGGGTCGGCGCGGATGTGGCGCGTCGCCTGCAAGCCATCCATCAGCGGCATCTGCACATCCATCAGCACGCAGTCGAACTGCGTCTGGCGCAGCAGGTCGAGCGCTTCCTCGCCATTGTTGGCCAGGCAGACGGAGGCGCCCGCTTCTTCCAGCAATTCCAGCGCCACCTGCTGATTAAAAGTGTTGTCTTCCACCAGCAGGATGCGCGCATGCTTGAGCGTGCGCATCACCAGGGCCGCGTCGGCGCTGGCGCGCATGGCCGCCGCCGTCTGCACCATGCTGTCGAGCATGGCGGGCGCCGCCTGGTCGGAAATGCCCAGGTTGGCCGTGAACCAGAAGGTGCTGCCGGCGCCGGGACGGCTGTCGACGCCGACGTCGCCGCCCATCAGCTGCGCCAGCTGCTTGCAGATGGCCAGGCCCAGGCCCGTGCCGCCATATTCGCGCGTGGTGGACGTGTCGGCCTGCTGGAAGGACTGGAACAGCTTGCTCATTTCATCCTGCGACAGGCCGATGCCGTGGTCGCACACTTCAAAGCGCACCAGGCAGTGTTTCGCGTCCGCCACCACCTTGCGCACCTTCACGGTGATGCTGCCCTGTTCGCTGAACTTGATGGCGTTATTGGCGTAGTTGATCAGCACTTGTCCCAGGCGCAGCGGGTCGCCCACGAGCACGGCCGGCAATTGCGGGTCGATTTCAAACAGCAACTCCAGGTTCTTGCCGGCGGCGCGCGGCGCCACCACCGTCATCAGCGTTTGCACGACGTGGTCGAAACTGAAGTTGACGCGCTCGATTTCCAGCTTGCCCGCCTCGATTTTCGAAATGTCGAGAATGTCGTCGATGATGCCCAGCAAGTGTTCGCCGGCAAAACGGATTTTTTCCAGGTAATCGCGCTGGCGCGGTTCCAGATCCGTTTTCAGGGCCAGATACGCCATGCCGATCACGCCATTCATCGGCGTGCGGATTTCATGGCTCATGTTGGCCAGGAATTGTCCCTTCGCCAGGCTCGCTTCTTCGGCCACCTGCTTGGCCTGGTCCAGCTGCTCCGTGCGCTGCGCCACGCGCTCTTCCAGATGTTCATTGAGTTCGCGCAAGGCGCTCTCGCTGCGCTTGTGATACGTGATGTCCGTCAGGCTGGCCACCACCATGCCCACCTTGCCGTATTCATCGCGGATGGCCTCGGTATTTACCGACAGCCACGACAGGCTGCCGTCGGGCTGTTGCACGCCCATCAGCACGTCGCGCATGGCGACCCCCGTCGACAGGGTGATGTGCACGGGATGGCTGCGCTGGTCGAAGGGGGAGCCGTCCTCGTGGATGGCTTGCCACAGGCTGTTGCCGGCCGGACTGGCCGCCAGCATGCGCTCGGCGGCGGCGTTGCTTTCCAGTATGTGGCCGTGGCTGTCCTGCACCACCAGGCCGTTCGTCACGGCGCCGAACACGGACGCCATGCGCTGGCTCGAATTCGACAAGGCGATCGACGCCTGGCGCCGCTCCGTGATGTCGGTAATCATCGCCAGAGTGCCACCCGGCTCGCCGTTGTCCGACTGGATGCTGGTGCTCGACAGCAAGCCCCACAGGCTCGACTGATCCTTGCGGAAGAAGCGGAAATCGACCTGGTCCGGCTGGCTGGCCTGAGTGCCGTGGCTGGCCAGGCGGCGCTGCATCAGCAGCTGGCTGTCGCGGTCCATGAAGTCGAGCAGGGGACGGCCCAGCATTTCCTGCACTGTGTAGCCGAGCATGTGCGCCATCTTCGGGTTGACGAAGGTGGTCTTGCCATCCGCATCCGTCATCCAGATGCCTTCGGCGGCCGTCTGCACGATCAGGCGGTAGCGTTCGGAACTGGCGTGCAGCGCTTCCTCGGCGCGCTGGCGCTGCGTCATGTCGCGCAGCGAGACGATGGAAAATACTTGCCCGGCCATGCGCAGCGGCGACAGGCTGACCTTGGCCGGGAAGTGCGTGCCGTCGCGGCGGCGCGCCATCATCACCCGGCCCGGCAGGCTGTGCCGCGCTTGCGGGTCGCCCACGGAGTGGCTGGCCGTGCTTTCCGGTACCAATTGCTCCAACGACATGCCCGTCAATTCGGCCAGCGGATAGCCGAAGCAGCGCGCGCCGATCTGGTTGGCGTAGTGCACCTTGCCTTCGACGTCGGCCACCAGCATGGCTTCGGGCGCCGCTTCCAGCATCGAGCGCATGCGCGATTGTTCATCCTGTTTGCGTTCGCTGATATCGCAGACGATGCCGCTGGCCTGCGTGGCGGCGCCATCCGAGGCGCGTGTCAGCACGGCGCCGCGCGCCAGCAGCCAGCGCCAGTGGCCGTCGCTGTGGCGCAAGCGGAATTCGCAATTGAAGGTGCCGGGCGCCTGGCCATCGAGATGCTGGCGAAAGGCCAGGCTCAGGCGCGCGCGGTCGTCGCGGTGCACTTCGGCCAGCCACTCGTCCAGTGCATGGTCGAGCCTGGCGCTTTTGTCGCCCAGCACGTCCTGGTACTGGGGCGCGAACTGCAGCCGGTCCGACTGTCGCCGCCAGGTCCAGCCCGCCATGGCCGCGCCGCGCAAGGCATGCCCGGCGTCCTGTTCGGCCAGGGCATGCGCGGGCAGCAGCAGGCGGCGCAACTGTTGCCGCAGCCGCCAGGCTTGCCAGCAAGCCACTCCCGCCAGGGCGGTGGCGCTGGCGGCAGCGTAAGGCCATAGCAGTGTTGGCGCCATGCCGTGTACCGCCGCCTGCACCGGCAACGACAGCGTCAGGCCTGCCGCCAGCATCGTATGAGCGAGCCGGCGCAGCGCAGGGCGCCGTCGGCGTGATGCGCTGAAACTCGTGTGGCTGCAATACGACAAATGCATCCCTTTCTGGGGCATGATGGAACTGGGCTGACAGTGCATGATGCGCGTTCAAATAAACGCCTGCGGCGCTTTCTGGCGGCAACTATAGCATCGAATATTTGCTCGGGGTATTTAAGTTCTGAAACAGGCAAAACGGGATTTTTTTTGCCCCGAAATGGCTGTTTTTTTCGCGGTTTGGTGAGAATCTGTGACAAAGTTTGCGCGAAATCGTGCTACTGAACCACCAGCTCGGAAGACGTCTGATAAAACCGTAGCGAGCCGGTGAGTATCACAGGCCGCAAAGCGCGACGCGCAGTAGGTTTTTCAGGTGTTCTCAGGCGAAGCTGCCTGCAAACTGATAGCGGTGCCCGGGATGCCACATGGTGGCGATGGAGGCGATCCTGCCGCCCGAGCGCGTCTGGCGGCGCAGCACCAGGCACGCCTGTTTCGTGTCGATGGCCAGCATTTCGGCGATGTCGCGCGGCGCCGACAGCGCTTCGATGCTGTAGGTGGCGCCTTGCAGGGGGGCGGCGGCCATCAGGTATTCGTTCGGCGTGATGCTGGAAAAATCCTGCGTCATGTAGTCGGGCGCGCATTCGGGATTGACCCAGCGGTCTTCCACCTGGATCGGCACGCCGTTTTCAAAATGCACGATCAGCGAGTGGAACAGCGGGTGTTCCGGCGGCAAGCCGAATTGCTTGGCCAGCAAATCCGAGGCTTTCGTACGTTCCAGCAATTGCAGGCTGCTGCGGTGGATATGTCCGCGCGCCCGCACTTCATCGGCGATACTCTTGATTTCCAACAAGGTCGCCTGGTATTTTTGCTGCGCCACATAAGTGCCGGAACCCTGGCGCCGCGTCAGCACCTGTTCGCTGGTCAGTTCGCGCACGGCGCGGTTGACCGTCATGCGCGAGACGCCGAATTGTTTCACCAGGGCTTGCTCGGAGGGAATCACGTCACCTTCCTTCCAGCGTCCGGCGGCGATACCGGCCAGCAGAAAATCCTTGATACGCTGGAAAATGGGCGTATTTTCTTGTGTATTGTGATCGTCCAATGCGGTTTCTCCGAGGCGCAGGCAGGGCGCGCCGCCGGCTGGAGGCGCGATGGCCGATTTTAGCACCGAGCACGATGCCTGCCGCCAGCCTTTTTTTTGAATTCAAAAGCAAGCGCCGGAGTGTGGCGCGCATGGGCGCTGGTTATGCTGGTGACTTGGAGCCTATCCCAGTAGGGAGCGTCTTCTGCTGGCAGTTCATCAGGAGCGCGGACAAGGCGTGAGGAGGACGCGTGGCGAGCCACGCGACGACGAGCAACGCCGTCCCCGCTTCTGAGGGGCGCCAGCAGGGGATGTATTCATCTACTGGGATAGGCTCTTACTATTGACTTGCACGGAGCTCGCTATGGAACACGCTTACCTGACTGACGATGAACGCTGGGACGCCCTGCAGCGGCGCGCGCCCGACGCCGACGGCGTCTTTTATTACTCGGTGCGCACGACGGGCGTGTATTGCCGCCCTTCCTGCGCGGCGCGTCCCGCCTTGCGCCGCAACGTGGCTTTTCACGCCACGTGCGAGCAGGCGGAGGCGGCCGGATTCCGCCCCTGCCTGCGCTGCAAGCCGAACCTGCCGCCGCTGGCCCTGCGCCAGGCGGCCATCGTGGCCGACATCTGCCGGCTGATCGACGCCAGCGACGAGCTGCCCGACCTGGACGCGCTGGCGCAGGCCGCCGGCATGAGCCGCTTTCACTTCCACCGCGTCTTCAAGGCGCACACGGGCATTACGCCCAAAGCGTACGCGGCGGCGCGGCGCGGCGAGCGCCTCAAGGCCGGCTTGCAAGGCGCCGCGAACGTCACGGAAACGTTATATGCGGCCGGCTTCAACTCCAGCGGCCGCCTGTATGCCGCCACGCCGGGCTTGCTGGGCATGACGCCGGGCGCGTTTCGCGCCGGCGGCAGCGGGGCCGTGATCCGTTTTGCCATCGGCGCCTGTTCGCTGGGGGCCATCCTCGTGGCCAGCACGGACAAGGGCATCTGCGCGATCTTGATCGATGACGACCCGGAAGTGCTGCTGCGCGACTTGCAGGACCGCTTTCCGCAAGCCGAGCTGCGCGGCGCCGAGCCTGACTATGAACAGACGGTGGCGCAGGTGGTGGGCCTGGTCGAGGCACCGGGCCTGGGACTGGACTTGCCGCTCGACGTGCGCGGCACCGTGTTCCAGCAGCGCGTGTGGCAAGCCTTGCGCGAAATTCCCGCCGGCAGCACGGTCAGCTATGCCGAACTGGCCCGCCGTATCGGCGCCCCGCAAGGCGCGCGCGCCGTGGCGGGCGCCTGCGCCGCCAATGCCCTGGCCGTCGCCATCCCCTGCCACCGGGTGGTGCGCAACGATGGCGCGTTGTCCGGCTACCGCTGGGGCGTGGAACGCAAGCAGGCGCTGCTCGAACGCGAGGGCGAACGGTGAGGGCGCTCGATTGGCCGCAGATCGAGGATGAGCTGAACCAATACGGCTGCGCCGTCGTGCCGCGCTTGCTCAATCCCGCGCAGTGCGCGGCGCTGGCGGCACGGTATGACGACGCGTCGCGCTTTCGCAGCAAGGTGGTGATGCAGCGCCATGGCTTTGGACAGGGCGAGTACCAGTATTGGGCGCATCCGTTGCCGGAAGCGGTGGCCGCCTTGCGCGAACAGCTGTACGGACCGCTGGCGGCGATTGCCAATCGTTGGCAGGCCAGCATGGGTCTGGAGACGCGCTTTCCATCCAGTCACGCCGATTTTCTCGCGCGCTGCCATGCGGCTGGGCAGACGCGGCCCACGCCCTTGCTGCTGCGCTACCGCGCAGGCGATTACAACTGCCTGCACCAGAACCTGTATGGCGAGCACGTGTTTCCGCTACAGCTGGCCGTGCTGCTGTCGCGCCCGCAAGACGATTTCACGGGCGGCGAATTCGTGCTGACGGAGCAGCGCCCGCGCATGCAGTCGCGTGTCGAAGTCGTGCCGCTGGCGCAGGGCGATGCCGTGATCTTTCCCGTGGCGCAACGCCCCGTCAACGGCACGCGCGGCAGCTACCGCGTCAACATGCGCCATGGCGTGTCGCGCCTGCGCTCGGGCATGCGCCACACCCTGGGCATCATTTTTCATGATGCGAGCTGAACGCTAGGTGCGGCGCTTGAGTTTCCGCAATTACATGGCATGATGGCTATTCCTTGTCACTTTTTCATTTCTGCCATGTCCGCGTTGCTCCGCCTGTTGTGCCTGTTGACCATCTTCCTGCTGCCTGCAGCCCATGCGGACGATGGCGCGTCCTCGCTCGGTGCGGAAGCCGCGACCGCCATCGCGCCGTCACAGGCCGCCGTCGTGAAGACGGCGCCCTTGATGTTTGCCAACCGCAAGGTCTTCGTCTTCCGTGCCGCGCTGGCCGGCTATCCGCCCGATGAACGGGCCATCGGCGCGCAGCGCCGCCTGGAAAGCGTGCTGGCGAAAAACGGTGCCTTGCAGGCGAGCACGCGCATGATTCCCGAAGGCACGCAAGTGCTGCTCGATGGCGTGCAGCTGTTCGTCGTCGTGCCTGGCGACGTCAACTTGCTGGCCGGCGACACGACGGAAAGCGTGGCGAAAACGGCCGCCAGCGAGTTGAGCAAGGCCGTGCTTGACTATCGCGAGCAGGGCAGCTGGCGCTACCTGGCGATCGCCGCCGCCGTGTGCGCGGCCGCCACGCTCGTGTTCTGGCTGGTATGGATGGGCTTGACGCGTCTGTATCGCTGGGCCAAGCGCCGCAGCGGCATCCTGCTGGCCTCGCGCCTGCGCGACGTGCGCCTGAAAAACGTGCGCGTGCTCGACGCCGAACACTACATCGCCTTCGCCTATCAACTGCTGAGCGCCGTGCTGTGGGGCTTGCGACTGATGGCCACGTATCTGTGGGCCGCCTTCGTGCTGGGCCGCCTGCCTTACACGCGCTCCTGGGGCGAAAGCCTGAGCGGCTACCTGTTCGACGTGGCGGCCGATGTCTTCCACGCCATCATCGGCGCCTTGCCGGGCCTGGTGCTGGTCTGCGTGATCTTCGCCATCGCGCGCCTGATCGCCGCCACGGCCGCCTCGCTGTTCAAACGGGTGGAAAGCGGCGAACTGCAGATCGGCTGGCTCGACAAGGACACGGCCCTGCCGACGCGCCGCATCGCCAGCGTGGTGATCTGGCTGTTCGCGCTGGCCATGGCGTATCCGTATCTGCCCGGTTCGCACACGGCCGCCTTCCAGGGCCTGTCCGTGCTGGTGGGCCTGATGGTGTCGATCGGCGCGTCGAGCATCGTGGGCCAGGGCGCCAGCGGCCTGATACTGATGTACACGCGCGCCCTGCGCAAGGGAGAATATGTGCGCGTGGGCGACAGCGAAGGCACGGTGGTCGAGTTGGGCATGTTCGAGACGCGCCTGCGCACGGGCCTGGGCGAAGAGGTCGCCTTGCCGAACGCCTGGGTGATGTCGCAAACGACGAAAAACTATTCGCGCGCCCAGCCCGGCGGCGGCTTCGTGCTCGACTCCACCGTCACCATCGGTTACGCGACGCCATGGCGGCAAGTGCACGCCATGCTGGAACTGGCCGCGTCCCGCACGACGGAACTGTCGACCACGCCAAAACCCTACGTGATGCAACTGGCGCTGCAGGATTATTATGTGCAATACCGCCTGGTCGCCTACGCCAGCGCCGAAGTCCCCCGCCAGCGCGCCGAAGTGCTGAACCGCTTGCACCAGAACATCATCGACGTCTTCAACGAATTCGACGTGCAGATCACCTCGCCGCACTACATCGACGACCCGAAAGAGTCGCATGTGGTGCCGCCGGAGGAGTGGTTCAGGGCGCCGGCGAAGCGGGGGGAGGAAGATAAATAGTGTCGGACTATGGGAGGGAGGGATGGGCTGGGCAGATTTCAGTTCGCCACTCCTGCATGTCGCTGTCAATAGGAATGACTTTCTGAGCTCCGGCCTCCGTCGCCACCACGCAGAATTTTCCTTGGTAACCATAGGTTGGATCGGATGGATCTTTGGGGCTGCCATTTAGGAATACGCTATAAAAGTGCCCAGGTATCAGTTTTTCAGCGCGTATGCCCGTCGCGCCGGTAGGCACATTTCCATAGCGGATACATATGCTGGCGCGGATGGGTAGCGGCATCTCTGGAGGCATGGAGAATCCCCATACTTCTCTTACCGGTTGCATGGACATGTCTGAAACCATGAGTGCGCCAAGAAATGGCAGGCCATTGCGCGCCTCTTCCTTTTTTGTAATCGAGAAGCAGGGTATGCCGTTGAGAGGGTGAACGTGGGCATCAGCGATGCGCGACCATGCCGAGGCATCGATAGTCGTCAGGGTGGCAAGCAGGAATAGCAGCGTGTGACGATATGGCATGGCGAGCCTCGCACTATCTGATGAGCGAATGTTCCGGGCAACTATCCTGTTCCCACGCTGGCGTGTCGCTGCCAATGGCGATGATTTGTCGTTCACCAGTGGATGTGGCTACTATGCAAAATTTTCCCATGTAACCATAAGTGGGGTCTGCAGGATCATTTGGTCTTCCATTGAGGAAAATGCTGTAGACCCGTCCTGTTTGCAGTTCAGGGGCGGGCATGCCGTTCGCTCCCTGAGGAAGATCAGCATACCGAAGGCAGCTTTTTGACGAGAGCGGTACTTTTTTTCCACCAGTCATATAGAAACTCCATACACCAACGGCGGGCTTTTCTGACAGATCTGAAATGCTGAGTGCTCCCAGAAGTGGCTGACCGTTACGTTTTTCTTCCGTCTGCGAGATTGTGAAGCAGGGGGTGCCATTCACTGAACTGATTTCAGCATCGGCGATGCGTGATGTTGCACAGGCATGCAGGCCGAGGGACATGAGCAGTATGAACAGGGCATTCTGCTGCAAGGACATCATGTTTTCCCTATTTCCGAACGGGACAGATTTCATCTATCCAGGCTTGGCTATCGCTGTCAATACGGAGAATTTTTCGCTCCCCAGAGATGCCGCTGATTAAGCAAAACTTGCCCACGTAACCGCGAGTAGGATCTGAGGGATCGGCTGGCCTACCGTTCAGGAAGACGTCATACATCCGTCCCGTTTTCAGCGGCGGCGCTTTGGGCGGCTTGACCTCTGCTGTTGCTGGTGCAACTCCATACAGAAGGCAGGACTTGGCGTGAATAGGAATAGACCTGCCATTCAAAAATACTTCGTACACCCTGCCGGTCTGCAGTTCAGGAGCCGGCGCAGCTTCCGCACTGGCTGGAATTCTTCCATAAAGAATGCAATTTGCTGATGACAACGGAATTTTCTTGCCACCTGTCATGAGAAACCCCCATATTTCCGTCGTTGGCTTGACCGTCATGTCCGACACGCTCAAGGCGCCGAGGAAGGGCTGGCCGTTGCGTCTCTCTTCCTTTCTGGAAATGCTAAAGCAGGGTACGTCATTGATCGAGGTGACTTCGGCATCGGCCATGCGTGATCGCGCGTCGCTGTTCATGCTCGAGAATGCGAGCAGTATGAATAGTGTTTGATGAGACAAGGGCATGATGCTAAGGCGGCGTTGGGCAGACTTCATCGATCCAGGCCTGCATGTCGCTGTTGATGGGAATGACTTGCTGGCCGCCAGCAGCCGTAGTTCTCACGCAGAATTTTCCTTGATAGCCATACGTTGGATCGGACGGATCTTTGGGGCTGCCATTCAGGAAGACGCTATAGAAATGTCCAGGAACAAGACTTTTTGGCTTGATTCCAGTAGTCGCAGTAGGGGGTAAATCTCCATAACGAATGCACGAATCTGCATGGATTGGAATAGGCCTATCTGGAGGTGTAGAGAAAGACCATACCTTCTTGACGGGTTGAACGGACAGATCGGAAACGATCAATGCCCCGAGCATTGGCGTGCCATTGTGTGCCTCTTCCTTTTTTGTAATGGAGAAGCAGGGCATGCCGTTGACAGAGTGAACGTGGGCATCAGCGATGCGCGACCACGCCAAGGCATCGATACTCGTCAGCGTCGCAAGCAGGAATAGCAGTGTGTGACGATATGGCATGGCGATCCTTGCACTATCTGATGAGCGAATGCTCCGGGCAACTATCCTGTTTCCATGCTGGTGTGTCGCTGCCAAAGGCGATGATTTTTCGTTCACCAGCGGGCGTGGCAACGATACAGAATTTCCCTCTATAGCCATAGGTCGGGTAGGAAGGATCATCTGGACGCCCATTCAAGAAGATGCTGTAAACCTGTCCTGTTTGCAGTTCAGGGGCTGGCATGCCATTTGCGCCCTGTGGAATGTCGCCATAGAGAAGACAGATTTTTGATGAAAGTGGAACTTTTCCTCCTCCGCTCATCACAAAGCTCCACACTTTTGTAGCGGGTTTTACTGACAGGTCTGAAATACTGAGTGCTCCCAGAAGTGGCTGACCGTTACGTTTTTCTTCCGTCTGCGAGATTGTGAAGCAGGGGGTGCCATTCACTGAACTGATTTCAGCATCGGCGATGCGTGATGTTGCACATGCATGCAGGCCGAGGGATATGAGCAGTATGAACAGGGCATTCTGCTGCAAGGACATCATGTTTTCCCTATTTCTGAACGGGACAGATTTCATCTATCCAGGCTTGGCTATCGCTGTCGATACGAAGAATCTTGCGCTCCCCGGAGATGTCGGTGAATAAGCAAAACTTGCCCACGTAACCGCGAGTAGGGTCCGATGGATCGGCTGGCCCACCGTTCAGGAAGACGTCATACATGCGCCCCGTTTTCAGCGGCGGCGCTTTGGGTGGCTTGACCTCTGCTGTTGCTGGTGCAACTCCATACAGAAGGCAGGACTTGGCATGCACAGGAATAGTCGCTGCGCCCGGTAAAAGAAAAGACCATACTTCTACTGCAGGTTTGACGGATACATCTGTCAGTACGATCGCACTAATCTGCGGAACCCCGTTGCGCGCTTCTTCTTTTTGCGAAATGGTGAAACAGGGAGTGCCATTTTTTAGCTGTACTTCCGCGTATGCCATGCGGGACATGCCGAAAGCGTTATGGTATGTCAAACAAAGGCTCATGTTCAGAGTTACGGCCAGGCAAATTCGCCTTGCTTTTCCTATCTTTAAGAAAGTCATGTAATACCTCTTCATAGAGCCCAATTGAGTTTTGATATTCCGGTTCCCGCATTGTATTTGGTTTTTTTAAATACTTCAGTGTGTGATAGTCGGCGAGCAGGTCACCTTGTGCTTCCATGTTGTAATCCGATAATTTTTTCTTCGGAAGTAGCACATATTTGTAGTCCAAACCTAGCCTGACAAGTCCCCGTATCGCTACTGGATAATTCAATTGATGCTGCCAAACATGCACCATTTCATGCATGAACCAGTTTTTTGGCCTTGGTTTCTCCTTTGAGAAGTCCTCTCGGAATTCCGACTCATGAAAATAAATCTCCCCATCCGGCGTCATGGCCACATCCTTCGGCTGCAGGCCAAACCATAGATACGGTTCCCCATGCACCTTGACCTTGCCGTAGTCGATCGCATCCTGGAACAGCATCCAGGCCATGTCGATCTCGCCCCTGGTCAGCGGGCGAACCTTGTCCTTCACTTTGACCTGTTTCACAGAGGAACCGACATCCTTGTCGGTCGTCTTGATGCCATCGAGCTGAATGACCTTGACGGCAGGCGCAGCGTGTTTTGGCGCGGCGGCGCAGCATGGCGATTTATCCGGGTGCGGCAGGAACTCGGCCTGGGTGATTTGCGCCTCCCGCTTGCTGGCGACGCGCCCCGTGCGCCCCTTTGCATCCGTCGTCCCCGTCCACGTTTCGCCATTGCTCAAGGTGAGCCGGTAATCGGCGTGCGCCAGCGGCACCTTGTTTTGCGAGACGAATTCCAGCTGCTCGTCGTAGCCGCAGCACCAGCATTCGTCGGGCTGGCCGGCCAGGCGGTGCAGTTCGCAGCCACTTTTTGCGTCGCGCAGGGCCGCGCCGCGTACGGGCTGGCCGTCGGCGCTGAAGGTGACGATCATGCTGTCGAAGTGCGCGCCCAGGCTGCTCTTCTGGTGCGCCACGAGCTTGAAGAACACGTCGCACGCGGTGGTGCTGATGACATGGTGCCTGGCCATGGTGACTCCGCGATAAAACGCCAGCGTAGGCCCGCACCGCCATGCGAGTATTGACCGGGCGCAAGGCCTGCGCGCTTGCGTTAAGATGCCGGGCGTTTCAATGAGAAGAAAGAGTCCCCATGTCCAGCCCATCCAACATCGCATCCTCCCGCACCGCCCGCAGCCTGGCCGCCGCCCTGGCCGGCGATCCGTTCTACCGCACCGTCACGGTGGCATGCGGCGAGGACGAAGCGGCGCGGCTGGCCATGCTGGAGGCGTACTTCGCGCTGGCGCTGGCCGAGGGCGAGCAGGCGGGCCGCGTCGACCTGGCCGATGCGGCGGGCCATGGCGCCGCCATCTGGACGACGGATACGCCGGCGGCCCTGCGCCAGGCCGCTTACGCGCAGCGCGAAGCCGCCTTGCGCGCGCTGCTGGGGGAGCGCGGCTTCGCGCATTTCACGGCCATCGTCGCGAACATGGAGCACGCGCTGGCGCCGCATGGTCTGCAAGACGCGTGGTATTTGTCGATCGCCGGCATCGCTCCCGCCGCGCAGGGGCAGGGGCTGGGCGCGTCCGTGCTGGCGCCGGGACTGGCGGCCGTCGATGCGGCGCGTGCCGCATGCTTCCTGGAGACGTACAACGAGCGTAGCCTGCCGTTCTATGCCCGCCTGGGCTTCGTGTCGGCGGGACGCTACGTGGAAGCCGTCACGGGCTGCGGCTACTGGCTGATGGTAAGACCGCCTTCCGCTGCCTGATTGACCATTTTGCCAATTTCTATACACTCGTCTTTTTGCTAACGACTAAAAGACCTGGAGATGGAAATGCCGACCTTGCCACTGCGCCGCACCCTGCTCACGCTCGCCTGCCTGGGGGCCATCGGCCACGCGCATGCCGATACCGTCATCGACAACGCCAACGGCTACACGCTCGACACAAACGGCAAGGTGCTGCGCTTCACGGCGCTGGCCTTTGACGACGCGGGCAAGCTGCTCGCCGTCGGCAGCGCCGCGCAGGTGAAACGCAAGGCGGCCAAGGGCGCCACGCACGTCGACGTGCAGGGAAAAACCGTGCTGCCAGGCCTGATCGACGCGCACGGTCACGTCTTCGGCCTGGGGACGATCGCCAGCGGCGTGATGCTGTACGGTTCGTCGTCGCTGCCGGCCGCCGTGCAGGCCGTGGGCGACTTCGCCCGTGCGCATCCCGAGCGCGGCTGGATCGTCGGCAATGGCTGGAACCAGGAAATCTGGAAGCTGGGACGCTTTCCCACGGCCGCGGAACTCGATGCGGCGGAAAGCGCGCGGCCCGTGTGGCTGCGCCGGGTCGATGGCCACGCAGGCTGGGCCAACAGCCGCGCGCTGGCGCTGGCCGGCATCACGCGCGCCACACAAGATCCGGCCGGCGGCAAGATCGTCCGCGACGCGGACGGCAACGCCACCGGTGTGCTGGTCGACAGCGCCATGGATTTGATGGATGCCGTGCTGCCCAAGCCGGGCGACGTGGAAAACCGCGCCGCCCTCGATGGCGCGCTGGCGCAGCTGTCGCAGGTGGGCCTGACCAGCGTGCACGATGCGGGCATCGGCCAGATGCAGGACCGCTTGTTCCGCGATTACGCGGATCACGGCAAGCTGACGGTGCGCGTGTACGGCATGATCTTTGACACAACGGAAGACTTTGACGCGCTGTCGAAAAATGGCCCTGTCAATAGCTATGCGCGCGACATGTACGCCTTGCGCGCCGTCAAACTGCTGTCCGACGGCGCCCTGGGCAGCCGCGGCGCGGCCCTGCTGGCGCCGTACAGCGACGATCCTTCCACCAGCGGCCTGCTGTTCTACCCGGACGGCGTCATGCGCGCGAAGATGGAAAAAGCCATGCGCGCCGGCTATCAGGTGAATGTGCACGCCATCGGCGACGCGGGCAATCATCAGATCCTCGACGGCTATGCAGCCCTGATCGGGAAGTACCGCAGCGCGGGCCTGCGCCACCGCATGGAGCACGCGCAGGTGGTGCAATTGAACGATATCCCCCGCTTCAAGGCGCTGGGTATCGTGCCGTCGATGCAGCCCACGCACGCCACGTCCGACCAGAACATGGCGGAGCAGCGCGTGGGCCATGAGCGCATCAAGGGCGCGTATGCGTGGCGCACCTTCCTCCAGCAAGGCTCGCGCATCGCCTGCGGTTCCGACTTCCCCATTGAGTCGCCGAACCCGTTCGAGGGCATCCATGCGGCCGTTACGCGGCAAAATAGCGAAGGATTCCCGGCTGGCGGCTGGTATCCGCAGCAAGCCATGACGGTGACGCAGGCGCTGCGCTGCTTCACCCTCGACGCGGCCTGGGCGGCGCACCAGGAAAAGGTCATCGGCACACTGGAAGCGGGCAAATGGGCGGACTTCATCGTCGTCGACCAGGACCTGTTTACCGTGGCGCCAGCGGCCATCGGCAAGACGCAGGTGCTGCAGACGTGGGTGGCGGGCAAGCGCGTGTTTGAGAAAAAATGAGGGTTGGGATCAGACCCGCCGGGTCTGACCCCAAAGAAAACCTGTTGACTTGGTTGTATAGACAACCTATGCTGGGAGTACCAGAGCGGGCCAGGTATCAGGCTAGATACGCCCGCTCGCACCCTACGAGGAGACAGCATGAACAGCACAATGGACACCGATCCACGCTTTGATGCCAGCCGTACCATCCGCGCGCCGCGCGGCACGGTCATGGCTTGCAAGAGTTGGCAGGCCGAGGCGGCCTACCGCATGTTGCAAAACAACCTGGACCCGGAAGTGGCGGAAAATCCGCAGCACCTGGTCGTCTACGGCGGCATCGGCCGCGCCGCCCGCAACTGGGCCTGCTTCGACCAGATCCTCGCCTCCTTGCGCGAGCTGGAAGACGACCAGACCCTGCTGATCCAGTCCGGCAAGCCGGTGGGCGTGTTCCAGACCCACGCGGATGCGCCGCGCGTGCTGATCGCCAATTCCAACCTGGTGCCGAAATGGGCGAACTGGGAACACTTCAACGAACTCGATCGCCAGGGCCTGTTCATGTACGGCCAGATGACGGCTGGCAGCTGGATCTATATCGGCACGCAGGGCATCGTGCAGGGCACGTATGAAACCTTCGCCGAGGCGGGCCGCCAGCATTTCGGCGGCGACTGGGGCGGGCGCTGGATTTTGACGGCGGGCCTGGGCGGCATGGGCGGCGCGCAGCCGCTGGCCGCCACGATGGCGGGTGCCGTCTCGCTCAATATCGAATGCCAGCAGAGCAGCATCGACTTCCGCCTGCGCACGCGCTACCTCGACAAGCAGGCGGCCAGCCTGGACGAAGCCCTGGAGCTGGTGAAATATCACACCGAACGCAAGGAAGCCATCTCGATTGGCTTCCTGGGCAACGCGGCCGAAGTGCTGCCGGAACTGGTGCGCCGCGCCAAGGCGGGCGGCCTGGTGCCCGACCTGGTGACGGACCAGACGTCCGCGCATGACCTGGTCAACGGCTATCTGCCGCGCGGCTGGAGTGTGTCGGACTGGAAGGCGGCGCAGCAGGACCCGCAGCGCCACGCGCGCCTGACGGTGGCCGCCGCCGATTCCTGCGCCGCCCACGTGCAGGCCATGCTCGATTTCCACGCCATGGGCGTGCACACCGTCGATTACGGCAACAACATCCGCCAGGTGGCGTTCGACCAGGGCGTGCGGAACGCCTTCGACTTTCCCGGTTTCGTGCCGGCCTACATTCGCCCGCAGTTCTGCGAAGGACGCGGTCCGTTCCGCTGGGTGGCTCTGTCGGGCGACCCGGAAGACATCTATAAAACGGATGCGAAGATCAAGCAGCTGTTCCCGCACCACCAGCAGGTGCACCACTGGCTGGACATGGCGCGCGAGCGCATCGCTTTCCAGGGCCTGCCGGCGCGCATCTGCTGGCTGGGACTGGGCGAGCGCCACATCGCGGGCCTGGCCTTCAACGAGATGGTGCGCACGGGCGAGCTGAAGGCGCCCATCGTCATCGGCCGCGACCACCTGGACACGGGTTCCGTCGCCAGCCCGAACCGCGAGACGGAAAGCATGAAGGACGGCACGGACGCCGTTTCCGACTGGCCGCTGCTCAACGCCATGCTGAACACGGCCGGCGGCGCCACCTGGGTCTCGCTGCACCATGGCGGCGGCGTGGGAATGGGGTATTCTCAGCATGCGGGCATGGTCATCGTGGCCGACGGCAGCGAAGCGGCGGCGAAACGCCTGGCGCGCGTGCTGGTCAACGACAGCGGCTCGGGCGTGATGCGCCATGCCGATGCCGGCTACGAAACAGCGGCCGCCTGCGCCAAGCGCAACGGCCTGATTCTTCCGATGATTCCTTGAGACCTAGATGCGAATGACTATGACACAGCATGCCAAAAGTTGGACCCTGAAACCGGGCGCGATGACCCTGGGCGACCTGCGCGCCGTCTGGGCTGCACCCGCGAAACTGATCCTCGCCGCCGAGGCCTATCCCGTCATCGAGGCGTCGGCCGCCGCCGTGCAGGCCATCGTCGCCAAGGGCGATGCGGCCTACGGCATCAACACGGGTTTCGGCCTGCTCGCCAAGACGCGCATCCCCGATGAAAAGCTCGAGCAATTGCAGCGCAACCTGATCCTGTCGCATTCCGTCGGCACGGGCGAACTGCTGTCGGACGCCGTCGTGCGCCTGATCATGCTGATGAAGATCGGCAGCCTGGCGCGCGGCTATTCCGGCGTGCGCCCGCTGATCGTCGACACCCTGATCGCCCTGTACAACGCGGGCATCATGCCGGCCATTCCCGCCAAGGGTTCCGTCGGCGCCTCGGGCGACCTGGCGCCGCTGTCGCACATGACCCTGGCCATGCTGGGCGTGGGCGACGTGCGCGTCAATGGCGAATTGATGCCGGCCCCCGAGGCGCTGGCGCAGGCGGGCATCGCGCCCGTCGTGCTGGCGGCGAAAGAGGGCCTGGCGCTGATCAACGGCACGCAAGTGTCGAACGCGCTGGCGCTGCATGGCCTGTTCATGGCCGAGCGCCTGCTGGAAGCGGCGATGGTCACGGGCGCGCTGTCGCTCGATGCGGCCAAGGGCAGCGATGCGCCGTTCGACGCGCGCGTGCATGCGGTGCGCGGACAGCCGGGGCAGATCCTGGCCGCGCAGATGTACCGCCAGCTGGTGGCCAACAGCGCTATCCGCGCCTCGCACCTGGAAGGCGACGAGCGCGTGCAGGATCCGTACAGCCTGCGCTGCCAGCCGCAAGTCATGGGCGCCTGCCTCGATTTGATCGGCAACGTCGGCCGCACCCTGCTGATCGAAGCCAATGCCGTCACGGACAATCCGCTGATCTTCCAGGATGGTCCCAACGGCCAGGCGGAAATCGTCTCGGGCGGCAATTTCCACGCCGAGCCCGTCGCCTTTGCGGCCGACACCCTGGCGCTGGCGATTTCTGAAATCGGCGCGCTGGCCGAGCGCCGCATCGCGCTGCTGATCGACGCCACCCTGTCCGGCCTGCCGCCGTTTCTCGTGCGCGACCCGGGCGTCAATTCCGGTTTCATGATCGCCCACGTGACGGCCGCCGCGCTGGCGTCGGAAAACAAGTCGCTTGCCCATCCGGCCAGCGTCGACAGCCTGCCGACGTCCGCCAACCAGGAAGACCACGTGAGCATGGCCACGTTCGCCGGGCGACGCCTGGACGACATGGCGCACAATACGGCCGTCATCGTCGGCATCGAGCTGCTGGCCGCCGCACAGGGCATCGATTTCCACCGCCCGCTGAAAACCTCGCCGCACCTCGAGCACGTGCATCACCAGCTGCGCCAGAAAGTGCCGTTTTTCGATGCCGACCGCTTCTTCGCGCCCGATATCGAAGCGGCCAAGCAGATGGTCTTGCATGGTGAATTGAGCAGCACGTGCAAGAATTTGTTCGCCCCGCTGTACGCCTGAGCGGGCGCAAGGAGACAAGCATGGATTTCCGCTTCAACGAAGGCAGCATCCCGCTGCTCGTGTCGATGCCCCACGTGGGCACCGACATACCGGACGATATCGCCGCGCGCATGACGCCGCAGGCCCTGGTCAAGGCCGACACGGACTGGCATCTGCGCGAGCTGTACGGCTTTTTGCAGGAGATGGACGCGTCGGTGCTGTCGGCGCGCTGGTCGCGCTACACGATCGACTTGAACCGGCCGCAGGAAGACACGAATCTGTACCCGGGCCAGGACACGACGGGCTTGCTGCCCAACGATACCTTTCACCGCGAGCCGCTGTACCTGGCCGGCAAGGAGCCCGATGCGGCCGACGTGCAGCGGCGCTTGCAACGCTACTGGGCGCCGTATCATGCGCAGCTGCGCGCGGAACTGGACCGGCTGCTGCGCGTGCATGGCGCCGTGGTGCTGTGGGATGCCCATTCCATCGCCTCGCATGTGCCGCGCTTCTTTGACGGCAAGCTGCCCGACCTGAACTTCGGCACGGCCGATGGCGCCAGTTGCCACGGCGGCCTGACGTCCGCCGTGGCCGATATCGCGCGCGCGCAGGAGCAATTTACCGTGGCCTTGAATGGCCGCTTCAAGGGGGGCCATATCACGCGCCATTACGGCCAGCCGGACAAGCGCGTGCATGCGATCCAGCTCGAGATGTGCCAGTGTCTGTACATGGATGAAGCGGAACCGTTCGGCTACCGGCCCGACCTGGCGGCCCAGGTGCAGCCGCTGCTGCGCCGGATGATGGAAGCGGCCGTGGCATGGGTGGCGCGTTGAGCGGCTGTCTGTTCGCGCGCCACGCGCTGCTGCCGCAAGGCTGGCGCCGCGACGTGCTGCTGGAATGGGATGGGGCAGGCGATTTGACGCGCGTCCAGGAAGACGCCGTGCTGCCGCCTGGCGCGGCAGTGGCCGAATATGTCTTGCCCGGCATGGTCAACCTGCATTCGCATGCCTTCCAGCGGGCGCTGGGCGGCATGACGGAGATGGCAGGCGAGGGCCCTGACAGCTTCTGGACCTGGCGCGAGCTGATGTACCGCTTCGCGCACCACATCACGCCGGAACAGATGGAAAGCATCGCCGCGCAGCTGTTCGCCGAATGCCTGCGCCATGGCTACACGGCCGTGTGCGAATTTCACTACCTGCAGCGCGATGCGGCTGGCGCCCTGTATGCGCGCCCTGCCGAAACAGCCGAACGGGTGCTGGCCGCGGCGCGCATCAGCGGCATCGGCATGACCATGCTGCCCGTGCTGTACAGCCATGCGGGCTTCGGCGAGCAGCCGCTCAAGCCCGAGCAGGCGCGCTTTCGCACGGACGCGGACGATGTCCTGCGCATCGTCGAAGCGCTGGCGCCGCAGCGCGGCGGGCAGGTGGAAGTGGGCTTTGCGCCGCATTCACTGCGCGCGGCCGCCGTGGCGCAGATCCGCGAAGTGGCGCAAGCGCTGCCGGCGGATCGCCCCATCCACATCCACATCGCCGAGCAGCAGGGCGAGGTGCGCCAGAGTCTCGATCACAGCGGCCGGCGCCCGGTGCAGTATCTGTACGATCAGGTCGACGTCGATGCGCGCTGGTGCCTCGTGCACGCCACGCATGTGCAGCCCGACGAGGTGGCGCGCATGGCCGCCAGCGGCGCTGTCGCGGGCCTGTGCCCGACGACGGAAGCGAACCTGGGCGATGGCCTGTTCCCGCTGGCCGAATTCATCGCCGCCGGCGGGCGTTTCGGCATCGGCAGCGACAGCCACGTGTCGCAGTCGCCGGTGGAAGAATTGCGCTGGCTCGAATACGGCCAGCGCTTGCAGCGCCAGCAGCGCAATGTGGCCGCCACGCCGGAACAGCGCCATGTGGGCGACTATCTGTGGCAGGCGGCCCTGCGGGGCGGCGCGCAGGCGGCCGGGCGCAAGCTCGGTGCTTTGGCGCCGGGCTGCCGTGCCGACGTGCTGGTGCTCGACGACGCGCATGTGAACCTGTGCGGCGTGGACATCGTTGACGTGCTGGGCAGCGTTGTTTTCTGCGGCAACGACAACCTGGTGCGCGACGTGCTGTGCGGCGGCCAGTGGCAGGTGCGCGATGGGCGCCACGTGGCGCAGGACGCCATCGCCACCGCCTACAAACGCACGCTGGCGCAATTGAGGGCGCTCTGATGGCGACCTTCATCCCGCATGAATGCCTGCGCGCCGCGCCGTGGAAGAACGGCGGCGGCAGCACGATGGAAATCGCCATTGCTCCCCCTGGCGCCGACCTGATTGAATTTGACTGGCGCATCAGCCTGGCGACGATCACGGCCAGCGGGCCGTTTTCCAGCTTTCCCGGCATCGACCGCAGTCTGATGCTGGTCGATGGCGACAGTGTGCAGCTGACGCTGGACGGCACACGCAAGGTGACCTTGAGCGCGGCGCAACCGATGCTGTGGTTTCCCGGCGAAGCGGCCGTGTCCGCGCAAGTGAAAGGGCCGACGACGGATTTCAACGTGATGACCCGGCGCGACCGCTGCCGCCACCAGCTGGAAAAAATCACGGCCCCCGGCAAACTGGCGCGGCGCAGTGCGGCGACCTTGCTCTTCGTCGCCGGCGAAGGCCACGTGCTGGCGCGCGGTGGCGACCAGCAGTTCGCGCTGGCCCGCCATGACACGCTGCTGCTCGACGCCGACGATGCGCAGGAATGGCGTCTCGACGCCTTGCAGCGCACGGCCGTGTTCCGCGTCGACCTGTTCATCTAGGAGAGAAAAGCAATGCAAGACTGGGACCTGGTCATCCATAACGTCCACCTGGCCACCATGGAGCACGGTTATGGCGAACTGCTGGACGCGGCCATCGCCGTCAAGGATGGCCGTATCGCCTGGTTCGGTCCCGGCGACGAGCTGCCGGCCAGCGGCGCCGTGCTGCACGACGGCCATGGCTGCTGGCTCACGCCTGGCCTGATCGATTGCCACACGCACATCGTCCACGCGGGCAACCGCAGCGACGAATTCGAGGCGCGCCTGAACGGCGCCAGCTACGAGGATATCAGCCGCGCCGGCGGCGGCATCATGTCCACCGTGCGCGCCACGCGCGCGGCCAGCGACGACGAACTGCTGCGGCAAAGCCTGCCCCGCGTACTGGCGCTGCTGGCCGAGGGCGTGACGTCGCTGGAAATCAAGTCCGGCTATGGCCTGGATGCGGCCAGCGAGGCGAAGATGCTGCGTGTGGCGCGCCGCATCGGGCAAGAGCTGCCCGTGTCCGTGCGCACCACCTTCCTCGGCGCGCACGCGCTGCCGCCCGAATACGCGGGCCGGGCCGACGCCTATATCGACTTGCTGTGCGCGCAGGTGCTGCCCTGGCTGGCTGGCGACGGTCTGGTCGACGCCGTCGACGCGTTTTGCGAGCGCATCGGTTTTACCCCGGCGCAAACGCAGCGCGTGTTCGAGGCGGCGACGGCGCTGGACTTGCCCGTCAAACTGCATGCGGAGCAGCTGTCCGACCTGGGCGGCGCGGCGCTGGTGGCGCGCCATGGCGGCCTGTCGGCCGACCATCTGGAATTTTTGTCGGAAGAAGGCGTCGCCGCCCTGGCGCAGCATGGCACGGTGGCCGTGCTGCTGCCGGGCGCGTATTATTTTTTGCGCGAGACGCAGCCGCCGCCCGTGGCGGCCTTGCGCGCGGCCGGCGTGCCGATGGCCGTGTCCACCGATTGCAACCCGGGTACGTCGCCGATGACGTCCTTGCTGCTGGCGATGAACATGGCGTGCACGCTGTGGCGCCTGACGCCGCAGGAAGCGCTGGCCGGTTGCACGATCCACGCGGCGCGCGCGCTGGGCTTGCAGGATCAGACGGGCAGCCTGGCAGTGGGCAAGCGCGCCGACTTCGCCCTGTGGCGCATCGCGCGCCCGGCCGACCTGGCGTATGCGCTGGGCCTGAACCCGTGCGCGGGCGTGGTGCATGGCGGTGTCTGGCGCGCGCCGGTGGTAAGCTTGCCGGATTGATCATCCGTCCTGGAGCGCCGCGTGCGTCTTGCCTGCCTGTTGTTTTTGTTTGTTTTCAGCGCCGCGGCGCCCGCGCACGCCCGGGACGGCGGCATCCTGAAGGTGGGGTCGAAGCGCTTTACGGAATCGTATATTCTCGGCGAAATCCTCCGGCAGAGCGCCGCGCCGCACGTCAAGGCGGAACACCGCCAGGGCCTGGGCAACACGGCCATCGTGCTCGCCGCGCTGCAGGCGGGCAGCATCGACGTGTATGCCGAATACATGGGCACCATCGCCAGCGAAATCCTCAAGCATGACCAGGCCATCGACCTGGCGCAGATGCGGCGCGAGCTGGCGGCGCTGGGCCTGGGCGTGGCCGTGCCGCTGGGTTTTAATAATACGTATGCGCTGGCCGTGCGGGGCGATGAGAAAGCCATCGCCAGCCTGGACCAGCTGGCGCAGCATCCTGCCCTGAAGTTCGGCCTGTCGCATGAATTCATCGGCAGGATCGATGGCTGGCCTGGCCTGGCCGCGCGTTACGGCTTGCCGCAGCGCCCGCGCGGACTCGATCACGGCATCGCCTATGAAGCGCTGGCGCAGCGCCAGGTGGATGTGATCGACATCTATTCGACGGACGCGAAGATCCGTCAGTACGGCTTGCGCGTGCTGGCCGACACGCAGCAGTATTTTCCCCGCTACGACGCCATGCTCCTGTACCGGCTCGACGTGCCGGCCCGCTTTCCCGCCGCCTGGCAAGCCTTGCAAGGCTTGCAGGGGCGCATCGGCGAGGGCGACATGATCGCCATGAATGCGGCTGTGGAAATCGATGGCAAGACTTTTTCTGATGTGGCGCGCCAATGGCTGGCCTCCGGCACGCAGGCGAACAAGCCGGCCGCCGCGCGCAGCAAGCTGCTCGATAAACTCATCGGCGACGATCTGTGGAGCCTGACGCGCCAGCATGTAACCCTGGTGCTGCTGTCGGTGGCGCTGGCGTGCCTGATCGGCATTCCGCTGGGCGTGCTGGCGGCGTTTTCGGCGCCGCTGCGGCAAACGGTGCTGGCCTTCGTCGGCGTGCTGCAGACGGTGCCGTCGCTGGCCCTGCTGGCGATATTGATTCCCGTGCTGGGCATGATCGGCACCGTGCCGGCGCTGGTGGCGCTATTCGTGTACGCCTTGCTGCCCATCGTGCGCAACACGTGCACGGGCATCTTGCAGGTGCCGCAAGGCTTGCGCATGGCGGCGCTGGCGCTGGGCTTGAGCCGGCGCGACCGCCTGCTGCATGTGGACTTGCCGCTGGCCTTGCCCGTGATGCTGGCGGGCGTGAAAACGGCGGCCGTGATGAGCGTGGGCACGGCCACCATCGCCGCCTTCATCGGCGCGGGCGGCTACGGCGAACGCATCACCATCGGCCTGGCCCTGAACGACAACGACATGCTGCTGGCCGGCGCGATCCCCGCAGCCGTGCTGGCCCTGCTGACGCAAGGCCTGTTCGAGCTGGTGGAGCGTTGGGCCGTGGCTGGCCGGCAGCGCTGACGGCATTACGGTTACAGCGAGTGCAGTTTGGAGCGCACCGAGACGACGGCCTGGTGCAGGATGCGTTCGGCCTGGAAGTCGTTTTCGCGCTGTTCGGCGATGGCTTGCAAGTCGCGCGTGTAACGTTCCAGGCGGGAACGCAGGTAGGCGCGGTAGATCTTCATGACGAGCGGTTTGGCAGAGACATTCATGATGTGGCTCCCAGGTGCGGAATGATGCGTTCATTTTGTGTGAGCGGAATGCCGCCACTTTGCGTCAGATCAAACGCCATGACCCCGTCAAATTGGCGCGTTTGACATTGCGCAATGCCCCCAACGTCGCAGATGCCACACTGAATCTTCCCTGCTCGCCTGGACATCATCAGCCGCGAGCCCTGATCCCATCAAGCATACTCAAGGAGCGTCGCATGGTCATTTTTGCCGTGGTTGCTGGCTGCATCGCCTGCCTGACAGTGTACCAAATCTATAAAAATTCGCAGGGTGGCAGTGGGGTTGCGCAACAACATATCGGCTTGCACGGCACATTGATTGAACCACGGAAATAATCAGTGTCATCCGAGCGACACTTGGTAACACTTGGTTAGCCGATTTAAGTCAAATGTAAGGCCCGGTAAGCAAATGTAAAGGTCTGCGCCGTCGCAAGCGGCAGCGTTTATATTGATAACCGTTGATTGCATTCTCCCCCTCCCACTTGACAATGGGTTCACCCCGCGGTGCCGCTAGCCCGCGGGGATTTTTTTTGGAACTTACTGCGCGGCGCGCCTGGCGGCCTGCGATGCTCACTGCCTCGGCGGCCCCGTACTGCGTACAGTTCCGCTTCTTGGCCACAAATCGCCTCCGCTCGCTACAGTTCCAAAGCGATGGTCTTTGGCGTACCCGCCGACAATTGCGTCAAGGCATCACCAGCGACCCGGCAGATGCGCCAGTCCGGCATCACGTCGGCGCCCATGCCCTTGTAGAAGTTGATCGCGTTTTCATTCCAGTCCAGCACCGACCATTCGAAGCGGCCGCAATCGCGTTCGACGGCCAGTTGCGCCAGCGCCACCAGCATCTGCTTGCCATAGCCCTTGCCGCGCACCGATTGCTTCACATACAAGTCTTCCAGGTACAGGCCCTTGCGGCACAGGAAGGTGGAAAAGTTGTGGAAGAACAGGGCGAACGTCACCACCTCGCCATGTTCCTCGCCCACCAGCGCTTCGCACGCGGGGTGCTTGCCGAACAGGCTGTCGTGCAGCATGGATTCCTTGGCGATCATCATGTGTTCGAGTTTTTCAAACACGGCCAGTTCATGGATCATGCCGAAGATGGCGGCCACGTCGGATGCGGCCGCGGGACGGATGGCGAGGGAGGAAGAGGTGCTCATGTTGCCTTTGCGGATGGAGTGGTGGAAAGAGAGGATGCGACAGCCGTCTTGCGCGCGCCCGACGTCAGGGCCCAGGCCACGCTGGACAGGCACAGCACCATGCCCACCCATTCGATGGGGGCGGGCCGGTAATGTTCGAACTGCACCGACAGCAGCACGGAAATGACGGGCGTGACGACGCCGATATACACGGTCTTTTGCGTGCCGATGCGCGTGATCAGGGTGAAATACGCGCTGAAGGCGATCACCGAGCCGAAGAGGGCCAGATAGACCAATCCCATCCAGTAACTGGGGCGCGTGGGCAATTGCCAGGACTGGCCCGTGACGATGGCCCAAGCGGCCACCATCAGGGTGCCCCACAGCATGGTCCACGCCATGGTCAGCATCACATTGCCGGATTGTTCGCGCACCTTCATGACGAGGGCATTGCCCGCCGTGCTGGACACGGTGGCCACCAGGGCCAGCACGAAGCCGAGCAGGAAATGTGCATTGCGGCCATTGCCGCCGCCCAGGATGTCTTGCAGCGCCGCGCCGATGGACTGGTAAAACAGCAGCACGATGCCGCAGATGGCGACAAACGCCGCGCAGCAGGTGCTCCAGGTAATCGGCGTGCCGAAGGCGATGCGGTTGAGCAAGGGCGTCCAGAACACCATCAGCGCGAACAGCACGCTGACGAGGGCTGACACCAGGTATTGCTCCGAGCTGTAAGTGCACACATAGCTGAGGGCAAACGAGGCCAGGCCCTGCAGCAGCATCCATTTTTGCGCGCGCCAGGGCAGGCGCAAGCGGTCGCCGCGCACGGCGCACCAGGCAAACAGGGTGGCGGACGCGAGGCCGAAGCGGTAGACCACGGAAACGGCGGGGGCGACGTCGCCCAGCTGCAAGGTGATGGCCCAGAAGGTGGAGCCCCAGATCAGGCAGGCAATGATGAACAGGAGAGGAGAGGACATCGCGCAAGTATACGGGCATCGCGCGGGGATGGCGAGTGCGGTCGAGCTTGCTCGATGTGCGACGAGGAGACAGCAGGCATTGAGCCAGCGCAGTGCTTCTGGAAAATATTGAATTTATGAAAATATTTACATTAATATCAAGTAAATATTTTCCGGATTGCATCTTTGAAGGAGACCTCCATGCCCGCCTCACTGCACATCAAAGTATGGAGCGTGCTTGTGTATGTTGTCGTGACTGCCGTGATTGCCATCTGGCTGCACCCTTCTGCCTTGCTCGCTGCCGGCGCATTCGGCTGAGCACATGCGCCGGCAAGCGGATCAGTGCGTGACGCGGGTCTTGCGGCCGTCCGACAGCAGGCGCACGCGTTCGCCCGGGCGGAACAGTTCGTCGGCGTCTTGCACGATGGCGCGCATGTCGCCATTGTCCAGCCGCACGGTGATTTCCAGGCCGGGTTTGTTGGACGCGTTCGCCTCGATGCTCTTGCCGGCCATGCCGCCGGCGACGGCGCCGAGGATGCTGGCCGCAATGGCGCCCTTGCCGCCACCGACTGCCGAGCCGGCCACGCCGCCCAGGGCCGCGCCAGCCAGCACGCCTGTGCCCGTTTCGCCCTTGTCGATGGTGACCTGGCGCACGGATTCAACCGTGCCCATGCGAACCGATTGTTCATTCTGCGCCTGGCGCGCGTTGTAGACATTTGCCGAGTTCGGTTGTACGGCGCAACCGGCCAGGGTGGCGAGCAATGCCACTGCAATAATTGGTGCTTTCATGTAGGACTCCCTTGGACAAAAGTTGGTTGCCGATTGCGTCGACCGGCAGATGATGACTTATCATAAGGACACTTGCCTAAGATAACTAGTTGCGAATAGTAAAAATCTGTTACTGGCCCCGCGTGACCGCCTGCCGCTTAATACGCCAGCCGCAGGCGCCGGTACAAAAATCCCAGCACGAAGAGCGGACCCACCAGCAAAAAGCGCAAGTCGTCGAGAAACGACGGTTTCTTGCCTTCGATCTGATGGCCGATGAACTGGCCTATCCAGGCCAGCACGAACAGCGCCAGCGACGCGGGCAGGATGGTCAGCGGCGGCATGAGCAGCAGCAGGCCCAGCATGGCGGCCAGCATCGCCAGCATGCCCGCCGCAAACGGGCGCGACAGCTTGTAGTAATAGTATAAGGCCAGGATACTGCCGAGCAGCGCCACGCTGGGATGCACGCTCCACAGCAGCCCCAGCAGGCTGAAAACGATCAGCGGCACGCACACGATGTGCACCCATTCATTGACATGGTTGCGGTGGCTTTCGCCATACTGGGCCAGCAGGGTGTCGATGGTGCGCATGGGCGGTCTCTTGTGTGGTGTTCTGGCTGGAAATTCTACACCGGAACACCAGCCGCCGAACGCAGCGTGCTGTGGTGAATTGCTCAATTGCTAATTTTGCGTTATTATTTCCCGTTGGAAATATTTTCGTTCATCTCAAAGACATCCGTGACATCGCCCGCCAGCCTCCCTGATTACCAGCGCTATTCCATGGCGTCCCTGCAACAAGCCCTGTCCGGCGCCGACGGCGCCGATGCGGCACGGCGCCAGCGCATCGAAGCGGAAATTGCCCAGCGCCAGCAGGATGACTATGCGGCAGAACAGCGCCAGTGGGCAGCGCGGCCGCAGGACAAGCCGCTCGATCCGGCCAGCGCCGCACTCACGGAAGCGGCCAAGCCCCACTTGCAGTCAGCGGGCTATGTCCTGCTGTTCACGTGGCTAGTGTTGACAGTCAGTGCCTGGTCTGAAATCGCTCTGGCGGATAGCCGGATCTATTTTGTTGGCGGCCTCGAGTTGCTGGTCTTTGGCATCTTTTTGTTGCGTGGCAACCTGCGCGCGGCGAGATGGCTGCGCTGGCTGATTGCCCTCTTGCTGCTACCCACCGTGCTGGTGCTCGATTTCCTGTTCATGCAACCGCTGTCCCTGACCGTCACGCAGTTCAAGCTGGCGCCTGTCCGCCATGGCTGGCTGGTGCTGGAAACCGTGCTGTCGCTGTGGACCATGCATTATGTGTACCGTCAACTGGGGATGCCTGCCGTCATGGCCGCCTGCGATGCCAGGCGATACAGGCGGCGCGATGTGCGCATACCTGCCATTCTCGGGCTACTCCTGGGTATCAGCAGTGTTGGCATCGGGCTGGCGACCTTGCGTGGCGAGACGGCGCGGCAGGCGCACACGATAGCGGCGCAGCGCTATGGATCGGGCTACCAGTACCATGTCAACGGCGTCGGCAATGCCGTCACACCGCAAGGCAGATTTCATACGGCACAGGTGCTGGTGTGGGATGACAAGGGCATCATGTCTGTGCCCGTGCAATGGCCCCAGTAAAATAGGCGCTCCCCCCACTCCCGCAGGATGCCGCTTTTGACCCGCTTATTGTCTGTTGACCCGGCCATGCCGGACCCGCGCAAGCGCTGTTTCGACCCCGTCGTCGATGCCGGCACGCGCTTGCTGATACTGGGCAGCTTGCCCGGCGAAAAATCGCTGGCGCACAGCCAGTACTATGCGCATCCGCAAAACAGGTTCTGGATGCTGCTGGGAGCAGTGCTGGGCGCGGAGTTGACCGGCCTGCCTTATGAAGCCCGGTTGACGACCTTGCTGGCGCATGGCGTGGGCCTGTGGGATGTGGTGGCGCAGGCGCAGCGCACGGGCAGCCTGGACAGCAATATCCGCGCCCGCGACGACAACGACCTGGTGGCGTTGGCCGCCAGCTTGCCGCAATTGCACACGATCGCCTTCAACGGCGGCACGGCCGCCAAGCTGGGTATCAAGGTGCTGGGTGAGCACGCGCAGCGTTACCGCATCGTCAGCTTGCCCTCGAGCAGCCCGGCTTACACCTTGGCGTATGCGCAGAAATTGCAGGCGTGGCTGTCGCTGCGTGGCCAACGGGAGCCGGCCGCGCCTTGATCGTGTGGCCGGCCTTTACGCCGGCGCGTACGGCTGCGCTTCCACCGGCTGTCCCTTGGCGTCGAATTTCAGCGCCACGGACAGTTGCGTCACGCCGATGGTGGCCAGCGCGTCGCAGATGTCGTCGACTTCGTCCTGCAGGTCGGCGGCCAGGTCCAGCGGCTTGTCGGCGCTGTGCAGCAGCTGGCCGCCCGCCGTGCTGACATTGACGCGCAACAGCATTTCACCGTGCTCATCGGCCGGGCCGACGACCACCGCAACGTCACCGGCGTCCACCTGGTTTTCCGCCAGTGCATGGTTGATGCCGGACATCATCTGCAGCATCGCATATTCGCTCATGCCTTGTTCCTTGCCGCCGTGGAACAGGTCCTGGTAGAGGAAGCTCACTTCCAGCGCGCTGCCGGCCGGCGCCAGGCAGCGTTTCACCAGGTCGCCCACTTCCGTCGTCCACTGCTGGTAGCGGGCCATGCGCGCGTCGAACCAGGCGTCGAGCGCCGCTTCGTCCTTCGGTTCCGCATAGAACGGGTCGTCCACGCGCTTCAAGGCAAAGCCCAGCAGGAAGCGCAGTTCGACGGCCGTGTCCTGCGGGCCGAAAGCCGTTTCGCTCCAGCCGACGATGCTGCTTTCCAGGCCCGGCGTGGCGACGATCTTCTTGTCTGTCATCGATGCGTACGCATCGCGCACCATCTCGTGCAGGTGGCTGTAGGTGATGCGGTCGATTTCATCGAGGTCGTAGGCATGGCTCATCAGGACCACCTTGGCCTTGGCGCTTTCCAGTTCTGCCTGCTGAAAACTTTTCACCAGCGCTTCGAATGCATCCTGGTCCTGGAAGCTGTCCGCTTCCTTCAGGCCGCCCGTGCTTTGCACCAGCAGGGGCACGACGAAGGCGTTGATTTCCATCGCCGGGGCATTCTCGCGGCGGATCACGGAAATGGACGCCGCTTCCTCGATATGGCTGCGCAGGTACTGGTAGGCGCCCACGTCCTCGTATTTGGAGCGCTCGATGGCGTCGTACAGGATTTCATCCTTCTTTTGATTCAATGCCTTGCGGATCAGGCGGCCGAATTCGACGGCTTGCTCGGCCAGCACCGTGCCCTGCGATTCGCTGTCTTCCTGCTCCGCCAGGTTCAGGGCCATCGTGCACAGCATGCGTGTGACGGATTCATCCTTGTCTTCAGGCGTGTTGGCGGATTTACGGGGGACAGGGCGCTTATTTTTGGGCATGGCGATCAACAGGTTAAGAAATACGGGTCAGGCAAACGGAAATGGGCGCCAGGGCTGATGCCAGGCGCCGGGATGGATCATACAGGCGGACGCGGCCGCCTGATACCTCAATGGTCGGTATCGAACATCTCGTGCAGCTCGTCGAGCAGGTCGGCGGCTTCTTCCTGCGACAGGCCGAGATGCTGGCAGGCAAGTTCGCCGCCCTTGTCCCACTCCAGCGAGGTACTGTTGCCATGGTAGCGCTGAATGCCCTTTTCGGCCAGCAGCGACAGGGCGACGAGCGAGCGGATGGCGTCGTCCGTGGACGGGTCCGCCAGCACCGTGTAGTCGTGGTGGTGCAAAATTGCCCAGGAAACGTCGGAGGACAGGCCCCAGTTGCGTGCCAGCAGGCAACCGATAGCCGCGTGGTTGGTCTGGTGGCGCGCGTCTTCCAGGGCCGTGAAACAATTGTGCGCATCGTTGGCCGCCGCCGCATACGTGTTGACGTAGTCGGGGAAGCGGTTCATCAGCAGGGGCACGCCGATGTCGCAGAACAGGCCGAAGGTGTGGGCGATGTCGGGCGGGGCGATGCGCAGCTTGCGCGAGGTAAATACCAGGGCGCGCGCACGCTTGGCCGACACATCCCAGAAGTGGGTCAGTTCCACGCCTTCCGCTTCCAGCGCCTGGCGCGCCAGCAAGCCCGTCATCATGGCGCTGCACTGGTTAATGCCGAGAAAGTTGATGCCTTGCTCGACGGATTTGGCCTTGCGCGCGGCGCCATAGAACGGCGAATTCGCCAGTTTCAGCAGGGCGCCCGACATGCCGACGTCGTCGGCGATGATGCGCGCGATGCGACGCGGCGACGGGTCCTGCTCCGCCAGTTCGCGCTGCAAGTCGACCAGCAGGCTGGGACGCGGCGGGATACGGATGGAACGCATCAAGGCGTCAACCGGATCTTCCTGCACTACCTGCTTTTGCGCTGCCGCTCTCATCATCACGCTTTCATCATCATTTTTGTGCCCGGTGCTTATTCTGTGCGCGCTGCCGCTGCCCGCTTCATGAGCGTCTGGCGCAGTGCCCGACGATTATCGCTGTTTATGGGCAACAATAGTTCACATCTGCAATATATTGTCGCAAAAATCCCTGTTTTGGCTTGGTCCAGTTGCGATTTCCGTCATGTCATGACACTGTTCATCCCGGAATCCATGATGAAAAAATCAAGTTTTATTTGTTTTCAAGGCGGGAGTGCGGCGTGCGGCGAACAGGGCGGCGGTACAATTGCCGGATGAAAAAAATCCTCGCGGGTATCGATTTTGCGGACGATTCCAGCAGCGTGGCGCGCCAGCTGATCGGCGTGACCGTGCTCGTCGACGGCGTGGGCGGGCGCATCGTGGAAACGGAAGCGTATGACCGGCTGGACCCGGCCTCGCACACGTATGGCGGCATGACGCCGCGCAATGCGGCCATGTTCGGCCTGCCCGCGCACGCCTATGTCTACCGCTCATACGGCATTCACTGGTGCCTGAACTTTGTGTGCCGCGAAGCGGGGCATGGCGCGGGCGTGTTGATCCGCGCCATCGAACCGCTCGTGGGACTCGATACCATGCGCGAACGGCGCGGCGTCGAGGATGCCCGGCTGCTGTGTTCGGGGCCGGGCAAGGTGTGCCAGGCGCTCGGTGTCACGCATAGGCATAACCGGCTGGCGCTCGATGCGGCGCCGTTCATGCTGCTGCCCCGCGAGGACGAGGTGGCTGTACAGGCGGGGCCGCGCATCGGCATTTCCAAAGCGATGGATACGCCGTGGCGTTTCGTGCTGGCAGGCTCGCGCTACCTGAGCAAGCCGATGCGCGCGCCTGTTATCTAGCCGCGTAGCTAGCCGCGCCGGCGCTGGGGCGCATCCTTGGCGCCGCGCTGGCCTGGCATGCCGCGTAGCGGGCTGTGCAGCGCGCGCCGCTCCTGGCCGGGCGTCCTGGCGGGGTCTTGAAAGGCTTCCTCGTCCGCGCCGGCGGCCGCAGCAGCAGCAGCTTGGTCCAGGGTAAAGACGCTGACCGCCGCCGACAGTTTGACGGCCTGGTCCTGCAAACTGGCCGCCGCCGCCGCCGCCTGTTCCACCAGGGCCGCGTTTTGCTGCGTGACGTCATCCATTTGCGCGACGGCCTGGTTTACTTCCGTGATGCCCGACGCCTGCTCGGCGCTGGCATCTTTCACGCGCTGGATGATCTCGTTGACTTGCTGCACCGAGGCCACGATGGCGCCCATGCTGTCGCCCGCCTGCTGCACGGCCACGCTGCCGCCGTCGATGGTGGTGACGGATGTGGCGATCAGGGTCTTGATTTCCTTGGCCGCCTGCGCCGAGCGTTGCGCCAGGGTGCGCACTTCCGACGCCACGACGGCAAAGCCCCGGCCTTGTTCGCCCGCGCGCGCCGCCTCCACCGCCGCATTCAGCGCGAGGATATTGGTCTGGAAGGAAATACCGTCGATCACGCCGATAATATCCACGATCTGGCGCGAATTGGCGCGTATCGTCGCCATTGTCGCCACCGCTTGCTGCATCGATACGCCCCCTTGCACTGCCAGGGTCGACGCTTGTCCCGCCAGCTCGCAGGCCAGCTGGGCATTGTCCGCATTGTTGTTGACGGCTGCCGTCAAGGTTTCCATGGCGCTCGATGTTTCTTCCAGCGAGCTGGCTTGCATTTCCGTGCGCGCCGACAGGTCCAGGTTGCCGGTGGCAATTTCGCGCGAGGCCGTGTCGATCGATTGCACGGCGCCCATGATAGTGCGCAAGGTCTGGTTCAGGTGGGCGATGGTCTGGTCCAGCACGCGCGAGGTAGCGGCGATTTCGTCATTGCCCGGCTTGGGGGCGCCGGCCATCAGCTTGCCTGCTGCCAGATCTTGCACGGCGTCGGCGATGCCGCGGATTTCCACCAGCATGGCGCGCCGCACCAGCATGGTCACCACGATAGAGACGAGGATCGATAGCGCCACCGTCAGCAACAGGCTCCAGCCCAGGCTGCGGAACTCGGCGCTGGCCGTCGCGTGGGCCTGGCTGCTGAGCGTTGTTTCCAGGGCAGACAGCTGCGCCAGCTGCGTATTGAACTGGACGAACTGGGTTTCCGCCTTGAGCATGGAGTTGGTGGCGATCGACTGGTCCATCTGCGCCATTTCCATGGTTTCCAGCACGGCCTTGCGATAGCCGGCCAGGGCCGTGATGGCCGCATCGACCAGGGTGCGTTCGGCGCCCGTGGCCGTGGAACGCAGCGTGCCCAGCTGGGCGCCGATGGCTGCGTGGCGCGCCTTGATCTGTTGCTCCAGCGCATCGAGGCGGGCCTTGGCGAAGCTGCCATTCGTCCATGACAGCAACTGGTACATATTGCCATGTACGTGCTTGGCCTCGCCCAGTACGTCCGCGGCCGCCTTCAAATGTGTAATGCGTACCCGCACCATGTTTTCCAGCGAGGCATTTTGCCGCACCATGCCATACCAGGCGCCGCTCGAGCTGAGTATCAGCAACAGCAAGACCAGGGTGGGCGCCAGCAATAATTTTGGTCCGATGCGTAATTGATTGAGCATGCTTGACTCCTGGCTATGGCTGTTCAAACCGCAGGCGGCGCGCGGCGTTCCTGCGCGCCGCCCCTGCCTTATTTTTTGTAGATGCCCGCTTCCAGCACCACATCGTTGACGCGCAGGATGTACGTGGTCTTCGGCTCGATCTTGCCGCTGGTGGGATTCTTGTACTGGTAATCGACCCAGCCCTTGCCTTGTTTTTGCGCCAGCTCGATGATTTCACGCCGATATTTCTTGCCATTCGCGTCCGGCACATCCGTCAGATCCTTGCCCACGATGGAAGGATTGATGGGGTGGGCCAGCACGATGCCCGTCTTGATGTCGCGCATGTCCACGTACAGCGAACCCTGCACGAAGTCCGGATCTTTCGCCGTGATTTTCTTCATCATTTCTTCCTTGCCATGCGCCTTCATGAAGGCGGCGCCCCGTTCGGCCATGGCGATGGCGTCTTTTTCCGTTGGCTCGACCGCGGCACTGACGCTGCCGCCGGCAAATGCCAGGCACAGCAGGCTACCCGTGAATAAGCGTTTCATGAAAGCTCCTTGTGATATCGAGGGATGTGTTGCCAAGCCGTAATTTACGTCGCCGACAGTCCCATCAAATTGCGGTGGAACAAACTTAGGTGTTGCTTGTAGGCAGCATGCAACGTATCGACCGCTTGTTGATATGTAGCAATTTGGTTCCTGTAGGCAAGAACTATGATGACTTTCACAGCATGCCGAGCTGGCCTGGCATGGAGAGGAAGAGGCTGGAATTGGCCGATATACGGCCGATTTTATGAAAGTTATCGCTATTTACAGGCAAGGAGCCGATCGTGTCCGCACTCATTACCGAGCCGTTTCCACCCAAGTTTAAGCCGTACACGCGGCACACCATTCAACAGGCGCGGCAGTGGGAATGGCTGCCGGAAGAGCAGCGCGAAGCCGTGCAAGTGGTGTCGCACGTCTTGCCATTTCGCACCAATGAATATGTGCTTGATCAGTTGATCGACTGGAACAACATCCCTGACGACCCCATCTACCGCCTCGTCTTCCCCCACCGCGACATGCTGCCTCCCGAGCAGTACGCGCACTTGCGCGACCTGGTGCTGGTGCGGCGGGACAAGGCGGCCATCGATGCCTATGTGCATGGCTTGCGCCTGGGAATGAATCCCCATCCGGCCGGCCAGATGACGCACAACGTGCCGCGGGTCAACGATGCGCCCGTGCGCGGCCTGCAGCATAAATATGCGCAGACGGTGCTGTTTTTTCCCAGCGCGGGCCAGACCTGCCACGCGTATTGCACTTTCTGTTTTCGCTGGCCCCAGTTCGTCGGCATGGACGACATGAAGTTCGATGCGCGCGAATCGAACGAGCTGGCCGCCTACCTGAAACTGCATCCCGAAGTGACGGACGTGCTGATCACGGGCGGCGATCCGATGATCATGAACACGCGGCAACTGGCGGCCTACCTGGAGCCGCTGCTGGCGCCGGGCCTGGAACACATCCAGAACATTCGCATCGGCACCAAGGCGGTGGCGTATTGGCCGCAGCGCTTTGTCTCGGACCGCGATGCGGATGATTTGCTGCGCCTGTTCGAGCGCATCGTCAAGGCGGGCAAGAACCTGGCCGTGATGGGCCATTACAGCCATGCCGTCGAGTTGCGCCAGGAGATCGCGCAGCAAGCCGTGAAACGCATCGTCTCCACGGGCGCCACCTTGCGCATGCAGGGGCCGCTGATCCGCCACATCAACGAAGACCCGGCAAGCTGGGCCGAGCTGTGGCAGACGGGCACGCGCCTGGGGGCGATTCCGTATTACATGTTTGTGGAGCGGGACACGGGCCCGCGCGGCTATTTCGAGTTGCCGCTGGCGAAAGCGTACGAAATTTTCCAGGCCGCCTACCAGATGGTGTCGGGCCTGTCGCGCACGGTGCGCGGGCCCTCCATGAGCGCCTTTCCCGGCAAGATCGTCATCGACGGCATCGTCACCATCAATGGTGAAAAACTGTTTGCCCTGCAATTCTTGCAGGCACGCAATCCGGACTGGGTGCGTCGGCCGTTCTATGCGAAATTCGATGCGGAAGCGACGTGGATGGACGATTTGAAACCCGCGTTCGGCCACGATAAATTCTTCTTCGAGACGGATGAACCTGTGCCGCAGCTGCCGCATAAAGTCATCCGCCTGGCACAGGCTGCCTGAGCATGCACGCGGCCGGTGCGCCCGCCCGCTCCGGCGTGGCCGTGTTTTGCCTGGTGTTCCTGCCGTTCGCGCTCGGCCACTACCTGTCGTGCCTGCTGCGCGGCGTCAATGCCGTGCTGACGGCGGAATTGCTGGGCGCCGTCGCCTTGACGCCAGCGCAGCTGGGGCTGCTGACCAGCGCCTTTTTTCTCGCCTTTGCGCTGGTGCAACTGCCGGTTGGCATGGCGCTCGACCGCTACGGTCCCCGCACCGTGCAACTGTGGCTGCTGGCGCTGGCGTCCCTGGGCGTGTGGCTGTTCAGCCGGGGCCACAGCTTTGCCGAGCTGATGTGGGCGCGCGCCCTGATGGGGGCGGGGCTGGGCGGCTGTTTCATGGCGGCCGTGAAAGCGATCTCGTGCGCCGTCGCGCCGTCGCGCCTGCCTTCCGTGCATGGCTATCTGATCGCCGTGGGCGGCCTGGGCGCGGCCACGGCCACCATGCCCGTCAAGCTGGCCCTGCATTACACGGACTGGCGCGGCGTGTTCCTGGGACTGGCGCTGGCGGCGCTGGCCGTCGGCTTGCTGATCCGCCTGCTGTCGCCGGCCATGCCCGCGCCCGCCACAGGCAGGAACAAGGTAAGCAAGGTTAGCGTCTGGAGCGTGTACCGCGATCCCGGCTTTCGCCGCACCATCGCGCTGATCCTGTTGCCGCACACGGTGTTCTTTGGCGTGCAGGGCTTGTGGGTGGGGCGCTGGCTGGCCGACGTGGGCGGCTTGTCCGATGACAGCGTGGCGTATTTGTTGTACCTGGGCATGGCGGCCGTCATCTTCGGCGCCATCGGCATGGGCATGCTGACGGAATGGGCCGGGCGGCGGGGCATTGCACCCATGCAAGTGGCGGCCGTTGGCATCGTCCTGTTTGTCGCCGTGCAAGTGGTGATGGCGTGCAATGTGGCGCCCAGCCTGCCTTTGCTGTCCGTGCTGTTTACCTTGCTGGGCACGGTGACGGGCCTCGAGTATGCAATCGTCGCGCAAAGCATGCCGGCCAGTTTGACAGGCAGGGCGGCCACCTGCCTCAATTTGCTCATTTTCACGGGCGCCTTCCTGGTGCAGGCGGGCTTTGGCCTGATTCTCGGCTGCTGGCCCCTGAACAGCCAGCAGCAGTACCCGCCGCAGGCCTACCAGGCGGCGTTTGGCGTGCTGGCGGCCTTGCAACTGCCGGGACTTGCGATGTTTTTCATTCGCCGCTGCAGGCGTGCCGGGCCATCCGGTAAAATGGCAGCCTGCACAGCGGCAATGATCAACTCCAAGGAAGACTATGAAACTCGTTCGTTATGGACGTCCAGGCAAGGAAAAACCGGGCCTGATCGATGAAGAAGGCAAACTGCGCGACCTGTCCGGCGTGATTGCCGATATTGACGGCGCACAACTGTCAGACAAGGCCCTGCGCAAGCTGGCCAAGCTCGACGAAAAGACCTTGCCCCTGGTGCGCGGCAATCCGCGCTTCGGCGTGCCGCTGGCGAAAGTCGGCAAGTTCATCGGCATCGGCCTCAATTACGCAGACCACGCGGCAGAGTCCGGCATGGCTATCCCGGCCGAACCCATCGTGTTCATGAAGGCCATCACTTGCCTGAACGGCCCGGACGACAATGTCGTGTTGCCGAAAGGCTCGAAAAAGACGGATTGGGAAGTGGAGCTGGGCGTGATCATCGGCACGCGCGCGCAGTACGTGAGCGAAGAGGACGCCCTGAAATACGTGGCCGGCTATTGCGTCGTCAATGACATTTCCGAGCGCTCGTTCCAACTGGAACGGGGCGGCCAGTGGGACAAAGGCAAGGGCTGCGACACCTTCGGCCCCGTCGGCCCCTGGCTGGTGACGCGCGATGAAGTCATCGACGAGCAGGACCTGGACCTGTACCTGGAAGTCAACGGCAAGCGCATGCAGACGGGCAATACGCAAACCATGATTTTCACCGTGGCGCAGATCGTCAGCTACCTGTCGCAATTCATGACCCTGGAACCGGGCGACATCATCGCCACGGGCACGCCGCCGGGCGTGGGCCAGGGCCGCAAGCCGCAGCGTTTCCTCAAAAAAGGCGACAGCCTGCGCCTGGGCATCGCCGGCCTCGGCGAACAGCAGCAGGACGTGGTCGCCTGGACTGCCTGATGGCCGGTAGCGATATCGACCGCTTGCCCGCGCTGCCGCTGGACCGGCTCGACGCACAGCAGCGCGCGGCCGCGCAAGCCATCATCGATGGTCCGCGCGGCGCCCTGTACGGCCCCTTCGTGCCGCTGATCCGCAGCCCCGAGCTGATGGAAACGGCGCAGCGCATGGGCGAGTATTTGCGCTACCGCAGCGCCATCGGCACGCGCCTGTCCGAGCTGGCCATCCTGGTGACGGCGCGCCAGTGGGATCAGCAAGTCGAGTGGGCCATCCACGCGCCGCTGGCCGTGCAGAACGGTATCGCGCAAGCGGCAGTGGACGCCATCGCGCAGCGGCGCGCGCCGCTTGCCCTGAAGGAAGACGAGCAAGCCGTGCATGACTTCTGTATCGAGCTGCAGCAAAACAAGCGCGTCAGCGACGCCACGTATGCGCGGGCGCTGGCCCTGTTCGGCGAACAGGGCGTGGTCGACTTGATGGGCATCAATGGCTACTACACCTTCCTGGCCATGGTAATGAATGGCGCGCAGACGGCGGTGCCGGCCTTGGGCGTGACGCCCATGCCCGCCTGATTAGAGGCATTCTTCGGGCAAAGATGGACAAAGTGTAATGAAGTTGCAATTATTCAATATATAATTTTGCTTCCCTTCCATTGCCAACCAGCTCAATGAAAACTCGTCCGTGCATCACCCTGATGGGCCGCGCCTTCCTGGCGCTGGCCCTTTCTTTTTCCCCCTTGATGACGCTGCGCGCGCTTGCCGCCGAGACCAGCGCCACGGCCAGCGCCTCTGCGCTGGAAAATTCCGTCGTCAAGGTGTTTTCCACCTTGCGCGGGCCCGATCCCTACAAGCCGTGGAGCAAGGCCGCGCCGCAAGAGGTGACGGGCTCCGGCGTCGTCATTGAAGGCCGCCGCATCCTCACCAATGCGCACGTGGTCGGCTATGCCAGCCAGGTGCAGATCCAGGCCAATGGCGCGGGCGACAAGATACCGGCGACCGTGCTGGCCATTTCGCGCGGCATGGACCTGGCCTTGCTGAAAATCGATGACGACAGTTTTTTCGCCAGCCACAAAGCGGTGCCGCGCGCCAACGTCTTGCCCGACGTGCGCGATGCCGTGCTGGCGTATGGCTATCCGACGGGCGGCACCTCACTGTCGATCACCAAGGGCATCGTGTCGCGCATCGAATTCGTGCGCTACAACTTTCCCGTCTCCGGCCTGCGCATCCAGATCGATGCGGCCATCAACCCGGGCAATAGCGGCGGCCCCGTGATTGCCGGCGACAAGATGATCGGCCTGGCCTTTGCGGGCATGCTCAATGCGCAAAACATCGGCTACATCATCCCCAACGAGGAAATCGAGCTGTTCCTGCGCGACCAGGAAGGCGGCGCGCCCAAGGGCAAGCCGGCCATGCGCGACGTGACGCAAACGCTGGAAAACCCCGCGCTGCGCACGTATTTGAAACTGGCCAAGGGTGTCGAGGGCGCCGTCGTGATGACGCCGGCCAGCAAGGATGCCGCCTATCCGCTCAAGGAGTGGGACGTCATCACGCATATCGGCGATTTCCCCATCGACAACCAGGGCATGGTCAAGCTGAATGCCAACAGCCGCGTGCGCTTCCAGTACCGCGTGCAGCAGCTGGCGAAAGACGGCGAATTGCCGTTGACGGTGGTGCGCCAGGGTGCGCCTGTGAAAATCAAGGTGCCCGTCTCGGCGGCGCACCCGATGCTCATCAGCGGCCTGCAGGGCAATTATCCGTCCTATTTCATCTTCGGTCCCATGGTGTTTTCGCGCGCCAGCACGGAATTCATGGCCGCGCCGAATGGCAATCCGGCAATGTTGGGCGGCATGAGTTTTGCCGGCAACCCTTTGGTGACGCGGCGCGGCGATGCGCCCGACAGCGAGCGCGAAGAGCTGGTGGTGATCGCCGCGCCGTTCTTCCCGCACAAGCTGATGAATGGCTACAGCACCCGTTTCTTCTCGGTCGTCGATTCCGTCAATGGCGTGCGCGTGCGCAGCCTGGCGCACCTGGTGGCCTTGCTGCGCGACCAGAAGGATGACTTGCTGACCTTCCGCTTCCAGCAGCGCGATGCGGAAATGGTCGTCGTGCCCCGCAAGGAGATGCTGGCCGCGACGGAATCGGTGCTGACGGACAACGGCATCCGCTCGGAAGCATCGCCCGACATGCTGAAAATCTGGAATGAAAAAACGCCGGCGAACTAAGCGTTCCCGGCGTGTAGCAAGACAGCAGGCGCGGTGGATGCCGCGCCTGTTTTTACTTTAAGCCAATACTTTTTTCAGCCAGGCGCCGATGGCGTCGATCTCTTCCTTGCACAGCGAGTGCTGCATCATGTATTCGTGCCATTCCACCTTGTAACCCATGCCGGTGAGCAAGTCGCGCGACTGCTGCGCGCGGCCGATCGGCACCACGGGATCGGCCGTGCCGTGCGCCATGAAGATCGGCGTCTGCAGGCTCGCCGGCGTGCGCTCAAGGGCCGTCTTGTCGGCCAAGGGCAGGTAGCCGGACAGGCACATCAGGCCGGCCAGCGGTTCCGCGTGGCGCAAGCCCGTTTGCAGGGTCATGGCGCAGCCTTGCGAAAAGCCGGCCAGGATGATGCGGCTGGCGGGGATGCCGCGCGCCTTTTCGCGCGCGATCAGCGCTTCGATTTGTGCCTGCGAGGCGCGCAGGCCGGCCTCGTCTTCGCGGCGCACGAGGTCGTTCACGAGGATGTCGTACCAGGCGCGCATCACATAGCCGTTGTTGATGGTGACGGGCATGGTGCCGGCGCTGGGGAAAATGAAGCGGATGGCGGGGCAGCCGCGCAGGTCCAGCTCCTTCACCAGTGGCACGAAGTCGTTGCCGTCGGCGCCCAGGCCATGCATCCAGATGATGGAGACGGTGGGATTCGGTGCGCTGTCGAGTTCTATGGTTTCCAGCAAGGTGCTCATGTATTTTCCTCAGGTATGGGTTGCGCCGGACGCAGCGCCGATTTGGGACGGAAGGCCTTGCAGATGGCCGGGTCGGTTTCCATGTAGGGACCGCCGATGAGGTCGATGCAATACGGCACGGCGGCAAAGATGCCGTTCACCAATTGATTTCCATCAACATCCTTCAAGCCTTCCAGGGTTTCCTTGATGGCCTTGGGCTGGCCCGGCAAGTTCATGATCAGGCAAGCGCGCTCGGGCGTCTCGCGGATCACGGCTACCTGGCGCGACAGGATCGCCGTCGGCACGAATTGCAGGCTGATCTGGCGCATCTGTTCGCCGAAACCGGGCATTTCCTTGGTGCCCACGCTGAGCGTGGCGTCCGGCGTGACGTCGCGCCGCGCCGGGCCCGTGCCGCCCGTCGTCAGGATCAGATGGCAGTGGTTCAGGTCGACCATGTCGATCAGGGTGTTTTCGATCTGCGAGCGCTCGTCCGGGATCAGGCGCTTTTCCAGGCGGAACGGCGTGCGGATGGCGGCGGACAGCCAGCTTTCCAGGGCGGGGATGCCCAGGTCTTCATACACGCCGCCGCTGGCGCGGTCGGAGATCGACACGAGGCCGATAATCAATTCGTCTTCTATCGTGGTCATGGGGCACCTGTCTATGTCGTAAAAAAACCGGGCTGATCCCGGTTTTTAGCTACTGTCGGGGTCAGACCCGCCGGGTCCGACCCCAGTTGCTTATTCGTCTTCTTCTGGCTCGACGCCATCTTCATCGGCATCTTTCTTGCCGCTGTTGTTCTTTTTGGCGATCTCTTTCAAGATCTGGAAGATTTCGCGGTAGGCTTTCGGCGGCTTGTTCTCGGCTTGCTCCTTGCGGGCATTGCGGATCAGGGTGCGCAGGTGCTGTACGTCCAGTTCCGGGTTTTCCGACAGCAAGACGGTCAGCGCCTTGTCGTCCGTCAACAGCTTGTCGCGGCGGCGTTCCATCGCGTGCATATTGGCCGTGTCGGCTTTCGACAAGCCTTTCCAGCTATCGATGGTGCGTTGGATGGCGGCAACTTCTTCTTCATCCAGGGTACGCATTTTCTTGCCCACGTATTGCAGCTGGCGGCGGCGGCCTTCGTGATCCTTGATTTGCTGACATTCGAGAATGGCGTCGCGCACGTCTTCCGGCATCGGGACGCGCTTGACGCGGTCGCGTGCCTCATTGACGAGTTCTTCGCCCAGCTTTTGCAGGACGGTCATCTGGCGCTTGAGTTCCGATTTCGACGGACGTTCATATTCCTGTTCGAATTCGGTGGATTGGAAGCCGCAAGCTCCCCGGTTTGGATTTGGCATGATAAGGCGGGATTGGCCGCGTAGGCCGCACCTGTAAACTGTAAACGACTGCTATGATAACCTTTTTAGCGGCTTTCCGAAGAAAACAGCGCATGAACGACTCCGTATTTACCCATAGTCAAGAGCAATTGCAGCAACTAGCCCGTGATGTGTTGTCTTTTGCGCGGGAAGCGGGCGGCACCGACGCTGCCGTCGAGGTCAGCGAAGGCGGCGGCCTGTCCGTGTCTGTACGAAAAGGCAAGATTGAGACGATCGAGCAAAACAAGGACAAGGGCATGGGCGTGACCGTGTTTGTCGGCAAGAAACGCGGCAATGCCAGCACCTCCGACTTTTCGCCGTCCGCCCTGCGCGCCACGGTGGACGCCGCCTACAACATCGCGCGCTTCACGGCCGAGGACGATTGCGCGGGCCTGGCCGACGCCGACATGCTGGAAATGTCCCCCCGCGATTTGCAACTGTTCTATCCCTGGCTTATTTCGACCGAGGAAGCCGTCGCACTGGCCCAGCGGGCCGAGGCGGCTGCGTTTGCCGTCGATCCGCGCATCACGAACAGCGAGGGCGCCAGCGTGCACGTGCAGCAATCGCACTTTGTGTCCGCCAATTCGCGCGGCTTCATCGGCGGCTATCCGTTTTCGCGCCACACCCTGTCCGTGGCGCCCATTGCCGGCAAGGGCGCCAAGATGCAGCGCGACGACTGGTATTCGTCCGTGCGCGACGCCGCCAAGATGTCGAGCCCGGAAGCCATCGGCCGCTATGCCGCCGAGCGCGCGCTGTCGCGCCTGAACGCGCGCAAGCTGGGCACGCGCACCTGCCCCGTGCTGTTCGAGGCGCCGCTGGCGGCCGGCTTGCTGGGGACCTATGTGCAAGCGACCTCGGGCGGCGCCCTGTACCGCAAATCCACTTTCCTGAACGATTCCCTGGGCACGCAAGTGCTGCCCTCACACGTGCAGATCTTTGAGGATCCGCACGTGATCGGCGGCGTCGGTTCGGCGCCGTTCGATGAAGAGGGCGTGAAAACCGTCAGCCGCGACGTCGTCAAGGATGGCGTGGTGCAAGGCTATTTCCTGTCGACTTACACGGCCCGCAAACTGGGCATGCAGACGACGGGCAACGCGGGCGGTTCGCACAATCTGTACCTGACCTCGAACCTGACGGCCGCCGGCGATGATTTTAGCGCCATGCTGAAAAAGCTGGGCACGGGCTTGCTGGTGACGGAATTGATGGGACAGGGAACCAATTACGTGACGGGCGACTATTCGCGCGGCGCGTCCGGTTTCTGGGTGGAAAACGGCGTAATCCAGTATCCGGTGGAAGAAATCACCATCGCCGGCAACATGAAGGACATGCTGCGCAACATCGTTGCCGTGGGCGCCGATGTGCTGCGCCGCGGCACCAAAGAGACGGGTTCCATCCTCATCGAGAGCATGGTGGTGGCGGGCGGCTGAGTGCTTGGGGGCCCGCCGCGGCAACGCCGGGCAGGCGCCCCACGCTTTACTGCTGAACCTGATAGCCATCCGTCAGCGTGGCCAAAAATTTCACCATATCCTCGATCTCGCCGGCCGTCAGCGCCGGCGCCATGCCGCGCTTGCGGTCGAACGGCGCCTCGCTGACGTTCACGTTGGCGCGGTATCTGGCGGGTACGTCGTTGAATTTCAGCACTTTTCCCCGCCTGTCGCGCGGATACCATTCTTGCGGGTGCGTATCGCGCCGCGCGTAGAAGCGCAGGGCATCCGTCAGATTGTCGAACACGCCGTTGTGAAAAAATACCTGGCGCGTGGCCACATTGCGCAGGCTGGGCACCTTGAAGGCGCCGCACAGCTCGCCTTTCAGCGCCAGGTCCGTGCGGTCGGGGCCGCACAAGCCCAGATCGAAATACGCGGGGTCGGCCGTGGCGGGAATGCGCGTATTGCGCGGCACGCCCAGGTTGTCGAAACTGAAGTCCGTAAACAAGGGCGGTGCGCCATGTTCGCCCCGCACGCTGGGGTGGCAAGCGGCACAATTGCCCTTGCGTTCATCGTTGAACAGGGCCAGGCCACGCAATTCCGCCAGCTCCAGCGGAACCTTGTTGGCCAGGTAGAGGTCATATTTGGAATCGTAGCGGTGGAAATCCGGCTCTTCCAGCTGGAATTGCTGCAAGGCATAGGTGATGCGGCGGAATGCCTGTTGCGGTTGCGTAAAGATGGCAGCGCCAAAGACGTGCCGGAATGTTTCTGCGTAACTGCCGTTGCGCAGCCGTTCCACCACTTCATCCGTGTTGGCATTGGCCATTTCGTGCGGTGCCAGGAAAGGCCGTTCCGCCTGTTCCGCCAGGCTGGCGGCGCGGCCGTCCCAGTTGATGCCGCCGTTGGGCGCGCCTTCCCCATCCAAGCGGAAGGGCGGAGTGTGTTCCAGGTAGCGCAGCGATGGCGTGGCGCGGTAGCCGTGCGTCTGGCCATCGGCGCCCCCCAGTTGCACGGCCAGCTTGTTGCCGGGCGCAAAGGCGTGGGCCGGGTCATGGCAACTGGCGCACGACTGCTTGCCCGAAGCGGACAGGCCGGCATCGTGGAAGATGCGCCGCCCCAGCTGTGCGGCAGGGCTGAGTTCTGCCGCTGTACCTGGCATGCCGTGCAGGCCAAGCAATAAAAATATGCACACGTGTGCAAATCGGGTCGGTGAAAATCGCGCCTCAGCGCGTGGCTGGTATTTGATGGTCATATGCGGGATGGTTATCGGCAAGGGAAGGGACAGGCAACGCTGCGCCCAGTATAGGCAGCAATAGCCGGCGTGGCAACGATTTGCGATGCTGCACTGCGCCATGGCCCAGTGCCGCTGCCGCCGCGCCAGAGGACGGCAGCGGCGGCTGGCTGCCGCCCGGTCAGGTCAGTATTGTTCCCACTCGCCTTCCGCCGCCATGGCCGGCGCGGCGCTCTTGCGGCTGGCGGGGGCGTTGGCGACGAGCCGGGGCTGGGCCGCCGTGGCGGCTGCGGGCCGAGGCGCCGGCTTTGGCGCCGGCCGCGATGCTGGCGCGGCTGGCGCCAGCGCTTGTGTGCCGTCGAGCTTGAACACGCTGACGGCTTCGGCCAGGATGCCCGCTTGATCCTGCAGCGCTTCGGACGCGGCCGCCGCCTCTTCCACGAGGGCCGCATTTTGCTGGGTCACGGCATCCATTTCCGTGATGGCCTGGTTGATCTGTTCTATCCCCGCTTCCTGCTCGTTGCTGGCGGACGTGATCTCGGCCATGATGTCCGTGACGCGCCGCACGCTATTGACGATTTCCTCCATGGTGCTGCCCGCCTGGTTCACGAGGGTGCTGCCCAGACTGACCTGATGCACGGAATCGTCGATGAGAATCTTGATTTCCTTGGCGGCGGCGGCGGAGCGGTGCGCCAGGTTGCGCACTTCCGTGGCGACCACGGCAAAGCCCCGTCCCTGTTCGCCCGCCCTGGCCGCTTCCACGGCCGCGTTCAGGGCCAGGATATTGGTCTGGAAGGCAATGCCGTCGATAACGCTGATGATGTCGACGATTTTCTTCGACGAGGCATTGATGGAATCCATGGTCGTGATCACTTCCGCCACCACCTGGCCGCCCTTGCTTGCCACGCTGGAGGCCGATTGCGCCATCTGGTTGGCCTGGCGCGCGTTCTCGCCATTCTGCTTGACGGTGGACGTCAGTTCTTCCATCGACGAGGCCGTTTCTTCCAGCGAGCTCGCTTGCTGTTCCGTGCGCGACGACAGATCCATATTGCCGGAGGCGATTTCACGCGAGCCGTGGGCGATGGCATCCGTACCATGGCGCACACGGGCCACGATGCCTTGCAGATTGTCATTCATCTCTTTCAAGGCGCGCAGCAGCTGGCCCGTTTCATCGTTGCCGCGCGCATCGATGCTGACCGACAAGTCGCCGGACGCCACCCGTTGCGCCACCTTGACGGCTTCGGCTATGGGCCGGCTGATGGAGCGGCTGATCAGGAGGGCCAGCGCGATGGCAATGAGCGTCGCGGCGATCGAGAGGGACAGTGTCAGGATGATGGCCATGCGCCCATCGGCAGCGGCTTGCTTGCCTTCGTTTTCCATCAGCGATTGCTGAAAGTTGGCCATGGCCGCCAGTGCCGTCAGGAATTTTTCTTGGGGATAACGCAGCTGCGTCAACAGGAAGATGCCCGCCGTTTCCGATTTGCCTTCTTGTAATAGTTTGATGTTCGCATCGCGCGTCCTGGCATAGCTTTCGCGGCTGCTCATCACGGCTTGGAGCAGCTCCTGGCCCTTGGGCGTGTTGATCATGGTTTTCAGGCGCGCCAGCAGCTCCGCGTTCTTTTTGATCGACGCCTGAATCTTGGCCACGGAACTGCTGACTTCATCGGCATCGTTGGCGCCGATGATGGCGATGCTCAGCAGGCGGGCCTGGATATTGACCTCGGACTGTATCGTATTGGACAGCATGACCTTGACATAGCGGTCGTTGAGAATTTTTTCCGTCGAGGCATTGATGTTGCGAATGCGGCTGATGGAAACAAATGCCACCATGGCAAGCAGGACAATGATCAAGCCGAAACTGACAGCCAGGCGGGTACTGATTTTAAGCTTAGACATAGGTCATTCATCCTCGGCGAGAAGCGGAAAGCGTGCGCTGGGAATCGTCCCGCGGACAGGCTGTGTCCATTCAAGACGATGCTGATGCGGTCAGTTTGCGTTACAGAAAGCTAATTCGGCAGGGACAGGGCCGTGGATGCGTATTGCCGGTGGCCGGGAAGTCATGGCGACCCGCCCGGCGAGCTATTCTTGCGGGGCCGTGCAGCGTGGCGCGGTCCGATTCTGTTGCCTAGTGTAGGACGATAATTTCTGGTAGGCAAGATGTTAGGAAAAAAAACCGCTCGGACAGCAACGCTTGTCGTGCAGTCAAAAAAAAGCCCCGGCGAGCGGGGCAGGGGATCAAGCGGGCCGTGTCGGCCCCGGCGCTCAGGCGCGCAAGGTGGACAGGATAGGTTGCAGCACGGCCGCGCCCAGGGCGGCGCTGCGGGCGCCGCTCCAGCCCGTTTGCGGGTCGGGATCGTTGGCGTTGTCCTTGAACGGCAGTTCCAGGGTCAGCGACAGGCAGCCGAAGGCGTGCGTGATGTGGGGCGAACCCATGGTCAGCACTTCCGGCGTGAACGGGCCGTCTTCATAGCCGTGCTCATCCTGGAAGTCGGGGCTGGCCACCTTGAAGTCGGCGATGAAGCGGTCTTGCTCGGCTTTTTGTGCCGGCGTGAAATTTTCCAGCGCGTCGCTGCCGGCCACGAACACGTACGGCAAGCCTTCGTCGCCATGCACGTCGAGGAACAGGTCGCAGCCGATTTCATGCATTTTCTGTTTTACCAGGAACACTTCCGGGCTGCGCTCCATGGTCGGCGTCATCCATTCGCGGTTCAGGTTGGCGCCGGCCGCGTTGGTGCGCAGGTTGCCGTGCACGGAACCGTCCGGGTTCATGTTCGGCACCACGTAGAAGACGGCGTCCTGCAGGCACTGGCGGGCAAATGGATTGGCCTGGTCCAGCAAGGCTTCAAGCATGCCTTCGACAAACCATTCGGCCATCGTCTCGCCCGGATGCTGGCGCGCGATGACCCAGACTTTTTTCTCGGCATCGGCGTCGCCGACCACCAGCAGATTCATGTCGCGGCCTTCCACGGTGCTGCCCAGGTCGACCAGGCGCACCAGCGGCGACGCTTGCGCACTGTCGATCAGGGCCAGGTGGCGGTCCCATGGATACGGTTCGAAGTAGGCGTAGTACACGCTTTCTTCTTCCGGCGTGTGTTCGATGGTCATCACCGTGCCGTCAAAGCTGGTGGGCACGCGGAACCAGGTTTCGCGGTCGTAGCTGGCCACGGCCTGGTAATCTTTCCAGCCGTCCGGGTAGGCCGACTTGCCGGCATTCATGAAGCGGATCGTGCACGCCTCGCCTTGCGCACCTTGCAGGCGGAAGTAAAACCACTGCGTGATGTCGGCGTGGGAATCCTTGCGGATGTTCAGCTCGATGGATTGGGCATCGTCGGCGCGCAGCACCTCGATCGCGCCGGCGTCGAATTGCTGGCTGATTTTAATGGTCATGAGTGTTCCTGATAAAAACGTATGGGTTTTGCATCGTGTGCAATGGCGCGATGATACCTGTTTTGCGGCGGCCTTTGTGCTGGCGCAAGCGATGGCGGACGTGCTTTGCTAACGTGGAAGCTCCGACACAGGGAGAGCATCATGGAAGACAACGGCAAACACATCCGCGAACTGGAAAAGAAAATCAGCGCGCTCAGCGATGCCCTGGCGCACCTGGGCAAGGGCACGACCTTGCAGGAATTGCTGCGCATCATACGCTTTCCCGGCTATACGACGCCGGCCGAATTCACCTTCAACGTTGCCATCCTCGACACCATGCTGGTGCAGGCCAATGCGCTGGAAAAGCTGGGACAGGATTTATTGGCAGGGGCGAAACAAGTGGTAGCCAAACAGTGAGCGCAGGCGCTGACTTATTCCTGAACGCCTGAAAAATGGCCAGGGCCAAGGCAAGGCGCGGGGCCGCAGGCAGTACGAACGTACGCCCAGGCCCTGCAACGCCGCCATGGACGTTTTGTCAGGTGTTCAGGCCGCCGAAGCGTTCAAAAAACCAGGGCTCCACGTCCGGTGCCTGTTCATCCTCGCGCCGCAGGGTCGCCAGGATATGTTCCTCGGCCGCCGCGTACGTGATGCGGTACAGGTCGCGCGCCAGCGCATAGGCTTGCGTGCCGGGCCACGGTTCGGGCAGCAGTTCGACGGGCAGTTGCGGGTCGTGCAATTGCACGCGGCGGTAGGCGTGCGTCAGCAGCGAGCGGATGACGAACGCCTGCTCGGCATCGAACACGGGTGCTTCCTGTAGCAGGGTCAGCAGCGGCTGGAAGCTGGCGATGAATTTTTCGTAGCCGGCCATCACTTCCGACAAGTCCCAGCAATCGCCCACCATGTCGCGCAGAGGACGCGTACTGACACCTGGCAATTCCGTGGTGTGGCAGACATACAGCTTGCCCTGCACCTCGTTGCGCACGAGGATATCTTCCAGCGCCTCCGCATTGCTGGCCGGGTGGCCAAAGATGCCGGGAGAGATCAAGCCATAGCCGGCCCACAATAATTCCTTGCGCAGCGCCCCCCGCTCGGCGGCGCCGATGCTGCCGGCCGGCCCGATCACCAGGGTCCAGCTGCCATCCCAGTGCACGACCAGCGGCGCATAGATGCGGCGATAGGCGCGCTCGAAGCGGGCCAGCGCCTCCGGGCGTATCGCATAGGCGCTGCGGCGGCCGTCGCGCTGCGAGCTGAGCCAGCCCTCCTGCGCCAGGCGGAACACGCTGGTGCGCAATAGCCGGTCATTGACGCCGAATGGCGCCAGCAGCTCGATCAGGCTGCCCAGCCAGATGGCGCCGCCCCGCGGCACGATGGCGTCGCCAAAGATGGTCATCACCAGGGACTTCGAGCGCGGTGGGTCGCTTTCCAGGAAATCGGCTATCCATGCCGTGCAGCGGGTGTTCTTCATGTGGTTCCGGTCTGGCCGTGTTGCGGTCGGTTCAATAAAAACAGCAGTTTACTTGGCTGCGCGGTTAGCGCGGCAATAATTTGCCGGAAGCGCTGGTGGCACTTCGCAATGTTTTCTCATCAGCAATATCATACGCACAAAAAAGCTGCACAAGATACGATTTTTTAAAATGATTCACATCAAGTGTATGCAAATCGTTTTTTGTATCGTATTATCTGTTCATCGCACCGCGTTGCTGCGCAAAATCAAAGACATGGGAGACACATCATGTACGCACAAATGGTTGAAACCGGCCTCAAGAACGTCCGCTCGATCGACGACATGGGTCAAGAAGAACGCGCTTTCCAGGCGCGCATCGACGAAGGCATCAAGATCGAGGCCAAGGACTGGATGCCGGACGCCTACCGCAAGACCCTGATCCGCCAGATTTCGCAGCACGCGCACTCGGAAATCGTCGGCCAATTACCTGAAGGTAACTGGGTCACGCGCGCACCGACCCTGAAACGCAAATCGATCCTGCTGGCGAAGATCCAGGACGAAGCGGGCCACGGCCTGTACCTGTACAGTGCTGCGGAAACCCTGGGCGTCTCACGCGACGATTTGCTCGCTGCCTTGCACTCGGGAAAAGCCAAATATTCCAGCATCTTTAACTATCCGACCCTGTCGTGGGCCGACATGGGCGCCATCGGCTGGCTGGTCGACGGTTCCGCCATCATCAACCAGATTCCCCTGTGCCGCTGTTCCTATGGTCCGTATGCGCGCGCCATGATCCGTGTCTGCAAGGAAGAATCGTTCCATGCGCGCCAGGGCTACGACATCATGATGTCGCTGTGCAAGGGCACGCCGGCGCAAAAGGCCATGGCGCAGGATGCCTTGAACCGCTGGTGGTGGCCATCCTTGATGATGTTCGGCCCGTCCGACGCCGCCTCCGTCAACAGCGCCCAGTCGGCGCAATGGCGCATCAAGCTGTTCTCGAACGATGAATTGCGCCAGCGCATGGTCGACCAGACCGTGCCGCAAATCGAATACCTGGGCTTGACCGTGCCCGATCCCGACCTGAAGTTCAATGCGGAAACGGGCCATTATGAATTCGGCGAGATCGACTGGGCCGAATTCAACAATGTCCTGAAGGGCAATGGCCCGTGCAACCGCGAACGCCTGCAAACGCGCGTGAAAGCGTATGCAGACGGCGAATGGTTCCGCGATGCCTTGGTCGCGTATGCAGACAAGCAAGCCGCTAACAAAGCGGCAGCGTAATTACATAAGACAGATAGGGGAGAGCAACATGAGCAAAGAATGGCCTTTGTGGGAAGTTTTCATCCGCAGCCAGCACGGCCTGGCGCACAAGCATGTGGGCAGCCTGCACGCTTCCGACGCCACCATGGCGGTCAACCATGCGCGCGACGTCTACACGCGGCGCAATGAAGGCGTGAGCATCTGGGTGGTGCGCGCGGCCGATATCGTCGCCAGCAGCCCGGGCGACAAGGGCGCCCTGTTCGAACCGTCGAACAGCAAGGTGTACCGCCATCCCACCTTCTTCCCGATGCCGGAAGAAGTCAAGAACCTGTGATGGGAGCCTGCAATGGATGACAAGGTCACGCAACAAAAGTTCGATTACCTGCTGCGTCTGGGCGACAATGCCCTGATCCTCAGCCAGCAGCTGTCGCAGCTGTGCGGCAAGGGGCCGGCGCTGGAAGAAGACATGGCGCTGACCAACGTGGCGCTGGACTTGCTGGGTCAGACGCGTCTGTGGTTCAGCTATGCGGCCGAACTGGAAAACGCGGGCCGCGACGAGGACGACATCGCCTTCCTGCGCGACGCCCACGACTTCAAGAATTGCCTGCTGGTCGAACAGCCGAACGGCAATTACGCCGACACCATGATGCGCCAGTTCTTCTTCGACAGCTGGCACTACTTCCAGCTGCTGGAACTGACGAAATCGACGGATGCGCGCATCGTCGAAGTGGCGCAAAAGTCGATCAAGGAAGTGACGTATCACCTGCGCCGCAGCGGCGACCTGATCGTGCGCCTCGGCGACGGCACGGAAGAAAGCCACGCGAAAACGCAAGCTGCCGCCGACAAGCTGTGGATGTACACGGGCGAGATGTTCACGTACGACGCCGTCGACCAGGCCATGGTCGCCGCCGGCATCGCGCCGCCATCGGATATCTTGCGCCAGGCTTTCCTCGAACATGTGGCCGAGATCTTCGCCGAAGCCACTTTGACCATGCCGGCGCCCGACGCCTGGATGCAAAAGGGCGGCAAGCAGGGCACGCACACGGAGCACCTGGGTTTTATTCTGGCCGAGATGCAGTTCCTGCAGCGCGCCTATCCCGGGGCGGAGTGGTAATGAACGCCGCCGCTGGCGCCGCAGCGCTGGACGCCGCCCAGGTCTGGGCCTGGCTCGGCGAGGTGCCGGACCCGGAAATCCCCGTCATTTCGGTGGTGGACCTGGGCATCGTGCGCGCCGTCGACATCACGGATGGCGATGCGTGCGTCGTGACGATCACGCCCACGTATTCGGGCTGCCCGGCCATGCAGGTGATCGCCGACGCCGTCACCGATGCCCTGCGCAGCCATGGCGTGGCCAAGGTGACCCTGGTGAACCAGCTGGCGCCCGCCTGGACCACGGACTGGATGAGCGAGGCGGGCAAGGCCAAGCTGAAAGGCTATGGCATCGCGCCGCCGCAGCAGCAGGTGATCGACATCAGCGGCCTGCGTGGAGGAACAGCAGGCGGAGTAAAACGCCAGGCTGGCCCCAAGCTGGACGTGATCTGCCCGAACTGCGGCTCGACGCATACGCAGTTGACCAGCCAGTTCGGCTCCACGCCGTGCAAGGCCCTGTACAAGTGTATCGATTGCCGCGAGCCGTTTGACTACTTCAAGTGCCACTAAAAAAATCAGGCACACGTTCCGAAGAAACTGGAGATGAAGCATGAGTAAATTTTATCCGCTGTGCGTGGCGAACGTGCGCAATGAAACGCGCGACACCATCGCCGTCACGTTCGACGTGCCAGCGGAACTGCAGCAGCAGTTCCGCTTCCAGCAGGGCCAGCACCTGACCCTGCGCGCCAATATCAATGCGGAAGACGTGCGCCGCTCGTATTCCATCTGTTCGGCGGTGCAGGACGGCACCCTGCGCGTGGCCATCAAGCGCACGCCGGGCGGCGCCTTCTCCACCTGGGCGAACGACACCCTGAAAGCCGGCGCCACCATCGAGGTGATGCCGCCCATGGGCCACTTCAACGTGCCGCTCGACTGCGTCAACCGCAAGCACTACCTGGCGTTCGCGGCCGGCAGCGGCATCACGCCCATCCTCTCCATCATCAAGACGACCCTGCTGACGGAACCCCTGAGCCGCTTCACCCTGTTCTACGGCAACCGCGCCTCGTCGTCCGTCATCTTCAAGGAAGAATTGACGGACTTGAAGGATGTGTACCTGGAGCGTTTGAACCTGGTCTACGTGATGAGCCGCGAGCAGCAGGACATCGAATTGTTCAACGGCCGCATCACGCAGGAAAAATGCGAGCAGTTCCTGCAGCACTGGATCCGTGTCGAAGACTACGACAACGCCTTCATCTGCGGCCCGGAAGACATGATGCTGGGCGTCTCCGCCGCCCTGCAGGCGGCCGGCATGCCCAAGCAGAATATCAAGATCGAACTGTTCGCCGCCAGCATCCCGAAAAACGCCCACAAGCCGCGCGCCCAGTTCGACGCGGGCGCCGTGCAGGAAACGGAAGTGACCGTCATCATGGATGGCAATCACACCACCTTCACGATGGACAAGGACAAGGAATCCATCCTCGACGCGGGCCTGCGAGCGGGGCTGGACATGCGCTACTCGTGCAAGGGCGGCGTATGCTCGACCTGCCGCTGCAAGATCCTCGACGGCAAGGTCGAAATGGACGTCAACTACGCGCTGGAAGACTACGAAGTGGCGCGCGGCTTCGTCCTCAGCTGCCAGAGTTTTCCGCTGACCGACAAGGTCGTGGTCGACTTCGATCAGGCAGAGTAAAAGCCGGGGTCTGACCCGCCGGGGTCATTCGTCCCAGTGGGGCGAATGACGATTCCGCAGGAACTGACCTTCCTTGCGCTTGGGTTGAAAACGAAAAATAGCGAGACGCCATGACCTACCAAAACATCCTCTTCACCATCGAGCACGGTATCGCCACGCTCACCCTGAACCGTCCCGACAAGCTCAATAGCTTTACGCAAGCCATGCACGAGGAAGTGCGCGACGCCATCGCCAAAGTCAAGGCCGACAGTTCCGTGCGCGTCTTCGTGCTGACGGGCGCGGGGCGCGGCTTTTGCGCGGGCCAGGATTTGTCCGACCGCGCCGTGGAACCCGGCTCGAAGGGCGTGGATCTGGGCGAGTCGGTGGAAAAGAACTACGCGCCGCTGGTGCTGGCCTTGAAGGCCTTGGCTATGCCCGTGATTTGCGCCGTCAACGGCGTGGCCGCCGGCGCGGGCGCCAACCTGGCGCTGGCCTGCGACATCGTCATCGCCGGCAAGTCGGCCAGCTTCGTCGAAGTGTTCTGCAAGCTGGGCCTGATCCCGGACACAGGCGGCACCTTCTTCCTGCCGCGCCTGATCGGTTCGGCGCGCGCCATGGGCCTGGCCATGCTCGGTGAAAAACTGACGGCGGAAAAGGCCGAGGACTGGGGCCTGATCTGGAAATGCGTGGACGATGCGGAACTGGCGAAAGAAACGCGCAAGCTGGCCGTGCACTTTTCCACAGCGCCGACCAAGGGCCTGGCCTACACCAAGCAGGCGTTGGCCGCCAGCGGCGCCAATACCTTGCCGCAGCAGCTGGCGCTGGAAGCGCGCATGATGAGTGATCTCGGTAACAGCGACGATTACCGCGAAGGCGTGGCCGCCTTCATGGAAAAGCGCGCACCGCAATTCAAGGGACATTGATATGGCAGCTTTGGACAACAACAGTATCGTCGCCGTCATCGGCAGCGGCGCCATGGGCGCCGGCATCGCGCAGGTGGCTGCCGCCGCCGGCTACAGGGTCAAGTTGTACGACACCCGAGCAGAAGCGGTGAGCAAGGCGCTGGCGGACATCGGCAAGATGTATGCGAAGCTGGCCGAGAAGGGCCGCATGACGTTTGACGAAGCCACAGCCGCCACGGCGCGCCTGCAGGCGGCCGGCAGCCTGGCCGATGTGAGCGATTGCTCCCTGGTGGTGGAAGCCATCGTGGAAAACCTCGACGTCAAGCGCGGCCTGTTCGCCGAGCTCGAAGCGCTGGTCGGCGACGACTGCATCCTGGCGACGAATACATCGTCGATCTCCGTCACGGCGATCGCCGCCAAGCTGCGCCGGCCGGAACGCCTGGTCGGCATGCATTTCTTTAATCCCGTGCCCCTGATGGCGCTGGTCGAAGTGATCAGTGGCTTGGCCACCAGCGAGCAAGTGGCCTCCACCGTGTATGACACGTCGATTGCCTGGGGCAAGAATCCCGTGCATGCAAAATCGACGCCCGGCTTCATCGTCAACCGTGTCGCCCGTCCGTTTTACGCGGAAGGCTGGCGCCTGCTGAACGAACAGGCAGGGGACGCCGCCACCATCGATGCCGTGCTGCGCGAAGCGGGCGGTTTCCGCATGGGGCCATTCGAATTGATGGACCTGATCGGCCATGACGTGAATTTCTCCGTCACGCAATCCGTGTTCGGCGCCTATTTCAACGACCCGCGCTTCACGCCGGCCGTGCTGCAGCAGGAAATGGTCAACGCCGGTTTCCTGGGCCGCAAATCGGGCCGCGGCTTCTACCTGTACGGCGAAGGCGCCAGCGCACCTGTGGCGCAGGCGGAAAGCGTGCAAGCGACCCCGGAATTCGTCGCCCTGTCGGCCGCCATCGGCGGCGATGGCCGTGGCCACAGCGGCATCATCCGCAGCCTGGTGCAGCGGCTGGAGCAGGCTGGCGTCACGGTCAGCCGCCGTGTGACGCAGGAAGGCCAGGCGCACGACGAGGCGCCGGCCCTGCATTGCCATGGCGCCGCGATTTATCTGACCGATGGGCGCAGCGCCACCCAGCGCGCGCACGACAACCAGCATCCGGACACGGTGCTGTTCGACCTGGCGCTCGATTACGCGACTGCCCGCCGCATCGCCGTGGCCCGTGCCGACCAGTGCAGCGACGCCGCCTATGCGGCCGTCGTCGGCCTGTTCCAGGCGGCCGGTTTCATCGTCACGCGCCTGGACGACGTGCCTGGCCTGGCCGTCATGCGCACGGTCGCCATGCTGGCCAACGAAGCGGCCGACGCCGTCAACCAGGGCGTGTGCACGGAGGATGCCGTCGATATCGCCATGCAGAAGGGCGTCAATTACCCACGCGGACCGCTGGCCTGGGCCGATGCCGTCGGCGTCCAGCACATCGTCGCCGTGCTGCACCACCTGGCGCAAGGCTATGGCGAAGACCGCTACCGCGTCTCGCCGCTGCTGCGCCGCAAACTCGCCAATGGAGCACCGTTTCATGCATAAGGAAGACCATCTTCACGCCGCCCAGGCCCTGGCCGAAGCGGCCGCCGCCTCCATGCTGTCGCGCGATAACGCCACCGCCGCCATGGGCATCGCCCTGGCTGATGTGGGCCCAGGCCATGCGCGCATGACGATGACGGTGCGCGCCGACATGCTCAACGGCCACCAGACCTGCCACGGCGGCTTCATCTTCGCCCTGGCCGACAGCGCCTTCGCGTTTGCCTGCAACAGCTACAACATGAATACCGTGGGCGCCGGCTGCACCATCGATTACCTGGCGCCGGGCCGCGAAGGGGACGTGCTCACTGCGTACGCCATCGAGCAGGCGCTGGCGGGAAAAAGCGGCGTCTACGACGTCAAGGTCAGCAACCAGGACGGGCGCGCCATCGCGCTCTTCCGCGGCAAGTCGATCCGCGTGGCGGGTGAAGTCATCAGCGGTTGAAGGTACAAGAGCAGGCTTGAACTGCCGGAACGAATTACATAGTGATAGAACCGATTAGGAGACAAAGATGGTCCAACGAATTCCCGCCCCCAATGACCTCGAGCCGATCGAGCGCGCCAGCAAGGATGAACTGCAGGCGCTGCAGCTCGAGCGCATGAAATGGACGCTCAAGCACGCGTATGACAACGTGCCCCATTACCGTGCCGCTTTTGACGCAGCGGGTGTGCATCCGGATGATCTCAAATCCTTGTCCGACCTGGCGAAATTTCCGTTCACCGATAAAAAGGTCTTGCGCGACAATTATCCGTTCGGTCTGTTCGCCGTGCCGCGCGAGCAGGTGGTGCGCATCCACGCATCGAGCGGCACCACGGGCAAGGCCACGGTGGTCGGCTACACGCAGAACGACATCGACACCTGGGCTAACGTGGTGGCGCGCTCAATCCGCGCCGGCGGCGGCCGCGCGGGCGACATGGTGCATATCTCGTACGGCTACGGCCTGTTCACGGGCGGCCTGGGCGCGCACTACGGCGCCGAGCGCCTGGGCTGCACGGTCATCCCCATGTCCGGCGGCCAGACGGAAAAGCAGGTGCAGCTGATCCAGGACTTCAAGCCGTCCATCATCATGGTCACGCCGTCGTACATGCTCAACATCATCGAGGAGTTCACGCGCCAGGGTCTGGACCCGGCCGAATCGTCGCTGAAGGTGGGCATCTTCGGCGCCGAACCGTGGACGGACGCCATGCGTTCGGAAATCGAGGCGCGCGCCGGCATCGACGCCGTCGACATCTACGGTCTGTCCGAAGTGATGGGACCTGGCGTGGCGTCCGAATGCATCGAGAGCAAGGATGGTCCCGTCATCTGGGAAGACCATTTTTACCCGGAGATCATCGACCCGGAAACGGGCGAAGTGCTGCCGGACGGCGCAGAGGGCGAGCTGGTGTTTACCTCCTTGTCGAAAGAGGCGCTGCCCATCATCCGCTACCGCACGCGCGACCTGACCCGTTTGCTGCCGCCCACCTCGCGCTCCATGCGCCGCATCGGCAAGATCACGGGCCGTTCGGACGACATGCTGATCATCCGCGGCGTGAACGTTTTCCCCACGCAGATCGAAGAGCTGATCCTCAAAATGCCGAAGCTGGCGCCGCAATACCAGCTGGTCGTCACGCGCGACGGCCACCTCGACAAGCTCGAAGTGATCGCCGAGCTGCGCATCGACCTGACATCCACCATCTCTGCGAGCGAAACGGACGCCCTGGCGCGCGAGCTGGAACACCGCATCAAGACGCACGTGGGCGTGAGCACGCGCGTGCGCCTGGTGGCCGCTGCCGGCATCGAACGCACCTTGACGGGCAAGGCCCGCCGCGTGGTCGACCAGCGCCCGAAGATATTCTCCTGATAGCCCGAACAAGGAAGCAAACATGAACGAAGCCTTTATCTGTGACGCCGTACGCACACCTTTCGGCCGCTACGGCGGTGCCTTGTCCAGCGTGCGCGCGGACGACCTGGGCGCGCTGCCGATCGCCGCGCTGATCGCGCGCAACCCATCCGTCGACTGGTCCGCCATCGACGATGTGTTCTACGGCTGCGCCAACCAGGCGGGCGAAGACAACCGCAACGTGGGCCGCATGGCTGCGCTGCTGGCCGGCTTGCCGGCGGCAGTGCCCGCCAATACCATCAACCGCCTGTGCGGCTCCAGCCTGGACGCCGTGGGCATGGCCGCCCGCTCGATCAAGGCGGGCGAGGCGGAACTGATCATCGCCGGCGGCGTGGAAAGCATGACGCGCGCACCGTTTGTGATGGGCAAGGCCGACAGCGCGTTTTCGCGCGCGGCGAAAATCGAAGACACGACCCTGGGCTGGCGCTTCGTCAACGGCAAAATGAAGGCGCAGTACGGCATCGATACCATGCCTGAAACGGCGGAAAACGTGGCCGTGGAATTTGGCATCAGCCGCGCCGACCAGGACGCGCTGGCCTTGCGCAGCCAGCAGCGCTGGGTCGCCGCCAACGCGGCCGGCGTGTTCGATCGCGAAATCGTGCCCGTCGCCGTGCCGCAAAAAAAGGGCGAGCCGAAGATGGTGACGATGGATGAACATCCGCGTCCGGACACCTCGCTGGAAATGCTGGCGAAACTGAAAGGCGTGGTGAAAGCGGACGGCACGGTCACGGCCGGCAATGCCTCGGGCTTGAACGACGGCGCCTGCGCGATTTTGCTGGCGTCCGCCGCCGCTGTGGATAAATACAAATTGACGCCGCGTGCAAAAGTGCTGGGCATGGCCACGGCCGGCCTGGCGCCGCGCATCATGGGCTTTGGTCCCTCGCCGGCGTCGCGCAAGGTGCTGGCGCAGACAGGATTGAGCATCGAACAGATGGATGTCATCGAACTCAATGAAGCGTTTGCGGCGCAGGCGCTGGCCGTCACGCGCGACCTGGGCCTGGCCGACGATGCGGCCCACGTGAACCCGAATGGCGGCGCGATTGCCATCGGCCACCCGCTGGGCGCATCGGGTGCGCGCCTGGTGATGGCCGCATTGAACCAGCTGGAGCGCACGGGCGGGCGCTATGCGCTGTGCACCATGTGCATCGGCGTGGGGCAGGGTATTGCTGTCGTCATTGAACGCGTATAAAAAAGTAAAACAACTAAAAAGGCGCAGGCTTGCAAAAAAGCGCCAACCATAATTGACCGTAGTGCCAACCTGGTGGAGACCACAATGATTGCCAATATCTTCAAGAAAACCCTGATCGCCGGCGTGCTGGCCATGACTGCCGCGGGTGCGTACGCGGCCGACAACATCAAGATCGGTTCCGTGCTGTCCGTCACGGGCCCGGCCGCCTTTCTGGGCGACCCTGAACTGAAAACCCTGCAGCTGTATATCGAAAAAATCAATGCGGCCGGCGGCGTCCTGGGGCGCAAGCTGGAGCTGGTGCACTACGACGACGGCAGCGATGCGGCCAAGGCCAACGGTTTTACCAAGCGCCTGATCGAGTCGGACAAAGTCGACGTGCTGATCGGCGGCACCACCACGGGCGCGACGATGGCGATGGCGCCGCTGGTGGAGCGCGCCAGCATGCCGTTCATCTCGCTGGCGGGCGCCGTGGTCATCATCGACCCGGTCAAGAAATGGGTCTTCAAGACGCCGCACACGGACCGCATGGCGGCCGAGAAGGTGTTCGAGGACATGAAGAAGCGCGGCATCAGCAAGGTGGGCCTGCTGTCGGAAACGAGCGGCTTCGGCGCCTCGGGCCGCAAGGAGTCGCAGATCGTCGCGTCCAAATACGGCATCACCCTGGTGGCCGATGAAACCTACGGTCCGAAAGACACGGACATCACGGCGCAGCTCACGCGCATCAAGAACACCGCCGGCGTGCAAGCCGTCTTCGTCTTCGGCCTGGGCCAGGGTCCGGCCGTCGTGACCAAGAACTACGGCCAGCTGGGCATGGCCGCGCTGCCGCTGTACCAGTCGCACGGCGTGGCGTCGGACGAGTACCTGAAATTGTCGGGCAAGGCCGCCGAAGGCGTGCGCCTGCCGACGCCGGCCCTGCTGATCGGCGCCATGCTGCCGGACAGCGACGCGCAGAAGGCCGTCGTCGTCGGCTACGACAAGACGTATAAGGACCGCTACAAGATCGACCCGTCGACCTTCGGCGGCTATGCGCTCGACGCCCTGAACCTGTCGGTCGACGCCATCAAGCGCGCCGGCGGCACGGACCGCGAAAAAGTGCGCACGGCGCTGGAAACGACCAAGGGTTTTGTCGGCACGACCGGCGTGTTCAACATGTCGGCCAAAGACCATATGGGCCTGGACCTGTCGGCTTTCCGCATGGTGGAAGTGAAGAACGGCGAATGGCAATTGTCGAAATAATATAAGCCAGAGTACCTGCGCGGGCCGCCCTCGAAGGCGGCCCGCGCATCGCCGAACACAATGGAGACACCATGGAAGTCGCTCAATTTCTACAATTTCTGTATTCCGGGATGACGGTCGGATCCGCCTATGCGCTGGCGGCGCTGGGCTTTACCATCATCTACAACACAAGCGGCGTGATCAACTTCGCGCAGGGCGAATTCATCATGCTGGGCGGGATGCTGGCCGCCGTGATGTCCGCCGCCGGCGTGCCGCTGCCGCTGGCCATCCTCCTGGCCGTCATCGCCACCGGTATCGTTGGCCTGTTGATGGAAAAAGCCGTGATCGAACCGGCGCAAAACGCGCAGGTCATCACCCTGTTGATCATCACGATCGGCGCCTCGCTGGTGCTGCGCGGCCTCGTGCAGATCTGGCTGGGCAAGGATACGCACTCGCTGCCGGCGTTTTCCGGCGACGCGCCGATCGAATTTCTGGGCGCCAGCCTGCTGCCGCAAAGCTTGTGGGTGCTGGGCGTGACGGTGGTCATCGTGCTGGTGCTGGGCTGGTTCTTCGGCCGCACCCTGATGGGCAAGGCCATGCTGGCCACCTCGCACAACAAGCTGGCCGCGCAACTGGTGGGCATCAACACGCGCAAGGTGCTGCTGTTCTCGTTCGGCCTGTCGGCGCTGCTGGGCGCGGCGGGCGGCATCCTCGTCGCGCCGATCACGTATACCTCGTATGACGCGGGCATCATGCTGGGCCTGAAAGGCTTTGTCGCCGCCGTCCTTGGCGGCCTCGGTGGCGGCGCGGGCGCGATTGCCGGCGGCCTGATCCTCGGTATCGCCGAAGCCATGACGGCCGGCTACATCTCGTCGGCCTACAAGGACGCGGTACCGTTCGTGCTGATTTTATTGATCCTGTTCTTCCTGCCGCAAGGCTTGTTTGGCGCTAAAAATTCGGAGCGTGTATGAAGAATTTCCTTACCCGCTCGCGCCACGGAGGCTTGCTGGTGCTGGCACTCGTGCTGGCCATCCTGCCCCTGTTCCTCAGCAATGCGTTCTACTATGACGTGGCGATCCGCATCGCCCTGAACGCCATCGTCGTCATCGGCCTGAACCTCTTGATGGGCTATACGGGCCAGATCAGCCTCGGTCACGCGGGCTTCTATGGCCTGGGCGCGTATGCGTCGGCCGTGCTGACCACGCACTACAACTGGCCGCCGCTGGCCGCCCTGTGCGCCGGCGCCGTCGCCACGGGGCTGCTGGCGCTGCTTCTGGCGCGCCCCGTATTGAAACTCAAGGGCCATACGCTGGCCATGGCGACCCTGGGCCTGGGCATCATCATTTCCATCGTCATCAACAACGAGACGCAATGGACGGGCGGTCCGGATGGCATCGGCGTGTCCGCCTTCAGTGTCGCTGGCCTGGATATCGCCGGCGAAAAAGCGTGGTACCTGGTGTGCGCCGTGCTGCTGTTGCTGGTGACGTGGCTGGCCCTGAACCTGATCGATTCGCCCGTGGGCCGCGCACTGCAGGCCATCCACGGTTCGGAAGTGGCGGCCCGCGTGGTGGGCGTCGATACGACCCGCTTCAAGGTGCGCGTGTTCGTGCTGTCGGCGGTGATTGCCAGCATCGCGGGCAGCATCAGCGCCCACTACATCGGTTTTATCACGCCCAACCTGGCCGGTTTCTTCCACTCGATCGAACTGGTGACGATGGTGGTGGTGGGCGGCATGGCGTCGATCTTCGGCTCCATCATCGGCGCGGCGCTGTTGACGATTTTGCCGCAGCTGCTATCCAGTTTTGAAGGCTGGGAAACGGTGGTATTTGGCGTGATCCTGATGGCGACCATGATCTTCATGCCCAAGGGCCTGGTGCCGAGCCTGGCCAGCCGTTCGCGCAAGCGGGCCGCCACGCCGAAGGCGCCCGTCAAATCCGCGCAGGAGGTGTGAGATGCTGACGATTAACAAGCTGAGCAAGAGCTTCGGCGGCGTGCATGCCGTGCAGGACGTGAGCTTTACCGTCAAGGAAGGCAATATCCATTCCGTGATCGGGCCGAACGGCGCCGGCAAGACGACGCTGTTCAACCTGATCACCGGTGTCTACACGCCGACCAAAGGCGAGATCCTGCTCAATGGCGAGAACGTGGCCGCCATGTCGCCCGATGCGCTGGCGCGGCGCGGCATGAGCCGCACCTTCCAGAACCTGCAAGTGTGCATGAACATGACGGCCATCGACAACGTGATGGTGGGCGCGCACCTGCGCCTGAACCAGAACCTGTTCGCCTCCATGCTGCGTTTGCCGTCCGTGCGCCGCGCCGACGCGGCCTGCCGCGACGAGGCGGCGGGCCTGATGGAATTCGTCGGCGTAGGACGGCATATCGATGACGAGGCGGGGCAGATGTCGTACGGCGCCTTGAAGCGCCTGGAAATCGCCCGCGCGCTGGCGGCCAAGCCGAAAGTGCTGCTGCTCGACGAGCCGGCGGCCGGTCTGAACCACACGGAGACGGGCGAGATCGAAGCCTTGATCCGCAAGGTGGCGCAATCAGGCGTGACGGTGGTGCTGGTCGAGCATGACATGAAACTGGTGATGAATCTGTCGGACCATATTCTGGTGCTCGACTATGGCAAGAAGCTGGCCGAAGGGACCGCCGCCGAAGTGCGCGCGAACCCCGACGTGGTGGCGGCATACCTGGGAGTGGCGGCATGATGAAGATGGAAAAAACTCAAGCACCGCTGGTGCTCGATATCGCCGGCCTGACCAGCCATTACGGCCGCATCCAGGCCTTGCACGGCATCGACCTGCAGGTGCGCCAGGGCCAGCTGGTGGCGCTGGTGGGCGCGAATGGCGCCGGCAAGACGACCTTGCTGCGGGCGATTTCCGGCGTGCAGGCGATCAGCGCCGGCAGCATCGTTTTCGCCGGCCAGGACGTCAGCCGCATGAGTGCCGACAAGCGCGTGCGCGCCGGCATTTGCCAGGTGCCGGAAGGGCGGCAAGTGTTCGGCCCCATGACGGTGGAAGATAATCTGCGCCTGGGCGCGTTTACACGCCCCGCACAGGACGTGGCGGGCGACATGGAGCGCATGTACGGCCTGTTCCCGATCCTGAAGGAAAAGCGCTTGCTGCTGGCCGGGACGCTCTCCGGCGGACAGCAGCAGATGCTGGCCATGGCGCGCGCGCTGATGGGCCGCCCGCAACTGCTGCTGCTCGACGAGCCGAGCATGGGCCTGGCGCCGCTCCTGATCGCGGAAATCTTCCGCATCGTGGCCGAGCTGCGCGACCAGGGCATCACCATCTTCCTCGTCGAGCAGAACGCGCACGCGGCCCTGTCGATCGCCGACGTGGGCTATGTGATCGAGACGGGCGCGATTACCCTGTCCGGTCCCGGCCCTGAATTGCTGCATAACGAGCAGGTACAAAGCGCCTATCTGGGCATGTAAGGAGTCTGTATGGTCAAAGTCTACGAAATCAACGGCGTCACCCCCGTCGTCCACCCCAGCGCCTATGTGCACCCGTCGGCCGTGCTGATCGGCGACGTGATCGTCGGCCCGCGCTGCTATATCGGCCCGCTGGCCTCGATCCGCGGCGATTTCGGCCGCCTGATCCTGGAAGAGGGGGCGAACCTGCAGGATACCTGCGTCATGCACGGCTTTCCCGGCTGCGACACGGTGGTTGAAGTCGACGGCCATATCGGCCATGGCGCCGTGCTGCACGGCTGCCGCATCGGCCGCAACGCGCTCGTCGGCATGAACGCGGTGGTGATGGATAACGCCGTCATCGGCGAGGAATCCATCGTCGCGGCCATGAGTTTCGTGAAGGCGGGCATGATCGTCGCGCCGCGCAGCATGGTGGTCGGCACGCCCGCGAAGGTGATACGGGCGCTCACCGACGATGAAATCAAATGGAAAAGCTCGGGCACGGGCCAGTACCACGAACTGGCCGTGCGCTCCATGCAGACGATGCGCGAGGTGGAAGCGCTGACGCAAGTCGAGGCGAACCGCCAGCGCCTCAATTTCGAATCGGCCTTGCCGCTGCATTTGCACAAGAACGCTGCCGCGCAATAACCTTTAACCCTTTAAATGCTGGGGTCAAACCCGACGGGTCTGACCCCTAACGGAGAAACCACATGGCTCACATATCCACCCTGCAAAGCCTGATCGCCGGCCGCTGGCTGGGCGAAAGCGCCGCCGTGCCCCTGCACAGCGCCTTGAACAACCGCGTCATTTATCACACGCATGCGGAAAAGATCGACTTCGACGAAGCCGTCACGTATGCGCGCAAGACGGGCGTGCCGGGCCTGATGGCACTGGACTTCCAGCAGCGCGCCGCGCGCCTGAAGGCGCTGGCCCTGTATCTGGTCGAGCGCAAGGAAGAACTGTATGCGATTTCGCACCTGTCGGGCGCCACGCGCGCAGACAGCTGGGTCGACATCGAGGGCGGCACGGGCACATTGTTCGCCTACGCCAGCATGGGCAGCAACGAGCTGCCGTCGTCGAACGTGCTGCACGAGGGCCCGGCCATCGCGCTGGGCAAGAAGGGCGGTTTCGCCGGCACGCACATCCTGGTGCCGCGCGGCGGTCTGGCCGTGCACATCAACGCCTTCAACTTCCCCATCTGGGGCTTGCTGGAAAAATTCGCGCCCAGCTTCCTGGCGGCCATGCCCTGCATCGCCAAGCCGGCCACGGCGACGAGCTACCTGACGCAGGCTGTCGTGCGCATGATGCACGAATCGGGCTTGCTGCCGGCCGGCAGTTTGCAGCTGGTGATCGGCTCCACGGGCGACCTGCTGGACCGCCTGAACGGCCAGGACTTCGTCACGTTCACCGGGTCTGCCGCGACGGCCGCCAAGCTGCGCACGAATGCCAACCTGATCGCCCAGTCCGTCCCCTTCAACGGTGAAGCCGATTCGCTCAACTGCGCCATCCTGGCGCCGGACGTCACGCCAGACGACGTGGAATTCGACCTGTTCGTCAAGGAAGTCGTGCGCGAAATGACGGGCAAGTCGGGCCAGAAGTGCACGGCCATCCGCCGCATCATCGTGCCCGAGCACCTGATGGACGCCGTCGGCACGCGCCTGCGCGAGCGCCTGGCCAAGGTGGTGGTGGGCGACCCGTCCATCGACGGCGTGCGCATGGGCGCGCTGGCCTCGAAAGAGCAGCAGAACGACGTGGCCGAGCGGGTCGCCACCCTGTCGCAGGGTAACGAAGTGGTGTTCGGCGCGGCCGACGGCTTCAATCCCCTGGGCGATGGGGCGCAGGACGGCAGCTTCTTCTCGCCGACCTTGCTGATGTGCCGCGACGCTTTCGGCAACGACGCCGTGCATGACGTGGAAGCGTTCGGTCCCGTCAGCACCATGATGGGCTACCACGATATCGATGAAGCGCTGGCTCTGGCCGCGCGCGGCAAGGGCAGCCTGGTGAGCACCCTGGTGACGCGCGATCCGAAGATCGCCGCGCGCGTGGTGCCGCAAGTGGCGGCCACGCATGGCCGCGTGCACGTGCTCGAGCGCGTGGCCTCCGTCGATTCGACCGGTCATGGCTCGCCCCTGCCGCAACTGAAGCACGGCGGCCCTGGCCGCGCGGGCGGCGGCGAGGAACTGGGCGGCGTGCGCGCCGTGCGACACTACCTGCAACGGGCGGCCGTGCAAGGCTCGCCGACCATGCTGGCGGCCATCACGGGCGAATACGTGCGCGGCGCGGATGTCAACGAAAGTCCGATCCACCCGTTCCGCAAGCATTTCGAGGACTTGAAGACGGGCGACTCGCTGCTCACGCACCGCCGCACCGTCAGCGAAGCGGACATCGTCGCCTTCGGCGGCATCTCGGGCGACTTCTTCTACATGCACTTCGATGAAATCGCGGCCAAGGAATCGCAATTCGGCAAGCGCATCGCCCACGGCTATTTCGTGCTGTCGGCCGCCGCCGGCCTGTTCGTCTCGCCTGGCGTCGGTCCCGTGCTGGCCAACTATGGCCTGGACAACCTGCGCTTCGTCGCCCCCGTCGCCATCGGCGACACCATCCGCGCGCGCCTGACGTGCAAGCGCAAGGTCGACCGCAACCGCAAGGACGTCTTTGGCGTGGGCCAGGGCGTGGTCGCATGGGACGTGCAGGTGACGAACCAGAACGAGGAACTGGTGGCCAGCTACGACATCCTGACCCTGGTGTCAAAGCGCGAGTAAGCGTTTACTGCAGAACTGGTTTGAACGGCGCCGCCCGCGATCTTCGCGCGGGCGGCGCTTTTTTTCATCATGAATTATCCATAAGTGTATGAAAAGTATAGTGAAACTGTGGTTTTGCACGGCGTGCTATTTAGATAAATCCCTCTAGAATGCGTGCTTTTTTCATGAAAAGGGGCGAAATAGCGCATTGCCTCAAGAAAACTTTCCAACGTAAAACCTTTTCTCTGTAGCATGGTTTTACTCACTGGTCACGCCGCCAAGCACGCTCCACGCCGCGCTGGCGGCGCGAAAAAAACGGACCCGGCCTTTTGCGGCCGGTGAGCCATCGACCTCGAGTCCAACTCCACGTTCACCGCTACGGGTATTTAATTACTATGAATAAACACGTCCTGATTTTCCTGTTGGCCATGCCCTTGGCCATCAGCCATGCCTACGCCGAGGAGGCTGCTGGCCCTGCGGTCAAGATCAGCGGTTATGGCACTGCCGCCCTGACCATGGCCGATACCGACAACGCGCAGTTCGCGCGCCCGAACCAGGCTGCCGGCGCCGGCCGCACCGCTCGCACGGGTATCGATTCCAACCTGGGCTTGCAAGCGAATGTCACTGTCAATCCGTGGCTGTCGGCCACCGTGCAGGGCCTGGCGCGCAAGGATGGCGAGGATGATTTTGGCGCCGAACTGGCGTGGGCTTTTGCCAAGGCCAAGGTGTCGGACAGCTTCAGCGTGCGCATCGGCCGCATGGGCCTGCCTGTCTTCATGATTTCCGATTACCGCAACGTGGGCTATGCCAACACCATGCTGCGCCCGCCCGGCGAAATGTATTCGCAGGTGCCCCTGAACAGCATCGACGGCATCGACGGCACCTACCAGTTCAGCGCGGGCGACACCAGCATCACCACGCAGCTGGCGCTGGGCCGCACCAAGGCCACCCTGGCCACGGGTCCCGCTTCGACCGTGCAGGTGGAAGGCAAGTCCATCGTCGCCTTGAACGTGGTGGCCGAACATGGCCCCGTCACCGTGCGTTTCGGCCGTGCCGAGACCAGGTTGACGATCAACGATTCTCCGAGCCTGAATACCCTGATGGGCAGCTTGCGCGCGGCCGGCAGCGGCTACAAAATCGCCCAGCTGGGCGCGCTGGCCGATGCGCTGGAAGTGAAGGACAAGAAGGCGTCGTTTACCTCCGTGGGCCTGGGCCTGGACTGGAACAACGTGCTGCTGCAGTCCGAATATGCGAAGCGCAAGACGGACAGCTATGTCAGCGACAGCACCTCGTGGTACATGATGGGCGGCTACCGCATGGGGGCCTTCCTGCCCTACTACAGCCACGCCAGCCTGAAGGCCGATGGCCGCGTGAACAACACCGTGCCAGCGGCTTGCCCGGCCGGCTATCCCGCCGCCTGTACGCCGACCCTGCGCGCCCTGTCGGCCGGCGTTGAGACCCTGGCCACCATGCGCAATCAGCTCGAGCAATCGACGGACAGTATCGGCGTGCGCTGGGACTTCCACCGTTCGGCCGCGCTGAAGGTGCAGATCGACCGCATCAAGCCGAAGAACGGCCCGGGCCTGTTCGTGCAAGCCAAGCCAGGCTTCCATGGTCCCGTCACGGTGGCTGCCGCCGCCATCGATTTCGTTTTCTGAGGAGCGCCGCATGAAACCATTGATCTTGACTGTGGCTGCCTTGCTGGCCTTGTCGACCGTCGTTCCCGCCATGGCCGAAGTGGTCGTGGTGGTCAATGCCAAGAGCGCCGCCGGCGCGATGACGAACGAACAGGTGGCGCAATTCTTTCTCGGCAAATCGACGGCCATGACGCCGATCGACCAGCCGGAAAGCGCGCCCGTGCGCGCCGAGTTCTACAAGAAGGTGACGGACAAGGAGCCGTCGCAAGCGAAGGCCCTGTGGTCCAAGCTGGTCTTCACGGGCAAGGCCACCTTGCCGAAGGAAGTAGCCAATAGCGCCGACGTGAAGAAGGCCGTGGCCGCCGATCCGAAGGCCATCGGCTATATCGAAAAGAGTGCCGTCGACGGCACCGTCAAAGTGGTGCTGACGGCGCCATAAAGCCTGATCGGGCCGCGCGCCATGCTGCGGCCCGATACACATACCATCAGGAGACAGCAATGAGCATCAAACGCAAGATATGGGCGCTGCCCGTCGTCTCGGCCGTGATTTTCGGGCTGGGATTGGCCGTCAGCGCCTATCTGTCCACGGCCACGCTCAATTCCATCCACGCCACGGAAAGCGCCGACTATCCCGTGCTCGACATGGCCAAGTCGCTGACCCTGGACGTGGCCGCCGTCGGCGACGCCCTGCGCGATGCCGTCAGCGAGGGCGACAAGGAGCGTATAGGGCAAGTAGGCGGCCAGGCGGTCAAGCTGCGCGAAAAACTGGCCGCCTTCGCGGCGATCCCCGGCCAGCGCCAGCACGGTGCGCGCCTGGCCAGGGAATTCGATGCCTATTATGCGCCGGCGCTGAGCGCGGCGCGCATCATGCTGGAAATGGAAGAGGGCGACCCGCAGGCGACCGTGGCGCGCATGCAGGGCGCGCTGGCCGTGCTCAATGCTGACCTGGCAAAGACCAACGAGCAGGCGCAGACGCAGTTCAGGCAGGGCATTGAACGCAGCGCGGCCAACGTGCGCAATGCGCTCAATACCAGCATCGCCGTGGCGCTGGCCGTCATCGTCTGCCTGGTGGTCGTGTCGCATTTCGTCGTGCGCGCCATCTGGCAGCAACTGGGCGGTGAACCCGAATACGCGTGTCAGATCGCGCGCGCCGTGGCCGATGGCGACCTCTCGATGGAGATTGCCACCGAGGCGGGCGACCAGGCCAGCCTGCTGGCGGCGCTGAAGGACATGCGTGCCAAGCTCGGCGGCATGGTTTCCGACATCAAGGCGTCGGCCGAAACCATCCAGGTGGCCAGCGCGGAAATCGCCCAGGGCAATGCGGACCTGGCCGCGCGCACGGAATCGCAGGCGGGCAGCCTGGATCAGACGGCGCGCAGCATGGACAGCCTGACTTCCACCGTGCGCGACAACGCCGCCAACGCGGGCCAGGCGCATGCACTGGTGGTGTCGGCATCGTCGGTTGCCGTGAAGGGCGGGCAGGTGGTCAGCCAGGTGGTCACCACCATGGGTGAGATCAATGACTCATCCAAACGCATCGTCGACATCATCGGCGTCATCGACGGCATCGCCTTCCAGACGAATATCCTGGCCTTGAATGCGGCCGTGGAGGCGGCGCGCGCCGGTGAACAAGGGCGCGGCTTTGCCGTGGTGGCGTCCGAGGTGCGTAACCTGGCGCAGCGCAGCGCGGCAGCGGCGCGCGAGATCAAGCAACTGATCGGCGATTCGGTGGCCAAGGTGAATATCGGCTCGAAGCTGGTCGACGAGGCGGGGCTGACCATGGGCCAGATCGTCGATTCCGTGAAAAAGGTGGCCGACATCATGGCCGAGATCAGCGCCGCGAGCCAGGCGCAAAGCGCCGGCATCGGCGACATCGGCGTGGCCATCGGCAGCATGGACCAGATGACGCAGCAAAACTCCGCGCTGGTGGAAGAAGCGTCGGCGGCGGCCGAATCGCTGCAGGAACAGGCCGTGCAGCTGGGTACGGCGCTGGCCGTGTTCAAGCTGGCGCAGGGGGCTGTGTCGGATTACGCGCTGCGCGCTAATCCGACCTACCTGGCGTTGCGGTGACGTCGGATGACGCGCCATGCGCCTCGGCGGCCCCGCCAATCCGACCTACCGGGCATTGGCGCATGCGTAGGTTGGATTAGCGCAGCGTAATCCAACACAGGAGCACCGGCTTACGTGCGCAAACCGAACGGATCGTCGATGCTGTGCGCCGGCTGCGTGAACCAGCGCGGACCGTTTTCCGTCATGTAGAAATGGTCTTCGTGGCGGATGCCGAATTCGCCGGGGATGCAGATCATCGGCTCGTTCGAGAAGCACATGCCCACGTCGAGCGGTGTCGTGTCGTTGCCCACCAGGTAAGGCCACTCGTGGATATCGAGGCCGATGCCGTGGCCCGTGCGGTGCGGCAGTCCCGGCAGCTTGTAGCCGGGGCCGTAGCCGTCCGCTTCCAGGGATACGCGCGCGGCGCGGTCCACGTCGCCGCAGGGCACGCCCAGCCGCGCGGCGGCGAACGCGGCGGCCTGCGCCGCCTTTTCGCTGTTCCACACGCTGCGCTGGCGTTCGCTGATCTGTCCGAAAACATAGGTGCGCGTGATGTCGGAGATGTAGTTCATCACCTGGCAACCCGTGTCGATCAGCACCATGTCGCCCGCCTTCAGGGTTTGCACATAGTTGACGCCATGCGGATAGGCCGTCGCTTCGCCGAACAGCACGATGCAGAAATACGAGCGGGGCGCGCCCACCTTGCGGTGCGCGCGCTGGATGAATTCTTCCACTTCCAACGTCGTGATGCCTTCATACAGCATGCTTGCCGTGGCCACGTGCACGGCCAGGGTCATGTCCATCACGCGCTGCATCAGGGCGATTTCCGCCTTTGATTTTCTGCTGCGGCAGTACGCGGTGACGGCGCGCGCGTTTTCCAGCGCATAGCCGGGGGCCAGCGGCCGGATGCCATCGTAGATGAAGAAGGCGGCGCTTTCGCAGATGCCCACGCGCGGCGGCTGATGCGCGTCCTGGGCGATTCCCATGCGCGCCAATACGTCGACGAACAGCTGGTACGGGCTTTCATGCTCTTCCCAGCAATTGACACGGCCCTCGATGAGCATGAAGCCTTGCAGGGTGCTTTCCTCGAAGGCGGGGGCGATGTATTCGATGTCGCCGCTGGCCGGCAGGATGGCGCCCACCATGCGTTCGCTGGCATACCATTTGGTGCCCGTGAAATAGGTGAGATTAGCGCCCGCGTTCAGGTAGATCGCGGCGATGCCCTGTTCGCGCATGAATGCTTGTGCCCTGGCGATGCGCTGCGCATGTTCGTCCTTGCCGATGGCGACCATGCCGCCCGTCATGTCCGACAGCGATGCCAATGCCTGTTCGATGGAAGTGCCACCTATGCTCATGCCTGCTCCTTTGCTCGATGCTGAATATGGAATGCGGGCATGATATCAGTTCGCGCCTTTCGGCTTGAGCCCGGGCGCGCCGCCGGCGGCATCGGGCGGGGCCAGCACCAGGTCGTGCGGGTACGTGAAGTGCCAGTCCGCGTAGCGCTGCTTGCGGCGCAGGCTGGCGTCTTCGTCGAGAAAATTGTCCTGCTTGATGGTGAGCTGCGGCGACAGTGAATGGATGCCGACGATGCGTCCCTCCTGCCGCAGCAGACCCCATTCCGCCTTGCCCGTGACGGGATCCGCATACAGTCGGCGCAAATGGCGCCGGGCGTTGGCAAAGCGCGGGTCGCGCAGCAGTTCCTGCAAGGTCAGTGGGTAGCGGGGCCGCCCGTCGCCCGGGGTGCTGTCGTAGTAGCGGCCCAGGGCATTGCGGAACTCATGGCCGATGAACAGCAGCTCTCGCTCTTTTTCGCGCCGCGCGGCCGTGGCATGCAATTCGCTGGCCAGCACCAGGCCCACGCCCATGAAGGCCACCAGCATCAGGGTCCAGATGTACGCGAAGCCCCGTACGCGGCGTTGAAAGCTAGAGCTGCTCAAAAGGGATGCCCTCGCGCGTCTTGCCCTTGGCGCCGCTGCGCACGTCGGCCACGCCGCCGATCTCGCCATTGGGCGAAGGGATCAATTGCCAGGTGGCGGCGGACTCCGTGACGGGGTCCAGCGGCACGCTGCGGAAGTAATGGTGGGTCACCAGGTCGGCCAGCGCGGCCGGATACTCTCCCTTGTCGGCATAGTATTTATCGAGGCCGCTTCTGAGCACCTGCAGGTTTTCCTTCAGGGCCACTTCCTTCGATTTTTCCACGGAGCCGAAATAGCGGGGAATGGCGATCGTCAGCAGCAGCGAGATGATGGCCAACACCACCAGCAGTTCGACCAGGGTAAAGCCGCGGCGCGGGGAAGAGGCGGGCATCGGTATCACCATTGATTGAGCGGCACGCCGTTCATGCCCACCTTGGTCGAGCGCGAGGCGACGTCGAACACGTCTTCGCCCTCGCTGGGATTGTCGGGCGGCGAGGCGTAGGCGCGCTTGCTCCAGCTGTCGGCCGCGCTGCCGGTTTCCCTGGGCTGGAACGGGTCGCGCGGCAGGCGGCGCAAAAAATAGATGTTCTGCTTCGAGGGGCTGCGCTGGTCGGGCACGCCCTCGACCAGTTCCTCGAGCTTTTTCGGATAGCCGGATGCGCCCAGCGACAGCTTGATGCGGCCATTGTCCGAGGCGCGCTTGTAGGCATCGATCGCCTCGCGCATCTCGATCAGGGCGCTGCGCAGTTCCTGCTCCTTCGCCCGTTGCAAGGCCACCTGCGCCATCGGCACGGCCACCGTGGCCAGGGTCGCCATGATGGCCAGGGTGATCATCAGTTCGATGAAGGTAAAGCCTTGTTGCTTCACTGGCCACCTTTGCCGGACTTGTCGCCGGCCGCCGGTGCCTCGTCGCCGCCCGTCATGGGCGAGCCGGCGCGCGGCGCGCTTTGCTCGGGCGCGGCGATGGCCTCGGGCGTGCCGCCGACGCTGGCGCGGCCGCCCACGGACGCCTCGGTGCCGGAATTGAACTCGGCCGTCATCAGGTCCGGGCGGCGGATGCTGCGCAGCAGGCGCGGCGTGATCGACAGCACGATCTCGCTGCGCATGGCGTCGTCCTTCTGGCTGCCGAACAGGCGGTTCAGCACGGGCAGTTCGCCCACGCCCGGCACCTTGTTGGCCGTGCCCCGGTCCTCGTCGCTGATCAGGCCCGCCAGCACCTGCGTCTCGCCATCTTTCAAACGCAACACGGTCGAGGCGCTGCGCGTGCCGATCTGGTATGCCTGCGTGCCCGTTTTGCTGATCACTTCCTTCACCACGTTCGACACTTCCAGGTTGATCTTGATGGCCACCTCGTCGTCCAGGTAGACGTTCGGTTCCACGTCGAGTTTCAGGCCCACGTCGATGTAGTTGACGCTGTCGGAACTGACGCCGTTATTCGTCGTGACGGTGATGACGGGCACGCGGTCGCCGATGAGGATCTTCGCCTTTTCCTTGTTGCGCACGCGGATGCGCGGGTTGGCCAGGATATTGCTGTCGCTGTCGGTCTTGTTTGCATTCAGGGTGACGCCGCCGATGCCCAGGTTGATGTTGTCGCCATTGATGCGGCGCAGGTCAGCCACCTTCAGGCCGCCCAGGCCATTGGCGGCGGCACCGGCCAGGGTCAGATTGGCCTGGTCCGGCCAGCGTATGCCCAGCTCCATCAGGCGCGTGCGCTTGACTTCCAGCACCTCGACTTCCAGCATCACTTCCGGGTCGGCCAGGTCCTGCACGTTGATGATGCGCTCGGCCATGCGCACCATTTCCGGCGTATCGCGCAGCATGATGATGCCCAGCCGTTCATCGGTGACAACGTCCTTGGCCTTGAGCAGGGTCTTGATGGAAAACGCCACCGTCTTGACGTCCGCATTGGCGAGGAAGAAGGTACGCACCACCAGCTGCTGGTAATCCTTTACCTTTTGCGGCGTGTTCGGGTAGATCGTGATCGACTTGTCGCTGGTGACGCTTTGCTCGAGCTGGTTGGCGCTCAGCAGCATGGCAATCGCCTCTTCGATGCTGGTGTCGCGCACGGAAATGGTGGCGCGCAGGGCGGGGTCGACCTCCTTGTCGAAGACGAAGTTCAGGCCCGACACCTTGCTGAGAAGATCGAACACGGCGCGCAGGGGCGCATCGCGAAACTCCAGGGTCACGGGTTTGCGGTAGGCGGCCGCCAGCTTGCCGCCGGCCGGACGGCTTTTGGCCTGCTCGTCGCCGATGCGGCTTTTCAAGGCCAGCGCCTCGCGCTGCGCGGGGCGCTCCTGCAGCACCTGGCGCAAGGCTTCCTGCGCCTGCGCGACATTCGCTTCGCCGCCGCGCTGGTAGCTGGCCTGCGCTTCCTGCACCAGCTTGCGGTGGCGTTCCTCCTGCGCCACGCCGGCCAGGCCCCGCTGCGCCACGTCGTTGCTGGCGTCTAGCGCCAGCGCCTGCTGGTACAGCGCTTGCGCTTCGGGCAGCTTGCCCTGCTGGCGCAGCGCCTCGGCGCGGCCATTGAGGTTGTTCAGCGCGCGCATCCTGCCGTTGGTGACGGCGATGCGGTACTTGGCGTTGGTCGGTTCGGCCTGCGCGGCCTGTTCCAGCAGGGCCAGGCCCTGTTCCGTGCGGCCGGCGCCCAGCATGGCCTGGCCGTCGGTATAGGCCTGGTTGCCGGCGCACGCGGCCAGCAGGGACAGCATCGGCAGCAGGGCGATGACAGTGCGTGACATAGGTGCGGCGCGTCGTTTCAATTGAGATCCCCTACGGCGAGTGTCTGTTTCAGGTTGAGCGGCAGATAGGTAAATTGCAGGGAACCCTGCACCACGCCGTCGAAGCGGTAGCGTTCTTCGAGCGTGTCGCCGGGCCGCGCCACCACGTTGCGTTCGCCCGCCTGGAGAAAATAGGCGGCCTTGCCTTCGTCGACGAAGCGGCCCAGGAATTGAAACGGCAGCGGTGGCGGCGCGTTCGTATCGGCGCGGGCAGCGGGCAGCGCGGCCTGGGCCGCCTGCTGGTCGAGCATGATCTTTTTCGGCGTCTCCGGCTGCCAGCTTTGCTTGGCGAACAGGGTGGCCGCTTCCTCGTCATCGAGCCCCCGGCGCGGTTCGATGGCCAGCGCGCGATGGGCTGGCGCAGCGGCAGTGGCTGCAGCGAGAGGCGCGACCGCCACCCGTTCCACCTGGCGCGGCGTGGCCGTGGCCGGCCCCACGATGCTGCCTTCGTCCTCGGGGGCGAAGAGGACTGCCAGCAATGTCGCGACGGCGGCGGTTCCCAGTACGGCTTTTTTCATCGGCGCACCTCCGCCTTTTTTACCAGCAGGATGAACTGAATGCGCGCATCGATCTCGCCCGCCTCGATCTGCTCGCGCTTGAACAGCACGGAGTCGAGCGTCAGGGTGGGCAGCGTCTGCAGGGCGTCGACGATAAAGGTTTGCAGCTGCGCGTATTCGGCTTTCACGGGCAGGGTGATCTGGTAGCGCAAAAAGGCCGTGTTGCCGTCTTCCTGCGGCTTGTAGTCGGCCTTGGCCAGGGTGACGCCGCTCTTTTGCGCCACTTCCAGCAAGGCCTTCAACTGTTCGGGAATGCTGTCATGCGCGGGCAGGTAGGCGTGAAAGGCGGCCAGGCTTTCGGCGTCGGCGTCGGCGTCGAGGGTGACGGGGGCCGGCGGCAGCGCCGCCTGTTTCGCCATCACGGCCAGCTGCGAGCGCAATGGCTGCTGGCGTCCGGCCAGCGCCTCGCCCTGCTGCATGGCGAAAGCGGCCAGCGCCAGGCCTGCCGCGCCGATGGCGCTGGGCCAGCCCAGCATGCGCCACAGACGCTGCGCTTCCCACGCCATGCGCGGCGGCATATGCAGCTGCAGGCGGGGACGGGCCGCAGGCGCGCCGGCTTTGAACACGGGTTTTATTGCCGCCATTGCGCCTCCAGCTGAAAACGGTAAGGGTGTGCGGGCGCCTGCGCGTTGGCGTTCATCTCGTGCTTGAGCAGATACACGGAACTGAACATGGGCTGCTGATTCAGAAAGGCCAGGTAATTGAGCATGTCTTGCGGGGTTTCCGCTTCGGCGGCGATTTTCAGCACGCTGGCGCCATCCTGACCCTGCTGCGCGTTCAGGTCCAGCCCCAGCAGGGCCACGCGCACGTCGCGCGGCGCCTGCACCGTTTTCACCAGGCGCGTGACGGGCAGATTGAGTTGGCGCACGGCGGCGGCCACCTGTTTCAGTTCGAGGTCGCGTTCGCGCTGCTGGCTCGCCGAGAGGGGCGCGCGCACGGGGCGCGCGGGCTGCAGTTGCGCCAGTTGCGCTTCCAGGCGCCGCGTTTCCTGCGCCTGCACCAGCCAGTACACGGCGGCCGGCAGCAGCAGCAAGCCGCCCGCCAGGCACAGGGCCAGACGCCAGCCCCTGAACGCCTGCGCGGCGCCGGGTGGCAGGAATTCCAGGCGGCTCAGGCCCATGCTGCCTCCCGCATCAGGTGCGCGCCGCTGGCCACGGCGATGGGCACGAAGCGTTCGGGCAGGTTTGCTTGCGGCACGCCGCTCAAGTCGATCAGCGCCACCTGTTCGATGGTGTCGAGCTGCGGCGCGCGCAGGTTCCAGCGCCGCCACGCCCGATCCAGTTCGTCGCCCCAGGCCGCGGCGCAGGACTGGCTGTGCAGGGCCGTGATGCGCCCGCCGCTGCTGGTGGCCAGCAGCAGCCGGCCCGCTTCCACCAGGGCGAAGGCGGCAGGTTTGCCACCGGCAGGTTTGCTGCCGGCGATGCTGCGCCAGGCCGGTCCGGCGATGGGTTCGATGGACAGGCAGCGCCGGCCATGTGCGGCCGCCGCGTCCTGCACGCCTTGCAGCAGGGCCGCATCGATGCCGCAGGCCAGGCGCGGCATGCCGTAAGGTGCATCGTCGGCGGCCAGGCGCCAGGTCCGCGCGCCTTCGCCATACACGGCGCCGAATTGGCTGTGCAGGAAGCGCTGTGCGCTGCTCCGGTCGAGCAGGGCGCCGCTCCACGGCACCATCAGCATGGCGCACCAGCGGCTGGCCAGGCTGACGGCCAGCGGCAGTTTTTTGCCGCCATCGTGTTCGAGCCAGCCACGCAAGGCGGCCAGCGCCACTTCCCAGCTGGCGTCGGGATTCGCAATGGGCAGGTGGAAGGCGCTGCCGGGCACGGGACGGCCGGCGCGGCGCAGCACGCCGTAGAGCGCCTGCGGCGCCAGGTGCAGGCACACGGTGGCGCGGCTGACACGTTCAATAAGTGACACGATTGAGCTCCGCTAGAGTGGTTTCGCCGCGCCGCACCAGGTGGAGGCCCGCCTCGCGCGCCAGGCGAAAACCGTTGCGCGCCGCCTCTTCCTTCATCTGGCTCAGGGGCGCGCGCGTGCAGATCATTTCGCGCATGGCGTCACTGAGCATCAGCACCTCGGCGACGGCCTTGCGGCCCTTGTAGCCTGTGCCGCGGCAGTGGCCGCAGCCCTTGCCGGCCATGAATTGCCAGTCCTGCACCTGGTGCAGGGCCAGGCCGCTGTCGCGCAGCTGCTGCGCATCGGCCAGCACCTCGGCGCTGGCGTCGACGGCGCAGTGGGCGCAATTGAGGCGCAGCAGGCGCTGCGCCACGATGCCGTTCAGGGCCGCCGCAAAGCTGTAGGCGTCGACGCCCATGTGCAGGAAGCGGCCGACCACATCGAACACGTTGTTCGCGTGCACGGTGGTAAACACCAGGTGGCCCGTCAGCGCGGCTTGCACGGCGATCTGCGCCGTTTCGTCGTCGCGGATTTCGCCGATCATGATCTTGTCGGGATCGTGGCGCAGGATGGAGCGCAGGCCGCGCGCGAACGTCAGGCCCTTCTTTTCATTGACGGGGATCTGCAGCACGCGCGGCAGCCGGTATTCGACGGGGTCTTCGATGGTGACGATCTTGTCACGCCCCGTATTGATCTCCGTGATGGCCGCGTACAGCGTGGTGGTCTTGCCCGAACCCGTGGGACCCGTCACCAACAGCATGCCGTGCGGCTTGGCGGCCAGGCGGCGGATCTGCTCGATGGCGTCCTCGTTCAGGCCCAGGCTTTCCAGGCGCAGCGCCTGCGCCGCTTCCGTCAGCGCGCGCCGGTCCAGCAGGCGCAGCACGGCGTCCTCGCCAAAGATATTGGGCATGATGGAGACGCGGAAATCGATCTCCGCTCCCTTCACGCGCACCTTGAAGCGGCCATCCTGCGGGATGCGGCGCTCGGCGATGTCGAGATCGGCCATGACCTTGATGCGCGAGATGATCTGTTCCGCCATCGCCAGTCCCTGCACCTGGCCCGCCTGCACCAGCACGCCGTCGACGCGGTATTTGATGACCAGGCTGGCCACGTCGCATTCGAGGTGGATGTCGCTGGCCTGGAATTTCAGGGCGTCGTAGATGGTGGAGTTCACCAGTTTCACCACCGGACTGCTGTCTTCGCTGATGCGGATCAGCGAGATGTCCTCGATGCTCTGGTCGAGTCCCGGCACGTCATCGCCATGCTGCATCTCCTGCATGGCCTGCTGCACGCTTTCCTGCTGCTGCAGGTAGGCGGCCAGGTCGTCCGGATGCGCCAGCGCCACCGTGAATGGCGTGCGCAGGGCGAAGTCGGCCCATTGCAGCAGGTCTTCGGCAAACGGGTTGCCGATGACGAGCACGGGCGGCGCACCCGGAGCATCGGGCTGCAGCAGCACGCAGTCGCGCTGGGCACAATCCGTGTAGGGCAGCAGGGCAAAGGCGGGCAAGGTGGCCTGCAGCTCGGCCATCGTCCACGCCGGATAGCGGAACAGGGCGGCCAGCTGGCGCAAAAAGACTTCGGGCGGCAGGGCCGCCGTTTCCTGCAGCACGGCCATCTGCGGGCGGCCCTGTTCCAGCGCGCTCGCATGGGCGCGGCGCAGCATGGCCGCATCGAGCACGGCCCGTTCTTCGTCGCGCGCGTTCATGGCATGACTTTCACGATAACGTTCACGATAAGCTCCCCGCCAGTTCAAAGATCGGCATGTACATCAGCACCACCACGCCGCCGATGACGACGCCGATGATGGTCATCAGGAGCGGTTCGAGCAGGCGCGAGGCCCAGTCCACCCAGCGGGCGAATTCCTCGTCGTGGAACTTGGCCGAGCGTTCCAGCATGTCGCCCAGGCGGCCCGTGTTCTCCCCCACCTTCAGCAGCGATTGCGCCACCGGCGTGGCCATGCCGGCCTGTTCCAGCGCGGTGGAAAACGGCATGCCTTCCTGCACCGCGCGGCGCGCCTGCGCCAGCTGTTCCTGCTGCGCCCGCAGCAGCATCGGCGCGACCATGGCCAGCGCCTTGTGCAGGGGGATGCCCGCGTGCAGCAGCAGGCTCAGGGCACGGTAGAAGCGGGCCAGGCGGAACTCCGCCGCCTTGCCGGCCAGTACGGGCAGGCGCAGCAGGCGCAAGACGAGGGCCTGGCGCGCGCCGGCATTGGCGACGCCGAAGACCACGGCACCGACGGCGGCGGCCAGCGCGCCGGCGCACAGCAGCGGATGCGCGGCCAGGGTCTGGCCAAAGCCGAGCAGCATCTGCGACATCCAGGGAATTTCGCGCCCCGAGCTTTCGTAGACGACGCTGAATTTGGGCACCACGTAGCCGAGCAGGAACAGCGTCACCAGGCCGCCGACGATGAGCAGCATGCACGGGTAGATGGCGGCGGAAATGAGCTTTTTGCGGATGGCGTCGAACTGCAGCTGGTAGCCGACGAAGCGCGCCAGCGCCTCGGGCAGGTTGCCCGAGCGTTCGGCCGCATGCACGGTGGCGATGTAGATGTCGGGGAAGATGTCGGGGAAACCGGCCAGGGTGTCGGAAAAGCTCTGTCCTTGCTGCAGGGTGAGCACGATGGCGGCCAGGGTGGCCTTGGCGCCAGGGCGCGTTTCCTTGTTGTGCAGGGTGGCCATGGCCTCGCCCAGGTTCAGGCCCGCTTCGAGCAGGGCCAGCAGCTCCTGGCTGAATTGCAGCAGGGGCAGGCCCTGTTTGCCGGGGCGCAGCGCGGCGCCCGCATCCGGCGCGGCGCCAGCGTCTACGGCCAGCACGCGCCAGCCGCCGCGCACGGCCGCGCGGATCGCCTCGGCCTCGCTGGCGGCATCGATGGCCAGCGCCTGGCTGCCCGCCGGGCCCTGTACTTGGAGGTGGAACTGCATGGCCGGCTCAGGCGAGCATGGTGGCAGGCGTAAAAATGGACAGGCTGGAATGGGGGAAAGCGCGTGCGGACAAGGTGGAAGTAGGCATCGGTCAGGAACCATCCAAAAAAGTTCAATTCGTCGCGGGTACCGGCAGCAGGCAAGATGCAATCACTGCCTCAGGGTAGACTGGAATTGCCAGGAAATCAATCGTGCTGTGCGGGCAAGCCTCGTTTCGATGGCTTGCCCGCAGGTTCAGCCGCTTACTGGGTAACCAGGCTGACCTTGTCGATCACGAACGAGGTTTGCAGCGACGCGTCCTCGGTGGCGGCGAACGAGATCTGCACGGTCTGGCCCTTGTAGGCGATCAGGTCGAAGGTGCGGATCTGGTAGCCGGCCGCCTTGTTCACGTTCGAGTACGAGGCCAGGGTGCCCAGCACCGTGCCGGCGCTGTTCTTCACGGTGACGACCAGCTTGTCGTACACGGTATTGCCCGTTTCCGCCGTGTCGATATGCAGCGCAAAGGTCAGGCTGGCGGACGTGGCGGCGGCCGGAATGGCCACGCTTTGCGTCAGCGATTCGCTGGCCGTCGCGCCATTGCCGCCCAGCCAGGCGTACTTCGTGCCTTCGTACGCGGTTTGCCCCGTAAACGTGCCGATGGCGCCCGTGGTGCCGCTCCAGCCCGTGGCGCCGGACTCGAAGCCGCCGTTCGTCACGCGTTCGGTGGCGCTGCTGGTGCCCACCGTCAGCGTGGCGTTGTTCGACGTGGCCGTCACGGCGGGCGACGAGGCATCCGTCACCGTCGCCTTGAAGACGGCGCCGCTGTCGGCCGCCACGGCCGTGAAGCTGTAGGCCGGCGACGTGGCGCCGCTGATCACGGCGCCGTTGCGGTACCACTTGTAGGTGTAAGGCGCCGTGCCGCCGCCCGCGCCCACGGCGAACGAGGCGGTGGCGCCCGGTGCGACGGTGATGCTGGCCGGCTGGCTGGTGATGGTCACCGCGCCGCCCGTCGTCGATTCATCGACGTCGGCCCCCACGTTGATGGCCGCATACGCGCGCTTGACGGCGATCGATTCCGCGCTGCCCACGCCATACAGTTCCTCGGCTGCCTGCAGCACCTTGTTGCGCGCGTCGGCGTAGTTGGTCGACGAGGTGAACTTGGTGGTGGCGGCCTTGAACCAGATGCGGTAAGCCTTGTCGCTGCCGATACCGGTCATGGCCAGCGGGCTCTTGTTCAGGTAGGAGCTGTAGTAGTCGCTGCTGGACGTGGAATTCGAGCCTTGCGACAGGAAGTAGAACATGCGGTTGTTCGGGCCGCTGCTGTAGTGGACGTCGAGGTTCTTGATGGTGCTGCTCCACGCATTCGGGCTGCTGCCATCCTTGCTCGGCTTGTATAGCCAGCGCAGCGGCTGGCCGTTCTTGGCGATTTCCTTGCCCGTCATCCAATCGTTGCCCGTGTTGGGGATGCTGGTGCCCGTGCCGCCGGCGCGCGCATACGCTTCCACCATTTCGCCTGCGATGTCCGAGCTCGACTCGTTCAAGCCGCCCGACTCCTGCGAGTAGATCAGGCCCGAGGTGGCATCCGTGATGCCGTGGCCCATCTCATGGCCGATCACGTCGATGGAGCCGAGGTTGTTGAACGAGCTGCCGCCGTCGCCGATGTACATGCATTTGCAGCTGCTGTCGTAGTAGGCGTTGTCGTAGGCCGTGTTGACGTGGGCGGCGATATGGGTGGCCGTGTTGTTGCCGTCCAGGCTGGACCAGCCCAGCACATTCTTGTGCGTGTCGTAGGTGTTCATCAAGCCCCACATCGCGTTCACGGCCGCCGTCTGGCCGTTGGCGTTGGTGGTGCTGCCGCCGCTGATGTACTGCTGGCCGTCGCCCCAGGTATTGCTGGTGCTGCTGTACACGCTGCCCGAGGTGGTGCCGTGGTTGGCGTTCGTGATGGCCATGCCGCCGAAGCTGCCGCCCGTGCCGCGGCTGGGGTCCTTCATGGTGTAGGTGCTGCCCGTGAGCGTGGTGTTGAGCGGCACCTGGCCGTTGTACTGGCTGTTGCCGATGCCGGCGACGGTTTTCAGGGCTTTCCATTGGCGCAGGATGCGGCCATCCCTGGCGCTGACGATGGTGTCGTAATACACGGGCTTGTTGCCGCTGATCATGCGCGTCTGCACCAGGTAGGCCAGCTCGTAGTGGTCGACCACGTCCTGCACGTCGAGGGCGTTCAGCGCCGCTTCCGACTTGTTCTCGGCGCCGGCCACGCGCACGGTTTTCATCACGGGGTAGATCAGCAGCTGCGCATGCGGCGGCACATGGTCGACGGCCGGCACGCCGATGCTTTTCACGGCGGCGGCGATGGCGGCGGCGGCGCTGACGGCCGGCGTGGTGTCGATATCGGTGGTGGCGCTGCGGGTGACGGAATTGACGCCGCCGCTGCCGAGGCCCGACGCGCGGTCCGACACGGACTCGCTGACGATGTCGCCGGCGCTGTTGCTGACCACCACCGTCTCGGAACCGAAGACGGGCAAGCCTTTGTAGGTGTGCTGTACGCGGCTCACGCGCGTGCCGCTGACACCCGGATGCTGGGCGCCGACGGCAAAGCCATGCTCGGTATTGAGGCCGCGGCTGCGTGCCTGCGCGGCCAGTTTGTTGACCAGGCTGGCGGTCTCTTGTGGAGAAGCCAGGGCGACCGGCGCGGCCATCAGGGTCTGTGGCAGCGGGGTGGCGGCATCGGCCGTGGTGGCCATCAGCGGCAGGGCGGCGATGGATGCGGCAACTATCGTCAAACGTAAATTCATTTCTGCTCCATGGTATCGGTTAAGGAAATGGTGAATGAGCTGGCCGCGATGCCTGATGGCCACCCCGGTGCGCCTGGCGGCGGGCGGATAGCCTGCCGTTTTGTGGTGGCATGACGCCGGGTAGGGGGACACTAAACTTGTCGAGATCGCGATGTCAAAAAATTCAAGAAATGGGTCACTCCGCGAATTTTTGTTAAGAATTGAACATTTATCGGCGTCGCATCGTTGGAAAGTTTGATCTACCACAAGCTGCAACTTTTGTTTTGGACTACTACCCCTATTGGCGCGCTCTGTTGGAAAAACACTGTTGCCTTTTCTAAATATTGCGATCTACACTAGCTCTTCGTATTGCCCCCAGCGGAGCACGCGAAGACAAAAAAAGCGCACGCGGCAATGACCGCGTCCAGATACAGCGCATCGGGAAAAAAATCGGGAGTTTCACATGATGTCAGTTCTGTTTTCTGCTGTTGGTTTCAGCCATTTCCCCTCTGGAGCGGCACTCATGCTGCATCCGCCTTCCTAGCCGCCGCCAGCCGGCTCTTCCCCCGCGAGGGGATTCTTTTCCTTAAGTCCGACCGCGCCGCCCGGCGCGGCCGCTGGCGCAGTGCATCTTTTTTTCAGGAAGGGTTGCCGGCTCCTGGTGCGTGCACCGGAATCACCGGCCCGACGAACTATGCTTTCGATAGCGACCAAAGTGGAACAGATCGTGATGGAATCGGCCTTTCTCAGCGAGGGATTGGGCCGTGGCTTGCTCAATCTGTCGGAGCTGGCGCGCCAGCTGCAGCCGCAATTGCAGACCGACTTATGGAAACCGGTGGGACAGGCCGCCGTGGTGATGGCGCTGCGCCGCCTGGCCGAGCGGATGCCGCAGCAGAAAAACGGCGAGATCGTGCTGGCGCACCGCGCGGGCGAACTGTCCACCCGCAGCGAATTGATGGTTTTTACCTACCGCTATTCCGACCAGACGTATGCCTGCCAGCGCCAGTTGCTGGCGCTGGCAGCGCCGCAGCGTGGCACATTCATCACCATTACGCGCGGCGTCAACGAGGTGATGGTGATCTGCAGCCGTTCGCTGCACGCGCTGGTGGAAGAGGTCTTCGGCGAAGAGCAGGAATTGGCGCGCCTGGAACGGGTGACGGCCGTGACCCTGCACCTGGCGGCCGAAACCTGCTATACGCCGGGCGTGTATCACGCCATCCTCAAGCGCCTGGCCTGGGAGCGCATCAACCTGATCAACATCATTTGCACGTATACGGAGCTGACCTTGCTGCTGGAAGCATCGCAGACGGGGGCGGCGTTTTCCGTGCTGTCGAAAATCGTCGCGCAATGAAAAAGGCTCTGTCCTCGTAAAATAGGGGAAATGCCGGAATCTTCCCATGGCGGTGCTGTCTGACTCTGCATACCCACCACACAGGGAGCAGATCATGCAGCCAGCCAAATGGATCCGCTTTATCGCGCAGTTTGCGCAGTTGAACCGGCGCCAGCGGCAGGCAGGCATGGCCCTGCTGCGTGGCAACACGCCACACGACGCGACCGTCGCGCTGCTGGAGGGCGTGGCGCAGCCGCGCCTGGCCTGTCCCGCCTGCCGTTCGGCTCACCTGCACCGGCATGGCCATGCGCACGGCTTGCAGCGCTACCGCTGTGTGCCTTGCGGGCGCACCTTCAATGCCTTGACGGGGACGCCGCTGGCTCGCCTGCGCCATAAATCGTTGTGGCTCGACTACGCCGATTGCTTGCTTGCATCGGATTCCGTGCGCAAAGCGGCGCTACAACTGGGCGTGCACCGCAACACCACGTTTCGCTGGCGCCACCGGTTTTTATCGTTGGCAAAAACGGACCGGCCGCATGGCCTGCATGGCATCGCCGAGGCCGACGAGCTATATGTGCTGGAATCGGAAAAGGGCTCCAGGCAGATGACGCGTCCGGCCCGCCGCCGTGGCGGCCGTGCGCAACGGCGCGGCATATCCAACGAGCAAGTCTGCATCCTGGTGGCGCGCGACCGCACGGGCCAGACCCTCGATTTCGTCACGGGCAAAGGGCAACTGACGAAGGCGCAATTGCACCGCTGCTTGTTGCCTGTCGTCGATAAGGATATTCTGCTGGTCACGGATGGCCATGCGGCCTACCGGGCGTTTGCGCGGGAAGCGGGCCTCAGTCATCAGGCCGTCAACTTGCGCGCCGGCATCCGCGTGCAGGGCGCCGCGCACGTGCAGAACGTCAACGCGTATCACAGCCGCCTGCGCGAATGGTTAAGGCCGTTTCACGGCGTGGCCACGCGCTACCTGCCAAACTACCTGGGATGGCGCTGGATACTCGATGCCAGGCGCATCCGCTCACCAGAAACGTTATTGAAAGCAACGCTGGGGGCATTCCCACATCTGACGGTGACATAGCCATGAAAAACGCCCCGCTGCATCGCTGCAGCGGGGCGCTGGCGGGACGCAGCCCGCTTATTTTTCCAGCTGCGTACGCACGCGGGCGATCGCGGCGCGCACCTGGCGCGGCGCGGTGCCGCCCACGTGGTCGCGCGCGGCTACGGAGCCTTCCAGGGTCAGCACGGCAAACACGTCGTCGTCCGTCAGCGGGGAAAACGCGCGCAGCTGCTCGAGCGACAGGTCGGCCAGGTCGCAGCCGGCATCGACGCAGGCGCGCACGGCCAGGGCCACCGCTTCATGGGCGTCGCGGAATGGCAAGCCTTTCTTGACCAGGTAGTCGGCCAGGTCGGTCGCCGTGGCGTAGCCCTGCAGGGCCGCCGCGCGCATCGCTTCCGGTTTCACCGTGATGCCGCCGGCCATGTCGGCAAAGATGCGCAGGGTGTCGATGACGGTGTCGACGGTGTCGAACAGCGGTTCCTTGTCTTCCTGGTTGTCCTTGTTGTAGGCCAGCGGCTGGCCCTTCATCAGGGTCAAGAGGCCAATCAGGTGGCCGTAGACGCGGCCCGTCTTGCCACGCGCCAGTTCCGGCACGTCCGGGTTTTTCTTTTGCGGCATGATCGACGAGCCGGTGCAGAAGCGGTCGGCGATGTCGATGAAGCCGATGCGCGGGCTCATCCAGATCACCAGTTCTTCGGCCATGCGCGACACGTGCATCATCAGCACGGCGGAGGCGGCGCAAAATTCGATGGCGAAGTCGCGGTCCGAGACAGCGTCGAGCGAGTTGTGGCACACATCGTCGAAGCCCAGCGTTTTTGCCACGCGCAGGCGGTCGATGGGGAAGGTGGTGCCGGCCAGGGCGGCGGCGCCCAGCGGCAGGCGGTTGACGCGCTTGCGGCAGTCGGCCATGCGCTCGGCGTCGCGGCCGAACATTTCGACATACGCCAGCATGTGGTGGCCGAAGGTGATCGGCTGGGCCACCTGCATGTGGGTAAAGCCCGGCATGATGGTGTCGGCATGCTGCTCTGCCAGGTCCGTCAGCGCGCTGCGCAACGTCGCCAGCAGCGTGGTGATGTCGTCGATGGCGGAGCGCACGTACAGGCGGATGTCGGTGGCCACCTGGTCGTTGCGCGAACGGCCCGTGTGCAGGCGTTTGCCCGCATCGCCTACCAGCTCGGTCAGGCGTTTTTCGATATTCAGGTGGACATCTTCCAGGTCCAGCAGCCATTCGAACTGGCCGGCGGCGATTTCCTGCGAGATTTGCGCCATGCCGCGCTGGATTTCCGCGTAGTCGGCCGGGCTGATGATGGCTTGCGCATGCAGCATTTCCGCATGGGCCAGCGAACCCTCGATGTCGAACAGCGCCAGGCGCTTGTCAAAAAATACAGAAGCTGTGTAGCGCTTGACGAGGTCCGAGACCGGTTCGGAAAACCGGGCCGACCAGGCTTCGCCCTTTTTGGAGAATTGATCAGTCATGAAAGAAGTCCTTTAGTGTACGGCGATTATAAACAAGGTTGGCCTGCGGTAGGGCTTTTAGGGGCTTGCAGGGCGCTGAAATGGCCAGGAACGGGGCTGGCCAGCCTCAAATGCCACGCCGAGGGGCTGTTGTGCGTTTCATCCGGGCTTTTTGTATTCTGTCCCGCAAATCGTGCGTTTGGTCGCAATCCGATGGCGGTTCAGGGGGGATCGGCCTACAGTTCAATCATCGCAGCACACAACCCGCCACTCAAAGGACACCATCATGAACATCGCTAAAAACATGGAAGCCATCTTCGTTGCCATCATCGCCGTCGCCGCGGCCACCAGCCTGGCCACCGCCGCCGTGCCGAAGTTCCGCGCCGCGCCCGTCTCCATCCTTGCCAGCGCCGATCAAGCCACCATGCACACCGTGTACGTCAGCGCCAAGCGTTTGAGCGCCGAAGAAAAAGCCGCCCTGTAAGCGCGGCGATGGCATTGCAGACAGTTCAAGAAGCATCGGCAGCAAACAGCAACACCGCATCACGGACAGGCAGAACGGGCGGCGCCCCCGGTTCTATCCAGCCCTGGTGACAGCCGCAGAAAAAAGGCCGATGATCGTGTTTTTCAACGATAGCAGGGCCAGCGCGATGTCACATTTGATGATCAGTACCGACAAGGCGGAACTCGACGTTCCAGCCATCCACCATTTTCTCAGCACGCAATCGACATGGGCCATCGGCATCCCGCTGGCAACCGTACAGCGTGCGATCGACCATTCGCTCTGCTTTGGCGGCACGCTGGACGGCCGTCAGGTGGCGTTCGCCCGCGTGGTCACCGACTACGCCACATTTGCCTATCTGGTCGACGTGTATGTACTGGAAGAATACCGCGGCCGTGGCTACAGCAAGCGCCTGATGGAGGCCGTGACGGCGCATCCCGGCTTGCAGGGCTTGCGCCGTTTCATGCTGGCCACCAGCACGGCGCATGATTTGTATGCGCGCTACGGCTTTACGGCGCCGCTCAGGCCGGAGACGCTGATGGAGCGGTATGTGCCGGATATCTACCAGCGTTGATTGTCTGAGCGGCTGGACCGGCGTTTACTGCCAGTGCATCAGGCACGGTGGAATCAAGAGCAGCAGCGCCAGCACCAGATAGATCAGCTGCAGCGGAATCATCCACTTGGCCCAGGTAATCCACGGCACGCGCGCCAGCGCCAGCACGCCGACAGTGATGCCGGACGTGGGGATCATCGGCGTGGTGAATTCGCCGAACTGGAAGGCCAGGATGGCGGTCTGGCGCGTCACGCCCACCAGGTCGGCCAGCGGCGCCATGATGGGCATGGTCAGCGCCGCCTGGCCGCTGCCCGAGTGGATGAAGAAGTTGATCACCGACTGCATGAAGAACATCTTCTGCGCGGCGAAGACGGGGCTCGACGAGGCCACCAGGGGCGTCAATGCATGCAATATGGTGTCGATGATCTGCGCGTCGCGCGCCAGTATCATGGTGCCGCGCGCCAGCGCGATGACCAGCGCCACGCTGACCATGTCGCGCGCACCCTGCACGAACGAGGCCACCAGGCTGTCCATGTCGAGCCGGCCGACCAGGCCGACGATGATGGCCATCACGAGGAACAATGCGGCGATTTCATCGATGAACCAGTCGTACTTGACGACGCCGACGACCATCGTCAGCAAGGTGGCCATGAAGATCCACAGCACGGCGCGGTGCGTGCGCGTCATGCCGGCAAAGCTGTCCAGGTCCATCGAATGTTCGCTGCGCTTTTCGATGTCGAGCAGGTAGGTCGGGCTCTTTTCCGGATGGCGCTTGATGCGCGCCGCGTACCACATCAAAAACACGATGCTGACGGCCGTGGCGATGGCCCACACGATCAGGCGGTAGCCGATGCCGGAAAAGATCGGCACGCCGGCGATGCCCTGCGCGATGCCGACGTTGAACGGATTTAAAAAGGCCGCGGAAAAGCCCACCTGCGAGCCGATGAAGGGAATCGACACGCCCGTGATGGTGTCGTAGCCCAGGGCCAGGGCCAGCGGCACGAAGATCAGGATGAAGGGAATCGCTTCCTCGTTCATGCCGAAGGTGGCGCCGCCCAGCGAAAACATGGTGAAAAAGACGGGGATAATGGCGGCGCGCACGAAGCGCGAACTGGTGTGCGCCTTGGCAATGGCCTTGATCAGCGAATCGAAGGCTTCCGTTTTTTGCAGCACGGCGAAGGCGCCGCCGACGATCAGCACGAAACCGATGATCAGGCTGGCGTCGACGAAGCCCTTGATGGGCGCCATCATCAGCGCAGCCAGGCCCTGCGGCTTGTTGGCTACGTAATGAAACGTGCCGGGGATGATCAGCTGCTTGCCGTTCACCAGCTGCGTGTCGAATTTCCCGCCCGGCACCAGCCAGGTCGCCAGCGCGATCATGGCCAGGATGGCGCACAGCAGGACGAAGGTATTGGGCAGCTTGAATGTTCTCATGGGTGGCATTTATTGGCTCAGCAGGCTGCCGCCGCGGAAGGCGATGCTGCCTGCGACCTTGCCGACGTTCATGCCGCGCAGGACGTGGCGGTGGGCGCTGCGCGCAAAAAAGACGCCGGCGACGGTGCAGCGCAAGGTCGTCGTCTCGCCGCTGACGGGGTCGATCAGGTCGGCCAGCGCGTCGCCGGCGGCCAGCACCTCGCCCATTTCGCGCAGGTAGACCAGCACGCCGTGATGCGGCGCGAGGATAGGTTCCACGCCGGCCAGCGGCGTCGGCTCGCATTGCGGCGCGGGCAGGTCGTCGCCGGCGCCGGCTATCTCCAGCACGCCCTCGATGGCGAGAAAGCGCAGCAGGGCGGCGGCGTCGCGTTCGGCCAGGGCGTAGCTCACTTCCACTTCGCCGCGCAGTTCGACGGTGGTCGACAGGCAGGCGGCGGGAATCGGATAGCGGCCGCCGAAGTGCGCGTCGAGGTCCCACCACAATCGGCTGCAGGCTTCGTCGAACGGCTCTTCGCCGGCCGCCAGTTCCAGCAGCACGGCGCGCGCGCCCAGGAGCGCGGACAAGGGCGCGATCTGCTTCGCCAGCGGCGTGCCCGTATAAATGTGCAGGGCCGCTTCGTTATCGCAATGCAGGTCGAGCACGATGTCGGCGTCGATGGCCATGCCCAGCAGGGTTTTCTTCAACGTTTCCGCATCCGTGCCCGGCCGCCAGGCGGCGACGGCGGCGCGCGCGTGCTCGCGTATCAGCGCCACGTTGGCTTGCGCATCCTGCCCCAGCTGGCCATCGAGCGTGGTTTTCAGTTCATCGGCCACGTGGCGGTAGGCGCGGTTGAAGTTGATGCCGGTGGTCAGGTCGAAACGGCCGAACGGCGCGCCATGGATGGCTTGCGCCAGGCCGATCGGGTTGGCGGCCGGCACCAGGATGATTTCGCCGTGGATCTTGCCCGCCGCTTCCAGCGCCAGCAGTTCGCGGCGCAAAAATTGCGACACCAGCATGCCCGGCACCTCGTCCGCGTGCAGCGCCGCCTGGATGTAGACCTTCTTGCCGCTGCGGCTGGTGGCGGCCGCGGTGCCGAAGTGGAAGCTGCTTAATTGGCATGACATGCCGGCGTGCGCGGTGGAGATGGAATGCTGTTGTACTTGCATGGTAGGCGCCCCGAAAAGGTGCATGGTTGATGGATTCCGGTCGATTATGTAGCAATATTTTCACGAAGTAAATCAATGAAAATCCTTTTACAAATATTTGTTGAGTTTTCTTTTTGATATGAGTACAGTAGTTTCCAGCGACCGATTTCGCCTTCCGCCAGTGATCCGCCGTCCCCAAGAATACAGGCCGCCAGTGATATGAGAGCACCCGCCAGTCCTGCCAGAAACAGCGCCCCCACGCTACTTGCCACCACGCTGGCATCGCCCGATGCCGCCTTCGTGCAATCGCCGCTGGGGCAGGCGCTGATGCACGTGCTGGCCGGCGGCTCGGCGTCGCAGCGGCAGATCGCCGATTACCTGCTGCGCAACCAGATGCGCGTGACGGCGCTGGGCATCGAGGAACTGGCCGACAGCTGCCAGGTATCGACGGCCACCATCAGCCGCTTCGCGCGCGACATCGGCCAGAAGAATTATTCGGCCATGCGCGGCGCCATGGCCGAAACCCTGCAATCGCTGTTGCAGCCGGTCGACAAACTGCGCCGCACGATAGAGCGGCGCGCGCGCGCCACCTCGCCCGTCACGGAAAGCCTGGAATATGCGGCCGCGAACATCGCCGCCACGTCCGACGCCCTGTCGCCGCACGCCATGCAGGCCGTGGTGCGTCGCCTGACGCGCGCCAAGGTGGTGTATGTGATGGGCTTCGGCCTGTCGGCCAACCTGGCCGGCATGCTGGTGCAGCATCTGCAGCCGTTTTGTCCGCATGTGGTGGAAGTGGTGGGCATCGGCGGCTCGGAAGTGGCGGCCGGCCACCTCGTCAACCTGACGGCGCAGGACGTGCTGGTGGTGATCTCGTTCCCCCGTTACACGCTCGACTGCATCGGCCTGGCCAGCTTCGCGCGCGACCGCGGCGCCTGCATCGTGGCGCTCACCGACTCGCCCGCGTCCCCACTGGCCGAACTGGCCGATCACGCGCTGTATGCGCAAAGCACGCATCCCGTCCTGCCCAGCAGCGCCAGCACGGCGCTGGCCATGATCGAGGCGCTGGCCGTGGCGTTGATGGTGTCGAACAGGAAGAACGTAGAAAAAGCGGCCCGCTTGAGCGAAGTCATCTCCGCCTATCTGTACGGCGGCGAGCATGGCGTGCAAGCTACCCGGAAAACAGCAGTAAAGCAGCGCAAGGCAGTACAAAAATCATGATAAAAATCAGACATACACCATCGGGGAGAGATGCAATGCAGATGAAAAGACAGGTCGGCCGTTCCGTATTGCCACGCGAGTCGGCGCTGGCGCAAGGCGTGCGCCTGGCGTTGGGCGCCGTGGGCGTGTCGGCGGCGCTGGGCATGCTGGCCGGCGGCGCGCAGGCGCAGGAGCAGGGGACGGATGTGGAGCCGGCACCGAAAAAAATGCAGCGCGTGGAAATCACGGGGTCGGCCATCAAGCGGCTGGAGTCGGAGACGGCGCTGCCCGTGCAGATCATCACGCGCGCCGAGATCGAAAAGGCGGGCGTGACGACAGCGGCCGAACTGATGGCGCGCGTGTCGGCCAACGTGGGCGGCCTGACCGATGGCGTCAGCATCAACGTGGGCGGCGACCAGCGCGGCTTCAACAGCGCCAACCTGCGCGGCGTGGGCACGTCGTCGACCCTGGTGCTGCTCAATGGCCGGCGCATGGCCAACTTTGCCTCGCCCGGCGACGATGCGGGCGTGGACCTGAACAACATCCCCGCCGCCGCCCTGCAGCGCGTGGAAGTGCTGCTCGACGGCGCCTCGGCCCTGTACGGCACGGACGCCATCGGCGGTGTCATCAATTTTATTACGCGCAAGGATTACCAGGGCGTGGAGTTGAATGCCTATGGCAGCGGCACGCAGGAAGGCGGGGCCGGCAAGCGCACGGCCAGCATCACGGCCGGCACGGGCGACCTGGCCACGGATGGCTACAATATCTTTGCCGTGGTCGACCTGCAAAAAACCGACCGCCTGAGCACTTCGCAGCGCAAGTTCGTTCCGAACCTGCATGTGGCGGAACGCCTCGGCCATTTGCTGTCCAGTTACACCAGTCCGGCGAATATCCGCCTCTCCAGCGACCAGCGCGACTACCTGCAGGAACAGGGCTTCCTGCTCAATGGCCAGCCGATCACGAATCGCCTGATTAATCTGTCGATTCCAGGCTGCAGCGGACCGGCCAATGTGTACCTGCCGGCTGGCACGGGCGGCGTCGATGCGTGTACCTATAACTACATGGGCGACACCGAGCTGTATCCGAAAACGGACAAGCAGAACCTGCTCACGCGCGGCGTCCTCAAGTTGAACAACGATCACCAATTGTATGCGGAGGTGGCGTTGAGCCGTTCGCGCAGCTATTACGTGGGATCGACGGCGCGGCCGGATGGCGAAATCGACGCCAGCATGGTGCCGCAGCTGAACGCTGCCGGCTTGACCGGCACGCTGGCCCTGCGCATCCGTCTGAACGAAGCGGGCATGCGCACCAGCGAATTGACCAGCGAAAGTCAGCGTTACGTGGTGGGCGCCACCGGCACCGTGGGCGGCTGGGATTACGACGTGGGCTTGAATCACAGCGTCAATGTGGTCAGGGACAAGGACACGCACGGCTACCTCCTGGCCGACCAGCTACAAAAGGGCATCACGGATGGCACCATCAATCCGTTCGGCCCGTCCAGCGCGGCGGGCAAGGCGCTGCTCGAGAGCATCCAGGTCAACGACGAAGTGCGGCATGCGCGCGGTGTCATGGACTCGCTCGACATCAAGGTGTCGCGCGCCTTGATGTCCATGGGTGGCGGTGACATGGCGCTGGCGGTGGGCGGCGAAGTGCGGCGCGAGCGCACGGATTTCCGGCCATCCGCATTGCTAATGAGCGGTAACATCACCAACGATGACGCGCCCGAAGGCGGCGTGGCCACCAGCGACAGCCGCAACGTGCAGGCCATCTATAGTGAACTGCTATTGCCGTTTAGCAAGCAATGGCAGGCGCAGCTGTCCGGCCGCTATGACCATTACCAGCAAGTGGGCGGCGCCCTCAGTCCGAAGATCGGCCTGACCTACATGCCCAGCAAGCAGGTGCTGCTGCGCGCCTCGGCCGGCAAGGGCTTCCGCGCGCCGTCGATGTCGGACCTGCATCGGCCCACTGTCTATAGCCAGACGGCGACCCTGCCTGATCCCGTGTACTGTGAAGCCGAGAACAACGACTACTCCGTCTGCGCCGACAACTGGCGTACGCGCCGCTACAGCAACGACAAGCTGAAACCCGAACGCAGCCGCCAGTTCACGGCCGGCGTGGTGCTCGAACCGAGCCGGCACTGGACCTTCAGTGCCGACTACTGGAACATCAGGCGCACGGATTTGATCAGCGAGATCGGCGATGACATCATTCTGTCCAACCTGTCCAAGTACGGCAACCTGGTGCACCGAGACGAAGACAATGGAATCCGCTACATCGAGCTGCGCAAGGAAAACCGCGGTGCGCAAAAAGCTGCGGGCATCGATATCACGGCCGACCTGCATGGCGTGAAAACGGCGTGGGGGCGCTTTGGCGGACATCTGAGCGGCACGTATGTGCTCGATTCGAAGATCCAGACCAGCCCCGGCGATGTCTTCATCAGCAATCTGAACAAGTTCGTTACGGACGGCGTGGTGCAGCGCTGGCGCCATACGATCACCCTCGACTGGGACAATGGCCCGTATTCGGCCAGCCTGTCGAACACGTATTCGAGCGGCTACGATGACCAGAACTCGGCCATCAATACCGACGACGGCAGCGTGGTCAAGCCGAACCGCGTGAAGGCGTACACGCTGTGGGACATGTCGGGCGCGTATGCGGTCAGCCAGCAGTTCAAGCTGCGCGCGGGCATACAGAATCTGTTCAATACCAGTCCGCCATACTCGAACCAGGCCTACTATTTCCTCTCCGGCTATGACCCGACCTACGCGGACCCGCGCGGCCGGCGCTTCTACGCCAGCGCCAATTACAGCTTCAAGTAAGCATTTTTACATAGAAGCGTGGAGATACCGCAATAACGCTGTCATATGCTGCAAGTAATATCGTGGTTCGATGCAGTTGGGTTGCAGGCAGCAGTTTTGGCAGCAAGGGCGCGCGCCGGGATCACCAAGTGCGCGCCCCTTTCCTTGTATTTGAAAGGCATCATGAAATCATTCTCAAGCCGGTATCACACTCTTTGCGCCGCGCTGCTGTTCGTGCTGGCATTGTGCAGCTTCCATGCCGTGGCGGCGCCCGGCGGCAGCGCCATCGGCAGCGCGCCGCAGGGCACGCTCGTCATCATCGGCGGCGGCCTGCGCGCTGACAATGCCGAAGTCTGGCAGCGCATCGTCAAGTTGTCGGGCGGTCCAGGCGCGCGTATCGCCGTGCTGGCCTCGGCCGCGATGAACCCGGAAAAATCGGGTGAAAGCATCATCAAGAAGCTCAATCAATATGGCGCGGACGCCTTTTTCGTGCCGCTGGCCGTCAAGCTGGCCAATCGCGATTACCGCAAGGCGGCCGAAGATCCGGCCATCGTCACGCAGATCAAGTCGGCCACCGGCATCTATTTTGCCGGCGGCGACCAGGGGCGCATCACGCAAGCCTTGCTGCGCCCGGACGGCAGCCGCACGGCCGCACTGGAAGCCATCTGGTCGGTCTACCGCAACGGCGGCGTGATCGCAGGTTCCAGCGCCGGCGCCGCCATCATGAGCACGACCATGTTCTACGACGCCAAACCCGTGCTCGACATGCTCAAGATGGGCGTCACGGATGGCCGCGAGATCGCGCCCGGACTGGGCTTCATCGGCAGCGACGTCTTCGTCGACCAGCATCTGCTGGTGCGCGGGCGTTTTGCGCGCATGATTCCCGTGATGCTGAAAAAAGGCTATCACCTGGGACTGGGCATCGATGAAAACAGCGCCATGGTGGTCGACGCCATGCGCGACGTGGAAGTGATCGGCTACAGCGGCGCCCTGCTGATCGACCTGTCGGGCGCCATCAGCGACCGCGGCGTGAAAAATTTCAATATCAGTAATGCGGCCATCAGCTATCTGGACCGGGGCGACAAATTCAATCTCGTCACGCGCGTGTTTACGCCCTCGCCGGACAAGGCCGACAACAAGCTCGATCCGAACCAGCCCGACATGCGCGAACCCGTGTTTACCAACGATATCCTCGGCAACAACGCCGTGCTCGACCTGATGGGCAACCTGATCGACAACGCGCAGCAGGAAGCCATCGGCATCGCCTTCGGCAACCCGCGCGACCCGTACCCGGACCTGGGCTTCGAGTTCCGCTTCAGTAAAACGGTCAACAGCGTCGGCTACAGCTCGACCGAGGCGGAAGCGTATTCGGTGCTTAAGCTGCGCCTCGACATCCGCCCGATCCAGCTGCGCCAGCCGCTGTACCGCTACAAGTAGCTTGCGCCGGTGCGCCGCCAGCGCGGCCACGCGGCGATCGTCAGGGCCCGCAGCAGCCACTCGACGGGGCCATACGCATGGCCGCGCAGCCACCAGCGGCTCAACGGCAGCTGCAGGCTGAAGATGATGACGGCCAGCGCCAGTGCACCCGGCGGCGAGACGCTGCCCATCAAGCGCGCGCCATACGCGAGGAACAGCCAGGCGCAGACGGCCGACTGCAGCAGGTAGTTCGACAGGGCCATGCGGCCCGTGTCGGCCAGCAGCGCAAACAGCATGCCGTCGCGCAGGCGTTCGAACAGGGCCAGCGCCAGCGCCAGGTAGGCGCCCGCCAGCAGCGGCGCGCTTGCCAGGCCCGCGGCCAGTCCCGCCACTTGCCATGCCTGGCTCTCCCCATACACCGAGGTCCAGGCATAGACGGCGGCGCCGGGCAGGCCTGCCAGCGCGCCGGCCCACAGCAGGCGGCGGCGCAGCGGCAGATAGTCGGCCGCGTGCAGCAGCATTTCGCGCTTGCCGGCGGCCAGGCCGCACAGGAACATGGCCAGCGCGCACGGCGCCTGCACCAGCAGCAGGACGATCCAGATCTCGCTCAGTTCACGCAGGTGCTGGGTAATCACGGCGGCCGGCGTTGCGCGGTAGGCGGCCAGCGCGCTTGCCGCCTTTTGCGCCATCGCCACGGCGTTGTCCGCCGCGTCGCCCGCCGGCTGCAGGCTTTGCAGCCATGCCATGCCGGTCCAGAATGCCACGCAGGCGACGACGAGGAGACAGGCCAGGGTCAGGGCGGGCCGCTCGCCGCAGCGGTGCAGCGCCAGCAGCACGATGCCCAGCACGGCGTAGGTGGTGAGTATGTCGCCATGAAACAGGAACACCGCATGCAGGGCGCCGATCAGCCACAGGCCAGCCTGCCGGCGCAGCATGCGCGGCACGAATGGCGCATCGGCGCGCGCGGCCGCCTGCATCTGCAAGGTGAAGCTGTAGCCGAAAAGGAAGGAAAACAGCAGGTAGAACTTGGTTTCGAACAGCAGGGCGACGAGAAAGTGCGTGGCGCGGTCCACGCCGCCGTGAAAGGCGGGATCGGTCAAGCCCAGGCCGAACCAGGGCGTGGCGAAGGCGCCGATATTGACGACCAAAATGCCGAACAGCGCGCAGCCGCGCAGGGCGTCGACGTCGGCGATGCGCGTGGGCCGGGTTGTCATGGCGGCGCTCATGCCAGGGCCGGGCGCAGGAAGCGCGCTAGCAACAGGTGCAAACCGGCGCGCTGCGCCAGCGGCGCGTAATCGGGATCGACGGCGACCCGGTTGAAGATGCCGTCGATCAGCGCGGCGATCCAGCCGGCCGTTTGCGCGGCGTCCAGCGCGGCGTCGATCTGGCCCGCCGCCGCCGCCTCTGCCAGCAAGGTTTGCAGGCCTCGGCGCAGGCCGGCGTCGTTGCGCGCCACCCTGGCCGCGATGTCCGTGTCGCGCATCGCCTCGGCGGCAATGTCCAGCGCCAGTCCCGCAAAGTTCGCGTCGGCCGCCAGCGCCAGCACCAGGTCCATGAAGTCGAGCAGGGCGCCGTACGCATCGGCGCTGCCTTGCACGCCGGCGAAATAGGCGGCCGTCTCGCTGCCTTCCTGGTCGACGATGGCGGCGATGATGGCTTGCTTGGAGGGGAAGTAGTGAAACAGGTTGCCGGGACTCATGCCCGCTTGCGCGCAGATGGCGGCGGTGCTGGTCTGGTGAAAGCCCTTGCGCGCGAAGCAGCTGCGCGCGGCGGCGAGAATGGCGTCGCGGCGGGCCGCGTGTTTTCCGGGATCGATGGTGCGCATGGCGGTTTGCTGTCCTTTTAATTAATCGACTAGTCAATCTAATATAAACCGATCGCCTTGCCTGGTCAAGCTGGGCGCTTTGCAGGCCTCATTCCTGTCGCTACAATGTGCCGCACCGGATTTTTCCATGCCCGCCGCTGGCGCCGCTGTTTGTTCGGAAAACCGTTTCTTTTACCCGTTTTTCTACCGTGTCAGGAATGAGATGCAACAGACTCCGATTCGATCCTTCCTTTGCGCGCTGGCGCTGGCCGCCGGCACCGTTCCCGCTGCGCAGGCCGATAATGCCCCGCTGCCGGCCACCATGCGCCTCGATTACCAGCACAGCGGCAATGCGCTGGGCGAACATTATGCGGTCGAGCGCGTGCTGGTCGAGCCGCTGCCTTGGCCGGGTAACCCGGCGCGCCCCATCGATGACAGCAACCGTGGCAACAATCTGCTAGAAGTGGTCGACATCAAGTCGGGCAAGGTGCTGTACTCGCGCGGCTTTTCCACCATCTTCGGCGAGTGGGCCAGCACCGACGAAGCGAAGACCACCACGCGCGCCTTCCAGGAGTCCGTGCGCTTCCCGCAGCCCGAGCACCCCGTGCGAATACGCATCCTCAAGCGCGACGAGCGCGGCTTGTTTTCCATCGTGTGGAGCACCGATGTCGACCCTGCCGCGCAGGACGTGATCCGCAAGCAGCCGCCGGCGCCCGTCAAGCCGATCCCGATCCGTGTCGAAGGCCCCTCGTCCGGGAAGGTCGACCTCCTGATCATGGGCGATGGCTACACGGCGGCCGAAATGGGCAAGTTCGAAGCGACGGCGCGGAAATTGGCCGAGCACCTGTTTACGGTGTCGCCATTTCGCGAGCGGGCCAAGGACTTCAACGTGTGGGCCATGGCCGCGCCGACGCAGGAATCGGGCGTGTCGCGCCCATCGACGGGCGTGCATCACGCTTCGCCCTTGGGCACGCGCTACGACATCTTCGGCAGCGAGCGCTATGTGCTGACGACGGACAACCGCGCACTGCGCGACCTGGCGCAATACGCGCCGTATGAGTTCATCGAAATCCTCGTCAATAACGATACCTACGGCGGCGGCGGCATCTTTGGCCAGTTCAGCACGGCGGCGGCGAACAACGACTGGGCCAATTACCTGTTCGTGCATGAATTCGGCCACCATTTCGCCGGCCTGGCCGACGAGTACTACACCTCGCCCGTGGCCTACCAGTCGAACGGCGAACGCCAGGAGCCGTGGGAGCCGAACGCCACGGCGCTGCGCGATCCGTCCAAACTGAAATGGAAGAGTCACGTCAAGACGAGTACGCCGCTGCCGACGCCCTGGCCGAAGCAAGCGTACGACAGCCATGCGCGCGAATACCAGAAGCAGCGCGCCGCCCTGCGCGCGGCCAACCGCCCGGAAAGCGAGATGAGCGATTTGTTCAAGGCCGACCTGGCATACACGCAGCAGCTGTTCTCGAAGGCGCCGCAGCGCCATGCGGTGGGCGCCTTCGAAGGCGCGAACTATGAGTCGTCCGGCTACTACCGGCCCGAGATGCAGTGCATCATGTTCGACCGCAGCGAGACGTTCTGTTCCGTATGCCAGGATGGCATCAGCACCATCATCGACCTGTATTCGCGTCCCGCCCCGGCGCCGGGAACATAATGCCGTACATGTCGTTGGAGTAAGCATGGCGGGCCATGTTGCATCGCAATAGCATGGCCCACCGTTTTACCGTGCCCCGCCTTGTGCCGCGCGCCACGGCGCCACGCCGATTGTTTTTCAGGCAATCTCCCCTCACTTTTACACGGCCGCTTTTTTGTGCGCCAGCCCGGTGATATTATCAAATAAGCACCGCGATTCGATTGCTTGTCAATTAGTTCATTTAAATAATATTGATGTAGAATTTGATTTATATCAATGTTGCATTGCCGCAATCGCACTTATAGTTGACCTAGCTCAAAACGATAAGCATGCGGACCGGACTCATCGCGAATCACGTATCTAAATGCTGTAGAGTAATTTTTGCCCTGTACCAGTTCCCCGAGAATGCACTGGTGCCGGCCTCGAATTTCAGTGACGGAAGCCGATCCATGAAGATGCAGACCCCCGCGCCTGACGCGTGCAGTACCCTCCATCCCCGCACACCGATTGCCTTGCCGTATGCGCGCGCCGGCGGCGTGACCCTGGCCATGAGCGCGGCCGCCGTCCGCGCCGGCGCGGTGCGCTGCGTGCAGGCGGCCACGCCGTGGCCCGCCCTGCGTCCAGTCCAGGCATGACGGCCGACTTGCGCCCGCACTTGCCCTTGCAGGGCAAGCGGGGCCTGGTGGTAGGCATCGCCAATGCGCAAAGCATCGCGTGGGGCTGCGCCAGCGCGCTGCACGCAGCCGGCGCCGAACTGGCCGTGACCTGGCTCAATGACAAGGCCAGAGCGCACGTGGAGCCGCTGGCGCAGCAAGTGCAGGCGGCCATCATGGCGCCGCTCGACGTGGCCGTGCCGGGCCAGCTCGAAGCGCTGTTCGCGCAGATCGAACGGCAGTGGGGCGCCATCGATTTCGTCGTCCATTCCATCGCGTACGCGCCGAAACACGACTTGCATGGCCGCGTGACGGACAGTTCGGCCGACGGTTTTGCGCAGGCGATGGATATCTCCTGCCACTCCTTCATGCGCATGGCGAAGCTGGCCGAACCCCTGATGCGGGACGGCGGCAGCTTGATGACCATGAGTTATCTGGGCGCCGAGGAAGTCATCGCCGACTACGGCCTGATGGGCCCCGTGAAGGCGGCGCTGGAAGCGTCGGTGCGCTACCTGGCCGCCGAACTGGGGCCGCAAGGCATCCGCGTCAACGCCATCTCGCCGGGTCCACTGGAGACGCGGGCCGCTTCCGGCATCGCCCATTTCGACCGCCTGATGGCCGACGCCATCGAACGCTCGCCCATGCGCCGCCTGGCCACCATCGAGGACGTGGGCGCGCTGTGCGCCTTCCTCGCCGGCGACGGCGCGCGCGCCATCACGGGCGGCACCCTGTACGTCGATGGCGGCTACAACATTCTGAATTGACTGGAAGAAGATGACCATGGCTGTTTCTGCTTTGCCCTACCGCGCCAGGATGGCGGCCTTCGCCGCCAGCCTGCTGCTGGCCGGTTGCGCCTCGCTGGCGCCCCCGTATGCGCCGCCGCCGTTGCCCGTGGCGGCGCAGTATCCGGAAACCGATCCGGCCGGCGTGCAGGCGCCCGACGTCGCCTGGCAAGCCTACTTTGCCGACCCGCGCCTGCAGGCGCTGATTGCGCAGGCGCTGGCCGGCAACCGCGACATCCGCATCGCCGCGCTGCGCGTGGAAGAGGCGCGCGCCGCGTATGGCATCCAGCGCGCGGAGCAGTTTCCCACCATCGCGCTGGGCGCCTCCGGCAGCCGCGCGCGCGTGCCGGGTGACCTGAGCGTGACGGGCCGCCCCATGACGAGCGCGCAGTACCAGGCGGGCTTGAACGTGAGCGCCTGGGAACTCGATTTCTGGGGCAGGGTGCGCAGCCTGAAGGACAGCGCGCTGCAAACCCTGCTGGCCAGCGACGAGGCGCGCCGCGCCGTCGGCGTGGCCCTGGTGGCGCAGGTGGCCAATGGCTACCTGGGCTTGCGCGAACTCGACGAGCGGGTGGAACTGGCGCGCGCCACGGTCGACAGCCGCGCCGAATCGCTGCGCATCTTCACGCGCCGCTTCGAGGTGGGGTCGATTTCCAAGCTGGACCTGACGCAGGTGGAAACCCTGCTCAGCCAGGCCCTGTCGCTGTCGGCGCAGCTGGAGCAGGCGCGCGCCGTACAGGCGCATGCGCTGGCCCAGCTGGTGGGCGGCCCCGTCGACCTGACGCCAGACACGCGCCGCTTCGACGACGCCAGCGTGCTGCAGCCGCTGCATGCGGGCCTGCCTTCGGCCTTGCTCACGCAGCGTCCCGACCTGATCGCCGCCGAGCACCAGCTGCGCGCCGCGCAAGCCAATATCGGCGCCGCGCGCGCCGCCTTCTTCCCCACCATTTCGCTGACGGCGGGTTATGGCACGGCCAGCGCGGAGTTGAGCGGCTTGTTCGACTCGGGCAGCGGGGCCTGGAATTTCGCGCCGCGCCTGGTGCTGCCGATCTTTGACGCGGGCCGCATCCGCGCCAATATGGACCTGGCCGAGGTGCGCCGCGACGTGGCCGTGGCCAATTATGAAAAGAGCGTGCAGGGCGCTTTCCGCGAAGTGGCCGACGCGCTGTCGAACCGGCGCTGGCTGGCGCTGCAGGTCGATATCGGCAAGACCACGCTGGCCGCGCAGAGCGAACGCGCGCGCCTGGCCAAGCTGCGCTACGACAATGGCGCCGCGCCCTATCTGGAAGTGCTCGATGCGCAGCGCGACCTGCTGACGGTCGAGCAGCAGCTGGTGCAGACGCGCCGCGCGCTGCTCGCGAGCCAGGTCAGCCTGTATGCGGCCCTGGGCGGCGGCGCGCCCGCCGCCTCTGCCGCCGCTTCCACCCACTAATTTGATCGCCCCGATACCATGACTCCACAACTGAAGAAAAAACTCATCCCCGCGGCGCTCGTCGTGGCCGTTCTCGTGCTGGGCTACGTGGCCTGGCAAAAAATGCTCCCCACGGGCCCTGGCGAAGGTTTTGTCAGCGGCAATGGCCGCATCGAAGCGACGGAAGTCGACGTCGCCACCAAGCTGGCCGGCCGGGTCAAGGAGATCCTCGTGCGTGAGGGCGACTTCGTCAAGGCGGGCCAGCCGCTGGCCACCATGCAGGTCGACTCGCTGACGGCCCAGCGCGATGAGGCGCGCGCGCGCCAGCAGCAGGCCTCCGACGCCGTGGTCGGCGCGCAGGCGCAAGTGGCCGTGCGCGAAAGCGACAAGGCGGCCGCGCTGGCCATGGTGGCGCAGCGCGAAAGCGAACTCGATGCGGCCAAGCGCCGCCTGGCCCGTTCCGAAACCTTGTCGAAGGAAGGCGCTTCCTCGGTGCAGGAACTCGACGACGACCGTGCCCGCGTGCGCAGCGTCGCCGCCGCCCTGAATGCGGCCAAGGCGCAGGTGACGGCGGCGCAGGCGGCCATCGATGCGGCAAAAGCGCAGGTGGTCGGTTCGCGTTCCGCCGTCGTCGCCGCCGAGGCGACCACGGCGCGCATCGATTCCGACCTGGCCGATGGCCAGCTGACGGCGCCGCGCGACGGCCGCGTGCAATACCTGGTGGCGCAGCAAGGCGAAGTGCTGGCCGGCGGCGGCAAGGTGCTCAACCTGGTCGACCTGTCGGACGTCTACATGACCTTCTTCCTGCCCGAGACGGCGGCAGGCAAGGTGGCGATGGGCGGCGAGGTGCGCCTCATCCTCGACGCGGCGCCCAATTACGTGATTCCCGCGACGATTTCGTTTGTCGCCGCCAGCGCGCAGTTCACGCCGAAGACGGTGGAAACGGCCAGCGAGCGCCAGAAGCTGATGTTCCGCGTGAAGGCGCAGATCAGCCGCGAGCTGCTGCAAAAGCACCTGGCCCTGGTCAAAGTGGGTTTGCCGGGTGTGGCCTGGGTGCGCCTCGATGCGAAGCAGCCATGGCCCGCTGAACTGACGGCGAAGGTTCCGCAGTGACCATGGACGTGACTTCCTTTGTCGTCAGCATCAAGGGCGTCAGCCAGCATTACGGCAAGACGGTGGCGCTCGACGGCATCGACCTCGACGTGCCGGCCGGCCGCATGGTGGGGCTGATCGGCCCCGATGGCGTGGGCAAATCGAGCCTGCTGTCGCTGGTGGCCGGCGCACGCGCCGTGCAGCAGGGCAGCGTGATGGCGCTGGGCGGCGACATGCGCGATGCGCGCCACCGCGACGACGTCTGCCCGCGCATCGCCTACATGCCGCAAGGCCTGGGCAAGAATCTGTATCCGACTTTATCTGTCGAGGAAAACCTGCAGTTTTTCGCGCGCCTGTTCGGCCACGACGCGGCCGAGCGCCGCCGCCGCATCGACCAGCTGACCCGCAGCACGGGTTTGCAACCGTTCCTCGCGCGCCCGGCGGGCAAGCTGTCGGGCGGCATGAAGCAGAAGCTGGGCCTGTGCTGCGCGCTGATCCACGATCCCGACCTGCTCATTCTCGATGAGCCGACCACCGGCGTCGATCCGCTGGCGCGCGCCCAGTTCTGGGACCTGATCGCCGGCATCCGCGTGCAGCGTCCGCAAATGAGCGTGATGGTGGCCACCGCCTACATGGACGAGGCGCAGCGCTTCGATTGGTTAGTGGCCATGGATGACGGCAAGGTGCTCGATACGGGCACGCCGGCCGAACTGCTGGCGCGCACCGATAGCGGCAATCTGGAAGCGGCCTTCATCAAGCTGCTGCCCGAAGCCAAGCGCGCCGGCCACCAGCCTGTCCTGATCACCCCGCTGGACGCCGCCAGCGCGCAGGACGTCGCCATCGAGGCCAAAGACCTGACCATGCGCTTCGGCGATTTTACCGCCGTCGATCATGTGAATTTCCGCATCGGCCGCGGCGAGATCTTCGGCTTTCTCGGCTCGAACGGCTGCGGCAAGTCGACCACCATGAAGATGCTCACGGGCTTGCTGCCGGCCACGGAAGGCAAGGCCTGGCTGTTCGGCAAGGAAGTCGATTCCAACGACATCGACACGCGCCGCAGGGTCGGCTACATGTCGCAGGCGTTTTCCCTGTACAGCGAACTGACGGTACGCCAGAACCTGGTGCTGCACGCGCGCCTGTTTCACGTGCCGGAGGGCGAGATCCCGGCGAGGATCGACGAAATGGCGCAGCGCTTCGACTTGCGCGCCGTGATGGACGACCTGCCCGACAGCCTGCCGCTGGGCATACGCCAGCGCCTCTCGCTGGCCGTGGCCATGGTGCACAAGCCGGAAATGCTGATCCTCGACGAGCCGACGTCCGGCGTCGACCCCATCGCGCGCGACAATTTCTGGCGCCTGATGATCGAGCTGGCGCGGCGCGACCGCGTCACCATCTTCATTTCCACCCACTTCATGAACGAGGCCGAGCGCTGCGACCGCATCTCGCTGATGCATGCGGGTAAAGTGCTGGTCAGCGATGCGCCGGCCGAACTGGTGCGCAAGAAGGGCGCGCCATCGCTGGAAGCGGCCTTCATCGCCTACCTGGAAGAGGCGGGCGGCGGCACGGCGCCGGCGGCAGTGCAGGAGACGCCGGCACCCGCGCAGGACGCGGCAGTGCAAGCACCAGCGCCGCCGCACCGGCGCAGCCGTTTCAGCCTGGGCCGCATGCTCAGCTACATGTGGCGCGAAACCCTGGAATTGCGCCGCGACCCCGTGCGCCTGACCCTGGCGCTGGGCGGCTCCGTGCTGCTGCTGTTCGTCATCGGCTTCGGCATCAGCCTGGACGTCGAAGACTTGAGCTATGCGGTGCTCGACCACGACCAGACCACTCTGAGCCAGAATTACACGAACAACCTGGCCGGCTCGCGCTATTTCGTCGAGCGCCCGCCGCTGCGCGACTATGCCGATATCGACAAGCGCATGCGCAGCGGCGAACTGTCTCTGGCCATCGAGATTCCGCCCGGCTTTGCGCGCGACGTGCAGCGCGGCGCGCCGGCGCAGGTGGGCGCGTGGATCGACGGCGCCATGCCGATGCGCGCCGAAACCGTGCAGGGCTACGTGCAGGGCATGCATCAGCTGTGGCTGGCCGACCAGGCCCTGCACCGCTACGGCATCACGATGAGCAATCCCGTCGCCATCCAGACGCGCTACCGCTACAACCCGGACGTGAAAAGCCTGCCCGCCATGGTGCCGGCCGTGATTCCCTTGCTGCTGCTGATGCTGCCGGCCATGCTGGCGGCGCTGTCGGTGGTGCGCGAAAAGGAACTCGGTTCCATCATCAACCTGTACGTGACGCCCGTCACGCGCCTGGAATTCTTGCTCGGCAAGCAGGTTCCGTACGTCGTGCTGGCCATGTTCAACTTCGTCCTCATGGCCCTGCTGGCAGTCACCGCCTTCGGCGTGCCGATCAAGGGCAGCCTGCCGACCCTGATCGGCGCCACCTTCATCTTCAATATCTGTGCCACGGGCATCGGCCTGTTCGCCTCGACGTTTACGCGCAGCCAGATCGCCGCCCTGTTCGTGACCATGATCGGCACCATGATCCCGGCCATCCAGTTTTCCGGCCTGCTCAATCCCGTCTCGTCGATGGAAGGCGTGGGCAAGGCCATCGGCCTGATGTACCCGGCCACGCACATGCTCAATATCAGCCGCGGCGTGTTCAACAAGGCGCTGGGCTTCGGCGACCTGCACGCCTCGTTCTGGCCCCTGCTCGTCGCCATTCCCGTGATCCTCGGCGTGACGGTGGCGCTGCTGAAGAAACAGGAGAGCTGATATGCGCCACCTTGAAAACATCTACCGCCTGGGCGTGAAGGAAATCTGGAGCCTGATCCGCGATCCGATGATGCTGATCCTGATTCTCTACACATTCACTTTGGCCATCTACGTGGCCGCCACGGCCAAGCCGGAAACCTTGCACATGGCGTCGATCGCCATCGTCGACGAGGATGGCTCGCCGCTGTCCGGGCGCATCGCCTCGGCCTTCTTCCCGCCCCAGTTCACGCCGCCGGCCATGATCAACCAGAGTCAGGTCGATGCGGGCCTCGATGCGGGCCGGTACACCTTCGTGCTGACGATTCCGCCCAAGCTGCAGGCCGACGTGCTGGGCGGGCGCCAGGCGGAATTGCAGCTGAACGTCGACGCCACGCGCATGAGCCAGGCCTTCAGCGGCAGCGGCTACATCCAGCAGATCGTCGCCGGTGAAATCTCCGAATTCGCCAAACGCTACCGGGGCACGACCGTCTCGCCCGTGGAACTGGTGATGCGCGCGCGCTTCAATCCCTCGCTGAGCCAGGCGTGGTTTGGCTCGCTGATGGAGCTCATCAACCAGGTGACGATGCTGTCGATCATCCTGACGGGCGCGGCCCTGATCCGCGAACGCGAACACGGCACCATCGAGCATTTGCTGGTGATGCCCGTGACGCCGGCCGAGATCATGCTGGGCAAGGTCTGGTCGATGGGCCTGGTGGTGCTGCTGGCCGCCGCCCTGTCGCTGAACCTGGTGGTGCGCGGCATGCTGCACGTGCCCATCGAAGGCTCGATCGCGCTGTTCCTGTGCGGCGCGGCCCTGCACCTGTTCGCCACCACCTCGATGGGCATTTTTCTCGCCACCGTGGCGCGCAGCATGCCGCAGTTCGGCATGCTCCTGATCCTCGTGCTGCTGCCGCTGCAGATGCTGTCGGGCGGCAGCACGCCGCGCGAGAGCATGCCCGAGCTGGTGCAGAACATCATGCTGATCGCCCCGACCACGCATTTCGTCGAATTGAGCCAGGCGATTCTGTACCGGGGCGCCGGCATCGACGTGGTGTGGAAACCGTTCCTGGCCTTGCTGGCCATCGGCACGGCCCTGTTTACCTTCGCGCTGGCGCGCTTTCGCAAGACCATCAGCCAGATGGCGTAGTCCCCGCGCCGGAATGGTCCGGCGTTTTTTGCATGAAAAGGATAGCCATGACAACCGAAGCTGCACCATTTTTCACCACCGGCGGCGTGCCGTCGCTGGGCATGCTGGGCGATTATGCGCGCGACTCGTGGCAGCGCATCGTGCTGTACGCGGACGTGATGCGCCGGCGCGGCAACCAGTACCAGGAGCACCTGGCCGAGGAAGTGCCGAACGTGCTGGACTTCCCCGCCGAACTGGTGATGTCCGGCCTGGAGCTGGCGCGCCCCGTCAACTATGGCCTGGCGCGCATTTTGACGCCCGATGCGCCCGAACCCGATCCATCGAAGCGGCCATTCGTCGTGGTCGATCCGCGCGCCGGCCACGGTCCCGGCATCGGCGGCTTCAAGGCCGAGAGCGAGATCGGCGTGGCCCTGCGCGCCGGCCACCCGTGCTACTTCATCGGCTTCCTGCCCGATCCCGTGCCGGGACAGACGGTGGAAGACGTGATGCACGCCGAGGCGGCCTTCCTGGAGCAAGTCATCGCCCTGCATCCGCTCAGCGAGGGCAAGCCCGTCGTCATCGGCAATTGCCAGGCGGGCTGGCAAATCCTCATGACGGCGGCCATGCGCCCGGAGCTGTTCGGCCCCATCATCGTGGCCGGCGCGCCCGTGTCCTACTGGGCCGGCTGGCATGGCCGCAACCCCATGCGCTACGCGGGCGGCCTGATGGGCGGCAGCTGGGCCACGGCGCTGGCCGGTGACCTGGGCAACGGCCGTTTCGACGGCGCCAGCCTGGTGCAGAATTTCGAAAAGCTCAACCCGGCCAATACCCTGTGGAGCAAGCAGTACAACCTGTACGCGAACATCGACACGGAAGCGCCGCGCTACCTGGAATTTGAAAAATACTGGGGCGGCCACGTCTTCCTCAACGATGTCGAGATGCAGTACATCGTCGACAATCTGTTCATCGGCAACCGCCTGGCCACGGCGGAACTGATCACCTCCGACGGCGTGCGCCTGGACTTGCGCAATATCCGTTCGCCCATCGTCGTGTTCTGCTCGAATGGCGACAACATCACGCCGCCGCCGCAGGCGCTGGGCTGGATCACGGACCTGTACCGCGACGATAACGACGTGCTGATGCACGACCAGACCATCGTCTACGCCGTGCATGACAGCATCGGCCACCTGGGCATCTTCGTCTCGGCCAAGGTGGGGCACAAGGAACACCAGAAATTCGCCAGCAATATCGACCTGATCAACCTGCTGCCGGCCGGTATCTATGAAGCGAGGATCGTCGACAAGACGCCCGACACGCCGAACGCCGACCTGGCCAGCGGCGACTATGTGCTGCAGGTCGAACACCGCGGCATCGAGGACGTGCGCGCCATCGTGCAGCCCAGCGTGGAAAACGACCGCAAGTTCGCCGCCGCCGCGCGCGTATCCGAGGTGAACCTGGCCTTGTACCGCACGTTCGCGCAGCCGTTGGTGCGCGCCATGGTCACGCCGCAGTCGGCGCGCTTCCTGCAGCTTGCGCATCCGCTGCGCGTGTCGTACGAGCGCTGGACCGACCACAATCCGCTGGCCAGGCTGGTGGCCAAGGAGGCGGAAAAAGTGCGCGCCCATCGCCAGCCGGTATCGCCCGACAATCCGCTGCTGGCCATGCAGGAAGCCGTCTCCGGCGCCATCACGGCCGGTTTGAACGGCTGGCGCGACTGGCGCGACATGCTGCAGGAAACCACATTCGACCTGGTGTACGGCTCGCCCCTGGTGCAGGCGCTGACGGGACAGGCCATCGGCGATGCCGCGCCGCCGCGCCCCCATCCCGGCATTTCGCCCGAGCACTGCGAATACGTGCGCTGCGAAACGCGCAAGATGGACGAGGACATGCAGCGCGGTGGCCTGGTGGAAGCGGCCGTGCGGGCGCTGTTCTACATCTACCGCTTCCGCATGATCGCCGACGAGCGCAGGGTCAACCTGGCCCTCAAATTGATCAAGCCGCAATACCGTCAGGAGGTCAGCATGGAGGAGTTCCGCGGCATCGTGCGCCAGCAGGCGCGCCTGATGCTGCATGATTTCGATGCGGCCATCGCCGCCTTGCCGGTCTTGCTGTCGCGCGCCGATCCGGACGACATCGGCGCACTGGCCGAATGGCTGCAGCAAGTGCTGCAAGTGCCGGAGGCACCGACGCCGGACGAGGAAGCGAGCCTGCAGCAGATGCTGGGCGTCTTCGACCGCGCGGTCAAGGCGCAAGCGAAGGCGCTGCCGCCGGACGCGCGCGCATCCCATGCCGGACCCAAAGCCAAACCGGCCAAACACATTACCTCTGCCTAGAAGACCACGATGACTACTACCCAAGACGATGATCTGAATATCGTGCGTAACCGCACCTTCGACCAGATCGCCATCGGCGACACTGCCAGCATCACGCGCACCCTGAGCATGGACGATATCGCCCTGTTCGCGGTGATGTCGGGCGATGACAACCCGCAGCACCTCGATACGGAATTTGCCGCCGCCACCCGCTACCAGGGCGTGATCGCCCACGGCATGTGGGGCGCGGCCCTCATTTCCGCCGTGCTGGGCACGCGCCTGCCCGGCGCCGGCACCGTCTACACGGGGCAGACCCTGCGCTTTTTGCAACCGGTGCGCGTGGGCGATACCTTGGCCATCAGCGTCACCGTCACGGCGCTTGAACCGCGCAACCGCCACGTGACCCTGGCCTGCCGCTGCGTCAACCAGCATGGCGCCGTGGTGCTTGACGGCGAGGCGCAGGTGATCGCGCCGGCCGAGCAGATCGAACGGACGCGCGCCACCCTGCCCGAAGTGCGCCTGCATAACGGCGACGGCACGCGGCGCCTGCTCGAGCATGCGCGCACGCTGGGGCCGATCCGGGTCGCCGTGATCCACCCCTGCGATGAACTGAGCCTGTCGGGCGCGCTCGACGCGCATGCGGCCGGCCTGATCACGCCCGTGCTGGTGGCGCCGCGCGCGCGTCTGGAAGCGGTGGCGCTGGAAGCTGGCCTGAGCCTGGCCGGCATCGCCATCGAGGACGTCGAGCATAGCCATGCGGCCGCCGCGCGCGGCGCCGAACTGGCGGGCAAGGGCGAAGTCGAGGCGCTGATGAAGGGCAGCCTGCACACGGATGAACTGATGTCGGCCGTGCTGTCGGCCAGCGCCGGCTTGCGCACCAAGCGCCGCATCAGCCATTGCTTCCTGATGCAGACGCCCGCCTATCCGCGCCCCTTCATCATCACCGACGCGGCCATCAATATCGCGCCGAACCTGGCCATGAAGGCCGACATCGTGCGCAACGCCATCGACCTGGCCCACGTGATCGGCGTGGCCATGCCGCGCGTGGCCATCCTGGCCGCCGTGGAAACGGTGAACGCGGACATGCCCGCCACCCTGGACGCGGCCGCCCTGTGCAAGATGGCCGACCGTGGCCAGATCACGGGGGCGATCCTCGACGGCCCGCTGGCTTTTGATAACGCCGTGTCGATTGCCGCGGCCACCGTCAAGGGCATCGTCTCCGAGGTGGCGGGCCGCGCCGACATCTTGCTGGTGCCCGACCTGGAAAGCGGCAACATGCTGGCCAAGCAGCTTGAATACATGGGCGACGCGGACAGCGCCGGCATCGTGCTGGGCGCGAAGATCCCCGTCATCCTCACCAGCCGCGCCGATTCGCGCGCCAGCCGCATCGCCTCGTGCGCCATCGCCGTGATGCTGGCCAACCATTACCGGAGCACGCCGCCATGAACGCGCAAATCCCCCACGCCGACGGCACCCTGATCCTGGTGCTCAATTGCGGTTCGTCGAGCATCAAGTTCGCCCTGTTCGAGCAGGCGGACGGCGTGCTGCCGCAGCAGGCGCAATGGAGCGGCAAGGTCGAAGGCATCGGCCGCGAAAACGCCACCTACCGCGCCGGCGGCCTGCCGGCGGTGGTCTTGCAGCTGGACCCGGAGCAGCCGCATCATGCGGCGCTCGAATACATCCGCGCGCAAGTGGTGGCGCAGCTGGCCGGGCGTCCGCTGCGCGCCGTGGCGCACCGTGTGGTGCATGGCGGCAGCAAGTATTTCGCCCCCGTGCGCATCGATTTTGCCGTGCTGGCCGACCTGAAAAGCTATGTGCCGCTGGCACCCCTGCACCAGCCGTTCGCGCTGGAAGCGATCGAGGTGCTGCTCGAATCGCGCCCCGACATCGCCCAGGTGGCGTGCTTCGACACGGCCTTCCACCACACGGTGCCGCAGGTCGAGCAGATGCTGGCCCTGCCTTACGATGCGTGGGAGCGGGGCTTGCGCCGCTATGGTTTCCACGGCCTGTCGTACGAATACCAGTCGCTGGTGCTGGAGCGGCGTTTTGGCGCTGTCGCGCGCGGCAAGGTCATAGTCGCCCACCTGGGCAGCGGCGCCAGCCTGTGCGCCATGGAGAATTTGCACAGCGTGGCCACCACCATGGGATTTTCCGCGCTCGACGGCCTGATGATGGGCACGCGCTGCGGTTCGCTCGATCCGGGCGCCGTGATCTACCTGATGGAAATCGAAAAGCTGTCGCTGGAAAAAGTGGCGCATGTGCTGTACCACGAGTCGGGCTTGCTGGGCGTGTCGGGCGTGTCGGCCGACCCGCCGGTCTTGCTGGCGCAGCAGGACCGGCAGGATGCCACGGGCGAGCGCATCCGCGCCGCGCTGGCTTTATATATCCGCCGCATCGTGCGCGAGATCGGCGCTCTGACGGCCGTGCTGGGCGGACTGGACATGCTGGTGTTTACGGCCGGTATCGGCGAACACAGCGCCGAACTGCGCCAGCGCATCTGCGCCGAGCTCGGTTTCCTCGGCCCCGTGCTCGATGCGCAGGCCAATGCGCGCAACGCCAGCCGTATTTCCACCGATGCCAGCCGCATCGTGGTGGGCGTGGAGCCGGCCAATGAAGAGTGGGTGGCGGCGCGCCACGCGGCCCTGGCCGTGGGCGCATGAGGATCTGAAGCGTAGGGCCGCGCTCGATGGGAAATTTGCCGATTTGCACATATTTCTCGTTGAGTGCGCTACCGCACTGTGTGGTTTGCCAGTTATCTTTACTATGAAGTCATGCCATTGCGCTACATCAAGAAACAGCGCGATGCCTGGCAAATTTTGAACATTTTGCCCGCCTTTAGTAAGAATAAAATTAAACCATATTGAAAGGTCTCATCATGAACAAATTACTCGCCGCACTGATCGCTACCCTGTTTGCTACCGCCGCCTTCGCTCAAACCGCGCCGGCCACGGAAGCTGTCGTGAAAGCCCAGGCTTCCGCGCAAAAAGACGTCAACAAGGCTGCCGCTTCGGAAGCCAAGGTCGATGCCAAGGCTGACGCCAATGTCGCCAAGGCCGAAATGAAGGCTGACGAAAAGAAAGCTGACGCCCATCACAAGGCGAACAAGACCAAAGCCAAGGCCCATGACAAAGTCGTCAACGCCGATGCGGAAGACAAGCTGAAAGCGGAAGCCAAGGCCGACAAGACCGATGCCAAGGCCGATGCGAAAGCCACCAAGGCTGCCGTAAAAGCGAACGCCAAGGTCGCCAAGGAAAAAGTGGAAGCGAATGCCGACAAGGCCCTTGCCGCCACCAAGACGGAAGAAGCCAAGGCCAAGGCCGACGCCGAAGTCAAGGCCGCCGCCGCCAAGTAATTCCCCGTTTGCGGGCCACGGCCCGCAAGCCAAAAAGACAGCTTCGGCTGTCTTTTTTTTCGTCCGCCACTTTTCCCGGGCACCGCTTGCCAGTCTTGATCTGGCGCAAATGCTCCTCCTGTCGCCGTGCCATAGTGATCTGGCCAACAGATGAAGGAGACATCATGAGCACCGCTAAAACGAAAAAATCACCGGCCACCGGTTCGGCGGAAGGCGCGCCGGCGATGCAGTCCATGCAGGCGATGCCGGTCGAGGGCGACATACAGGCCGACGCTGGCGGGGCAAGCAGCGACGATGCCATGTCCGGGTCGCGCCTGGGCATGTCGTACGCAGACCAGGCGGCGCTCTCGCAGGGCGCGGCCGCGACGAATGGCGGCGACATGCCGGGCGGCGGCATGCAGCAGGCGTCGCAGGGCATGGCCGGCGCCAGCTGCATGCACGTGGGCGATGGCGGCGGCATGGGGGGCGACCGCGACAGCGGGGGCGGCGGGGGCGGCATGGGAGGTGGCGGCGGCGGGCAGGGCGGCGGCACGCCGCAGGTGCGCACCTGCGCCACGATGGACGTGCATCGCCGCCTGCTGACCGAAGACCCGTCGTATGCAAATATCCGCGCCGATATTGAAAACCAGGCTGGCATGTACGAGGGCGCCGGCAGCGGCGCCGGACGTTCCGGCGTGACGCAGATACCGGTGGTCGTGCACGTGGTGTGGAATACGGCCGCGCAGAATATTTCGGATGCGCAGATCGCCAGCCAGATCGACGTGCTGAACCGTGACTTCCGGCGCGTCAATCCCGATGTCAACAGCACGCCGGCGCCGTTCCTGCCGCTGACGGCCGATGCGCGCGTGGAGTTCGCGCTGGCCACCATCGATCCGAACGGCGCGGCCACCAGCGGCATCGAGCGGCGCCAGACGACGGTGGCCTCGTTTGGCGCGGACGATGCCGTCAAGTCGCAGGCGACGGGCGGCATGAATGCCTGGCCGGCCGATACCTATCTGAATATCTGGGTATGCCAGCTGGGCGGCGGCCTGCTCGGCTACGCGCAGTTTCCCGGCGGCCCGGCCGCCACCGACGGCGTGGTGATCCTGCAATCGGCCTTCGGCACGACGGGCACGGCGGCGCCGCCGTTCCACCTGGGACGCACGGCCACGCATGAAATCGGCCATTGGCTGAACCTGAACCATATCTGGGGCGACGACGGCACCGGCTGCTCGGGCACGGACAACGTGGCCGACACGCCGAACCAGGGCGGGCCGAACACGGGCCAGCCCTCGTTCCCCCACATTTCCTGCAGCAATGGGCCGAATGGCGACATGTTCATGAATTACATGGACTATGTCGACGATCCCGCCATGTTCATGTTCACGGCGGGCCAGGTGGCGCGCATGCAGGCTTGTCTCGATGGTCCGCGCGCCAGCATCGGTACGGGGACGGGCGGCACGGGCGCCACGCCGCGCCAGAGCTCCTCTCCCGTCGTGGCCTGGGGCGCGAACCGCCTCGACGTCTTCGTGCTGGGCACGGACCGCGCGCTGTACCACAAGGCCTGGAACGGCACGGCCTGGGCGCCGTCCGTCACCGGCTATGAAGGCCAGGGCGGCATCTGCACCAGTGCGCCGCAGGTCGTGTCGTGGGCGCCGAACCGGCTCGACGTATTCGTCACGGGCACCGACAGCGGCTTGTTCCACAAATGGTGGAACGGCACGGCGTGGGGACCGTCCCTGACCGGCTATGAAGCGATGGGCGGCTTGTGCGTGGGCGACCCGCGCGCCGTGGCCTGGGGGCCGAACCGTCTCGACGTGTTTGTCGTCGGCACGGACCGGGCCCTGTATCACAAGTGGTGGAACGGGTCCGCCTGGGGGCCGTCGCTGACGGGGTACGAAGGCATGGGCGGCATCTGCCTGGGCCAGCCGGAAGCTGTGGCGTGGGGGCCGAACCGCCTCGATGTCTTCGTCATCGGCACGGACCGGGCCCTGTACCACAAGTGGTGGAACGGCACGGCCTGGGGACCGTCGCTGACCGGCTACGAGCGCCTGGGCGGCATCTGCACCTCGTCGCCGAAGGCGGTGGCGTGGGGGCCGAACCGCCTCGACGTCTTCGTCACGGGCACCGATGGCGCCCTGTACCACAAGTGGTGGGATGGCACGAAATGGGGGCCGTCCAACGACGGCTTCGAACGCCTGGGCGGCATCTGCGTGGGCGAGGTGGAAGCCGTGTCGTGGGCGGCCAACCGGCTCGACGTCTTCGTCATCGGCACGGACAGCGCTCTGTACCACAAGGCGTGGAATGGATCTGCCTGGAGTCCGTCGCTGACGGGCTTTGAAAACCTGGGCGGCATCTGCACCTCGCGTCCGCGCGCCACGGCCTGGGCGGCGAACCGTCTCGACGTGTTTGTCACAGGCACGAATGGCGCCCTGTTCCACAAGGCGTGGAACGGCACCGCCTGGTCGCCTTCCGTGAGCGGCTATGAAAGCCTGGGCGGCGTGGTATCGTGTTTCTGATGACAATCTGTTCAACGGGAGGCGGCATGCACGGCATGACAACGGCACTGCCCAGCGGCAGCTGGACGCATTCCTTCGAGGAGGATGCGGACGGTATCGAGGTGTACCGGCCCACGGCCACCTTCGCCTTTCCTCCCAGCCGCAAGGGGCGCAAGGTGCTGGAATTCGGCGCGCCCGCTGGCGCCATGGCGCAAGGGGCGGCGACCTTGACGTCGATGGCGCCCGGCCCCGACGACCGTCCCCGCGCCGGCCCCGTTGCCAAGCTGGTGCCCCTGGGCATGGGCCGCTATGCGCTCGGCGATGCGGCCGGGGCGCAAGACGTAATCGACATCGTCGAAGCGACGCCCGATGTGCTGCGCCTGGCGCGGCATCAAGGATGATCCCGCAGCTTGCAGGCGAGCGCCGTGCGGTTGGCCACGCCCAGTTTCTGGTAAATCGCATGCAGCTGGTTGCGCACGGTGGCCGGCGACTTGCCCAGCTCCCTGGCGATGCTTTTATACGGCAATCCCTTGGTCGCCATGGCCGCTACCAGCCGTTCGGCCGGGGTCAGACGCTGCATGGCAGCCTGCCTGAAACGTTGTTTGTCATCCTTGCTCTCCTGTCCGTGGGCGGCATGCCGATGGCATGCCTGCAGGGATAACGGGAGCGCGGCGCGTATCTGTAAAACTATTTTTGCCTGCCGCCCCTACGTGGCGACGGGCGAAAAAAAGACAGGCGAACCTGTCTTTTCGTATGGCCGGGTGGCGATTAACCGATGGCCGCCATGGACACCGGTTTCAGCTTGGCCGCCAGCGCCTTGCCCTTCTTGGCGCGCTTGCCGAAGTGTTCGGCCAGGGCCGTGGCGCCCAGCGAGGCATCCTGCGGTTTCGAGGCCCGGCCGATGCCCGAAACCACCACGCCGCGCTGGGTGATCGGCTGCACGGCCAGCAGCTTGTCCTTGGCATCGAGGTCGATCAGCTTGACGCCCGTGCCGCCCTTGGACAGGGTTTTCATTTCATCGAGGCCGAATACCAGCAGGCGCGCGCCTTCCGTCAGGCAGGCCAGGGCGCTGGCCGCCTCGGGGATGACTTTCGGTTCGAGCGGCACGTCGCCGTCGTCGAGGGTGATAAAGGCCTTGCCGCCTTTCAGACGGCTCGTCATGTCGCCTGCCTTGGCGATGAAGCCGTAACCGGCGCTCGACGCCAGCAGCAAGTTGGTGGCGCCATTGCCCGCAAAATAATGGAGGATGCGCACGGCGTTACCGGGCGTGCCGCCGCTCAGGTCGCACAAGGTCGTGATCGGCACGCCGTCGCCGCGCGCGTTGGGCAGCGCCGAGACGGGCACCGAGTAGATCTTGCCGTTGTTGCCAAAGCCCAGCAGAGTGTCGACCGTGCGGCACTCGAAGGCGCCATGCAGGCTGTCGCCCGCCTTGAACGTGAACTGGGCCGCGTCGTGGCCGATGCCGGTGCGCGCGCGCACCCAGCCTTTTTCCGAAATGATGACGGTGACCGGTTCATCGACCACCTTCTGTTCGGCCACGGCTTTCTGCGCTTCCTCGATCAGGGTGCGGCGCGCATCGCCGAACTGCTTGGCGTCCGCTTCGATCTCGCGGATGATGGCGCGCTTCATCGAGCCAGGGTTGTCGAGCAGGTCTTGCAGGGATTTTTCTTCCTTGCGCAGCTCGGCCAGTTCCTGCTGGATCTTGATCGTTTCCAGGCGCGCCAGCTGGCGCAAACGGATTTCCAGGATGTCGTCGGCCTGGCGCTCGGACAGCTTGAACGCCTCGATCAGGGCCGCCTTCGGTTCATCCGAATTGCGGATGATCTGGATCACCTTGTCGATATTGAGCAGGATCGCTTCGCGCCCTTCCAGGATATGGATGCGGTCCTTGACCTTGCCCAGCTTGTAGCCGGTACGGCGCGTGACGGTCTCGAAGCGGAAATCGATCCACTCGCGCAGGATGTCGCCCAGGCCCTTCTGGCGCGGACGGCCATCGCCGCCTATCATCACCAGGTTGATCGAGGTCGACGATTCCAGCGAGGTGTGCGCCAGCAGCATCAGCATGAATTCCGTCTGGTCCTGGTTCTTCGACTTCGGCTCGAACACGAGGCGCACGGGCGCGGCGCGGCCCGATTCGTCGCGGATGGTGTCGAGCGAATTGAGGATCAGCGCCTTCAGGGCCACCTGGTCCGGCGACAGCGCCTTCTTGCCCAGCTTGATCTTCGGATTCGTCAGCTCCTCGATTTCTTCCAGCACCTTTTGCGACGAGGTGCCCGGCGGCAGTTCCGTCACGACGGCTTGCCACTGGCCGCGCGCCAGCTCTTCGATCTTCCAGCGCGCGCGCACCTTCATGCTGCCACGGCCGCTCGCGTACATGTCCTGAATTTGCGAGGGCGGCGTGATGATCTGGCCGCCGCCGGGGAAGTCCGGGCCGGGCATGATGGCCATCAGTTCGGCGTGCGTGATCTTCGGATCGCGGATCATGGCGACGGCCGCCTTGGCCACTTCCGTCAGGTTGTGCGACGGGATTTCCGTTGCCAGACCCACGGCGATGCCCGAGGCGCCATTGAGCAGCACCATCGGCAGGCGGGCCGGCAGCAGCTTCGGTTCTTCCGTCGAACCGTCGTAGTTGGGCTGGAAGTCCACCGTGCCCATGCCGATTTCATCCATCAGCAGCTTGGCGATCGGCGTCAGACGCGCTTCCGTGTAACGCATGGCCGCCGCGCCGTCGCCGTCGCGCGAGCCGAAGTTGCCCTGGCCATCGATCAGCGGGTAGCGCAGAGAGAAATCCTGCGCCATGCGCACCAGCGCGTCGTACACGGACTGGTCGCCGTGCGGATGCAGCTTACCGAGCACGTCGCCGACCACGGCCGCCGATTTGCGCGGCTTCGCCGTGGAATTCAAGCCCAGCTCATTCATCGCATACAGGATGCGGCGCTGCACGGGCTTCTGGCCGTCGCACACGTCGGGCAGGGCGCGGCCCTTGACGACGGAGATGGCGTAATCGAGATAGGCGCGCTCGGCAAAGGTGGACAGGGTCAGCGCTTCGCCGTCGAATACCGGTTCATCCGGCTCGATCGGCTCAGGCTGGGCATCGTCAAATAAATTGGTTTGTGTGGACATGGCGCTTGTTTCGATGTTAAGTGGTTGCGGTTGAATTCGTGGGGCTGATTATGACAGCCCGGGTTTGGCTGACGACAGCCGGTAAGTCTGATACATATAGCGCAGGGTGAGATACAGCACGGCCAGGGCCAGTTCGACGCCGTTATGCATCATCGGCATGGCGCGGATGGCCGGGGCATGGCCGGCCAGCACGAAAGTGGCGATGGACGGCACCAGCACCACCGGCCAGATCGTCTTCCATTTGAAATCGGTGGGAGAAAACAGCAAGCCGGCACACGACCAGGCATACAGCGCGGCGCCCAAGAGGGCGGCCGGCAGCTGCTGCATATACAGCAACGACAGCAAGCCCGCGCAGCCGATCAGCCATGCCGCGCGCAGGCGGGGCAAGAGCGCCTCCGGCCAGCCGCAATCGCCATACAGGCCGGTGGCGCTGCGCAGAGCCAGGGCCGCCAGGCAAAACATCATCGGCATGGCGTCACCGACGGCCAGCGCCGACTGGCCCTTGCCGCTCATGAACATGGCGGCGAACAGCGACATGCCCAGGACCAGGAACAGCAGCATGCCATGCAGCAGCTGGCGGTTCATCGCATAGGCGAGCAGGGCCGACGCGCACAAGCCGGCCGCAGTGACGAGGCGCACGGTGTCGCTGCGTTCGGGCAGGAACAGCAGCAGGGCCAGCGTGAGGTAGGGCGCGATCCAGCCCAGTTGCCGCAAGCCGGGCCGCTGCCACAGCACGGGCAGGCGGTCCTGCAGCGCTTCCTGCAACGAGTCGAGCCGAGCGAACAGGGGCGCCGGCCAGCGCAAGGCATGCATGGCCAGCAGGCCAAAGGCGAGTGCCTGGAAACCGAGCAGGCTGGCATAGGCGGCCGCGTCGCCGAGCTTGAAGCCGGCCGCATCGAGCACGCCCGCAAGCATGAAGTGCAGCACGAAGCCCAGGCCGCCCGACGCGAGCGCCGTCTGCTTGAAGTAGCGCTTCGCATGGACGGCGTGTTCCCACTGCTCGAACAGGTCCGTATCGAGCTTGTAGGCCAGCATTTCGCCATGCTGCCAGCGTATCGCATGCAGCAGCTCGCGCAGCTGCAGCGTGAATTTTTGGTCGAACAGCTGGCGCGCGTAGGCCGACGGCGGCTGCTGCGACATGATGCAGTCCAGGCCGGGGTAGCTGTCGCGGTTGTCGCTGAAATGGGCGAACGAACGGTCGGCCCGGTAGCGCTGCACGGCGCTGCGCACCAGGTCCGCATGGCTGCGCGCCAGATAGGAAAAGTCGTGGTCCCAGCCCAGTTGCTCGAACAGGGCCTGGCGCAGCGCCAGGTCATAGCCGGCGCTGGCGCAATAGCGCAGCGCGCACAGCTCGAATTCCTCGCGCACGTCGAGGTTCAGCAATTCCTCGCGCTCGAGGAAGCCAGTCAGCAGGGCGGCCCCGTTGCGGCGCCGTGACTGCTCCATGAAAGCCTGCCACAGGCTGGCGCCTTCCTGGACGGGATCGATGGCGACCACGCCCCATAGTTCCGGCGGCCGTGCGCGTACCCGCGCCGCTTCGTCGGGGACTCCCCACAGCTCCGTTGGCGTTTCCTGCGCTTCCTGATTCTCCTGCCCTGCTTCGGCGATCACGCCCCACAGTTCGGCTACCGGCGCTTCCGCCTGGACCTCGTCCGCCAGCACCGGCGTCGGTTCCGTCAGGCCGGCGTCTGCCTGCAAGCCGGCAGCAGGATCGGAGGGCCGATCCATCGGGGCCGATTGCGCCAGCTCCGCGGCAAAGCGCGGCGCATGGCGCAGCGCATATTCATACGCGTCGCGTAGTTCCTGGAAGGCGGCCGGATCATCCTCGGGCCGCGTCACCTTCAGGCGCTTCGCGTAGGCGCGCTTGATGGCGCGCTCGTCGCCCGTCGGTGGCGTCTCCAGGATGGTCCACAGGCTGCGCTCAGCGCCATGCATGCCACCGTCCATCAGCGGTCGCTCCCGGGACGGGGCAGGTCGGGTGTAGTGGCCGGCTTGGGCATGGGCGCGCGTTCAGGCATGGACATTTTCTTGCTGGTTTTCATAGAACAGATTGGCCAAGATTACCATGGCGATGAGTGGCAGCAGGGCTTCCGGCAGCATCAGGCGGGCATCGGGCAAATTGGCAAAAAAGGACGTACTCGATACCAGCGTGATCTTGGCCAGCAGCAGGGCCGGCCATACCAGATGGCGGGAAATGCTGGGCATGGTGAATGCGTACAGCGGCACACCGGCCAGGCACCACATCCAGGCCAGCGCCGGAGCCAGGCCGGCCGGCAGCACGCCCGCCGCTGCGACAAAAAACAGCAGGGTGCCACCCAGCAGCCAGGTGATGCGCAAGCGGTGGTGCCACGCCTTTGGCAAGCCCAGGGCTGGATACAGTTGCGCGCCGCCGCGCGCCAACAGTATCAGTAGGCACAGGCTGAAAGCAAAACAGGCGCCGGTAGAAAAGGCGTCGAAGGCGGTTTCCCGCATCATCCAGGCCAGCAGCGAGGCAATCGGTAGCAAGAGCAGATAGGCGCGCAGCTTGAAGTGCGCCGAGGAAGCAAATACGGCCACTAGCGCGCAGACGGCAAGCAGGAGCGTGGCGCCGGAGACCAGCATTGGCGATGGATGGCTGACAAACAGCAGCAGCGATAGCCCGGCATAGGCATACACCCAGCCGAATTGCCACAGATGCCGATGCCGGTACTGCAGGTAGACGCCGAAGTGCTGCTGCCTGAACTGCGTCATCCGATCGAGCAGCGCGGTAGGGCGGTAAAAGGCGAACGCGGCGCATGCCGAGAAGGATAGCAGCTGTGACAGCACGAAGAAAATCGAGTAAAACGAGTCGATGGCGAAGAAACCCCAGCGCTCATGCATGAACAGCGCGAGTCCGTAGATGGCGAGGCCGGCTACCGCGGAACGTATGGCGGTACCGCCGAAGTAATTTTTGGCGCGCGCCTTGCGCTCCCACCAGGTGATCGACGCGGGATCGATCTTGTAGGTCAGCAGGTCGCCATGATGGGCGCGTATGCCCTCGATGAGCGCCAGCAGGGTTCGCGTCAGTCGCACATCGTGCAGGCAGAATGCGGATGCCGGTGGTGCGGCCAGCAGCAGATCGAGGCATGCGCCGTACTCTCCGCTGCGGCGCAAATAAACCAGTGAAGCCGTCGCATTGTGGCGCCCGACCAAGCCGCGTGCCGCTTCCGCATCCATTTTGTGCAGTTGCGGCAGCCGCTGATCCCACTGATAGTGCTCGATGAACTGGCCACGGGTGGCGTCATGGCACGCGGCAGTGGCGCAGTAGCGCAGAGCCAGGAGTTCAAATTCCTCACGCACGGCGAGGTGGGTCATCGCTTCGCGCTTTTCCAGCGTCGACAGCTTGATGCCGTTGCCGGAGGCCAGCCATTCCCGCCACAGGGTCTGCGCCTCTTTCCGGGGATCGGCTGTCGTGGCAGGCAATGCCGCCGGCAGCGGTTTGCCAAAGTCGATCTTGCCAGCTACCAGCGGGACAGGCGCGGGCGCCGTGGCCGGAGTGGCTGATGCTTTAGGCACCTGCCGTTCTTGGCCGTGCGCGGCAATGCGCAGCGCATAATCATAGGCGTCGCGCAGGCGCTGGAAGGCTTCCGCACCGTCCTCAGGACGGTTCAGCTTTAACTGGCGCGCATAGGCGCGCTTGATGTCGCGTTCATTGTCCGTCTCGGCGATGCCCAGGACATTCCAGATGCTCAGCGTATCGCTACCGGTCACAGGAAACTGTCACTTTCTATTTCCTTGAGCACCTCCGCAAACGCCGTACGCGCTTGCCGGATGGTGTTCGGATCCTGCGTTTCCAGCGCGGCCTGGAAATTGGCCGTGTGTGCCGCCAGGTACTGGCGCACGTCGCCCAGCGACTGTTCGTACAGGCGGTCGGCGCGCGTGACGAGGGTGCGGTTTTCCATCTGCTCGCGCGGGTGGATCTTCAGGTCGGCCAGTTCCGCAAAGCGCTGTTCGATCTGTTCCGGCGTCATCACGCCCGCGTTGTCGCTGATGATCATCTTGTGGCGTTCCTGCGTGGCCAGCACCGTCACTTCCGCTTCCAGCACGCCGCTGACGTCGTAGGTGAAGCGCACGTCGATGCCGATCTCGCCCGCCTTTTTCGCGGGTATCGGGAAGCTGATCTTGCCCAGGAAGACGTTGTCGGCCACCAGGCGCGACTCGCCCTGGAAGATCGCCACGTTGATTTCCTTCTGGTTGTCGTAGATGGTGGTGATGTTTTCCGTGCGCGAGACGGGCACTACGGAGTTGCGCTCGATGATGGGCAGGTAATGTCCGCCTTCGTACTGGTTCGCGCCGACCTGGCGCGAAATCGAAATGCCCAGCGAATACGGCGCCACGTCCGTCATGACCACTTCGTCGAGAGCGGAGTCGCGCATCTTCAGACCCGCCTGCACGGCGGCGCCCAGCGCCACGGCTTCGTCCGGGTCCAGGTGGATGGCGGGGAAGCGGCCGAACATGCGCGAGACGAGTTTGCGCACCAGCGGCATGCGCGTGGCGCCGCCGGCCAGCACCACTTCATTCAATTCCGCGGCGCGGATGGTGGCGTCGCGCAGCGCCCGTTCCACGGGCAGGCGCAAACGGGCCAGCAGGGGCTCGCACAGCTGCGCCAGCCTGTCTTCGCCGATCTCCCAGCTGTATTCCCTTTCCTGGTAGCGCGTGGCCATGCGCACGGACGGCTGGTCCGACAGCAACCGCTTGACGCGCTCGGCCTCGTCGCGCAGCAGCTGCTGCTGGCGCGGGTCGAGCAGGCGGCTGCCGACGGCGTCGCGCAGGCCGCTGCCTTCCATGAAAGCGTCGACCAGCACGGTGACGAAGTCTTCGCCGCCCAGAAAATTGTCGCCGGCCGAGGCGCGCACTTCCATCACGCCTTCGAACAGTTCCAGGATCGACACGTCGAAGGTGCCGCCGCCCAGGTCGAAGACGAGGAATTTGCTTTCCTGTTCCTTGTCGCGGATGCCGTAGGCCAGCGCGGCGGCCGTCGGTTCGTTCAGCAGGCGCTCGACGCGCAAGCCCGCCAGCTGGCCGGCGATGCGCGTGGCCTTGCGTTGCGCATCGCTGAAATACGCGGGCACGGTGATGATGGCTTCCTCGACCTTGTGGCCCAAAAAGGCTTCGGCATCTTCCTTCAGCGCGCGCAGCACCATCGATGACAGTTCTTCCGGGCGGAACTGCTGCGTGCCGAGGGTGATCTTCTTTTCGCTGCCCATGTAGCGCTTGAAGATGGCCGCCGTCAGTTGCGGGTGCGTCTGCAGGCGTTCGCGCGCCGCGCGGCCCACCAGCACGGTGCCGTCGTCATCGATGCTCACGCACGACGGCGTCAGGTGTTCGCCGAGCGCATTCGGGATAATGGAAGCCTTGCCGTCGCGCCAGATGGCGACCAGGCTGTTGGTGGTGCCCAGGTCAATGCCGATGATCATCAGATATCCGCCTCCGCCTCATTGCCGTGTTCCTCGATCCAGGCGCGGCGTCCTGCCGCTTCGCCCTTGCCCATCAACATATTGAAGCGGGATGCCGAGGCCATGTGGTCGACTTCGCCCAGGGTCACGGGCAGCAGGCGGCGCGTGTCCGGGTTCATCGTCGTTTCCCACAGCTGCTCGGCATTCATCTCGCCCAGGCCCTTGAAGCGCGAAATCGACCAGGCGCCCTGTTTCACGCCTTCCTTGCGCAGCTTGTCCTCGATGGCCAGCAGTTCGCCGTCGTCAAGCGCATAGATTTTCTGCATCGGCTTCTTGCCGCGCGCCGGCGCGTCCACGCGGTACAAAGGCGGACGGGCGATGCAGATGTGGCCCTTGTTGATCAGCGCCGGGAAGTGCTTGAAGAACAGGGTCAGCAGCAGTACCTGGATGTGCGAGCCGTCTACGTCCGCATCCGACAGGATGCAGATCTTGCCGTAGCGCAGACCTGACAGGTCGGGCGAGTCGCCCACGCTGTGCGGATCGACGCCGATGGCCACGGCGATGTCGTGGATCTCGTTATTGGCGAACAGGCGGTCGCGGTCCGTTTCCCACGAGTTCAAGACCTTGCCGCGCAGGGGCAGAATCGCCTGGAATTCCTTGTCGCGGCCCATCTTGGCCGAACCGCCCGCCGAGTCGCCCTCGACGAGGAACAGTTCATTGCGCGCGATGTCCGACGATTCACAGTCGGTCAGCTTGCCGGGCAACACGGCCACGCCCGAGGATTTTTTCTTTTCCACTTTTTGCAGCGAACGCTGGCGCGACTGCGCCTGCTTGATCACGAGCTCGGCCAGCTTCTTGCCGTAATCGACGTGCTGGTTCAGCCACAGTTCCAGCGGCGGCTTGGTGAAGGTCGAGACGAGGCGCACGGCGTCGCGCGAGTTCAGGCGTTCCTTGATCTGGCCCTGGAATTGCGGGTCCAGCACCTTGGCCGACAGCACGAAGGAAGCGCGCGCGAACACGTCTTCCGGCAGCAATTTGACGCCTTTGGGCAGCAGCGAGTGCATTTCGACGAAATTTTTCACGGCGCCGAACAGGCCGTCGCGCAAGCCCGATTCGTGCGTGCCGCCATTCGAGGTGGGGATCAGGTTGACATACGATTCGCGCACGATGGCGCCTTCTTCCGTCCACGCCACGACCCAGGCCGCGCCTTCGCCTTCGGCAAAGCCTTCCGAGTCCGGACCAGCGTATTGCGCGCCTTCGAACAGGGGAATCAGGGTTTCGCCATTCGATACCTGCGCCAGCGTTTCGGTCAGGTAGCCGCGCAAGCCTTCGGCGTACTGCCAGGTCTGCGTATCGCCCGTCTTCGCGTTGGTCAGCGTGACGGTCACGCCCGGCAGCAGCACGGCTTTCGAGCGCAGCAGGCGTTGCAGTTCCGCCTGCGAGATGTTGGGCGAATCAAAGTATTTTGCATCGGGCCAGGCCGTGACGCGCGTGCCGGATTTTTTGCCGTCGCGCGGGGCGGGGCGGGAACTCAGGGGCTCGATCACGTCGCCGTTCGCAAACACCATGTGGTGCAAGCCGTTGCCGTCGCTTTCCTTGCGCCAGACGGTGATTTCCAGGCGCGTCGACAGCGCATTGGTGACGGACACGCCGACGCCGTGCAAGCCGCCCGAGAACGCGTAGGCGCCGCCCGAACCCTTGTCGAACTTGCCGCCCGCGTGCAGCCGCGTAAACACGATTTCCACCGTCGGCACGCCTTCTTCCGGGTGCAGGCCGACGGGAATGCCGCGGCCATTGTCTTCGACGGTGATGCTGCCATCCGTGTTCTGCGTCACGGCGATATGCGTGCAATGACCGCCCAGCGCCTCGTCGGAGGCATTGTCGATCACTTCCTGAATGATGTGCAGCGGATTTTCAGTGCGGGTGTACATCCCCGGGCGCTGCTTGACGGGTTCCAGTCCTTTCAGGACACGGATGGATGATTCGCTGTAGTCGGATGCTGGTTTTTTAGTGGCCATACGTGTTCAAGCTAAGTAAAGACAGTGGTTGGAACGCCAGGCCAGGGCACTGCGGGCGCAATGACAGCGGCGGCGATAACTGTATGAATATACAGTATATCCCGTCCAGCGTCACTGGGGGAGGGCAGTGCGGCAGGCTTGGCGTCCTTGTGCGGACGCTCGCGCATTCTATCTTGTCCGGCGAGCAATAGCGCTACTCCAAGGCAACAACAGTGCGCCGCGCGCGTGGTTTTTCGCCAATTGTGATGGATTTTATGCGGTAAAGCCGCCTTTTTTACATCTTGTTTACAGCTGCCTTCCCAGTCTTTACGAATTTTTTAGACCCTTTTGGCTAATCTGCTCACTATCAAAACAAACCTGAATGAGGGTGGGAATGGATCTCGTGTATCTCGGCTTGATTGCCGTGTTTTTCGTCCTGGCGGCCGGCTTTGCCGTCGCCTGCGACAAATTAGGGAGCGTCAAATGAACGCGTTTTATGTGCTGGGCGCCGTCGTCTCGGCCGGCCTGCTCGTGTATTTGCTGGTGGCGCTGCTGAAGGCGGAGGAACTGTGATGACGACGCAATCGATACTGTTGTTGGTGGCCTTCCTGGCCGTCCTGCTGGCCGCCGGCTATCCGCTGGGCCTGTACATGGCCAGGGTGGCCGGCGATGGCCCCGTACGCGGCCTGGGCTGGCTGCAAAAGCTGGAAAACCTGCTGTACCGCTGGTCCGGCCTTCCCGCCGACAAGGCCATGGGGTGGAAAAGCTATGCCATCGCCCTGATCGTCTTCAATACCGTGGGCGCCGTCTTCGTCTACGGCCTGCAGCGCCTGCAGGGCTTTTTGCCACTCAATCCCCAGGGTCTGGGCGCCGTCAGCCCCGATTCCTCGTTCAATACCACCGTCAGCTTCGTCGCCAATACCAACTGGCAGGGCTACGGCGGCGAACAGACCATGAGTTATCTGACCCAGATGCTGGGCATGGCCTGCCAGAATTTCTTTTCGGCGGCCACCGGCATCGCCGTGATCTTCGCGCTGGTGCGCGGCTTCGCCTCGCGTTCGGGCAAATCGATCGGCAATTTCTGGGTCGACCTGGTGCGCTCGACCCTGTACATCCTGCTGCCGCTGTCGCTGGCCCTGTCCGTCGTCTTCATGGGCGAAGGCATGATCCAGAATTTTTCCGCCTACAAGGAAGTGACCCTGCTCGACCACGTGGCGTATGAAACGCCGAAAACGACGGCCGACGGCCAGCCAGTGCTGGACGCCGCCGGCAAACCCGTGATGGAAGCACAAATGGCGACGACGCAGACGATCGCCATGGGCCCCGTCGCGTCGCAGGAGTCGATCAAGCTGCTGGGCACGAATGGCGGCGGCTTCTTCAATGCCAATTCCTCGCACCCGTACGAAAACCCGACCGTGCTGTCGAACTTCCTGCAGATGCTGGCCATCTTCATCATTCCCGCCGGCCTGTGCTTCACCTTCGGCCGCATGGTGGGTGACCTGCGCCAGGGCTGGGCCGTGCTGGCCGCGATGACCCTGATCTTTGTCGTCATGACGGCCGGCGTGATGAGCGCCGAGCAGCAAGCCAGCCCCGCCTTGCAGGCACTGGGCGTGGACCAGCAGGCCAGCAGCCTGCAATCGGGCGGCAATATGGAAGGCAAGGAAACACGCTTCGGCATCAGCTCCTCGACCCTGTTCGCGGCGGTGACGACGGCCGCATCGTGCGGCGCCGTCAATTCCATGCACGACTCCTACATGCCCCTGGGCGGCATGGTGCCGCTGCTGCTGATGCAATTCGGCGAAGTGATCTTCGGCGGCGTGGGCACGGGCCTGTACGGCATGCTGATGTTCGCCATCCTGGCCGTCTTCATCGCCGGCCTGATGATCGGCCGCACCCCTGAATACCTGGGCAAGAAAATCCAGGCCTATGAAATGAAGATGGTGTCGCTGGCCATCCTGATTACGCCAGCCCTCGTGTTGACGGGCACGGCGATCGCCGTGATGGTCGAACCGGGCAAGATCGGCGTGGCCAATCCGGGTGCGCACGGTTTCTCCGAGATCCTGTACGCCTTCACGTCGGCCGCCAACAACAACGGCAGCGCGTTCGCCGGCCTGTCCGCCAACACGCCGTTCTACAACGTGATGCTGGCGATCGCCATGTGGTTCGGCCGCTTCGGCGTGATCGTGCCCGTGCTGGCGGTGGCCGGTTCGCTTGCGGCCAAGCAGCGCCTGTCGGCCAACGCCGGCACCATGCCCACGCACGGCCCCATGTTCATCGGCCTGCTGATCGGCGTCGTCGTGCTGGTCGGTGTATTGAATTACGTTCCCGCGCTGGCCCTGGGCCCGATCGTCGAACACCTGCAACTTTTCATCAAATAAGAGGCTACCATGTCACGCACAAGCCTGACTTTGTTCGATTCCGCACTGATTGGCCCCGCCGTCGTCGATGCGTTCAAAAAACTCGACCCCCGCACGCAGTGGCGCAGCCCCGTGATGTTCGTCGTCTATGTCGGCAGCATCATCACGACCCTGCTGGCCATCCAGGCCCTGAACGGCCAGGGTGAAGCGCCGTTCGGCTTCATCGTCGCCGTCGCCGTGTGGCTGTGGTTTACCGTGCTGTTCGCGAACTTTGCCGAAGCGCTGGCCGAAGGCCGCAGCAAGGCGCAGGCGGCCTCGCTGCGCGCCCTGAAGCAGACGGTGATGGCAAAGAAAATGCAGACGCCGAAATACGGCACCTCCTGGCTGCCCACGCCGGCGACCGACCTGCGCAAGGGCATGACGGTGCTGGTCGAAGCGGGTGACGTGATTCCCGCCGACGGCGAAGTGACGGCCGGCGTGGCCTCCGTCGACGAAAGCGCCATCACGGGCGAATCGGCGCCCGTCATCCGCGAATCGGGCGGCGACTTTTCCGCCGTGACGGGCGGCACCCGCGTGCTGTCGGACTGGCTGCTGGTGCGCGTTTCCGTCAACCCCGGCGAAGCCTTCATCGACCGCATGATCGCCATGGTCGAAGGCGCCAAGCGCCAGAAGACGCCGAACGAGATCGCCCTGACGATCCTGCTCGTGGCTCTGTCGATCGTCTTCCTGATCGTCACCGTGACCCTGCTGCCGTATTCGCTGTTTTCCGTGGCGGCGGCCGGCAGCGGCACGCCGGTGACGATCACGGTGCTGATCGCGCTGCTCGTGTGCCTGATTCCGACCACCATCGGCGGTTTGCTGTCCGCCATCGGCGTGGCCGGCATGAGCCGCATGATGCAGGCGAACGTGATCGCCACCTCGGGCCGCGCCGTGGAAGCGGCAGGCGACGTGGACGTGCTGCTGCTCGATAAAACGGGCACCATCACCCTGGGCAACCGCCAGGCGTCGAGCTTCGTGCCGGCGCCCGGCGTGACGGAGCAGCAGCTGGCCGATGCGGCGCAACTGGCCTCGCTGGCCGATGAAACGCCCGAAGGGCGCAGCATCGTCGTGCTGGCCAAGCAGAAGTTCAATATCCGCGAACGCGAGATGGCCAGCCTGCACGCCACCTTTGTGCCCTTCACGGCGCAGACCCGCATGAGTGGCGTGGACATTCCGGGCGAGCAGCAGGTGCGCCAGCTGCGCAAGGGCGCGGCCGACTCCATGAAGAAGTACGTGGAAGCGCTGGGCCAGCCGTATCCGGCCGAGGTGGGACGCGCCGTCGACGACATCGCGCGCCGCGGCAGCACGCCGCTGGTGGTGGTCGACGATGGCCGCGTCATGGGCGCCGTGGAATTGAAGGATATCGTCAAGGGCGGCATCAAGGAGCGCTTCGCGGAATTGCGCCGCATGGGCATCAAGACCGTCATGATCACGGGCGACAACAAGCTGACGGCAGCGGCGATTGCCGCCGAGGCGGGCGTGGACGATTTCCTCGCCGAAGCGACGCCGGAAGACAAGCTGAAACTGATTCGCAGCTACCAGTCCGAAGGCCGCCTGGTGGCGATGACGGGCGACGGCACCAATGACGCTCCCGCGCTGGCGCAGGCCGACGTGGCCGTGGCCATGAACTCGGGCACGCAGGCGGCCAAGGAGGCGGGCAATATGGTCGACCTCGATTCGAATCCGACCAAGCTGCTGGAAATCGTTGAAATCGGCAAGCAGATGCTGATGACGCGCGGTTCGCTGACGACGTTCTCGATCTCGAACGACATCGCCAAGTACTTCGCCATCATCCCGGCCGCCTTCGTGGGCACCTATCCGCAGTTGAAGGCGCTCGACATCATGCACCTGGCCAGCCCCGCCTCGGCCATCATGTCGGCCGTGATCTTCAATGCCCTGATCATCGTCGTGCTGATTCCATTGGCGCTGAAAGGCGTGCAATACCGGGCCATCGGCGCGGCCAGCCTGTTGCGCCGCAACCTGCTGATCTACGGCCTGGGCGGCATCGTCCTGCCCTTCATCGGGATCAAGCTGATCGACATGCTGCTGTCCGCCCTCAATTTAGTCTAAAGGAACCATCATGAGCACTATCGTACGTCCCGCCCTGGTCCTGTTTGCCGCGCTGACCGTGATCTGCGGCGTCGTCTATCCGTTTGCCACGGCCGGCATCGGACAGCTGGCCTTCAACGATGAAGTCAACGGCAGCATCGTCGAGCGTGGGGGCAAGCCCGTCGGCTCGATGCTGATCGGCCAGTCCTTCACCTCGCCCAAGTATTTCTGGGGCCGTCCATCGGCCACCGCGCCGATGGCCAATAACGGCGCCGGTTCGGGCGGTTCGAACCAGGGACCGACCAATCCGGCCCTGGTGGACGCCGTCAAGGCGCGCATCGCCGCCCTGCAGGCTGCCGATCCGGGCAACCGCAACCCGATCCCCGTCGACCTGGTGACGGCGTCGAGCAGCGGCCTGGACCCGGAAATCAGCCTGGCGGGCGCCCTGTACCAGGCGCCGCGCGTGGCCCGCGTGCGCGCCGTGCCGCTGGCGCAGGTGGAAAACGCCATCGCCAAGGTGCAGAAAACCGCGTATATCGGCTTTTTTGGCGAACCGCGCGTGAATGTGCTGGAATTGAATCTGGCGTTGGATGCAGCCGCGAAGTAAGATGATATCGGGGTCAGACCCGTCGGGTCTGACCCCAGCCCTTGTTCTTGGGCTAATCGACAATTAAAAGATGCCCATGCTCCCCAACGACAGCCAACGCCCCGACCCTGATGCCCTGCTGGCGCAAGTGCAGGCGCAGGAAAAGAAAGCCGCGCGCGGCCGGCTGCGCATCTATTTCGGCGCCTCGGCCGGCGTCGGCAAGACTTACGCGATGCTGGCGGCCGCCCGCAAATTGCTGGCCGACGGCCAGGACTTGCTGGTGGGCGTGGTGGAGACGCATGGGCGCCAGGATACGGCGGCCCAGCTTGACGGCTTGCCCGTGCTGCCCCTGAAGGCCATCGAGTACCGGGGCAAGACCTTGTACGAGTTCGACCTGGACGAAGCGCTGCGGCGCGCGCCGGCGCTGATACTGATGGATGAACTGGCCCATTCGAATGTGGCCGGTTCGCGCCATCCGAAGCGCTGGCAGGATGTCGAGGAGTTGCTGGCGGCCGGCATCGACGTGCTGTCGACTGTCAACGTGCAGCACCTGGAAAGCCTGAACGACGTGGTGGGGGGGATCACCGGCGTGCGCGTCGCAGAGACCCTGCCCGACACCGTGTTCGACCGAGCTGATGAAGTGGTGCTGGTCGATATCCCCGCCGACGAACTGCTGCGCCGCCTGAAGCAGGGCAAGGTGTATCAGCCGCTGCAGGCCGAGCGGGCATCGCAGCATTTTTTCCGCAAGGGGAACCTGATCGCCCTGCGCGAACTGGCCTTGCGCCGCACGGCGGACCGGGTGCAGGACGACGTGCAAGCCTACCGCGTCGAGAAATCGATCAATCCCGTGTGGAAGACGGGCGCCGCGCTGCTGGCCTGCGTGGGACCGCACGCGGGTGGCGAGCACGTGATCCGCAGCACGGCGCGCCTGGCCAGCCAGCTGAACGCGGAATGGCACGCGCTGTACGTGGAAACGCCGCGTTTGCAGCGCCTGCCGGCGAGCCAGCGCGAACGCATCCTGAAAACCCTGAAACTGGCGCAGGATCTGGGCGCGCGCACGGCCATTGTGCCGTCCGCCGACATCGCCGGCGCCGTGGTCGAGTATGCGCGCGGCGCGAATATCTCGAAAGTCATCGTGGGGCGTGGCAGTGGCGGTGCGCTGGCGCGCCTGTGGCAGGCGCCGCCGGCCGCACGCATGGCCAGCCTGGCGCCCGATATCGATCTGATCGAGGTGGGCTTGCCGCCTGCCGATGCGGCGCCCCGGCGCGCGGCGGGCGACGACGCGGACGCGCCGCGCCGGCCCCCGCGCCATTGGCGCTACATCCTGGCGGCCGGGGCCAGCCTGGGCACGGCCCTCGCCTCGGTCCCATTGCAGCCCTACCTGGACCTGGCCAACATCGCCATGCTGTCCTTGCTGACGGTGGTGCTGCTGGCCGTGCGCCTGGGGCGCGGGCCGGCGGCATTGGCCAGCCTGGTGGGCGTGGCCAGCTTCGATTTCATCTTCGTGCCGCCGCGTTTCTCGTTTGCCGTGGGCGATTTCCAGTATGTGATCACGTTTGGCGTGATGCTGGCCGTGGGACTGATCACGGGCCACCTGACGGCCGGTCTGCGCTTCCAGGCGCGCGTGGCCTCGCACCGCGAGGCGCGCGCCCGCGCCCTGTATGAATTTTCGCGCGAACTGTCCGGCGTGCTGCAGACGGAGCAGATTTTCGACATCACGAAAAGCGCCATCGAACGGGCTTTCCGCGCGCGCGCCACCTTGCTGCTGCCCGATGACGAGGGCAGCTTGCAGGCCTCGAATGGCGGCGAAGCGCTCGACATCGGCATCGCGCAGTGGGCTTTCGACCATGCGCAGGCGGCGGGGACGGGGACCGATACCTTGCCGGCATCGCCCATTTTCTACCTGCCGCTGATCGCGCCCATGCGCACGCGGGGCGTGCTGGCGCTGCTGCCGCTCGATGGCGCGCAGCGGGGGCGCTGGCTGCTGGTGCCGGAACAGCGGCAGCACCTCGATACCTTTGCCGCCCTGGCGGCCATCGCGCTCGAGCGCGTGCACTACATCGACGTGGCCCAGGGGGCGCTGCTGCAGATGGAGTCCGAGCGGCTGCGCAATTCGCTGCTGGCGGCCCTGTCGCATGACTTGCGCACGCCCTTGACGTCGCTGGTGGGCCTGGCCGAATCGCTGGCCTTGTCGCGGCCCGCGCTGTCGCCCGCGCAGCTGGACATGGCGCGCTCGCTGCAGTCCGAAACCGTGCGCATGAGCGCCCTGGTGGCGAACTTGCTGGACATGGCGCGCATCGAGAGCGGCCAGGTGCGCCTGAACCTGCAATGGCAGGCGCTGGAGGAAGTGGTGGGCAGCGCGCTGCGCGCCAGCGGCCCGCAATTGCTGCAGCATGCCGTGCAGACGCAGCTGGCGCCGGACTTGCCGCTGGTGCGCTACGACGCCGTGCTGATCGAGCGCGTGCTGTGCAACCTGCTGGAAAACGCGGCCAAGTACACGCCGCCGGGCAGCACCATCACGGTTTCGGCCGGGGTGCACGGCCAGTTCCTGCAGGTGACGGTGGCGGATGACGGCCCGGGCCTGCCGCCCGGCCGCGAAGAAGCCATCTTTGAAAAATTCACGCGCGGCGAGCGCGAATCGAACCTGCCGGGCGTCGGCCTGGGGCTGGCCATTTGCCGCGCCATCGTCGAAGCCCACGGCGGCACCATCCACGCGCAGCCGCACACGCCGGGACAGGGCGCCGCCATCGTCTTCAGCCTGCCGCTGGGTACGCCCCCGGCGCCGCCGGAGATCGAGCTCGAAGACGCGAACGACTTTGAAACAGGAAAACCAATATGAACGAACCTTCCGCCACCGCCTTGCTGGTCGAGGATGAACCGCAAATCCGCCGCTTCGTGCGCGCCGCGCTGGAAGACGAGGGCTGGCAGATTTTCGAATCGGCCACCATGCAACGGGGTTTGATCGACGCGGGCACGCGCCGGCCCGACCTGATCGTGCTGGACCTCGGTTTGCCCGACGGCGACGGCATCGATTTCATCGCCGACATCCGCAAATGGTCGGCCGTCCCCATCATCGTGCTGTCGGCGCGGGTCGACGAGCAGGACAAGATCCGCGCGCTCGACGCGGGCGCCGACGACTACCTGACCAAACCGTTCGGCGTGGGCGAACTGCTGGCCCGCGTGCGCGCCACCCTGCGCCGCCAGCGCCAGCCAGCCGCCAGCGACGATGGCGTGGTGCAGTTCGGCGACGTGCGCGTCGACCTGAAGGATCGCCTGGTGACGCGTAACAAGCAGCTGGTGCACATGACGCCGACGGAATTCCGCTTGCTGTCGGTGCTGGTGAAAAACGCGGGCAGGGTGGTCACCAATCCCCAGCTGTTGCGTGAAGTGTGGGGGCCGTCGAACAGCGAAAACGGTCACTACCTGCGCATCTACATGGGCCACCTGCGCCAGAAGCTGGAAGCCGACCCGGCCCAGCCGCAGTACCTGCTGACGGAAACGGCCGTCGGCTACCGGCTGCTGCTGCCGCTCTAACACCTGTCCATCCCCTGTTGGAAAACAGGCGCCGCGCGCGCCAGGGGGACGCTTTACCTTTTTTTTGCAGCGGCGGGCCAGCTGCGCCATGTTGGCAAAGGCCCATACCACCCATGAAGAAGAAAAAACCATGAATAAAATGCTACTTGCACTTGCCGTCGCGACCGCCTTTACGGGCAGCCTGGCCCACGCGGACGAGGCCAAGCCCGACAATGAAGTCAGTTTCAACGTGGCCGGCGTGTCCGACTACCGTTATCGCGGCATTTCGCAGACGCGCTTGAAACCGGCGCTGCAGGGCGGCGTCGATTACATCCACAACCCGACGGGCCTGTATGCGGGCGCCTGGGCTTCCACCATCAAGTGGACCAAGGATGCGGGCGGCAGCGGCGACGTGGAAGTGGATCTGTATGCGGGCAAGCGCGGCCAGTTGGGCGGCGATGTCGGCTATGACGTGGGCGTGCTCGCCTATGTGTACGCGGACAACGGCTTGAAGCACATCGCCGGCCTGGCCGACGCGGATACGCAGGAAGTCTACGGTCAGCTGTCGTATGGCCCCGCCTACGTCAAGTATTCGCACGCCGTCTCCAACCTGTTCGGCATCGTCAACAGCAAGAACAGCGGCTACCTCGATATCGGCGCGAATATCGACCTGACGAACGGCTGGACCGGCAACCTGCACGCGGGCCATCAGAAGGTCAGGAACAACGATGCGTCGAGCTACACGGACTGGAAAGTGGGCGTCACGCGCGATTTCGGCTTTGTTTCGGGCGCGCTGGCCGTGATCGGCACGAACGCGGGCAAGGCAGCGTATGCCTCACCCGTGAATGGCAAATTCATGGGCAAGACGGCGCTGCAGCTGACGGTCAGCAAGACGTTCTAATGGACTGAGTTGACTGAAAGGAGAGGCGGCGCATGCGCCGCCTTTTTTTCTCGCTAAAAACGGGGTCAGTCACTGCGTGATCGGAGCACGTCCCATTGGGGCGCGCTTCCCCGTCGGGTCTGACCCCGGCTATCGAGAGCTATGCTGCGCGGTGAGGGTTGTCGAAGACGGCACAATACAGTTGTCCGAAGCCGACCACGCGGGCGGCCGGAATCTGCGCCGCCAGCGCATGGGCGGGCGCTGCTTGCGCGTCCGTTGCCAGCAGGACGCGCAGGCCCGGATTGACGCTGCGCGCGTGCGCGATGCGGCGCGCCAGGTCCGCCTGCGCGGCGCCGTCGACGACGCCGTCGAGCGGCACCACCAGCACGCGCGCGGCGATCAGGGCCGAACGGCTGCCCATGGAATCGCGGCCTTCGCTGTCGATGACGATGTCGTGATAGCAGTGTACCAGGTGCTCCAGCTCCGGCTGCAAGCCCTTGGCGCTGATGGCGCGCGCCATCAGGCGCGGCCGCGTCAGGCTGCCGTGCATGGCGCCGTCATGCAGGTTCCTGGCCTGCGCCATGGCGCCCTGGCGCGGATCGGCATCGAGCAGCAATACCTTGCGTCCGGCCAGCGCGCGCGAGGCGGCCAGCCGCCCGGCCAGGATGGATTTCTCCATCCCCCCGCGTTCATCCGTGATGGCGATGATCATCTTGGCGCACGGCTGGCATGATGTTGGCGGGGGAGACCAGCTGCAGCAGACAGCCTTCGCGCGGCGCATCCCTGTCGCTGGCTGCCCAGACGGGCAGTTCCATCAAGGGTTCGAGTGCTTCGGCCAGCTTGTCCTGGCCGGCGGCCGACATCGGCGTCATCGGCAGGCGCAATGCGTCGCGCACCTTGCCCTGCATGGCCAGCGCCGCCTTGACGGGAGCGGGATTGGGTTCGGCAAACAGCAGGCGGATGACGGGCAGCATGGTCTTGAACAGGGCGCCGGCGGCGCCGTGGCGGCCCTGCCTGACGAGGTGGTACAGCTGCGCATACAGGTCGGGGCGCACCTGGGCGGCGGCCGACATGGCGCCGTGGCCGCCCATGGACAGGCTGGCCAGCAGCAGCGCGTCGTCGCCGCACAGCACGTCCAGGCGGGTGTCGAGCAGCAGTTCGCCCAGCTGCTGCAGCTTGCCGCCCGCTTCCTTGATGGCGACGAAGTGCGAGTCGCGCGCCAGCAGGGCGGCCGTCTGCGGTTCGATGTTGACGCCTGTGCGCGCCGGCACGTTGTACAGCACGATGGACTGGTCGGTGGCGGCGGCGATGGCCTGGAAGTGGCGCACGATGCCGTCCTGCGACGGGCGCACATACGCGGGCGCCGAGACCAGCAAGCCGGCCAGCGGATGGTCGTTGTAGTGCTGCACGGCGGCGACGACGCTGCGCGTATCGCTGCCGCCGACACCCATGACGACGGGGAAGCGGGGGCCGACGGCTTCGAGCACGCTGTCGAGCAGCATGGTCTGTTCGGCGGCGCTCAGCATGGCCGCTTCGCCCGTGGTGCCGCACACCACCAGGCCATCGATGCCGCTGGCGGCCAATTCGCACGCGAGCTGCTGGGCCGCGTCGAAGTCGATGTCGCCATCGCCGTCGCAAAATGGCGTGACCATCGGCACCCAGATGCCCTGGAAGTGCGCGGTGATGCGCGATGACGACATCGCCTGCTCGCAGGAATACTGGTTCATAGCGATTTCCCCTGGCTGATACGGCCAAATTCCGCCGCCGGCAGCAGGCGCATGACGGCATCCATGGTCAGACGCAGGGCCGGTTCCGTCACGCACAGCCAGACCTTCATGCGTTCGGCATGGTCGACCGCCTCGACGCGCATGAACGACAGCATGCCGCCGCAGGTTCTGACGACCAGCTGGCGCAGCTCGGCCAGGCAGGACTTGTCGACCGTGATGTGCATGAGGAAGGTGGGCAGGCGGGGATGGCGGTGGGGCAGTGCTTGATGCGCTTGATGCGTTTGCAGGCGTGAATGGGGTTCCATGGTGGCTTTGCAGCGGTGGTTGAGGTACGTTCAAGATTAGCAGCGGGGGCGTAAAGATTCTCTAAAAAGCGGGGCCCCCGGCGTAAACGGGCTGTATGCATGCGGCGCGAGTGTGTTGCGCAGATACCCCGCGCGTGGGCTTTTGTTACAAAATTGAATCGTGCTTTCGGAAGCAGGGGTTTATATTGAAAACGTCTCCGCTTTCAGTCAGCCTTGCCATGTCAGACGAAAAAGATCCCCAGCAGCCCCCATCCACCGATCCCGCAGCGCCAGCGCCGTCCCGGCCCGACCGGGTAGGCCGCCGGGCGCCCGACGATGAGCACCGCGCGCACGACGCCGCCCCCCGCTACCTGAAGGATAACGATACACCGCTGGCGCTGGCCTGGCGGGTGATCTCGTCGCGCTACCGTTCCATGCGCGACAAGGCCAGCCGCGATTTCATGCGGCGCACCCTGCGCATCGGCATCTCGGCGCGCATTTTCCATCCGGAGCCGGGCGCCACTGGCCTGCGCAGCAAGAACCTGCAATACCTGGAAGAGTCGATCGCCCAGTGGGTCATGTCGCGCGACGTGCTCGTGTTCATGATCCCGACGGTCAATACCAGCGGCCAGCTACACCCGAGCAACATCACCCTGCGCCACTATGCGCGCCATCTGGACGGCCTGGTGCTGCAGGGTGGCGCCGACGTCTCGCCGCAAACGTATTCCGAGGCGGCCACGCGGCCCGAATGGAACGGCGACCGCGCGCGCGACCTGTACGAGCTGGAACTGCTGCACGAATTCGTCGACGCGGGTAAACCCGTGCTGGGCATTTGCCGCGGCTGCCAACTGATCAACGTGGGCTTTGGCGGCACCCTGTACCAGGACATCGCCTCGGACGTGGCAGGCGCGGCCTCCCACGTCAACGACCTGTATGATCGCCACCGCCATACCATCGTCTTCCCGAAAGGCTCGTCCCTGGCGGGCATGTTCCCGAAGACGGGCGAGGCGCTCGTCAATTCCATCCACCACCAGTCGGTCAAGGACCTGGGGCGCGACGTCACCGTGGAAGCGTATTCGCAAGGGGACAATATCGTCGAGGCCATCCGCTACCAGCGGGCGCGCTTCGTCATGGGTTTGCAGTGGCACCCGGAATTCCATTCGGCGGGCGGCGTCGAGCTGCTCGATTGCACGCCCATCCTCGATAACTTTTTGCGCGCGGCGCGGGAGACGCGGTTTTGAGTACGCACCTGATCCGCCGGCGCGCCGTGCTGGCCGGCCTGCTGGCGCTGCCCCTGGCGGGCTTGCGCGCGGCACCGCGCCCGCATGAAGGTGCGCTGCCGTTTGCGCTGACGTCCGCCGCGCGCGCCCGCACGCTCAAGGCGCGGGTGGCGCCGGCCATCGCGGAACAGGTGGTCAAGGCGGCACGCAAGGACGCGGCGCGGCCCGTGCACCTGATGGCGGAAGTGCGCACGGGCGGCTTGCTGAAGGGAGAGGGCGGGCGCGAGACCAGCCAGCAGGCGCAGGAAGACTGGCGCCAGGCGCGCTTGCAGGCGCTGGCCTGGCGGCTGTCGGGCGAGATGCCGCATTTCGAGGCGGCGCGCCAGCTGCTGCTGGCCTGGAGCGGCAGCTATCAGCCCTCGTTCAGCCCTGTCGACGAGACGGAGCTGGCCAGCCTGCTGATGGGTTTTGATTTGGTACAGGAGCGCTTGAACGGCGTCGAGCGCGATCAGGTGCAGGCGTTTTGCCGCACCCTGGCGCAGGGGTATCTGAGCGATCCGATCAAGGTGGGAGGCCCGTCCACGGCGCGCAACAACTGGCACAGCCACCGCATCAAGATCGGCACGGCCGCCGCGTATGTCACGGGCGACGCCCTGCTGGTCGCGCGGGCGAAGGAACGCTTCCTGGCGCACGTGCCGCGCAATATCGGCGCCGGCGGCGTGCCCTTCGACTTCGAGCAGCGCGACGCCCTGCATTACACCACCTACAGCCTGGAGCCGCTGCTGACGACGGCCCTGATGGCGCAGGCGCATGGCGACGACTGGTATGGCGCGCCGGAAGCGCGGCGCCTGGCCGAGGCGCTGGCCTGGCTGGCGCCGTATGCGCAGGGCAAAAAGACGCACGAAGAGTTCGCGAAAAGCGCCGTGCCCTTCGACCGCAAGCGCGTGGCGGCCGGTGAAAAGGGCTTTACGGGGAACTGGGAGACCAAGGGCGCCGCCAATGTGTATCTGCTGGCGGCGCGCTTCGATCCCGCTTACCTGCCGCTGGCGCTGGAATTGCGCCCGCCAGCCTGGGCGCTGGCGCTGTATGGAAGCTGATTAAAACTTCGTGCGCACGGTGAACATCACATTGCGCGGTTCGCCGTAAAAGCCCGTCTGGAACAGGCCCAGGCCCGTGAAGTACTTCTTGTCCAGCAGGTTGTTGACGTTCAGGCTGGCCGTGACGTTCTTGCTGATCTCGTAGCGGGCCATCAGGTTGAGCAGCGCGTAGCCGCCCTGCTTGATGCGTGAATAATCCTCGATGGCGGGGTTCCAGATATTGCCGTAGTAGCTGCTTTGCCAGTTGATGCCGCCACCGACGGTCAGCTTGTCCAGGCTGGCCGGCAGGCGCCACGAGCCTTGCACGCGCACCAGGTGTGCAGGCTGCGTGGTTTGCAGCATGGTGGAAAAGACATCCTTGCCATCCGCGTCGCGCACGTGGGTGTAGGTATAGCCGGCGCTCAGCTTCACATCCTTCATCACTTCACCCGTCACTTCCATTTCCACGCCGCGGCTGGTGACGCCGTCGATGGCTTGATACGCTTCCTCGCCGTTGACTTCACCCACGGAGCTGGCCACGTTGCTCTGGCGGATCTGGAACAGGGACGCGCTGGCATTGACCTTGCCATCGAGGTATTCGGCTTTCACGCCTGCCTCGATACCTTTGCCGCGCACGGGCGACAGAAACCGACGGTTCACGTCGCGGTTGCTCTGCGGAGCGAAGATGCTCGTATAGCTGCCGAAGAGGGAATACGTCTTGTCGAGGTCATACACGACGCCCGCATACGGCGTGATGACGTTGCTTTCCTCGATGCGCGAGGTGATGCGTGCGGTCTTGGGGTCGAAGAAGCTGCGGTCCTGCTCCTGCCTGTAGTTGCTCACGCGTGCGCCGACGATGACGGACAGCGCATCGGCCGGATGCAGGCGCACGGCGCCATACAGGCCGCTCTGGCGCGTGCTGTCGTTGTCGTTGCCCAGGCGGCTAAATGCGGGTTCCGCATACTGGCCGCGCCAGTCGAAATAGCTGCCTTCGACGGGTGGGTAGACCGATTCGTAGACGGGGCCGTCCTGCTTCGCGCTGGAATGGGAATAGCCGAGCATCGCTTCATGGCGGCGGCCGAAGGCGGTAAACGGCCCGCTGGCGTCGACGTTGACGGTGGTCTGGTGGCGGTCGCCCTTGTATTTACCCATGAAGAAATAGGCGCCTTCGCCCGTGACGGGGTCGGGATTGCCGCCGCTGGCCGAACCGAGCACGCTGTCATGCTTGCTGCGCAGCTGGTTGGCGCTCAGTGTCAGTTTCCACGCGTTGGCGAACGTATGTTCGAGCGATGAGAACAGCGTGGTGTTCTGCATGTCGCGGCGGCTCCAGCCGGTGGCGGGATTCCACGCGGTGGGGAAATCCGTGCGCGAACCGTCGGCCAGCAGCACGGGGAAGCCCGTCCAGGTCGAGCCGCGCGGCTTGTAGTCCTGGTACGTGAAGCCGGCCGTCAGCAGGGTCACGGGTGTCAGGTCCGCCTCGACGATGCCGTAGGCGACGGATTTCTGCTGCGTGTAGCGGTCCAAGTAGGAGTGTTTGTCCTGGTAGGCGCCGACCAGGCGGCCGCGCACCGTGTGGCTGTCGTTCAGGGGACCGGAGACATCGGCTTCGCCCCGGTAATTGTCCCACGATCCCGCGCCCAGGGTGGCCGAACCCTCGAAGTGGGCTGTGGGGCGCTTGCGCACCATGTTGACGGTGGCCGATGGGTCGCCCGAGCCGCTCATCAGGCCCGTCGCGCCCTTCAGCACTTCGATGCGGTCGTAGATGGCCATGTCGCTGTTGGTCGTGCCCCAGTCGTAGACGCCGTCATAGATGGCCGACACGCCGTCGTACTGGAAATTGGTGACGGCAAAGCCGCGCGCCTGGAAGCTCCAGCGGTCGCTGTCGTAGTTTTGCACGCTCACGCCATTGACGTTCTTCATGACGTCGGAGACGGCGTTGCTGTTCTGGTCATCCATCTGCTGGCGCGTGACGATGGTCAGCGACTGCGGCGTTTCGCGCTGGCTCAGGGCCAGGCCCGTGGCGCCACTGGCGGGGCCGCCCGTATAGCTGCCCGTGCCGCTGGTGGCGGCGCTGCGCTCGGCCGACGCTACCACGGTGACGCCGCTCATGACGGCCATGCCGCGGCTGTCCGCCGTGGGAGTAGTTGCGCCGGCGGGGATATTTTGCAGCAGGTAGCCGCCATTCGATTGCGGCACGGCTTGCAAGCCGCTGCCGGCCAGCAGCACGCGGAAGCCATCGTGCAGGCTGTAGCTGCCTTGCAGGCCGGCGCTGCGCAAGCCTTGCGTGGTATCGCTGGAGAACGACAACAAAATGGCGCTGTCGCTGCCGAAGCGCGTCAGCACGTCGCCCAAGGAACCTGCGGGGATGCTGTAGCTGCGCACTTGCCGGCTTTGCGCCTGGGCGGATGCCGGCAGGGCCAGGGCCATGCCGATCTGCGCCAGGGCGCAGGCCAGAACGGTACGGGTAAGGAGGGAACGCGAAGCGTGGTGCATGGAATAAAGCCTTTCGTGGATGCGCAAGATGGAGACTGCCTATCTTCCAGGTCACGCGAGCACGGTAAAACAGCTCACTTTGCAGAAAATATTTTTCAGCGGGCCGCCAGTTCGATGCGCACCACCTGATGGCCCCAGAAGCGCGTGATGGTATTGCGCCGCAATTGCTGGCTGGCGCTGACGGCATCGACGATGGCATCGACGTCGGCCAGCGGGTAGGAACCGGACACGCGCAAACCGGCGACGGCGGGCGTGCAGCCCAGCGGATGGTCGCTGTAGCGCGACAGCTCGGCGAGGAAATCTGCCAGGCGCATGTCGCGCGCCACCAGCATGCCATTTAGCCTGGCGCCGCCATACGGCGCCAGGGCATGGCGGTGATAACCGTCACTGTCGAAATGGGCGCCTTCGCCGGGACGCAGCAGCAGGCGCTGGCTGCCGTCACCGCCCAGCACGGCGACGGCCCCTTCAAGCACGCCGGCGCTGGCATAGCCATCGTGCAGGCGCACGGTGAAACGCGTGCCCAGCGCCTGCAGGCTGCCGTGCGGCGTGCCGACGAAGAACGGGCGCTGCGCCGCATCCTTGCCGGTGGCGATGAAAATTTCGCCGGCCAGCAGGTCGATGCGGCGCTGCGCGCCGTCGAAAGCGATATTCACGGCGCTGTCGGTGTTGAGCGTGAGCTGCGTGCCATCGTTCAAGGTCACCACGCGGCGCTGGTTGATGCCCGTGCGGTAATCGGCCGTCCAGCCGCGCCATGGGCTGCGGCGTTCGAACGCATACAGCGAGGCGCCGCAGGCCAGCAGCAGGGCCAGCGTCTTGACGGCATGGCGGCGCGGGGCGTTGGCTTGCACGCAGGCGCGCAGCAGGGTCGCATGCATGGCGGGCGGCAGGTGTTCATGCTGCGTTTGCAGCTGCTGCCATGCCTGCGTGGCGCTGCCGGCCCGCTGCAGATGGCGTTTCACGGTAGCCAGCGAGATGCCGAGCTGGCGCGCGATATCTTCCTGCGGCAGTTCGTCGAGCTGGCGCAGTAAAAAAGCCCGTTTGACGGGAGGCGGCAGGCCGTCGAGCATGCGGTCCAGTTCAAACACGGTGGCCAGCAGCAGCGCGCGTTCCTCGGGCGAGGGCGCATGCAGGGACGGCAGCTGCGCCAGCACGTCGAGGTACGCCTGTTCGAGTTTCTGGCGGCGGTAATGGTTGAACAGCACGCGCTGCGCGACGGTGGCGAGCAAGGCGCGCGGCTCGCGCGCGGCGACGGCGTCTTCGCGGTCGAGCAGGCGCATGAAAGTATCGTGCGCCACATCGGCCGCGCACGCCGTGCTGCCGAGTTTTTTACGCAGCCAGCCCTGCAGCCAGCCGTGGTGGTCGGCATACAGTGTCGCGATGTCCTGGCGTTGTAGCGGCTCTGCCAGCGGCATCGCATTCCCTTTGCATTTTTAAACAATAATAAGAATCATTCTCATTGTAGCAAGCAGGAGAAGGGGTTGTAAATGAGGGGGAGGCGCGGTGTGGTTTTTTGGTTGGCGAACGGTAGGTCGGATTAGGTCCGAAGGACCGTAATCCGACAACATGGTTGGCAGCGCCAGTCGGATTACGCCCGACGGGCTAATCCGACCTACGTTGCCAGGCAGCGTAACGTCAGTAGTTCATGGGCTCGCCACGGAAGCAGCGGATCGCCGAATCGACCATGCCCTCGGCGCTGCCCTGCAGACTGTGCTGCTTGCGCAGGTATTGCGCGTCGCTCCACTGCTTGGCCACGTCCGACAGGTGTTTCAGGGCCGGCGTGCTGCCCAGCGCCTCGGCGTGCGGCTCCATCTTGCGCAGCGTGGTCATGATGTCTTCGCGCAGCGACATCGTTTCGTAGGTTTTCGGATGCGTGATGGCGCCATCGAGGCCGAAGCGGCAGGCCTGGAAGCGGTTGTAGTTATAGACGAGGTAATCGTCTTCTACCGGCGGCACCTCCTTGCGTTCGAGCAGGTAGCGGCACAGCGCCTGCAGATAGGCGGCCAGCGCGGCGGCCCGCTCCACCGTCAGCGGCGTGTCGCACACGCGCAGTTCGATGGTGCCGAATTCCGGCTTGGGACGGATATCCCAGTAAAAATCCTTCATGCTCTTGATGATGCCCGTGTTCTCCATCTTGGCGAAGTACTCGTTGGAGAACTGGTCCCAGCTCAGCGTAAACGGCGCGCGTCCGCTCATGGGAAACGCGAACACGGAGTTCAACCGGGCCGAATCGAACAGGGTATCGCGGCCCTGCACATAGGGCGAGGAAGCCGACAGGGCGATGAAATGGGGGATGTAGCGGTTCAGCGAATGCAGCAGGAACATGGCGTCGTCGCCCGAGGCGCAGCCGATGTGCACGTGCTGGCCGAAGATGGTGAACTGCTTGGCCAGGTAGCCGTACAGTTCCGAAATCTCCTGGAAGCGGGGCTTGGAAAAGATCTTTTGCGACGACCATTGCTGGAACGGGTGCGTGCCGCCGCCCGCGATGCCGATATTGAGCTTGTCGCCGGCCGTGATCAAGGTGTCGCGGATTTCCTGCAACTGCTCCAGCAGGGGACCATGATGCGTGTGCACGCTCGAGTTGATCTCGATCATGCTCTCGGTGATTTCCGGCGTGACGTTGCCGGGAAACGGCTTTTTATTCAGCAAATGCAGCAGGTCGGGGCTGGCGGCCGTCAGGTCATAGTCCGACAGGTTCACCAGTTGCAGTTCGAGTTCGACGCCGAAGGTCAGCGCGGCCGATTGGCCAAAGGGTTCCAGCGGCATTTAGCGCTCCTTGATTTCGTGGGTTTCTTTGGCCAGCATCAGTACGCGCTGCACCAGCACGGGTCCGATCAGTTCCAGGCCCAGGGTGATGGCGGCCAGGGCGTTCAATTCGTCGCCGAAGTTCACGCCATGCTGGCGCGCGTGTTCGAGCAGCAGGATGATGAAGACGGAGACGGGTGTCAGGGCCACCCCCGTCAGCACGCCCTTGCGCCAGGAAATGCCGCTCACATGCGAAAACGCGGCCACGCCGGCGACCTTCGTCAGCAATCGTCCGCCGACGACGGCCAGGGCCAGTCCCGCGCCGGCCGTCACGCTGGCCCATTCCAGGGTCGAGGCGGCATACACGAACAGCAGCACCGTCAGCAGCTCGCCCATGGCGCCGAAATTGCGCTGCGCCTGGCTGAAGGCGACCCTGCGGTGGCGCGCCACCAGGCCGAAGGTGAGGGTGGCCAGCAGCGGCGACAGGCTGGTGGTGTAGGTCAGGGCGACGAGCAGCATCACCGACAGCGCGAAGGCCACGGTGGCGTCCTGCGCCATGTTGCCCAGGCGGCGCAGCATGGCCGGCACGACGATGCCGAAGACGGTGCCGGCGGCCACGGAGGCGGCCAGCACGGCGGCGCTGCTGCTGCTCGCCTGGATCAGGTCGGTGGAGCTCTGGAACATCCAGAAGCCGACGATGATATTGAACGTGAAGACGGCCAGCACGCAATTGAGGGCGGTGAGGTGGACGATGCGTTCCGTCACCTGGCCCGAGCTGCGTTCCTCGTTGATGACGCGCATGATGGTGGCCGGCGAGGTGGACATGGCCAGCGATGCCAGCAGCAGCGCCGTCATCGAGGTGCTGCCGAATTCGATGCCGATGAAGTAGACAACGGCAAAGGTCAGCAGGGATTCGACCAGGCCCGTGACGGCGATCCACGGATTGTTCTTCAGCCAGCGCAGGTTGATGCGGTAGCCCACCTCGAACAGGATCAGGCCGAAGGCCACGTCGGCCAGCACCAGCATGGGGCCGGCGTCCGTCTGCGGCAGGATGCCTACCTGCGTCTGCGCGAGGACGAAACCGATCACGCCGTAAAAACTGATGCGCGGCAGGCCCGTCCAGCGGTGGCCGAATTCGCCCACCACCCAGGCCAGGGTGATGGCGAACGGCCAGGACAGGTCGGCGGCGATCGAGATCAGACTTTGCATGCTCATTCCTTTGAAAATGGCGCTGGCACCGGCCGGCAGCACGGGGGCTGGCGCGGCAAGGGCGTGGTGCAGCGATGGTGCATGGTTTGCGCAGAGCGCTGCGCCGATTCTACCGGAGCAGAAGGCGCGCACGATGTGCGCAATCGAACAGTGTCGCGACCATGGCGGCCGCGCACGGGATGCAGCAGGGTGGGGCAGGGCTGGTATCGGCGTATGGTACCCGCCCGTGGCGGAGATGCTCCGCACGGTAGTGCCGTGTCGCAGTGTACGGCATGGCGGCCCCATGCCGCCATGGACTTTTTGTTGCGTGCTTTTATTTACTGAGCAGACGCATGCCCCGTTCCAGCCCGTCGATCGACAGGGGGAACATGCGGTTGTTCATCAACTGGCGCATCACGCCGATCGACTGGCGGTACTGCCACAATCCTTCCGACTCGGGATTGAGCCAGATGAATTTCGGGAACGCCTGGGTAAAGCGTGCCAGCCACGCCGATCCCGCTTCCTCGTTGTTGTATTCGACGCTGCCGCCCGGCTGCAGGATTTCGTAGGGGCTCATGGTGGCGTCGCCGACGAAAATCAGTTTGGTGTCGGGCGGGTACTTGCGCAGCACGTCCCAGGTGGGAAAACGCTCGGCGTTGCGGCGCCGGTTGTTCTTCCACAGGTAGTCGTAGACGCAGTTATGGAAGTAAAAGAACTCCATGTTCTTGAATTCCGTCTTCGCGGCCGAGAACAGTTCCTCGGTGCGCTCGATATGGTCGTCCATGCTGCCGCCCACATCGAGCAGCATCAGCACCTTGATGCGGTTCTTGCGCTCGGGCCGCATCCTGATGTCGAGGTAGCCCGCGTTGTTGGCCGTGGCGGCGATGGTGGCGTCCAGCGCCAGCTCGTCTTCCGCGCCTTCGCGCGCGAACTTGCGCAGGCGGCGCAAGGCCACCTTGATGTTGCGCGTACCCAGTTCGCGCTCGCCATCGTAATCCTTGTAGCTGCGCGCTTCCCACACCTTCACGGCCGTGCGGTTGCCGCCCTTGCCGCCGATGCGGATGCCTTCCGGATTCGTGCCGCCATTGCCGAACGGCGAGGTGCCGCCCGTGCCGATCCACTTGCTGCCGCCCTCGTGGCGCTCCTTCTGCTCTTTCAGCAGCTCGTTCAGGCGGTCCATCAGCTTGTCGTAGCCGAATTTTTCCAGCTGCGCCTTCTGCTCCTCGGACAGCTCGCGCTGCATGCGTTTGAGCAGCCAGTCGAGGGGAATGGCCGCATTCGTGTCGAAAGCCGCATTGACGCCCTTGAAGTACTGGGCAAAGGCGCGGTCGAACTTGTCGAAATGGGCTTCATCCTTGACCAGGGTCAGGCGCGCCAGATAGTAAAAATCGTCCATCGAGGCGTCGATGACGTTCTTTTGCAGCGCCTCAAGTAGGGTCAGGAATTCCTTGATCGAGACGGGAATCTTCGCATCCTTGAGCGTGAAGAAGAAATCGATCAGCATGGCGCCCGCTCTCCCGCGCGGGGCAGTGCGGCGATGGGACGCTGCGCCAGCTTGTAGCGCAGGTGGGCGGCAATTTCCGGCCACTCGCCGCGCGTGATGCTGTACATGACCGTGTCGCGCACGGTGCCGTCGCGGCGCAGCGCGTGGTGGCGCAGCACGCCGTCCTTTTTCGCGCCCAGGCGTTCGATGGCCGCCTGCGAGGCGTGGTTGAAATTGTCGGTGCGCAGGCCCACCAGCGCGCAGCCGAGCGTGTCGAAAGCGTGCGCCAGCAGCAGCAATTTGCAGGTAGTGTTGACGTGGCTGCGCTGGCAGCGCTTCGCATACCAGGTGTAGCCGATTTCCAGGCGTTTGATCTCGGGCACCACGTCGTGGTAGCTGGTGGTGCCGAGCACCTCGCCGCTGGCCACGTCGATGACGGCAAAGGCGAAGCGCGTGGGGCGCATCTCGATGCCCTTGAAAATGTACTGGTCCACCTGGTCCGGCTCGGGCACGGAGGTGACGCGCAGATTCCACAGTTCCCCATCCATGGCCGCCGCGCGCAAGCCGGGCGCGTGGTGCGGCGCCAGCGCTTCGAGACGGATGCCGTGCAGTTCCAGGGGGACGAAGACCTTGTCCGGGCTGATGTCGTTCACCGGCGCTCCTTAGCGGTTGGTGCGCGACATGAACATCAGACGCTCGAACAGGTGCACGTCCTGCTCGTTTTTCAGCAGCGCGCCGTGCAGTGGCGGCACGACGGCCTTGTTGTCCTTGCTGCGCAGCGCTTCGGCCGGGATGTCCTCGGCCAGCAGGAGTTTCAGCCAGTCGAGAAATTCCGACGTCGACGGTTTTTTCTTCAAGCCCGGCACGTCGCGCACTTCATAGAAGGTTTGCAGCGCCTGCGCCAGCAATTCCTGCTTCAGGTGCGGGTAGTGGACGGCGACGATCTGCTCCATCGTATCCTTGTCCGGGAATTTGATGTAGTGGAAGAAGCAGCGGCGCAGGAAGGCATCCGGCAACTCCTTCTCGTTGTTCGAGGTGATGATGACGAGCGGGCGGTGGCGCGCCGTGACCATTTCGCGCGTTTCGTACACATAGAATTCCATGCGGTCCAGTTCGCGCAGCAGGTCGTTCGGGAATTCGATGTCGGCCTTGTCGATCTCGTCGATCAAGAGCACCACCGGTTCGGGCGCCGTGAACGCCTGCCACAGCACGCCCTTGACGATGTAGTTCTGGATGTCGCGCACGCGCTCGTCGCCCAGCTGCGAGTCGCGCAGGCGCGACACGGCGTCATATTCGTACAGGCCCTGCTGCGCCTTGGTGGTCGATTTGATATGCCATTGCATCAGCGGCATGTTCAGCGCGGCGGCCACTTCCTCGGCCAGCATGGTCTTGCCCGTGCCTGGTTCGCCCTTGATCAGCAGCGGGCGCTGCAGGGTCAGCGCCGCATTCACGGCCAGTTTCAGGTCGGCGGTGGCGACATAGCTGTCGGAACCTTCGAAGCGTTGGCCTTGCTGGGTGTGCTGTGCTTGCATGAGCGGTCTGCCAAAGTGGGGAAATGGTGAGTATAAACAGAACTGTGGCGCGGCGTCACGCGGACGGCCTGTGCCTGCCTGCCTACAATGCGGGTTTTATAGGTGGACTTGCAAGAATATCTTGGCTAGAATCGGCAAGCAGCAGATTAATTGTCAACCTTAATTGTCAACACATAAAATCAATAAAAACCAGCTCTGGCGTTTCTCCGATTACCTTTGTTCACATTGCCACTATGAAAAAAATATTTGCACTTCTCGTGCTTGCCGGCATAGCAAATGCCGTCACAGCGGCTGACATTGTAGGAAACGCCAAGGCAGCGACTGCCAAGGTGGAAATGTGTATCGGCTGCCATGGCATTCCCGGTTACAAGGCGACCTTCCCCGAAGTGTTCCAGGTGCCGATGATCGGCGGCCAGCCGGCGAAATATATCGAGAATGCGCTGCAAGCCTACAAGAAGGGCGACCGCAAGCACCCCAGCATGAAGGGCATCGCCAGCAGCCTGTCGGACCAGGATATCGCCGATGTCGCCGCGTACTATGCGCAACAAGCCAAGCCGAACTGAGGACCAGCCAGATGATGAAAACACTACTCGCCGCCCTCGTTTGCGCCACCGTCTCGTTGTCCGCCAGCGCCGCCGGCAATATCAACACGGGCAAGGCCCTGGCCGAAAAATACAGCTGCGCCACCTGCCACGGCAAGGATTACGGTTCGCCCATCGACCCGTCGTACCCGAAACTGGCGGGCCAGCACAAGGACTACCTGGAACACGCTTTGACGGCGTACAAACGGGGCGACAAGGCCAACGGCCGCAACAACGCCATCATGACGGGCCAGGTGAAACCGCTGAGCAACCAGGACATCAAGGACCTGGCCGCCTACCTGCACAGCCTGCCGACCACCCTGGTCATTCACCGCTGAGTTTTAGCCCGGGTCAGGCTTTCAAGCCGACCCGGCGCGCCAGCTTATGTAAATTGCTGGCGTCCAGCCCCAGCTGGCGCGCCGCGGCGGCCCAGTTATCCTGATGCAGCACCAGCGCTTGCCGGATGGCCTGGCGCTGGCTCGCTTCCACGATCTGATGCATGGACAGCGGCGCCGCCGGCATGCCGCACGCGGCCGGCGCAGGCGGCGGCGCGTCCGCGCCGGCCGGCGCTTCCAGCGCATCGAGGTCGAGCATATCCGTTTCCAGGGTCACGATGTCCTTGCGGTCCGCGCCGCGGATCACGGCTTTCAGCGCGGCCCGGCTGATCACATGTTCCAGTTCGCGCACGTTGCCCGGCCAGCGGTAGTGGCACAGCGCGTTTTCCGCCGCGGCCGACAGGCGCAGGCTGCGCAAGCCCAGGCGCGCGCGGTTCAGTTCCAGGAAACCGCCCGCCAGCAGCAGCACGTCATTGCCCCGCTCGCGCAGCGGCGGAATCGGCACGGGATACACGGATAAACGGTGATACAGGTCGGCGCGGAACGAGCCGTCGCGCACATGCTCGCGCAGGCTGCGGTTGGTGGCGGCGATCACGCGCACGTTGACCCGGCGCGGCCGGTCCGCGCCCAGGCGCTGGATTTCGCCATTTTGCAAGGTGCGCAGCAGCTTGGCCTGTATCGACAGCGGCAATTCCCCCACTTCATCGAGAAACAGGGTGCCCCCCTCGGCCGCCTCGAAACGGCCGGGCCGGTCGCTGACGGCGCCGGAAAACGCACCGCGCACATGGCCGAACAATTCGCTCTCGGCCAGCGATTCCGGCAAGGCCGCGCAATTGACGTGGATCAATGGCTTGCCCGCGCGGCGCGACAGCCGGTGCAGGCGGTGCGCGCACAATTCCTTGCCCACGCCCGTCTCTCCCAGCAGCAGCACGGGCAGTTCGGAATCGGCTACCACCTGCAATTCGTGCAGCAAGTGCGTGATGGCGCTGCTCTGGCCGACGAAATCGTGTTCCTCGCGCGGCGCCTGCGCATCGGCCAGCATGGCGCCGCCCGACAGGCGCAGGGCGCGGATTTCGCTCTCCAGACGGGTCACGCGCACGGCCGCCTCGATGGCGCAGGCCAGCTCGCCGAGGTCGCGCTGGGCCTGCGTATCGAAGGTGCCCACCCGCAGCGCGTCGAGCGTGATCACGCCCCAGCGTTCGCCCTCCAGGTCCAGCGCCATGCCCATGCAGTCGTGCACGGGCAGCGGTTCGCCGGCCCGCTCGGCGATCAGGCCATCGTAGGGATCGGGCAGGGAGCTGTCGTGATGGAAGCACAGCACGCCGCGCCGCTGCAGGATGGCGGCCAGGCGCGGATGGTCGGCGACGGCGAAGCGGCGTCCCAGCGCATCGCTGGCCAGGCCGGCCATCGCCACGGGGCGCAGGTGCTCGCCGTCGAGCTTGAGCAAGGCCACGGCCTCGCAGCCGAAGTGCGCGCGCAGGCTGCCCACCAGGCGCTGCAGGCGCACGGCCACGGGCAAGTCGGCGACCAGGTCGGTGAGCAGCAGCAGGTGGATGGCGGTGGTGGTCATAAGTACCATGCAGGGTACAACGAACCACGACAAACAAGGGTCATTACGACCCTGCATTTTTCAAATCGTTGATTTAAAACAAGTTTTTCCTGGCACACGGATTGCCTAGGTAAGGGGGCCGAACCGGCATACAAGACCAAGGAAAGCCTGATGAAAACGACTCCCTCCCTCCGCGCCATTGCCGCCGCCGTCTGCGTCCTGGCATTCCCTCTGTCCGTGCAAGCCCAGGCGAGCCTGCCGGCCGGCGCCGCCGCCACTGCGGCCAAACCTGCCGCCGCCGCCGCGCTCAAGCGCTATGAACTGCAAACCAATATCGTCGACGGCAAGATGGTATTCATCGATGCCAAGGGCCAGGTCAACCCCGTGCTGGCGGCCAAGGTGGGCGACACGGTCGAACTTGTGCTGAAAAGCGGCGAAGGCGCCGAGCACGACCTGCTGATCCCTGAACTGAACGTGGCGTCCGCCAAGTTCAGCGCCAATAGCGGCAGCACCACCGTGCGTTTCAAGGTCACGCGCGCCGGCACGTTCACCTATTACTGCTCGATTCCCGGCCACCGCCAGATCGGCATGGAAGGCAAGCTGGAAGTGACTGGCACCTCGCTGGCCGAGACGGCGGCGCCTGCCAGCGCAGCCGGCGAGTCGAGCCAGGCGGCCGCGCTAGCCCTGTACACGCCTGCGCCGTCGCCGATGCGCGGCCCCGATCCCTCGGCCGTCAGCGTGGCCGCCAATCCGGCGCACGTACCTTCCGCCATCGGCGCGCGCGCGCCGCAAACCCTGAAATACCGCATGGAGACGGTGGAACTGCCGGGCAAGCTCGATGACGGCACCAGTTTTACGTATTGGACCTTCAACCGGCAAGTACCGGGCCCGATGCTGCGCGCCAAAGTGGGCGACACGGTGGAACTGACCCTGTTCAATGCCAAGGACAGCAAGATGATCCATTCGATCGACCTGCACGCCGTGACGGGCGGCCATGGCGGCGGACAGCACACGCAGGTGGCGCCGGGGCAGGAAAAAACGGTGACCTTCAAGGCGCTCAATCCGGGCCTGTTCGTCTACCACTGCGCCACGCCGCTCGTGCCGCAGCATATCGCGGCCGGCATGTACGGCATGATCCTGGTCGAACCCGAAGGCGGCCTGTCAAAAGTCGACCGCGAGTACTACGTGATGCAGGGCGAGATGTACACGGGCCGTCCGCACGGCGCGCCCGTGCACCAGGAACCGAACCTGGAAAAAATGGCCAATGAACTGCCCGACTACTACGTCTTCAACGGCGAAGTGGGCGCCCTGAGCAAGACGCACAAATTGCAGGCCAAAGTCGGCGAGACGGTGCGCATCTATTTCGGCGTCGGCGGCCCGAACAAGATTTCATCGTTCCACATCATCGGCGAGATCTTCGACAAGGTGTACAGCGAAGGCTCGATCAGCAGCCCGAAAAACGACGTGCAAACGACGCTCGTCGCACCGGGCGGCGCCACCATCGTCGAACTCAAGGTACAGCACCCCGGCAGCTATCTGCTGGTCGACCATGCGCTGTCGCGCGCCGGCAAGGGTGCCGTGGGCGTGCTGGAAGTGACGGGCGACCCCGTGCCCGGCGTCTACCACGCGGGCGCAGTCCAATAAAACACCCCCCATTCATCCTCAAGGAGCATCTATGGAACTGATCGAACAATCTCTGGGCCAGCTGGCCCGCCGCATCCCTGGCGCCACGCGCCTGTTCGATGCGCACCGCCTCGATTTCTGCTGCGGCGGCAACAAGACCCTGCGCGCGGCGGCCGAAGCGGCCGGCGTGGACACGGCGCCCATCGTCGAGGAACTGCAAGTGCTGGCCGGACGCGCAGATGCCAGCGGCGAGCGTGACTGGCAGGACGCCTCGGCCACCGAACTGGTGGAACATATCCTGGCGCGCTACCACGCCGTGCACCGCGAGCAGCTGCCCGAGCTGATACGCCTGGCGCGCAAGGTCGAGCAGGTGCATGGCGACCGCGCCGACTGTCCGCACGGGCTGGCGGAACACCTGTCGGCCATGGCTCAGGAACTGGAAAGCCATATGCGCAAGGAAGAAGACGTGCTGTTCCCCATGATCGTGCGCGGGCAGGGGCCGCGAGCCGGCGCGCCCATCAACGTCATGCGCATGGAGCATGACGACCATGGCGTAGCCTTGCGCGCCATGGAGGCAATGACGAACGATATCACCGCACCTGGCGGCGCCTGCACCACCTGGCGTGCGCTGTACACGGGCTTGCGCACCTTCCGCGAAGACCTGATGGCGCACATCCATACTGAAAACAATATCCTGTTCGAGCGCTTTGCGCCGGCTGCGGTGCACTGACAAAGGAAAGACCCATGGGTCCCTACAAAAAACTCTGGTTCACCCTGATCGGTGTGCTGATCGTGACGTTTTCGCTGCTCGGCTACTACGGCACGGAAGTGTACCGGCAGGCGCCGCCCATTCCCGCGCAAGTGCTGGCGCAGGACGGCCGTCAGCTGTTCGACCGCGAGGGCATCCTCGACGGCCAGACGGCCTGGCAATCCGTCGGCGGCATGCAGCTGGGCTCCATTTGGGGCCACGGCGCCTACCAGGCGCCCGACTGGACGGCCGACTGGCTGCATCGCGAACTGACGGCCTGGCTGGAACTGGCCGCGCAGGAACAGCATGGCAAGGCGTACGCGGCGCTCGACGGCCCCGCGCAGGCGGCGCTGCGCGAAGCGCTCAAGCTGGAATACCGCGCCAACCGGGTCGACGATGCGCAAGTGCTGCGCCTGTCGGCGCGCCGCGTGCAAGCCATCGCCAACACGGCGCACTATTACGACCAGCTGTTCTCCGACGCGCCTGCGCTGCACGCCAGCCGGGAGCATTTCGCCATGAAGGAAAACACCCTGCCCAGCGCCGAGCGGCGCGCGCAGATGACGCGGTTCTTCTTCTGGACGGCGTGGGCCGCCGCCACCGAACGTCCGGGCCAGAAAGTGACGTATACGAACAACTGGCCGCACGAACCGCTGATCGGCAACCAGCCCAGCGGCGAAAACCTCGTCTGGTCGGTCGCCAGCGTGGTGGTGCTGCTGGCCGGCGTGGGCTTCCTCGTCTGGGGCTGGGCCTTCTTGCGCGACCACGACGAAGCGCTGCCGGCCGCCGGTGCGCGCGATCCGCTCACCACGTTCGCGCTGACGCCTTCGCAGCGCGGACTGGGCAAGTACCTGTTCCTGGTGGTGGCGCTGTTCATCTTCCAGGTCTTCATCGGCGGCTTCACGGCGCACTACACGGTGGAGGGGCAGCAGTTCTACGGCATCGACGTGTCGCGCTGGTTCCCGTATGCGCTCACGCGCACCTGGCATATCCAGGCCGCGCTGTTCTGGATCGCCACGGGCTTCCTGGCCGCCGGCCTGTTCCTCGCGCCGCTGATCAATGGCGGCAAGGACCCCAAGTGGCAGCGCCTCGGTGTCGACGTGCTGTTCTGGGCGCTGGTCGCCGTGGTGGTCGGTTCCTTCATCGGTAACTACCTGGCCATTGCGCAAGTGATGCCGCCCGAATGGAATTTCTGGCTTGGCCACCAGGGCTATGAATATGTGGATCTGGGACGCCTGTGGCAAATTGGCAAATTCGTCGGCATCCTGCTGTGGCTCGTGCTGATGCTGCGCGGCGTGGTGCCGGCCCTGCGCCAGCCGGGCGGCGACAAGAACCTGCTGGCGCTGCTGACCGCGTCCGTGGGCGCCATCGGGCTGTTCTATGGCGCCGGCCTGTTCTACGGCGAACGCACGCACCTGTCGGTGATGGAATACTGGCGCTGGTGGGTGGTGCACCTGTGGGTGGAAGGTTTCTTTGAAGTGTTCGCCACCACGGCGCTGGCCTTCATCTTCTCGACCCTGGGCCTGGTGTCGGTGCGCATGGCCACGACGGCCAGCCTGGCGTCGGCCTCGCTGTTCATGCTCGGCGGCATACCCGGCACCTTCCACCACCTGTACTTTGCCGGCACCACCACGCCCGTGATGGCCATCGGCGCGAGCTTCAGTGCGCTCGAAGTGGTGCCGCTGATCGTGCTGGGGCATGAAGCGTGGGAAAACTGGCGCCTGAAGGAGCGCGCGCCGTGGATGGAGCAGTTGCGTTGGCCCCTGATGTGCTTTGTCGCCGTCGCCTTCTGGAACATGCTGGGCGCGGGCGTGCTGGGCTTCATGATCAACCCGCCCGTGGCGCTGTACTACATCCAGGGTCTCAACACGACCCCCGTGCATGCGCATGCGGCGCTGTTCGGCGTGTACGGCTTCCTGGCGCTGGGCTTTACCTTGCTGGTGCTGCGCTACCTGCGGCCCGACTACCGCTTCAGCCCTGCGTTGATGAAGACGGCGTTCTGGGGCTTGAACGCGGGACTGGCGCTGATGATCTTCACCAGCTTGCTGCCGATCGGCATCATCCAGTTCCACGCCAGCGTGACGGAGGGCCTGTGGTATGCGCGCAGCGAAGGCTTCATGCAGCAGCCGCTGCTGCAGAACCTGCGCTGGATACGCACCTTCGGCGACGTGGTCTTCATCGTCGGCGCGGTCGCCATGGCGCTGCAGGTGGTGCTGGGATTGATTGTAAGAGGGCCTGCACAGGCCTTGCCGCAGCGCATGAAGGAGGCAGTAAAACCGATGTGAGGTAGTACTGGCACAACACCTGGCAAAACCGTAGCGAGCGGCAGCGATTTGTGGCTAAGAAGCGCAACCGTACTTTAGTACGGGGGCGCCGAGCCGGTGGGCATCGCAGGCCGCAAAGCGCGACGCGCAACAGGTTTTGACAGGTGTTCCTACCGGCGGCGCACGCAGTCGATATACGCATCCGTATCGGGCGGCAAGCCCGAGCGCTGGGACGCCCAGATCATCTGGCCCAGGCATTCCATCACTTCGTGCTGGGCCGCATGGGCCGAATCGAGGCGCTGGGTCAGTTGCTGGACGGCCGGGCGGATGCCGCGCGGCTGGTCCACCTGCACCTGCTCCGTGATCGACAGATGCATGGACAGGTGCAGGAACGGGTTGGCTTGTCCCCCTTCGACGGAATAGTCGCGCGCCAGCGCCGCTTCGACATCGGAGAGCTCGTTTTCATACTCGGGATGTTCGAGGATCCAGTCGAGCGCGATGGCTTCCATCGGCGTGAGGATCTCATGGGCGCGGTGCTTGCGCAAGGTGTCGCAAAAGAAGCGGCGCACATCGTCGGAAGAGGGGTTGAACATGGCTGAAGGACTATGGCTAAAGGGCAGCCGGCATTGTACCGCGTAGATACGCAAAGGGCATCGGGGATGCCCTTTTTGCCGTCCGGCTTCCGCGTGCATGACCCGATAGTCACCGCAATTTAATACCCTGGAGTAAGTATTATCCACTACCGCCGCAGCCCGGCGGCGCCAAATAACGGTGATAAAATCGCCGCTCTTGATATTTGCTCTGGACACGATGGCGATTTTGTTGCCATTCCGTGCTTCCATTGCCCGCACCTTTGCCACCAGATCTTGCTCCTGGCTTATCCCGGAGCGCGGCAGCATGCCTATCACCATCAACCTTGACCTGTCCGGCCGCCCTGGCGTTCCGGCTGGCCGGCTGTTTTTCATTCAACACAGCGATGGTGCCGCCACGGTGGCGCGCAAGAATCATCCTTCAGTATTCATAAACGGAGTTACGTATGCGTAAATCGCTATTACTTTTGATGTCGTGCCTGATCCTGGCGGCATGTGACAAGACCCCTCCGGCCTCGTCCGAAAAACCGGTCGACGTGCTGCTGATCGGCGCCGGCACCATGAGCGCCACCCTGGGCAGCATGCTCAAGGAACTCGATCCGTCGCTGACGATGGAAATGGTCGAGCGCCTCGATTCCGTGGCCGCCGAAAGCTCGGACGCGATGAATAACGCGGGCACGGGCCACTCGGCGTTTGCCGAACTGAACTACACGCCGGAAGCGGCCGATGGCAGCATCGAGACCAAGAAAGCCGTTGCCATCAATGAGCAATTCGAGATTTCCAAGCAATTCTGGGCCTATCAGGTCGCCAACAAGCACCTGGGCGCACCGCAGACCTTCATCAACAATGTGCCGCACATGGCCTTTGTCTGGGGCGACGACAATATTGCCTTTTTGAAGAAGCGCTACGCCGCGCTGCAAAAGGAAAACCTGTTCAAGGGCATGCTGTACTCGGAAGACCAGACGCAGATCGCGCAATGGGCGCCGTTGGTCATGCAAGGCCGCGACAAGGGCCAGAAAGTGGCCGCGACGCGCATGGATATCGGTACCGACGTCAATTTCGGCAACCTCACGCGCGGTCTCGTGAAATACCTGACGGATAGCCATGGCATGGTCCTGCACCTGCGCCACCAGGTGGAAGACATCCAGCGCGGCGCCGACGGCGTGTGGAACGTGACGGTGAAAGATTTGAACGCGGGCACGGAAAAGACCATGCGCGCCAAGTTCGTCTTCATCGGCGCCGGCGGCGGTTCGTTGCCGCTGCTGGAAAAATCGGGCATTCCTGAAGCCAAGGGCTACGGCGGCGTGCCGGTGGGCGGCCAATGGCTGGTCACCACCAATCCGGAACTGGTGGCGGCGCATGCGGCCAAGGTGTATGGCAAGGCGTCCGTCGGTTCGCCGCCGATGTCCGTGCCGCACCTGGACACGCGCATCATCGATGGCAAGAAAGCCCTGCTGTTTGGCCCATTCGCCACCTTCTCGACGAAGTTCCTGAAAAACGGTTCGTGGATCGACTTGCCTGCCTCGATCGGCACGGGCAATGTGAAACCGATGCTGCAAGCAGGTTACGACAATATTCCGCTGACGAAATATCTGGTGGAACAGGTCATGAACACGCCGGAAGACCGCCTGAAAACCCTGCGCGAGTACTTGCCGAACGCCAAGATGGAAGACTGGACCCTGCAAAACGCGGGCCAGCGCGTGCAGATCGTCAGGGATGACCCAGTCAAAGGCGGCTTGCTGCAGTTCGGCACGGAAGTCGTCGGCGCCGCCGATGGCAGCATCGTTGCCCTGCTGGGCGCTTCGCCAGGCGCCTCGACCGCGCCGCCGATCATGATCAAGGTGCTGCAAACGGCATTCAAGAGCCGCCTGGCCACGCCGGAATGGCAGGCGAAGATGGTGGAAATGGTGCCGTCGTATGGCCAAAAGCTGAACAACGACCCGGCCCTGGCCAACAAGATCCGCCACTACAGCAGCAATATCCTGGGTCTGAAAGCCATCACGCTCGATGTGCCAAGCGCCGCGCCGGCGCCGGCGGCAAATTAAATCAGCCTGACCGGCAGGGGAGTTTCCTGGCGGCATGAAAAAAAGGGGCAGCCTGTTCAGGCTGCCCCTTTTGCGTGGGAGAGTGCGTTCATTGCGGCGGACTACCCCTTGCCCGGCAGAATCAGCTCCGGCGTACACCCTTCGGCGGCGATGCCGTCGCAAGGCTTGGCCAGTGCCGCGCCGTCCTGAGCCCGTGGCGCATGGGGCTGGCGCAGGTAGCGCGACGTGTGGCGGTGCGCTTGCTGTGCGTTGCCATGCACGGGCCAGGTCAGGAAGCGGGACAGCTCCTGCAAGGCGCGCTGGTACACATCGCGTTTAAATTCAATGACGACATCGAGCGGGACCCAGTATTCATGCCAGCGCCAGGCGTCGAACTCGGGATGGTCGGTCAGGCGCAGATTGACGTCGTTATCGCGCGCGCACATTCTCAGCAGAAACCAAATCTGCTTCTGGCCACGGTAATGGCCGCGAATCTCGCGCTTGATGAAGTGGTCTGGCACTTCATAGCGCAGCCAGTCGCGGGTGCGGCCGACAATTTTGACGTGTTCCTGTCTGAGTCCGATTTCCTCTTCAAGTTCGCGAAACATGGCTTGTTCCGGTGTTTCGCCATATTTGATACCGCCTTGCGGAAACTGCCATGAGTGCTCGCGCACCCGCTTGCCCCACCACACCTCGTTCTGGGCGTTTAGCAGGATGATGCCGACGTTGGGCCGAAACCCTTCACGGTCGAGCATAATGCACCTCAAACTTTCTGCGACAGAGCGTCCTTTTTACATAATTACCCACAACTTCGCAAGCCGGTGACCTTTTCGGGGTGCGAAAAGCGCCGGAATCGCACCAATTGAGCGCATTTGTGTAAAGTATGGACGCATCAGCCAGCTAATCCTTTAAAATTAGGTTGATTATAACCCTCTCTTTTTAAAAAGAATTCACCGTTATGCGCGCCTCCCGTTTTTTTATTTCCACACTTAAAGATGCACCTTCTGACGCGGAAATCGTCAGCCACCAATTGATGATGCGTGCAGGCATGATCAAACGCCTCGGTTCCGGCATCTATACCTACATGCCGATGGGCTTGCGCGTGATCCGCAAGGTGGAAGCCATCATCCGTGACGAGATGAACAAAGCCGCCGCGATCGAACTGCTGATGCCGCTCGTGCAGCCAGCCGAACTGTGGCAGGAGACGGGCCGCTGGACCAAGATGGGCGACGAACTGATGCGCGTGAAAGACCGCCACGGCCGCGAATACGCGATCCAGCCGACATCGGAAGAAGTGATCACGGACGTCGTGCGCACGGAAATCAAGTCCTACCGCCAGTTGCCGCTGAACTTTTATCACATCCAGACCAAGTTCCGCGACGAGCGCCGCCCACGCTTCGGCCTGATGCGCGGCCGCGAATTCACCATGAAGGACGCCTACTCGTTCGACCGCGACCTGGCCGGCATGCAGGCGTCGTACAAGATCATGTTTGACGCCTACACACGCATCTTCACGCGTTTCGGCCTGCAATTCCGCGCCGTGGCGGCCGACAACGGCGCCATCGGCGGCTCCGGCTCGCATGAATTCCACGTCATCGCCCACACGGGTGAGGACGCGCTCGTGTACTGCCCGACCTCCGACTACGCCGCCAACATGGAAGCGGCCGAAGCGCTGCCGCCAGCGGGCGAGCGTCCGGCAGCAAGCCAGGCGCTGACGAAAACGGCCACGCCGGACACCGTCAAGTGCGAAACCGTGGCCGCCCTGCTGGGTATCGATCTGTCGCAAACCGTGAAAACCATCGCCCTGACGGTGGAAACGACGGGCAAGGACGAGAAAGTCACGAAACAGCATTTCATGCTGCTGCTGCGCGGCGACCATGAGCTCAACGAGATCAAGGTGGGCAAGGTTGCCGGCCTGGCCGGTCACCGTTTCTCGACGGAAGCGGAAATCCTGGAAGTCTACGGCACGATTCCCGGCTACCTGGGCCCGATCGGCACGAAGGCACCCGTCACCGTGGTGGCGGACCGCACGGTCGCCCACATGAGCGACTTTGTCTGCGGCGCGAATGACGCCGGTTTCCACTACACGGGCGCCAACTGGGGCCGTGACATGGCCGAGCCTGCCATCGTGGCCGACTTGCGCAATGTCGTCGCCGGCGACGCCTCGCCGGACGGCCAGGGCACGCTCGCCATCGAGCGCGGCATCGAGGTGGGCCACGTGTTCCAGCTCGGTACGGCGTACTCGGAAAGCATGAAAGCCACCTTCCTCGACGAAAACGGCAAGCCTGCGCCGCTGCAGATGGGGTGCTACGGCATCGGCGTGACGCGCATCCTGGGCGCCGCCATCGAACAGAACTTCGATGACAAGGGCATCATCTGGCCCGCCTCGATCGCGCCATTCGAGGTCGTGCTGTGCCCGATGGGCATGGACCGCAGCGAACTGGTCAAGGAAGAGACGGAGAAGCTGTACGCGGCACTGCAAGGCGCTGGCGTCGATGTCATCGTCGACGACCGCGGCTTGCGTCCAGGCGCCATGTTTGCTGACTGGGAACTGATTGGCGTGCCGCACCGCATCGTCATCGGCGAGCGCGGCCTGAAAGAAGGCAAGCTGGAATACCAGGGCCGCCGCGATGCGGAAGCGACCGGCGTGGCGCCGGACGAGATCGTCGCCTTCATCCAGGGCAAAATGGCGCAGTGAAGCGCCTATCCGTAAGCAAGACGGCCGGCGCGCTCGCGCTGGCCGCCTGCCTGGCCTGCGCTCCCCTGGCGCAGGCCGGCAACCAGAAAGAGGAGGCGCTGGCCGACTCTGTCCGCCTGGCCCTGTCGCATGCGATCCGCGACGAACGCCCGCCGCAGCCCAAATTTGCCACTTCCGCCGACTTGCAGCGCTACCAGCAATGGCTGGCGCAGATGTCGCAACGCCTGCAGCGCAAGCTGCCGGACGCCCAGCTGCGCACGGAATTCCTGGAAACCGTCTGGTACGAATCGCGCCGCGCGGGTCTGGAGCCGGCCCTGGTGCTGGGCCTGATCCAGGTCGAATCCGCCTATCGCAAATACGCGGTCTCGCTGGCCGGCGCGCGCGGCTACATGCAGGTGATGCCGTTCTGGACGGGCGTCATCGGCGACCACGACCGCAGCAAGCTGTTTCACATGCAGACGAATCTGCGCTACGGCTGCGCGATTTTGCGCATGTATCTGGATATGGAGCGAGGCGATTTGTATCTGGCGCTGGGGCGGTATAACGGCAGCCGGGGCAGGGCCGAGTATCCGAATGCCGTGCGGGCGGCGTGGCGGCAGTGGGAATTCAAATGAGGGCCGGGGTCAGCCCCCCCCCCTCGACCGTTAGCGCAAGCCCCTGAGTTGGCGGCATTGAGGGGCTGACCCCAAAAAAAATGCCCCGCTCGCAGTGATGCGACGGGGCACTCACTCGGCTGTTGAAGCCGGCGCGTATCTGATTTATTTCAAATGATCGGAGATCAGTTTCGTCATTTCAAACATGGAGACTTGGGCTTTGCCGCCGAAAACGGCTTTCAGCTTGTCGTCCGCATTGATCATGCGGCGGTTGGCCGGATCTTGCAGATCGAGTTTTTTGATGTAATCCCATACCTTTTTGGTCACTTCCGTGCGCGGCAGTGGTGCTGCGCCAACAACGGCGGCCAGATCTTTCGATGGCGTCATTGCTTTCATGAATGCTGCGTTTGGCTTGCGTGGTGTTGCCGGTGCTGCCGCTTTCTTCGCCGCTGCTGGTTTAGCTGCTGCCTTGGCTGCGGGTGCTGCTTTCTTGGCTGCTGCAGGCTTGGCTGCTGCTGCTTTGGCTGGCGCTGCTACTGGGGTTTTTTTGGCTGTTGCCATCTTCGAGCCTCCTTAACAAACACATGGGAAATTGCGCAATTAATCGCACGGCTAATATTGGTGTGGATTTACCTTGTATGCAAGTGTTTTTCACGTTTTCACGAGGAAAAAGCAGGGAAATGGCAATGCTGTCGCCCGGGCGCACCGCTTGGGAGCGCAGAACGGTGTTTTTGCCCGTAAAGGGCATGCTTGCTGGCTATGCGGGGAGGGGCACTGCGGGGGGAGGGAAGCGTGATGCCGGACACATGAAAATGCAATCCGGCATTATTTAGAACGATGTTTTTAGCCTATCGAGTTTTGACACGCGGCTTAATGAAGGCCTTCAAAATCACAGCGAGCGGATGGTATTAGTGGCCGAGAAGCGCAACCGTACTTTAGTACGGTGAGCATCGCCGGCCGCAAAGACCACCGCGCAGCGGATGTTGAAGCCTTCCACTACCTCATGCCAGGCATCATGCCCTTCATACTGCGCATCATCTTCATCATGCCGCCGCCCGACAATTTCTTCATCATCGTCTGCATTTGCTCGAATTGCGTCAGCATGCGGTTCACTTCCTGCACCTGCACGCCGGCGCCGGCGGCGATGCGGCGCTTGCGCGTGGCCTTGATCAGTTCAGGCTTGGCGCGTTCCTGCGGCGTCATCGAATCGATGATGCCGCACATGCGGCGCACCTGTTTATCGGCCTGATCCATGTTCTTGCCGCCTGCCGCCTGCTGGAACTGGGCCGGCAGCTTGTCCATCAGGTTGGCCATGCCGCCCATTTTCTTCATCTGGCCCAGTTGCGCCTTGAAGTCGTTCATGTCGAACTTGCCGCCGACCTTGATCTTTTGCGCCAGGTCGGCCGCCGCCTTGCTGTCGACGCCCTTGCGCGCCTCTTCCACCAGCGCGAGGATGTCGCCCATGCCCAGGATGCGGTTGGCCATGCGGGTCGGGTCGAACGCTTCCAGGCCATCGAGTTTTTCCGACACGCCGGCAAACTTGATCGGTTTACCCGTGATATGGCGCACGGACAGGGCCGCACCGCCGCGCGCGTCACCGTCGAGCTTGGTCAGCACGATACCCGTCAGAGGCAGCGCATCGTTGAAGGCCTTGGCCGTGTTGATGGCGTCCTGGCCCAGCATGGCGTCGACGACAAACAGGGTTTCGATCGGTTTCACGGCGCCATGGACGGCGGCAATTTCGCGCATCATCTCTTCGTCGATACCGAGACGGCCCGCCGTATCGATGATCAGCACGTCGTGGTAGTGCTTTTTCGCCCAGTCCAGCGCGGCCAGGGCGATATCGACCGGCTTGTCCGTGCTGGTGGACGGGAAGAAGTCGGCGCCTACCTGGGCGGTGACCGATTGCAGCTGGGCGATCGCGGCGGGACGGTACACGTCGGCCGAGACGGTCAGCACTTTCTTCTTCTTTTCTTCCTTCAGGTACTTCGCCAGCTTGCCGACGGTGGTGGTTTTACCCACACCCTGCAGACCGGCCATCAGGATGATGGCGGGCGGCTGCTGCGCAAAGCTGATCTGCGACGCTTCCGGCCCCAGGTCGGCGCCCATCAGGGCGGCCAGCTCGCGCTGCACCACGCCAACGAGGGCCTGGCCTGGCGTCAGCGAGGAAATGACATCCTCGCCCATGGCTTTTTCTTTGACTTTGGCGATGAATTCGCGCACGGCGGGCAGGGCGACGTCGGCTTCGAGCAGCGCCAGGCGCACTTCGCGCAGCATGTCGGCGGTGTTCGCTTCGGTCAGGCGCGCCTCGCCGCGCATGGTCTTGACGACTTTGGCAAGCCGTTGGGTGAGATTATCTAACATGATGAACCTGCAATGAAAAGCTTGGGAGTGGGCGGCGAAAGCCGGACGATGGGCGTCATTTTACCTTATCGCGGTTGGCTGGCGGTCCTGCGCTGCAGCGCCTGGCGGTTGGCCGCCTTTTGAATTAGTTGGTATTTCTGCCAATGCCGCGATTGCATCAAAGGCATTGCGCGGTTAGAATGAGAATAATTCTTATTTACATTCTCGGGTGACGCACGCCTGAGCGGAAAGGGATGCCATGCCGGCCGCCGATTTTGCACAGCAACAAGACCTGCACGCGCTCTACAGCAGCCATCACGGCTGGCTGCAGGGCTGGCTGCGGCATAAGCTGGGCAATGCGGGCGAGGCGGCGGACCTGGCGCAAGACACTTTCATCAGCGTGCTGACGGCCGATGCCGCGCCGCAGATCCGCGAAGCGCGGCCTTTTCTCGCCACCATCGCGCGGCGCCTGGTGGCGCACCGCTACCGCCGGCAAGTGCTGGAAGACGCGTATCTGGAGGCGCTCGCCTGCCTGCCGCCCGAGGTGGCGCCGGCGCCCGAAGAACGGCTGCTGGCGCTGGAAGCCTTGCAGGAAATCGACCAGGCCCTCGACGGCTTGCCCGCGCCCGTGCGCACGGCGTTCTTGCTGGCGCAGCTGGAAGGCCTCAGCTATGCCGAGATCGCCGCGCGCCTGAACGTGTCGGCCAGTTCGGTCAAGCAATACCTGACGCGCGCCAACCGTCAGGTGTTTTTCTCGCTGCCGGCATGAGCACGGCGGCAGAGCCGGCGGCACCGCCAGCCATCCGCGAGGACGTGCAGCAGCAGGCGGCCGAGTGGCTGACCGTGCTGATGTCCAGCGAGGTCAGCGAAGCGCAGCACGCCGCCTGGCAGCGCTGGCGCGGGGCCGATCCGGAACATGAACGGGCCTGGCGGCATATCGAGGCGGTGTCGCGGCGCTTCAACGGCTTGCACCGCGGCGCGGCCGCGCAGGCGCTGGCCGGCACAGAGCGGAAAGCCGTCAACGGCAAGCGGCGCCAAGTGCTGGCGTGGCTGGGCGTGGCGGCCGGCGGCGGCATGCTGGCCGCGCAGACGGGGGCGTGGGACGGCGTGCGCGCCCTGCGTGCCGACTACCGCACGGCCACGGGCGAGCGGCGCGAGGTGGCGCTGGACGATGGCAGCGTGCTCAGTCTGAATACGGGATCGGCCGTCAACGTGCGTTTCGACGCCAACCGCCGCCTGATCGAGCTGCTGGCCGGCGAGATCCTCGTCGTCAGCGGCCACGGCGCCGGCAGCGGCGCGCCTTTGGTGGTGGCCACGCGCGAAGGCCGGGTGCGTGCGCTGGGCACGCGCTTTGCCGTGCGCCAGCAGGATGACTTCAGCACGGTGGACGTGTTTGAAAGCGCCGTTGAAATCCATCCCCGCGACAGTGCCGGTCCACCGTTGTTGCTGGCGGCCGGGCGCGGCGTGGCATTTTCCCGTCAGACACTGGACGCGCCGCACGCCATCGCTGCGCATGCGCATGCCTGGTCGCGCGGGCAGCTGATCGTCGATGACGTGACCCTGGGCGATTTTCTGGCCGACCTGGCCCGCTACCGCCCCGGCGTGATCGACTGCGCGCCGGCAGTGGCCCAGTTGCGCCTGTCGGGCGTGTTCCCGCTGGCCGACACCCAGCGCATTTTGAACATGCTGCCCAACTCGCTGCCGGTGCAGGTGCGCAGCCGCACGCGGTACTGGGTGACGGTCGAACCGGCGCCGTAGTACCCCACAAAAAAAATTGCCCATCCGGCTGCCCGTTTTTCGTTTTCGCGGCACCTACCAAGTAGGTCGCCTATGTTCTACCGTCTGATGACGCCACTTTTCAGGACTTTTCATGCAACAGGTTTCGCATCTTGTCAATTTAGCATCGCATCGTCCTCAGCGGCACCCGCTGGCGCAAGCGGCCGCCGCCCTGTGCCTGGCCGCCAGCCTGCCGGCGCTGGCGCAGCAGGCCGCGCCTGTCGTTCCCGCGACGGAGCAGACCATGCTCGGCGTGTCCGTCACGGCGGGGCGCGATGCGACGACGGAAGGCAGCGGCTCCTACACGACGGGCGTGAGCAATACGGCCACCAAGCTGAATTTGTCGTTGCGCGAGACGCCGCAGTCGGTCAGCGTGCTGACGCGCCAGCAGATCGACGACCTCGGCATCACCACCCTGGACGACGCCGTGCAGTCGATCACGGGGCTGGTCACGCAAAAGGGCAACTTTACGGGCGATTCGGGCAGTTTCAGCGCACGCGGCTTTCCAGTCGACAACATCCTGTTCGACGGCTTGCCCACCAGCCTGGGCGCGAACGGCACTTTCAATGGCGATAATGACGACCTGGCCATTTACGACCGCATCGAGGTGGTGCGCGGCGCCACGGGCTTGATGACGGGCAGTGGCACGCCCAGCGCGGCCATCAACCTGGTGCGCAAGCGACCGACGGCCACGCCGCAAGCGTCGTTCTCGGCCGGCATCGGCAGCTGGAGCAACTACCGCCTGGAAGCCGATGCGGCCAACGCGCTCAACGCGGCGAAGACCCTGCGCGGGCGCATCGTCGTGACGGTGCAGGACAAGCAAGATTTTGTCGACGTGCTGCATGGCCGCAACCACCAGTTGTACGGCATCATCGAAGCTGACCTGCGTCCCGATACCACGTTGACGGTGGGCGCGCACTACCGCAAGACGGACAACGACGGCGTCACGACGGGCGTGGTGACGGCCGCCGATGGCCGCTTTTTGAACCTGCCCCGCTCCACCTACCTGGGCACCGACTTCGACGACTGGCGCCAGACGGATAAAACCATTTTCGCCGAACTGGAGCACCGCTTTGGCAACGGCTGGAAAGCCAGGCTGGCGGCCACGCGCAAGACGCCCGAGATCGACACGACGTTTTCCGGCATCAACCGCCGCGGCGACACCCTGCGCTTCAATTCGCAAAGCTACCGCGCCGAACTGGCCAATACCAGCTATGACGCGTATGCGAGCGGCAGCTACAGCCTGTTCGGCCGCGAGCACGAGCTGACCGTCGGCGCCAGCCACCGTCGTTCGTCGAAAAACAGCTATGGCGGCTGGGCCCCGTACAGCTGGGGCGCGGCCGCGCCCGTGGTCGACCCGTTCAACTGGGATACGGGCAGCGTGGCGCGCCCCGTCATCAACTACGCGCAGTGGCGCACGGCCAGCATCACCGAGCAAAGCGGCGTGTATGCGGGCACGCGCCTGCGCCTGGCCGACTCGCTGTCGCTGGTGCTGGGCGGGCGCATGAGCTGGTACAAGGACGATGCCGGCTACTCGGTGGCGCGCGAATTTACGCCCTACGCCGGCGTCGTGTATGACCTCGACAAGCAGCATTCCGTGTACGCCAGCTGGACCGAGATCTTCCAGCCGCAGGCGGCCACCGATGCCAATGCGCAGCCCCTGAAGCCGATCAGCGGCACCAACTACGAAGCGGGCGTGAAAGGCGAATACTTCGGCGGCGCCCTCAATGCCAGCGCGGCCGTGTTCCAGATCCGCCAGCAGAACCGCGGCGTGGACGACCTGGCTGGCCCGAATCCCTGCCCCGGCAGCACCTGGGGCTATTGCCAGCGCGCGTCGGGCGAAGTGCGCAGCGAAGGCGTGGAGCTGGACGTGGCGGGCGCGCTGACACTGGACTGGCAGGTATCGGCCGGTTTTACTTATGTGAAGGCGCAATTTACGCGCGACAGCGATCCGGCCAATATCGGCAAGGATTTCAACAGCCGCTATCCGCGCCAGCAGCTCAAGTTGGCCACCAGCTACCGCCTGTCCGGCGCAGCGCAGGGCTGGCGCGTCGGCGCGTCGGTGTACGGGCAGGGTGCGACCGAGTCGAGCGACGGCACCTACCATCTGCGCCAGGGCCGCTATGCGATCGTGGGCCTGAACGCGGCCTGGCAGATCGACAGCCGCGCCGAGCTGCGCCTGAACGTCAACAATGCGCTCGACAAGCACTATTACCAGAGCATCTATTCTGATGTCTTCGGCAATCTGGCAGGGGCGCCGCGCAACGTGATGCTGACATTGAACTACAAACTGTAAACAATCACTTTTGAATGACCTATCTTGATGAAGGATGCATGGCTTATGGATGTGCAGTTGAACCTGGCCCGCGATGGCGTGAGCGCGCTGGTGCCGCAGGGAGCGCCGCGATGATGAAGTCGGCCAACATGATGTTGTTCTCGCGCGTGCTTGCCGCCGTCTTTGGCGGCTATGCGCTCACGTCCGGCGTGGCCGTGCTGCTGGCGGCCGTGCTGCCGCTGTCGCGCGCCGAAGCCGTGCTGACGGCTACCCTGAGCGCCTTCGTCGTCTACACCTGCGCCGTGATCTGGGTCTTTGCCGTGCAAGACCTGCGCCGCGCCTGGCTCGGCATGCTGTTGCCGGCGATCCTGTGCGGCGGCATCGGCCTGCTGCTGTCGCGGGGTGCCGCATGAACGCCGTCAAGGTAGACAAAGTGGTGAAAACGCCGCAGCAGGGCGGCTTGCGCCAGGCCATGGCCTGGCTGCATACGTGGAGCGGCCTGTGGATTTCCTGGCTGCTGTTCGCCATCTTCCTGACCGGCACCCTGGCCGTCTTCGACGACCCGATCGGCCACTGGATGACGCCCGAACACGCTTTGGCCGAGGCCGCGCACGCGAACGATCCGCCGCTGCCGAAGGTCACGGACCGCGCGCACCGCCTGGAGCTGGCGCTCGATTTCATGGCGAAGGAGCACCCGAAGGCGGACATGTGGGAAATCTGGCCCGTGCAGCGCCCCGGCCATGGCCTGTCCGCCTACTGGTTCCAGCCCGGCGGCGGCTATGGCTCGGCGGACCTCGATCCGCTGACGGGCGCCGTCATCGAGCATGCGCGCGAGGCGACGGAACGGGAGACGATCGGCGGCCACCATTTCGTCGATTTCCACTACGAACTGCACGCGGGACGCATCGGCGTATGGATCGTCGCCATCACCACCATGATCATGCTGGTGGCGCTGGTGAGCGGCGTCATCACGCACAAGCGCATCTTCAAGGATTTCTTCACCTTCCGCCCGGCCAAGGGCCAGCGCTCGTGGCTCGATGCGCACAACGCGGTGGCCGTGCTGACCTTGCCGTTCCAGTTCATGATCGCCTACACGGGCCTGGCATTTTTCAGCGACGACTATGTGCCGGCCCCCGTGGCGGCGCAATACGGCATGGACAATCCCAAGAAGGCCTTCCTGGCCGACTGGAACGATGCGGGCAAGCCCGTGAAGACAGGCCAGCCGCTGGCCATTCCCGCGCTGGAATCGTTCGCGCAGCGCGCCGAACAGGCCATCGGCCAGGAAATCCGCGCCGTGGTGCTGGACAATCCGAACGACGCCTCCATGCGCGTGTGCATGTACGGATGGAACGAGGATGCGGAATTGCTAACGCGCCTGAGCGCCAATTCGGGCAGGGCCTGCTATGCGCTGGCAACGGGCGAGCAAGTCGCCGTGCGCCGGCCGGGCGAGTCGGATACGGGCGGCGCCGGCCTGACGCGCGCCGTCATGTCGAACCTGCACATGGTCGGTTTCGGCGGCACGCCGATGCGCTGGCTGTATTTCTTCTGCGGCCTGGCCGGCACGGCCATGATGGGCACGGGCGCCATCCTGTTCCTGGTCAAGCGGCGCCAGAAGTCCGGCGGCGAGTTCGGCGCCTATACGCAGCGCGTGTACCGCGTCATCGCATGCCTGAACGTGGCGGCCATTGCCGGCCTGGCGATCGCCTGCGTGGGCTTCCTGTGGGCCAACCGCTTGATCCCCGTCGGCATCGAGCACCGCGCCGGCTGGGAAGTGCGCGCCTTCTTCGGCGTGTGGTTTTTGATGCTGGTGCACGCCTGCCTGCGCGCGGAAAAGCGCGCGTGGATCGAACAATTATGTTTGCTGGCAGCCCTGTGCCTGCTGCTGCCGGTGCTCAATATCCTGAGCACGGGCGACAGCCTGGCGGCGCAGCTCGCGCGCGGCGACTGGGAAAGCGCCGGCGTGGAGCTGGGCAGCATGGCCTTCGGCCTGCTGGCCGCCTGGGGCGCGTGGAAAGTCCACAAGCGCAAGGAAAAACCGCTCAAAAAGACGGCAAGCAAGGAAACACCATCGGCCAGCCTGCACGTCACTACGGAAGGACAGTCATGATCCATACCATCCTGTGCGCGCTGGGCCTGTCGTATGCGGGCATGGCCAGCCTCTCTTTGGCGATGGACCGCCACCATGGCCAGGTCTGGGGCAGGGACGCGGCGCCGAACGTGCGGCGCGCGCTGCAGCTGGCCGGCGCGCTGTTGCTGGCGCTGGCCATCTGGCCCTGCGTGGCCGGCTGGAGCGCCACCGTCGGCGTGGTCGCCTGGCTGGGATTCATCGGGGTGGCCGCGCTGCTGGTGGCCTTGCTGCTGCCGTACGCCCCCCGATTGCTGTTGCGTAGTTCCCTGCTGGCAGCCGTCGCCGCGCTGGCAGGTCTTGTGACGTTCCTGCGGTGATGTCCACCGCTATTTTCAAGGATAGACCGATGCATTTTTTACGTTTGGCGACACCGATTGATGTTTTGACTGTATTGAAAGTGGTTTCCTGATGGCGGCCCGTCTGCCTTCGCGCCGCGCCCGCATCCTCGGCGGCGCGGTCTTGCTGGCGCTGTTCGGCGCCGGCGCCCTGTGGGCCACGCGCGGCCCGGCCACCGTGTTCGACACGGCGCCCGTCAAGCGCGGCAATATCGAAGCGAGCGTCACGGCCATCGGCACCCTGCAGCCGCAAACCTATGTCGACGTGGGCGCGCAGGTGTCGGGCCAGATCACGCGCCTGCACGTGCAGCCCGGCAGCGCCGTGGAGAAAGGCCAGTTGCTGGCCGAGATCGACCCCAGCGTGCAGCAGGCCACGGTTGACGCGGGCCGCGCCGCCCTGGCGGGCTTGCGCGCGCAGCTGGCCGACCAGCAGGCGCAGCACCGTCTGGCGGGCCGGCAGCACGTGCGCCAGCAGCAGATGGCCAAGTTCGACTCGACGCCCTTGGCCGACCTGGAGACGGCCGAAGCCACCCTGGCCTCGGCCGGCGCCAAGATCGACCACCTGAAGGCGCAGATAGACCAGACCCAGGCCAGCCTGAAGGCGGACGAGGCGCGCCTGGGCTATACGCGCATCTACGCGCCGATGGCCGGCAAGGTGGTGGGCCTGGACGCGAAGGAAGGGCAAACCCTGAACGCCACCTACCAGACGCCGAACATCCTGCGCATCGCCGACCTGTCGGCCATGACGGTGTGGACGGAAGTGTCGGAAGCGGACGTGCGCCGCGTGCGCCCGGACATGCCCGTGTACTTCACCACCCTGGGTGGCGACCAGCGGCGCTGGAGCGGCAAGGTGCGCCAAGTGCTGCCGGCGCCGCCCGTGCCCGGTGGTTCCGCCGCCGGCACGGCCCTGGCACCGTCGACCAGCAAGGTGATCTTGTATACCGTGCTGTTCGACGTCGATAACGCCGATGGCGAATTGATGCCGCAGATGACGGCGCAGGTGGTGTTTGTCACGGCTGCGGCGAACAATGTGCTGGCCGTGCCCTTGCCGGCCCTGAAACCAACGACCGGGGAAGGCGCCAAGCCGGGGCAGTTCACTGCCCGTGTGATGGATGCGGACGGCAAGGTCGATACGCGCACCGTCACCGTGGGCGTGCGCAACCGCCTCAGCGCGGAAGTGCTGCAAGGCTTGCGCGAAGGTGAATTGCTGGTCACGGGCGAACAGCCGGCCGGCAGCGGCAGCAGCAGGTTCCAGCTGTGAGCGCCATGAGCGAGGCCGCTTCTCTGGGGCGAGCAGGAGAACCGGGTCAGCCGGCTCCCCTGATCGAGCTTGCCGGCATCCGCAAGCGCTACGGCGGCCATGACGGCGCGCCGGCCGTGGAAGTGCTGCGCGGCCTGACCCTGGCGATCGGCGCCGGCGAATTCGTCGCCATCGTCGGCGCGTCCGGTTCCGGCAAGTCGACCCTGATGCATTTGCTCGGGTGCCTGGACCGGCCCAGCGACGGCAGCTACCGCTTCGCCGGCCAGGACGTGGCCAGCCTGAATCCCGATGAACTGGCGTGGCTGCGGCGCGAAGCGTTCGGCTTCGTCTTCCAGGGCTATCACCTGATCGCCACCGAATCGGCGCGCGAAAACGTGGAAGTGCCGGCCCTGTACGCGGGCATGCCGGCCGCGGCCCGTCACGCCCGCTCGGAAGCGCTGCTCAAGCGCCTGGGCCTCGGCGAGCGGCTCGATCACCGGCCCAACCAGTTGTCGGGCGGGCAGCAGCAGCGCGTGTCGATCGCGCGCGCCCTGATGAATGGCGGGCGCATCATCCTGGCCGATGAACCGACGGGGGCGTTAGATAGCAGCAGCGGCGCCGAAGTCATGGCGCTCTTGGGCGAACTGGCCGACGCGGGCCACACCATCATCCTGATCACGCATGACCGCAAGGTGGCGGCCCAGGCGCGCCGTGTGATCGAGATCAGCGACGGCGAAATCGTCGCCGACTCGGGCGCCGTCGCCATTCCACCTACGTCGACGGCCCTGCCGCCGCTGGACATGTCGCGCGCCGCCCACGACACGGGCGCGTCGCTGGGCACGGAATTGCTCGACGCGGCGCGCGCCGCCTGGCGCGTGCTGTGGATCAACCGCTTCCGCACGGGCCTGACCCTGCTGGGCATCGTCATCGGCGTCGCTTCCGTGATCGTCATGCTGGCCATCGGCCTGGGCACGCGCCAGCAGGTGATGGCCCAATTGGGCGCGTTCGGCTCGAATCTGCTGTACATGGCGTCGCGCGGCGAAAGCTCGCGCATCCCCGGGCGCAGCATCACCCTGGCCGACCTCGACGCGCTCAAGGACGTGCCGGGCATTTCCCACGTGCTGCCGAATGTCACGGGCAACAAGGTCATACGCCACGGCAACCTCGACGTGCAGACCTATGTGCGCGGCACGGGCCCGGCCCTGCCTCAGATCCAGACCTGGCCCGTGGCCAAGGGCGGCTTCTTTACCGAGGAAGACGAGCGAGAGATGGCCACCGTGGCCGTGCTGGGCGCGCACCTGGCCGAAAAGCTGATGCCCGACGTGCCCAACCCCGTGGGGCAGAGCATCCTGATCGGCAATGTGCCGTTCCAGGTGATCGGCGTGATGAGCGCGAAGGGCGCGCTGACGGGCGAGAAGGACGAGGACGACGTGCTGCTGCTGCCGTTTTCCACGGCCGGCATCCGCGTCTTCGGCCAGCGCGAGCCGACCTACACGGTGATGGCGGTGGCCGACGTCAAGCGCGTGACCGAGGTGGAGGCGGCGGTCGACGCCGCCATGTTCGAGCGTCACCGCATCCGCGACTACGGCATCAGCAACGCGGCCGCATCGATCGCAGCGGAAGCGAAGACGCAGGACAACATGACCATGATGCTCAGCCTGATCGCGGCCGTTTCCCTGGTGGTGGGCGGCATCGGCGTCATGAACGTGATGCTGATGACCGTGCGCGAGCGCACGCGTGAAATCGGCATCCGCATGGCGACGGGCGCGCGCCGGCGCGACATCCTGCGCCAGTTCCTCACCGAAGCCGTGCTGGTGTCGGTGGTGGGTGGCGTGGCCGGCATCGTGGTCGGCGTGACGGTGGCCGGCCTGCTGCTGGTATGGGACGTGCCCGTGATCTTTTCGCTCAGCGCCATCGCCGGCGCCTTTGCCTGCGCCGTGGTGACAGGGCTGGTGTTTGGCTTCATGCCGGCGCGCAAGGCGTCGGGACTCGATCCGGTGGTGGCGCTGGCGGGACAGTAGTGACAACGCCGGCAGCGTGGCTGCCGGCAAAAAAATGTTGCCCTGGCTTTAAGTAACCCCCAATAAATTATTGTGATTTCTGACTTCCATAACCGGCGCTGTGCGGTGTTGCCCGCAGCTAGCAGTGCTCGCACTGCGTCGCAGCGGACGCCTTGCACAACATCCGGTTCTGTTCGTCATAAATTCACAATAATTTCCCGAGGGTTACTTAACACACGGTACTATCTCCCCATAATAAAAAAGCCGTGTCTTATGCCCTGGCGGGCACATACCAACCACCACAGGAGAATCCGATGCAGAAAAAATCCACTTTGAAGACCGGTATCGCCGCCGCCGTCGTGCTGGCCTTCGGCATGGGCGCCGTCCAGGCGCAGGCGCAGGAAGTTGTGCGCCTGGGTAACTTGAAATTCGCCCATTACGGCGCCGTGTCGTACATCAAGGAAATCGCGCCCAAGTGCGGCATCAAGGTCGAAGAGCATGTCTTCGCCAAGGGCCTCGACGTGATGCAGGCGATTATCGCGGGCGAACTGGACGTGGGCGCGACGGCGTCCGAGGCGGCCATTTCCGGCCGCGCCGGCGGCGCGCCCATCTATGTGGTGGCCGGCTTTGCCAAGGGCGGCGCGCGCCTGGTGGCGGGCGCCGGGCAAAAGATCGCCAGCGTCAAGGAACTCAAGGGCAAGCGCGTGGGCGTGACGCGCGGCGGCATCCAGGAAGTGCTGCTGCTGGCCGAGCTGTCGCAGGCGGGCCTGACGTATTCCGAAACCAAGGGCAAGGATGTGCAACTGGTGTTCCTGGCCTACGCCGACTTGAACCAGGCGCTGATGGGCAAGAATATCGACGCCATGATGCAGTCCGAGCCGCAATCGTCGCAGGCCATCAACAAGGGTTTTGGTACCGAAGTCATCAAACCGTACGACACGCCGATCGGCGAGCCCGTGCGGACCATGGTGATGACGGAAAAGTTCTACAAGGAACGTCGTCCCGTGGCGGAAAAATTCATGCGCTGCTTCGTCGAAGCGACGAAAACCTTTATCGACAACAAGGCGACTGCGGAAAAGTACGTGCGTGAAGTCGTGTTCCGCGGCCAGATCACGAAGGATGACTTCGACGACGCGATCAGCAATTCGCCGTATTCGTACGACATCTCGCCCGAGCATATCCAGGTCACCACGGACGTGATGGTGAAAACGGGCGTAGGCCGCATGACGAAGCCGCCCGTGGCCAAGGACTGGGTCAAGACGGACTTGCTGGAGCAGGCGAAAAAGAGCCTGAACGTGAAGTAAATCAAGCAACCATAAAAAAACCTCCGTGCCAGCGATGGCGCGGAGCTTGTGGCGCGATGGCCTTAGCGGGCGTTAAAACCCATCCAGCCTTTTTCCGTCTGCCGGAAGCTCAAGGTGTAGATGCGCGTCAGTTCATCGCCCTTCTTGAGCTGACGGCTGATGATGGCGCCGTAATTGTCTTGCACGATCTGGTCCGACCATTGCATCAGGTTCTCGAAGCGCTCGGCCGTCATCGCCGCCTGGCGCGCCAGCAGCGGTGCGGGAATCGCCTTCTTTTCCTGTTGCTGCGTCCAGAACTCGCGGAACACCTTGTTTTCGCCGCCCATGCCGCGCGCCATCAGGCCCAGGCCCATGGTCATGCCCACGGAGCCGTCCGTCTTCGCCTCTGCCTCGAGCTTGTCGGCCACGTCGGCCAGTAATTCCAGGTAGCCCACCCTGGCGCGCAGCACGGCCGAGCCCTTGATCTCGTACTGTTCGTTCTCTTTCCAGCCATTGAGCTTTTCCAGCTTCGCGATGTCGAAGTAATGCTTGTACAGGTCATAGCCTTGGATCGAGGTACGGAAATACTCTTCGTACGTGGATTGTGAAGGCGCATCTTTCATGCAGCCGCTTAATATAGTGCAGGCGGCCAGCAGCAGGCAGGTCCAGGAAATTTTTTTGAAGGAAAACATGGCGATGGGGGCAGGTGGCGAAAGGTCGATGAATATTGCTCTGTGGACATAATTATAGGACTGGCTAATCAGGATGGCAACGTGGCCGCGACGCGGCGACTGTACATGGAAGGAAAGATTGCCGAAATCTTGAGGGTGCGCCACCCCGGCGCGCCCGAGGCGCGATATCATGGCAGGCTTGCGGTATCGGCGGCCGGCGAATTGCCTGCAGCCCATACTGTCGCTTGAATCGCGCTTGCCGGCTATGGTGTAAACTTAAACTATGCAGATCTATTTCTTTTTCATCGCCGCCCTGTTGTACGCGGCGTGCGCGGTGCTTCCCTCGTCCCGTGCCCGGCTCATTGCCGGCCTGACCGGCGTCGCCTGGCTGGCGCACGCGGCCACCCTGTGGTTCGACCTGATGGCGCCGGGCACCTTGCGCTTCGGTTTTTCCGCCATGCTGTCGGCCGCGCTATGGGTCTCGGTGGGTGCCTACTGGATAGAGAACCGCAATTTCAGCCTGGACGGACTGCGCCGCATGGTCATGCCCAGCGCCGTCCTCGCCATCGGCCTGGCCTGGGCCTTTCCCGGCAGCCAGGTCAGCATGGAAGGCAAGTCGGCCGTCTTCGGCTGGCATATCGCCGTGGCCGTACTCGCGTACAGCACCTTGACGATCGCCGCCTTTCACGCCGTGCTGATGGCGCTGCAGGAATCGCGGCTGCATACGCGCAGCGAAAGCCGCGGCTTCATCGGCAGCGCGCTGGACCAGCTGCCAGCCCTGCTGACGATGGAAAAGCTGCTGTTCCGTATGATCGGCCTCGGTTTTATTTTGCTCAGCCTGACCGTGCTGTCGGGCATCGTGTTCTCCGAGCAATTATTTGGCAAGGCGCTCAACTGGGATCACAAATCCGTGTTTACCATGCTGTCGTGGCTATTGTTTGCCGCCCTGCTGGCGGGGCGCCGCTTCCGCGGCTGGCGCGGCAAGACGGCCCTGAGCTTCACCCTGGCCGGTTTCGCCACCTTGTTGCTGGCCTATGTCGGCAGCCGTTTTGTACTGGAAGTGGTTTTACACCGAGGATTCGCATGACACGTGTTTTATTCTGGCTGGCGCTGGTGTTTCTGGTGCTGTTTGCTATCCGTAGCAAGATCCGGGGCATGCAGCAGCGCGCCCGCGCGCAACAGCCGCCGAATCCGTTTACGCCGCCGGGCCGGCCGCAGGAATTGCCCGATGCCGAGCTGATGCTGTGCTGCGCCCATTGCGGCGTGTACTACCCGGCCTCGGAAAACGTGCAGGCCAAGGGCCACGATTACTGCAGCCACGCGCACGCCACCGTGTAAGGGCAAGCGCGCAGCTTCGCGCGCGTTGCTCATCCGTATCGTAACGACCTCCGGCATTCGTCCGGCGTAGCATCTGCAGCAGGCGGTTCGCCACCGCCATTGCAGAAAGGCGCGCTCCCATGTCCACTCCCCGCACCAGCCAGCAGGCTGTGACCACCGCCGGCATGCCGGCGGCGCCGCAACTGAGCGGTAATTCGTTGCCCATGCAGGCGCTGCGCGCGCAGATAAGCCGCATCGCCCGCTGCGGCGCGCCGGTGGCCATCCGCGGCGAATCGGGCACGGGCAAGGAACTGGCGGCGCGCGCCATCCATGCGCAGGGCGCGCGCGCCAGCTTCCCGTTTATTGCCGTCAACTGCGGCGCCATACCCGAGGCGCTGATGGAAGCGGAATTCTTTGGCTGTCGCCCCGGCGCCTATACGGGCGCGCTGCACGAGCGCCAGGGCTTGTTCCAGGCGGCCCATGGGGGCAGCCTGCTGCTCGACGAAGTCGACGACCTGCCGCTGGCCATGCAGGTGAAACTGTTGCGCGTGCTGCAGGAGCGCCGTGTGCGCAAGCTGGGCGGCAGTGCCGACGAAGCGGTCGACGTGCGCATCCTGTGCGCCAGCCAGCATGGCCTGGCGCGCGGCGTGGCCGCCGGCACGTTCCGCCAGGATCTGTTTTACCGGCTCAATGTGATCGAACTGGCGCTGCCGCCGCTGCGCGAGCGGCGCGGCGATCTGCAGGTATTATGTGAGGTGATCCTGGCGCGCCTGTCGCCACGCCGGGCCGTGAGCCTGGCGCCGCCCGTGCTGGCGGCCCTGGCCGCGTATGCGTTTCCCGGCAATGTGCGCGAACTGGAGAACGTGCTGGAGCGGGCGCTGGCCTTTGCCGACGGCGGCGTGATCGCGCTCGACGGGCTGGCCTTGCCATGCGCGCCGGGCAGCATGCCGTTGCGGGCCGCGCCGGCATTGCCGGACTTGCCGGAGCGGCAACTGTGCCTGCCCGGCATGGCGGCATATGGCGTGAGCCCGGTCCTGCCGCTGGACGTGTATTTGCGCCAGGCCGAGCGCGACATGATCATGCGGGCGCTGGTGCAGGCGCGCTATCACCGCGCGCGGGCGGCGCGTCAGCTGGGCCTGAGCGTGCGCCAGTTGCGTTACCGCATGCAGAAATTGACGATACAGGAAGCCTTACTTGATGAACGCATGGACGATAGATGAAGACGGATGGTGCGACGGCGCGCTGCGCTATGACTCGCCGCACCACGATGCGCGCCCGGACGGTGCACAAGTCGACTTGCTGGTGATTCATAACATCAGCTTGCCAGGCGGCCACTTTGGCGGGCCGCATGTGTCGGACTTGTTTACGGGCCGGGTAGATTATAATGCCGATCCTTCTTTCGCCGACCTGCGTGGCTTGCAGGTGTCGGCGCACTTTTTTGTGCGGCGCGATGGTGCGTTGTTGCAATATGTTTCTACTGATCAACGTGCCTGGCATGCGGGCGCGTCCACCTTCGAAGGACGTCCGCAGTGCAATGGTTATTCCATCGGTATCGAAATGGAGGGCGCGGACGATGTGCCCTTCCAGCGGCGGCAATACCATGTGCTGGCGGCGCTGACGGCGGCGCTGGTGGCGCGCTACAGGCTGTCTCAGGTGCGCGGCCACGCGCATATCGCACCGGGAAGGAAGACGGATCCGGGGCCGTTTTTTGACTGGCATTTTTATCAAGAGTGCTGGCTGGAAACCCTGCGCGGCCAGCCTGCGTTAGCGCTTACTTCGCGGGGATTGGGCTTTCCATCCATGCCCTGAAAAGTCAATCGAAATCGTATATGGAATTACAAAAAATTACGCCGACGGATGCCCGAAAACTATTGCATCGCCCTTCGATGGGCACTACAATTAGTGCAGAAGTTGGATGTAAAGACTATATCTAGTGCCATCACAGACGTTTTCAGAATTATTGTCAAAGCTACCCGGATTGCTGATAAAGCACTGGAACTGGCGTTTATCACCCTTGATCGTGTTTCGCGCCAGCCGGGCAGTACGGTGTGGCGCTATGGATACTGACCTGTTTTATGTATTATGAATTTACTATTTAGCAACAATTACCTGAAGAAACCCTGACCATCGGGCGTTCTATTCAACAACATACGCGGCAGCAAAACTGCAGGCTGACTTTAGCTGACAACGGGAGCTTCAATGCAATCACCACAAGATATTTCCATCCATCCAACGCCAGTATCGCCAGCGCCAGGCGCGGCCAACAGCGTGGCGAGCACGGGCGCGGCATTGGGCGACTATCGCATCATCCGCCGCAACGGCGCGGTGGTGGCATTTGAGCCTTCGAAGATCGCCATCGCCATGACCAAGGCGTTTTTGGCCGTTAACGGCGGCCAGGGCGCAGCTTCGGCACGCATCCGCGAACTGGTGGAACAATTGACCGACGGCGTCGTCGCCGCGCTGGTGCGCCGCCATCCGGGCGGCGGCACCTTCCATATCGAAGACGTGCAAGACCAGGTGGAACTGTCGCTGATGCGTTCGGGCGAGCACGACGTGGCGCGTGCCTACGTGCTGTACCGCGCCAAGCACATGGAAGAGCGCCGTCTGCAGAAGGAAGCGCAAGGCGCGTCCGCGCAAGTGACCGCGCCCCAGCTGAACGTGACCGACAACGGCGTGCGCCGCCTGCTGGACATGCAGGAAGTGCGCGACCTGATCAACGCCGCCTGCGCCGGCCTGGAAAAGCACGTCGATGCCGACGCCATCCTGGCTGAAACGGTGAAAAACCTGTACGACGGCGTGCCCGTCGAAGAGCTGCACAAGTCGGCCATCCTGGCGGCGCGCGCGCTGATGGAAAAAGACCCGGCCTACAGCCAGGTCACGGCCCGCATCCTGCTGCACACGGTGCGCAAGGAAGTGTTCGGCAAGGAAGTGCCGCAAGCGGCCGCTGCCGCCGAATACCTGACGTATTTCCCGCAATACATCGCCAAGGGCATCGCCGCCGAGCTGCTGAACCCGGTACTCGCCAGCTTCGACCTGGAACGCCTGGCCAAGGCTCTTGTTGCCGACCGCGACTTGCAATTCGGCTACATCGGCCTGCAAACCCTGTACGACCGCTACTTCCTGCACATCCAGGACGTGCGCATCGAAATGCCGCAGGCGTTCTACATGCGCGTGGCCATGGGCCTGGCGCTGAACGAGGCGGACCGCGAAGCGCGCGCCATCGAGTTCTACAGCCTGCTGTCCTCGTTCGACTTCATGAGCTCGACCCCGACCCTGTTCAATTCGGGCACCCTGCGCTCGCAGCTGTCGTCGTGCTATCTGAGCACCGTCTCCGATGACCTGGAAGGCATCTACGACGCCATCAAGGATAACGCGCTGCTGGCCAAGTTCGCTGGCGGCCTGGGTAACGACTGGACGCCGGTGCGCGCCCTGGGCGCCCACATCAAGGGCACCAACGGCAAGTCGCAAGGCGTGGTGCCGTTCCTGAAAGTGGTCAACGACACGGCCGTGGCAGTCAATCAGGGCGGCAAGCGCAAGGGCGCCGTCTGCGCCTACCTGGAAACCTGGCACATGGATATCGAGGAATTCCTCGACCTGCGCAAGAACACGGGCGACGACCGCCGCCGCACGCACGACATGAACACGGCGAACTGGATTCCCGACATGTTCATGAAGCGCGTCATGGAAAAAGGCGATTGGACCCTGTTCTCGCCGTCGGACACGCCAGACCTGCACGACAAGGTCGGCAAGGCTTTTGAACAGGCTTACCTGGGCTACGAAGCCAAGGCCGCCGCCGGCGAAATCCGCGTCTTCAAGAAGATCGCGGCGCTGGACCTGTGGCGCAAGATGCTGTCGATGCTGTTTGAAACGGGCCATCCATGGATCACGTTCAAGGATCCGTGCAACATCCGCAGCCCGCAGTCGCACGTCGGCGTCGTGCACAGCTCGAACCTGTGCACGGAAATCACGCTGAACACGGGCCCGGACGAAATCGCCGTCTGCAACCTCGGTTCCGTCAACATGCCGGCGCACATGAAGGAAGGCAAGCTCGATCACGTCAAGCTGGCCAAGACCATCCGCACCGCCATGCGCATGCTCGACAACGTCATCGACATCAACTACTACGCCGTCGACAAGGCGCGCAATTCGAACATGCGCCACCGTCCGGTCGGCATGGGCGTGATGGGCTTCCAGGACTGCCTGCACATGATGCGCGTGCCGTTCGCCTCGGACGCCGCCGTGTCGTTTGCCGACACCTCGATGGAAGCCGTCTGCTACTACGCCTACCTGGCGTCGACGGAACTGGCCGAAGAGCGCGGCCGCTATGAGTCGTACGCCGGTTCGCTGTGGGACCGCGGCATCCTGCCACAGGACTCGGTGAAACTGCTGGCCGAAGAGCGCGGCGGCTACCTGGAAGTCGATTCCTCGTCGGCCATGGACTGGACCCCGGTGCGCGAGCGCATCGCCAAGTTCGGCATGCGCAACTCGAATTGCGTGGCGATCGCTCCGACGGCGACGATTTCGAACATCATCGGCGTCTCGGCCTGTATCGAGCCGACGTTCCAGAACCTGTACGTGAAATCGAACCTGTCGGGCGAATTCACCGAGATCAACGGCTACCTGGTGCGCGACCTGAAGGCGCGCGACCTGTGGGATGAAGTCATGATCTCGGACCTGAAGTACTTCGACGGCTCCCTGGTGAAGATCGACCGCATCCCGCAAGACCTGCGCGACATCTACGCCACCGCCTTTGAAGTGTCGCCAAGCTGGCTGGTGGAAGCGGCTTCGCGTCGCCAGAAGTGGATCGACCAGGCCCAGTCGCTGAACATCTACATGGCTGGCGCATCGGGCAAGAAACTCGACGAGACCTACAAGCTGGCATGGCTGCGTGGCCTGAAAACCACCTACTACCTGCGTACCATCGCCGCCACCCACATGGAGAAATCGACCTCCAAGACGGGCGCACTGAACGCCGTGGCAGTCGACGGCGGCATGTCGGCCAGCGCGCAGAGCGCCCAGGCGGCGGTCGTGGCGGCGGCAGCGGTGGCCGTGGCGCCGGTCGTGGCGGCGGCAGCGGACGACGCCGATGGCGAAGCCTGCTACCTGCGTCCGGGTGACGATGGCTTTGAGGAATGCGAAGCCTGCCAGTAAAAACCTGCTGCGCAGCCCCCTCTCGGGTTCTGTGTTGCTCACCGTACTAAAGTACGGCTCCGCTACTCGACCCGATATCGGGCTTGCTCGCGACGGTTTTTAAAAAAATTAAAGTTGTCAGCCCAGAACTTCTGGGCTGATTCAATGTTGTCAATGTCCGTATTGTCCGATTCAACGGGCCTGTTGCGGATCGCCGGCTCGCCGGCATGGAAAGGAAGAAGAATATGTCGTTGTCTTGGGATGATGAAACCACGTCGGCAGCTGTGCCGCGTCCGGCGCAGCAAGCGCCGTTGGGAAATACCGATTTGAACCTGCCGGCCGGCGCCGAGCCGTCCGAAGCGAACGCCGAGCAAGTGGCGCGCCGCGTGAATGCCGACGACAAGCGCATCATCAACGGCAAGACGGACGTCAACCAGCTGGTGCCGTTCAAATACAAATGGGCGTGGGACAAATACCTGGCCGGCTGCGCCAACCACTGGATGCCGCAGGAAGTGAACATGCAGCGCGATATCGAGCTGTGGAAGAACCCGAACGGCCTGACGGACGACGAGCGCCGCCTGGTCAAGCGCAACCTGGGCTTCTTCGTGACGGCCGACTCGCTGGCCGCCAACAACATCGTGCTGGGCACCTACCGCCACATCACCGCGCCCGAGTGCCGCCAGTACCTGCTGCGCCAGGCGTTCGAGGAAGCGATCCACACGCACGCCTACCAGTACATCGTCGAATCGCTGGGCCTGGACGAAGGCGAGATCTTCAACGCCTACAACGAAGTCAAGTCGATCCGCGACAAGGATGAATTCCTGATCCCGTTCATCAACACCCTGACCGACCCGGCGTTCGTCACCGGCACGGTGGAAAACGACCAGAAGCTGTTGAAATCGCTGATCGTGTTTGCCTGCCTGATGGAAGGCCTGTTCTTCTACGTCGGCTTCACGCAGATCCTGGCGCTGGGCCGCCAGAACAAGATGATGGGCGCGGCCGAGCAGTACCAGTACATCCTGCGCGACGAATCGATGCATTGCAACTTCGGCATCGACTTGATCAACACGATCAAGATGGAAAACCCGCAGCTGTGGACGGCCGCCTTCCGCGAAGAGATCAAGGACCTGTTCATGAAGGCTGTGGAACTGGAATACGCGTACGCGGAAGACACCATGCCGCGCGGCGTGCTGGGTCTGAACGCGCCGATGTTCAAGGGCTATTTGCGCTTCATCGCCAACCGCCGCGCGCAGCAGATCGGCATCGAGCCGCTGTTCGCCCAGGAAGAAAACCCGTTCCCGTGGATGAGCGAAATGATCGACATGAAGAAGGAACGCAACTTCTTCGAGACGCGCGTGACGGAATACCAGACCGGCGGTGCGCTGAACTGGGAATAATTAGATGAGGAAATGAAAAAGCCCCATGAGGTGCAACTCACGGGGCTTTAGGGAAAAGAGGGCCAAACAACAACCTCTGGCTTTCTCTTGATGCTATTTCTATGTACTAGAAGTCGAAGTTTAAACTTCGAAAGCCGATATGGCAAGGCTCAAGTTCATCATCGAGGTAAATGATGAAAGGAACGACACATGAAAACTTGTGCCTATCCCAAGTCCGTGCATGTGACGCAATACTGGCGCTTCCGCTTTGGAAAGCTTGAAATTGTGTGCGAACACTGCCGGTCTCCACGTTCGCGATAGTGGATTAAAGAGGACGGCTTTTTGCCGTTCTCTTTAAAGGAATAGTCAGTTTTCGTGATGTAAAAACAACTTGAACTTTGCAGGAGTACCGAACGAATTTGTGAGTTTGACTCACTCTTACGTATCTCTTCATATCGACTTAAAAGGTTTTATCATGACATTCAATAGTAAAAAAACCTCATCGGGCATCGCTTCCCAGGCAGCAGAGACATTGAAGAATCCCAATGCCTCTGCCGTGGCTAAGAGTTTGGCTGGTTCCGCATTGTCTCAGGTACAAGGTGCGTATCAGACAGGAAAAGCGATGGAGACAAAGGCATCGCATGTGCTTCAAAGCAGTAAGTACAGCGACGATACCAAAGCTTTAGCCGCTTCATTGCTCTCACAGTCGAATAGACTGCGATAATCCTAATGCTCCTAATGCGCCGTAGCTTTTACGGCGTTTTTTTTGCCTGTTGAGTAGCGATGATGTGTGAGTAGCATTCACATTCCCAGTGTCCAGGAGCTAGAGGGCTTCTTCGAGACCACCGGCCCGCTGGCCGCCACCAACATCGCGCTGGGCAGTCCCCCTTTACGACGCCACATCACGGCGCCCGAGTGCCGCCAGTACCTGCTGCGCCAGGCGTTCGAGGAAGCGATCCACACGCACGCCTACCAGTACATCGTCGAATCGCTGGGCCTGGACGAAGGCGAGATCTTCAACGCCTACAACGAAGTCAAGTCGATCCGCGACAAGGATGAATTCCTGATCCCGTTCATCAACACGCTGACCGACCCGGCGTTCGTCACCGGCACGGTGGAAAACGACCAGAAGCTGTTGAAATCGCTGATCGTGTTTGCCTGCCTGATGGAAGGCCTGTTCTTCTACGTCGGCTTCACGCAGATCCTGGCGCTGGGCCGCCAGAACAAGATGATGGGCGCGGCCGAGCAGTACCAGTACATCCTGCGCGACGAATCGATGCATTGCAACTTCGGCATCGACTTGATCAACACGATCAAGATGGAAAACCCGCAGCTGTGGACGGCCGCCTTCCGCGAAGAGATCAAGGACCTGTTCATGAAGGCTGTGGAACTGGAATACGCGTACGCGGAAGACACCATGCCGCGCGGCGTGCTGGGTCTGAACGCGCCGATGTTCAAGGGCTATTTGCGCTTCATCGCCAACCGCCGCGCGCAGCAGATCGGCATCGAGCCGTTGTTCGCCCAGGAAGAAAACCCGTTCCCGTGGATGAGCGAAATGATCGACATGAAGAAGGAACGCAACTTCTTCGAGACGCGCGTGACGGAATACCAGACCGGCGGTGCGCTGAACTGGGAATAATCCAGCCGATGGCGTCATACGTCATCATGTAACAAAGGCCTCGCGGATGCGGGGCCTTTTGCTATGTGGAAAGCTTATTGCACCGGGCTCATACGGTCGGGATGGTGCCGCCATCGATTACATACTCGGCGCCGTGGATCGACGCGGCGCGCTCCGAGGCCAGAAAGGCGACCAGTTCGGCCACTTCTTCCGGCTTGCCGGGGCGGCCGATGGGAATGCCGCCCAGCGTCCGCATCAGCTCCTGGCGGGCCGCGTCCTCGCCGATGCCGGCGTGTTCGGCCAAGCGCCGTATCATCGCCAGGGCCGCCGTGGTTTCGATGAAGCCCGGCGAGACGGTATTGATGCGGATGCCCTGCGGACCGAATTCCTTCGACAGCCCCTTGCTGTAGTTGCTCAGCGCAGCCTTGGCGGCTGCATACGCCAGCGTCGAATCGTACAGCGGCAGGCTGCGCTGGATCGACGAGATATGGATGATCACGCCGTACTGGCGTGCCACCATCGCCGGCAGGGCGCGGTCGAGGCGCACGGCGGCAAGCAGGTTGCCATTGAGCGCGTCTTCCCAGGCGTCGTCGTCCAGGGCCAGCGCGCCGCCCCCGGCGGCCGTCGAGCCGCCTACGTTATTGATCAGGATATCGACCCCGCCCAGGCTGGCCAGCGCCTCCCGGATCACCGTGTCGGTTCCCGCGCGGGTGCGCAGGTCGGCCGCGATGAAATGCACGCCAGCCGGCAAGCTGCTGGCGGCGGCGCGCGCCGTGGTTGCCACGCGGGCACCGCGTTCGAGCATCAGTTGCAGCGTCGCCGCGCCCATGCCCTTCGTGCCGCCCGTGATGAGCATGCGCTTGTCCTTGAAATCGGCATTCATGCGCTGATCTCCAGGGTCGCGATGCGGTCGCCGGCGAGGGTGAAGGCAAAGCGCAGCGCCAGCGGGCTGCCGGGGAAACTGCCACTGACGCTGCAGGTGACCAGGCAGCGCGCGCCCTGCATGTCGGCCGAGGTGGGGCTGACGCTGGCGCCGTACTGCTTGCTGCCAGCTTCTTTCCAGGCCTTGATGGCGGCATGGCCCGCGTGCGCATGGCCTTCGTCATGCACGACGCCATCGGCAGAGAAACACTGCGCCACGGCGTCGCTATCGTGATGGTTTTCGGCGTTAAAGTAGTCGCCGACGATTGCCGGCATGAGGAGAGACATGGTGCTTCCTTTCGGGTGGAGAGGTAGGGAGCGACCATCATATGGCGTTCAATTGCAGAGAAATAGTACGGTCAGGGTGATAGGCTTTAAACTTCAGGTTCATTATTGGCGCATGATCCCGCATGAAAAATAACTCTCTCGATGGCATCCGTACCTTTCTCGCGGTCGCCGAGCGCAAAAGTTTCAGCGCGGCGGCACTGCAGCTTGGCGTGACGGTGACGGCCGTCAGCAAGGCGGTCAAGGTGATGGAACGGCAGCATGGCGTGCTGCTTTTCAAGCGCAATACGCGCAATGTCGCCTTCACCGAGGCCGGCGCGGGCCTGTACGCCAGCCTGGCCGCCGCTACCCGGCAGATCGATGACGCCTTCGCCGCGCTGACGATGTTTCGCGACCGGCCCGCCGGCCATCTGCGGCTGACGGTGCCGCGCGCGCTGGGCGCGCTGGTCATGCGCGCATTGATACCGCGTTTTCGCAGCAGCTATCCTGACGTGAGCATCGACCTGTCGCTCGACGATGGCGCGGTCGATCTGCTGGCGCAGGGTTACGATGCCGGTATCCGCCTGGGACAGTTCGTGGAGCCGGAGATGGTGGCGGTGCGCCTGACGGGAGACCTGCGCTGGTCCGTGGTTGGCGCGCCCGCCTACTTCGAGCGCAAAGGGCGGCCGCTGATTCCGGAAGAGCTGATGCGCCACGACACCTTGGCCTACCGCTTTCACACTTCCGGCGCCGTGCACCGCTGGCGCTTCGTGCGCGATGGCGAAGAATTGTTGGTGGAAACCGGCGCGCCCCTGGTCGTCAACGACACCACGCTGATCGCCGATTTCGCCCGCTCGGGCCTTGGCCTGGCGTATCTGCCGGACGTGGAAATCGAAGGTGATCTGGCAAGCGGCAGCTTGCTGCGAGTGCTAGAAAACGACGTGCCGCCGACGAGCGGATTATTCCTGTATTTTCCTGCACGTACACAGAGCCAGCCAAAACTGCGCGCCTTCATCGATACGGCGCTGGAGCTCTCCCGGCCGGCGTCTTCCGGCGACGTGCGCTAGTCTCGCCTGCGGTGCTTTTGCGCTCCGTTTTTTCATGCCGCGCAGCGGCGCGGCAGCACAGAAAAGTGCGGCTATTTTTCCGCCGCATCGCGCGTGCCGCGTCGTATTTTTTTGATGGCGCGAATGCGCGCGAGACGGGGAGTAAATATCGTTTCCGGACACGCTGGCGGCGGCATTTGCCGCGCGATTGTGCGATAGCACGCGTAACGTGCAAAAAAGCGGACGAAAACGTGTCGTGCCGGTTGCGCATTGACAAGGTTTTCGTGTACTTTATGAGATTGCAAATGCGAGCGTTAGAATGCGGGGTTTTTTAACCAGCGCGGTAGCGAAAAAACCTCGCAAAACAGGGATACAGATTTACACGGATATGCACAAAACCACACCGTTTTCGTCTGCCGCCGTGCCCGAATTTTTTCAGGCATGGCGGTTTTTTATTTGACGCATCGGTGTTGTAGCGAGCGCGATGCGAGGAGCGAAAAAACGCACGGCATCGAAAACGAATGACCGAATTCAGACTTTGCCACCAGCTGCGAGATAAAGCAGGGTGGCACCGACGATGGCTGAAGTGCTGCAAACGTGAGGAGTTGCAGCAGTTCAGCTGGTGCCGAATTCATTAGCGCAAACGACCGTTTGTGCCGATGAATAATTCGCCTGGCCTATCCCTGTGGTGGGTCGGACGGGTTTAAATCTTGTAGCTTAAATTTCTCATCTCAGATGAAGGAGAGACAAATGGCAACAGCCGCTAAGAAATCAGAAGTAAAGAAACCAGCCGCCAAGGCTGCTCCTGCCGCGAAGAAGCCGGCAGCCGCAGCGAAGACGGTTGCCGCTAAACCAGCTGCCAAAGCCGCAGCGAAACCAGCAGCAAAACCGGCCGCCAAAGCCGCAGCCAAGCCTGCAGCAAAAGTGGCTGCCAAGCCAGTAGCGAAAGCTGCAGCAAAACCAGCGGCCAAGCCGGCAGCGAAAGCCGCAGCAAAACCTGCAGCCAAGGCAGCAGCCAAGCCTGTCGCGAAAAAAGCCGCAGCCAAACCAGCCGCCAAGCCAGCAGCAAAAGCTGCGGCAAAACCAGCCGCCAAAGCAGCAGCCAAGCCAGCAGTGAAAAAAGCCGCAGCGAAGCCTGTAGCCAAGGCGGCAGCGAAACCGGCCGCCAAGGCAGCAGCCAAGCCAGCAGCGAAAAAAGTCGTCGCCAAGGCAGCAGCGAAGCCAGCAGCAAAAGCGGCAGCCAAGCCAGCGGCCAAGGCAGCAGCCAAGCCAGCAGTGAAAAAGGCCGCAGCGAAACCTGCAGCCAAGGCAGCAGCGAAACCGGCCGCCAAAGCGGCAGCCAAGCCAGCAGCGAAAAAAGTCGTCGCCAAGGCAGCAGCCAAGCCAGCAGCAAAAGCGGCAGCCAAGCCAGCGGCCAAAGCAGCAGCCAAGCCAGCAGCCAAGCCAGCAGCAAAAGCTGCGGCGAAGCCAGCGGCCAAGGCAGCAGCGAAGCCAGCAGCCAAGGCAGCAACTAAGGCTGCAGCCAAGCCAGCAGCCAAGGTAGCAGCGAAGCCGGCAGCCAAGGTAGCAGCGAAGCCAGCAGCAAAAGCGGCAGCCAAGCCAGCAGCCAAGGTAGCAGCGAAGCCAGCCGCCAAAGCAGCAGCGAAACCTGCGGCCAAAGTCGCAGCGAAACCTGCAGCCAAGCCAGCGGCCAAGGTAGCAGCGAAGCCGGCAGCGAAACCAGCGGCCAAGGTGGCAGCGAAGCCGGCAGCGAAAGCAGCAGCGAAACCTGCCGCCAAGCCGGCCGCAGCACCAGTCGTGGCAGCCGCACCAGCAGCAGCGCCGGCAGCAGCTCCAGCGGCACCAGCCGCCGTGGCCGCCAAGCCAGCCGCCAAGAAGGCTGCGCCTAAAAAGGCCGCACCGAAGAAGGCAGCTCCTGTCGCCAAGCCATCGGCACCTATCGCACCTGTAGCAAAAACCGTGTTGGCACCGGCTGCAGCCTGGCCATTCCCAACCAGCACCCGCCCATCGTAATTCCAACGATACGGGTGCCTGGATGAGGCAACACGCCGCTGTGTGACTCAATCACACAGCGGTTTTTTTTTGGAGAATTAGTCGTGCTGATCGTTATCCTTACATTGATCGTTGATACCATCGCCACCTTGCTGGGCGGCGTGCTGCTGCTGCGCTTCTGGATGCAGGCGGTGCGCGTGCGGCCGCCCTCGTCGGTGGCGCAATTCACGTTTCAATTGTCCGACTGGCTGGTACGCCCCCTGCGCCGCGTGGTGCCGGGCGTGGGCGGGTATGACTGGGCCAGCCTGATCGGCGCCTTCCTGATCGTGCTGCTGGCCAGCTCGGTGCTGTTTATTTCCGGCGCTCCCGTCGAAGTGGTGCTGCTCAAGTCGCTGCAACGCTTCCTGCAATGGATACTCTACGGTTTCATGGCCTTGCTGATCATCGAAGCCATCTTCAGCTGGGTCAATCCGCATGCGCCGCTGGCGCCGTTCGTGCGGGCCCTGAACGAGCCGCTGCTGCGTCCGATCCGCAAGGTGGTGCCGCTGGTGGGCAGCCTGGACTTGTCGCTGCTGGTGGCGCTGATCCTGCTGCAGATCGCGCAAGTACTGGTGGGGATGATTATTGTGCTGCGATGATGGTGGCGTAGGTCGGGTTAGCGTAGCGTCACCCGACGTCACCCGCCATGCCTATGATGTTGTCGGATTACGCGTGGCTGCGCCCCGCTAATCCGACCTGCGACCTACATATTAATAGCGGTAGCCGAACGCCGCTTGGAACTGTTCGGCGATGCTCTCCGGCGTAAACACGTGGTTTTGCGCACCCTGGGTGGCGATCTTGATGGCGCCCAGCAGGCTGGCCAGGCGGCCGCTGGTTTCCCAGCCCAGGTCGTTGGTGATGCCGAACAGCAAACCGGCACGGTAGGCGTCACCGCAACCGGTCGGGTCCAGTACTTCCTTGGCGGTCACGACAGGAATGTCGATGCGCTTGCCGTCCGTATAGATCTCCGAACCTTTTTCGCCACGCGTGACGATCAGCGCTTCCAGGCGGCTGGCGATGTCTGGCAGGGTCAAGCCCGTGCGTTCCATCAACATTTCCATTTCATAGTCGTTGGCCGACACATACGTGGCTTTGTTGATGAAGTCGATCAACTGTTCGCCATTGAAACGTGGCAATTGCTGGCCTGGATCGAACATGAAGGGAATGCCCAGCTCGGCCAGGTCGGCGGCGTGCTTGAGCATGCCCTGGTCGCCGTCCGGCGAAATGATGGCGACCTTGGCCGGGCCCGCATTGGCGATCGGGTTTTCATGCGCAAACGACATGGCGCCCGGGTGGAAGGCGTTGATCTGGTTATTGTCCGCATCGGCCGTGACGAAGCACTGCGCGTTGTAGCTGTCGGCCTTGATCAGGATGTTGGCGGTGGAAATGCCCAGCTTTTGCAGGCGCTCCAGATAGGCGGCGCTGTCTTGCCCCATGACGCCGACGATGCGCGGATCGCCGCCCAGCATTTTCAGGCTGTAGGCGATGTTGCCCGAGCAGCCGCCGAACTCCGTGCGCATGGTGGGCACGAGGAAGGAGACGTTCACTTTGTGCAACTGGTCGGCCAGCAGGGATTCGCCGAAGCGGCCGGGGAATTGCATGATGGTGTCGGTGGCAAGCGAGCCGCAGATCAGCGATGTTTTGGTCATGATAGTGCCTGTTAAGGGTAAAAAATGGCGATATGGTAGCCAGACGCCGTGAGCTGGTCTAATGCAAAATACAGTTTGATGGTTTGTTCCGAGCGCGGCGCAAACCCCGTGTTGACGTCGATCGTGGCCGGCAGATAGTCGCGCGGCGCGATCACGCGGCGCAAGAGGGGCTTGTCATTGGCATCGTTGAGTATCAGTTCGATGCTGGGCCAGGCTTGCACGCTGCGGCTCTGGTTGCGCAGCAGCGAGACATAGGAAAACGTCTGTTCCTTCAGGGTCTGCAGCTCGCCCTGCTCGATGGCCAGCGCCTCGATCTGCGCCGGCAAGTCGACCTTGCAGCCGCTGAGTTTGCACAGCGCGACCAGGGTAGGCTTCCACTGCGGAAATTGCGCCGCCAGCGGATTGCGGAAAGTGGTCATGACCTGCAGGAATAACAAAAGCAGCAGGACCACCGAGCCGGCGGCCATGGCCACGCGCAAGGCCTTGCCGCTCTGTTCGCGGCGCCGGCCCTGGGTGACGAAAGCCGGTTCGTCGTCGGCCGGCGGCAGGACGGGTTCCTCCTGCTCCTCGGCTGGAGCCGGCGCAACGGCGGCGGGCAGCGGCGTGAAGGTATGTTCGGCCAGCGTGGGTTCGCGGCGCGCGGGGCTGGCTGCGGCAGACGCAGGCGCCACGGGCTTGTCCAGGCTGACCTTTTCGGCGGCAGGCAATGCCGGCGCGGCGCCGGTTTCCAGATTCGGTTCGCGGCGGCTGTCGCGCAAATACGTGGCGAAGGCGGGTGCGTCATCGACCTGGCGGCGCTTGAAGGGCGCCATTGGCTGGGGCAACGGTGCTTCGGGCAGCTCGGCCGGTGTTTCTGCCGGTGTTGCTTCGGGGAGGTCGAGCGGTGCGTCGGCTGGCACCTCGTCGGGTAGGGCGACGTCGAGGTCCAGTTCGATGTGCTCGCCATCGGCCGCGTCGTCCTTGAGTTTCGCCGTTTCCGGCAGGATGCCAAACGGGTCGAACGAGGTGTCGAAGTCGAGGGAATAGATGGGTTCGTCGTCCGTGGCGGACGGCAGGCTGTTGTCGGCCAGATAACTGGCTGACGGCGGGGCGGCAGTACCGGGAGCGGAGGTTAAAAACGGCGATGCCGCCGCTGGATCGACCAGCGCGGCATTGCCGTCAAACACTTCCCTGCACGTGCCACAGCGCACGATGCCCCCACGTAACTTCAACTGGTCAGCAGCGACCCGAAATATCGTGTTGCAATGGGGGCATTTGGTGGCGAGGGCCATTGCTGTGCTTATGCACCTTCCGCGCGGGGCGCAGGCGCTTGCGTTGCACCCAGGCGGCCATGCAGGGCCACCCAGCCGTCTTGCTCGGCCCATACACCGAGCTCGATGAACGGCGCATAGGCAGCGGCCACTTCTTCCGCCTGGCGTGCCAGCACGCCGGACAGGATCAGGGCGCCGCCGTCGGCAACGCGGCTAGAGAGCATCGGCGCCATCAGCTTCAATGGACTCGACAGGATATTGGCGACGACGATGTCAAACTTGGCCGTGGCGTGTGCCGAGGTGGCAAACGTATCTGGCAAGAAATATTCGATCTCGCACTGGTTGCGCTCGGCATTGTCGCGCGCCGATTCGATCGCCTGCGGGTCGATATCGACGCCGGCCACCGTTTGCGCACCGAGTTTCTTGGCCACCATGGCCAGGATGCCGGAACCGCAACCGTAGTCGAGCACGGTCTTGCCGGGGGCAGGGTTCGCTTCCAGCCATTCCATGCACAGGCGCGTGGTCGGGTGGCTGCCCGTGCCGAAAGCCAGGCCCGGGTCCAGTTCCAGGATCAGGCCGTCAGGATCCGGTGCCTCGTGCCAGCTGGGCACGACCCAGATATTCTTGCCGATGTGAATCGGGGCGAATTGCGACTGGGTCAACCGCACCCAGTCCTGCTCTTCCACGGGGCGCATGCTAAAGGTGGGTACTTCCGTCATGCCGACCGCCTGGGCTGCGGCGGCCACGATGGCGGCCTGGTCGGCGTCGACGTCCGTCAGCGCCACCACGCGGCTGCGTTCCCACGCCGCTTCCTTCGGTTCCATGCCGGGTTCGCCAAACAAGGGCTGTTCGGCATCCGTGCCTTCATCGGCGTCTTCCACCGAGACCGACAGGGCGCCCGCTTCCATCAACGCGTCGGACATGGCCTCGGCGTTGTCACGGGCGATTTCGATGACGATTTCCGTCCAGCTCATGCGCCCGCCTTGATTTCGGACTTCTTGGCGATGCTGGGGCTGCCGCCATTCAGGTTCTTGCCCAGGTCCGGCATGTCGGCCAGCTTCTGTTCCAGATAATGAATGTTGGTGCCGCCTTCGATGAAGCGCGCATCGATCATCAGTTCGCGGTGCAGGGCGATATTCGTGTTGATGCCTTCAACCACCATTTCGGACAGGGCGATCTGCATGCGGCGGATCGCTTGCTCGCGCGTGGCGCCGTAAGCGATCACTTTGCCGATCATCGAGTCGTAATGCGGCGGCACATAGTAGCCGGCGTAGGCGTGCGAGTCGACGCGGATGCCCGGGCCGCCCGGCGCATGCCAGGAGACGATCTTGCCGGGCGACGGCGTGAACTTGAACGGATCTTCGGCGTTGATGCGGCACTCGATGGCGTGGCCCGACAGCAAGACGTCGCGCTGGCGGAAACGCAGTTTTTCGCCGGCGGCGATGCGGATCTGTTCTTGCACGATGTCGATGCCGGTGATCATCTCGGTGACGGGATGCTCCACCTGCACGCGGGTATTCATTTCAATGAAATAGAACTCGCCGTTTTCGTACAGGAATTCAAACGTGCCGGCGCCGCGGTAGCCGATCTTGCGGCATGCTTCGGCGCAACGGTCGCCAATTTTCTCGATCAGCTTGCGCGGGATGCCCGGCGCCGGTGCTTCTTCGATCACTTTCTGGTGGCGGCGCTGCATGGAGCAGTCGCGCTCGCCCAGCCAGACGGCGTTCTTGTGTTCGTCGGCGAGGATCTGGATTTCCACGTGGCGCGGATTTTCCAGGTACTTCTCCATATACACTTCAGGGTTGCCGAACGCCGTGCCGGCTTCCGTCTTGGTCATCGCCACGGCGTTGATCAGGGCAGCTTCCGTGTGCACCACGCGCATGCCGCGTCCGCCGCCGCCGCCGGCGGCCTTGATGATCACCGGGTAGCCGATCTTGCGGGCAATTTGCACGATCGCTTTCGGATCGTCCGGCAACGCGCCTTCGGAGCCGGGTACGCACGGTACGCCAGCCTTGATCATGGTTTGCTTGGCCGATACTTTATCGCCCATCAAGCGGATCGATTCGGAGCGGGGGCCGATGAAGACGAAGCCCGATTTCTCGACGCGTTCGGCAAAGTCGGCATTTTCCGACAGGAAGCCATAGCCTGGGTGAATCGCTTGCGCATCCGTCACTTCAGCGGCGCTGATAATGGCGGGCATGTTCAGGTAGCTCAGGGTCGACTGTGCCGGGCCGATACAAACGGATTCGTCGGCCAGCTTGACGTATTTCGCGTCCTTGTCGGCTTCGGAGTGGACTACAACCGTTTTAATGCCCATTTCGCGGCAGGCGCGCTGAATACGGAGGGCAATTTCACCACGGTTGGCAATCAGGATTTTTTCAAACATGGTAGGTTCGCGTATGTCTGTGAGAGCCGGCGAGCCGGCGAAACAACAAGTGTGAGGGGCTAAAACTGCAAACGGCCGTTGCCGGCCGTGTGGACTGGGTTTTAGCCGATCACAAACAAGGGTTGACCGAATTCGACCGGTTGGCCGTTTTCGACCAGGATCTGGGTCACGACACCGGCTTTATCGGAGTCGATTTCATTCAGGAGCTTCATCGCTTCGATGATGCACAGGGTATCACCTTCCTTGACGGTCGAGCCCACTTCAACATAGGCGGCACTGCCAGGAGCGGAGGAACGGTAGAAGGTGCCGACCATCGGCGACTTGACCACATAGCCCGTTGGCTCGGCGGCGACCACGACGGCAGCTGCCGCGGCGGGAGCGGCGGCTGGCGCGGCTGGCTGGTATTGGGCTTGCATGCCTTGCGGCTGCATCATGACCATCTGGTTTTGCGGCATGGCCGACGATTTGACGATGCGAACCTTGCTTTCGCCTTCGGTAACTTCCAGCTCTGCGATATCCGATTCGGCGACCAGGTCGATCAAGGTCTTGAGTTTTCGTAGATCCATGTAAAACCCCTAGGAATGTAGTTTGTTTTATGAGTGATGCGGTGATGTCCAAGAACCTATCGCCGCGCTAAATGCGTGCAGATCGCGTAGATTAACGTTTTTTAAGCACAAAGTCGATGGCAAACCGATATCCATCGATACCTAGCCCGCAGATCGTCCCCTGCGCGATCGCGCTGAGAAATGAGTGATGTCGAAACGTTTCGCGTTGGTAAATATTCGAGATATGGACTTCCACGAACGGGATGGCGACCCCGGCCAGCGCATCGCGCAAGGCAACGCTGGTATGGGTCAGGCCGCCCGGATTGATGACGATGGCATCGATCCCTTCCGCTCGCGCGGCATGGATGCGGTCGATCAGCGCGCCTTCGTGGTTGCTTTGAAAGCAGACCAGGTCGGCACCGGCCGCCATGGCTTGCGCCATTGCTGCCTGTTCGATATCGGCCAAGGTGCTGGCGCCGTAGACCTCAGGCTCGCGCGTTCCCAGCAAATTCAGGTTGGGACCATTGAGCAGAAGGAGGTTTTTTGCCATGTATGGAAGACCGTTTTAGCGAAAGTTCCGCATTTTGCCGCCAAAGATACGCATTGGCAAGAGAAAAAAGCACGCTCCGAATTTACAATTTATCCAGATCGGCGCGTAACTGATCAAATTTCAAGCGGCCCAGATAGGTCTTTTTGACTTCGCCATCGGCGCCGATCAGCACCGTAAAGGGCAAACCGCCCGTGGCATTGCCAAAATGACGCGACAGATCGGTGCCGCTCATGCCGGACACGTAGACGGGATAGGCAATCTTGAACTTGCTGGCAAAGGTGGCAATATTGCTGGCCGAATCGATACCGATGCCGATCACCTGCAGGTTTTTCCCCGCATAGTGGCCTTGCACTTCGGATAACTCCGGCATTTCTTCCACGCAAGGCGGGCACCACGGCGCCCAGAAATTGACCAGCACATTCTTGCCTTTCCATTGCGACAAGGCTTGCGTGGTGCCCGCCGCGTCCGGCAGGGACAGCGCATACAGCTCGTTGACGGGCCCCGTCGCGCCTGGCGCGATGGTCGTCGTCAGCGGTCCCGCTGCTTTCGCCTTTTCCTTGTTCAAACCGACGTAAGCACCCATGCCGCCAAACATCAGCGCGACGATGGCGCAGGCGATCCAATTCTTTTTTGTCATAACTTTATCTATATCAATGTTAGTCGGCAGCCGGCACGCCATCGGCGAGGCTGGCGGCCAGCAGGCTGCGCAGCCCGGCGATATCGGTGCGCAGCACCTTGCCGTCGGCCTTGGCTTTCAGCGCGCCGCGCATATCGTCGAGCTCATACATGGCCGCGTGCACGCCTTCGTTTTTCCACAGGAAACTGGCTGTCTCGACCGCATCATAACGCGGTCCCTTGAAATGCGGGCTTTCCGACATGTCGAGCACGACATTTTTATTCAGCAGGAAGATGTGGATTTCCTTGGCGCTCTCGGCAAACAGCTGCAAATAGATCTCGTCGTGGGGGCCGGCCGTGCCATTGAGCACGGGGCCGCTGAGCAGGGGATGAAATTGTTGCAACGCTTCCATGAGCTGCAGCGCAATCGTGCGCAGCTGGAACAGCCGTGCGGGCTGGCTGTCGGCCAGGAACAGGGCGTTGTACTGCCGCACCTGTTCCTCGATCATGTCGTTGTCAGGCAGTATATTCGGCCGATTCGGCGCGTCGCCGAGGACTTGCCGCGCCGCCTTGCGCTTGGCGCTGCCATAATCGGCGCCATCCTGCGCCACGAGGCGCGCGGCAGCGGCGGCGATTTCCAGGCGCAACTGGGCGCTATCGTCAAATGCATCGTTCGTCATGAGCGAGATGATACTCTGAAGCGGAAAAAGTCATGGCGTCAGGTAAAATCCTGCACTTGCTGTTTTTTATCTCACCGTCTTACTTACTTAAGCGTGCACCTTTCGCACTGATCACATGCATATTCATATTCTCGGTATTTGCGGTACCTTCATGGGCGGCCTGGCTGTCCTGGCCAAGGAAGCCGGCCATAAAGTCACCGGTTGCGATGCCAACGTCTATCCGCCGATGAGCACCCAGCTGGAATCGCAGGGAATCGAACTGATACAGGGCTTCGATCCGGAACAGACCAAGCTGAACCCGGATTTGTATGTGATTGGCAATGTGGTCTCGCGCGGCAACCCGCTGGTGGAAGAAATCCTCAACCGCAGCTTACCGTATGTGTCCGGCCCACAATGGATCGGCGAACACATCCTGCGCAATCGGTGGGTGCTGGCCGTGGCCGGCACGCATGGCAAGACGACAACATCAGCCATGCTGGCCTGGATACTCGAAGACGCGGGCTACGCGCCGGGCTTTTTGATCGGCGGCGTGCCGATGAACTTTGGCATTTCCGCGCGCCTGTCCGGCAAGATCGATGGCAAGAGCGCGGAGTCGGACTTCTTCGTCATCGAAGCCGATGAATACGATACGGCCTTCTTCGACAAGCGCAGCAAGTTTGTGCATTACCACGCGAAGACGGCCGTCATGAATAACCTGGAATACGATCACGCCGACATCTTCCCCGATCTGCACGCCATCGAGACGCAATTCCACCACCTGGTGCGTACCGTGCCCGGCATCGGCCGCCTCGTGTTCAACGGCGACGAAGCATCGCTGCAGCGCGTGCTGGCGCGCGGTTGCTGGAGCGAAAAGGAAAGTTTTGGTCAGGATGCCAACTGGCAACTGCAAGAGCAGGCCGACGGCAGCTTCGACGTGTTCTTCAATGGCCAGCAGGAAGGCCATGTGGCATGGGCGCTCACGGGCAAGCACAACCGCAGCAATGCGCTGGCGGCCATCGCCGCCGCGCGCCATGTGGGCGTGCCCATTGCCCAGGCGTGCGCTTCGCTGGCCAGCTTCGAGAGCGTCAAGCGCCGCATGGAAGTGCGCGGCGTGGTCAATGGCGTTACTGTGTACGACGATTTCGCGCATCACCCGACGGCCATTGCCACCACCGTGGGTGGGCTGCGCCAGAAGCTTGGCGCCAGCGCCCGCATCCTGGCCGTGCTGGAACCGCGTTCGAACACCATGAAGCTGGGCGCCATGAAAGATGCGCTGCCGGGCAGCCTCAAGGATGCCGACCTGGTCTTCGGTTTCGGCAGCCATGCCGCGCTGGGCTGGAGCCTGGGCGACGCGCTGGCGCCGCTGGGCAAGATTGCCAGCGCCTATGAAGACATCGACGCGCTGGTGGCGGCCGTGGCGGCAAGTGCCCGTCCCGGCGACCAGATCGTCGTCATGAGCAATGGCGGCTTTGGCGGCGTGCACCAGAAATTGCTGGAGGCGCTGGGCCGATGATTCTGTACCTGCATGGATTCCGCTCGTCGCCCCTGTCGATGAAGTCGCGCCTGCTCGCCGCGCAGATGCAGGCGCTGGGCCGCGAAGCACAGTGGCTGTGCCCGCAATTGCCGGCGTCGCCCAAGCTGGCCATCGCATTGGCGCTATCGTTGGTGAAGGACGTGGCGCCGGCCGAGCTGACGATTATCGGCTCGTCCTTGGGCGGCTATTACGCCACCTGGCTGGCCGAGCGGCTCGGTTGCCGCGCCGTATTGCTCAATCCTGCCATCGTGCCCCTGATCGACCTGGAACAGCATGTGGGCGTGACGACCGAGTTTCATTCGGACAAACCATTCGAGTTCAAGCGCGAGTACATAGCCGAGCTGGGAACCTTTGCTGTAGAGAAAATTACTGAGCCACAACGCTATTTCCTGATTGCCGCCACCGGCGATGAAGTGCTCGACTACCGCGACATGGTGGCGCATTATCAGGGGGCGCGGCAACTCGTCATCGAGGGCAGCGACCATGGCATCAGCGAGTTTGCCGACTACCTGGCGCCCGTGCTGGCCTTTTGCGGCATTGATGCGGACGCTGCCCGGTGAGGCCGGGTTCGCTGCGCCAGGCGCAATGGCATGCGCACGTGAACGCCGTCCATGCGCCGCCGGCCTTGCGCCACTGGCTGACGGGCGGCGGTTCGCTGACGGCCAAGCTGAAAGCGCATAGCCAGGCATTTCGCGTGCAATGTTTGCATCAGGAAACGGCACGCTGCCTGAGCGACGAGGCCGCGATCATTGGTTTGCACCGCGCGGGCCGGGTGTGGGAGCGCGAAGTGCTGTTGCGTTGTGATAACAAACCGGCCGTGTTTGGCCATACCGTCGTGCCCATGCAGGCGACGGCCACGGACTGGCCTTTGTTTTCCGCGCTGGGCGAGCGTTCGCTGGGCACGACCTTGTTTGGCGACCGCATGGTGCGCCGCGGAGCACTGGAATTTGCCCGCTTGCGCGCCGGCCATCCGCTGGTGCAGCGGGCGCAGGCGGCGCTGGCCCTGGAAGAAGCGCGTGCCAGCGACAAGGCGCTGTTTTTTGCCCGCCGCTGCCTGTATCAGCGTCACCAGGGATTGCTGCTGGTAACAGAAGTATTTTTGCCGGCGGTGCTCGAGTTGACGTCCGTCGCTCGCACCGCTGCAACCGACACACTCATAAACAAAGCATAATAATGAATCTATTTTTTGAAGAATCCGGCGATTTCAAGGTCGGCACGGTCCTGTCGCAAGCGGGTGAGGCGTACCAGGTCGAGATGGCCAGCGGCAAGCGCACCAAGGTCAAGGTCAAGGACGTGCTGCTGCAGTATGAAAAGCCGGCCCCGGCCGAGTTGCTCGAGCAAGCCAAAGCTGTTGCCGCCGAGATCGACCTCGATTTCCTGTGGGAAGTGGCGGGCGAAGACGAGTTCGGCTTTGCCGAGCTGGGCGCCGAGTATTTCGGCCATGCCCCCTTGCCGCCGGAAGCGGCCGGCCTGATTTTGGCCCTGCATTCGGCGCCCGTGTATTTCTATAAGAAGGGCCGTGGCCGCTACAAGGCGGCGCCGGAAGCGTCCTTGAAGGCGGCCCTGGCAGGCATCGAAAAGAAAAAGCAGCAGGCCCTGGTGCAGGCAGGCTATGTGGAAGAGCTGAAACAGAACCGCTTGCCCGCCTCGATGCAGCCCATGGTGCTGCAACTGCTGTTCAAGCCGGACAAGAACACGATTGAATACAAGGCGCTGGAAGCGGCGTGCACGGAATTGCACACGACGCCGCCGCGTTTGATGCTGGCCGTCGGCGGCATTGCTTCGCCGAAAGACCTGCACCTGTCGAAATTCCTTTTCGAAAATTTCCCGAAAGGCGCCGGTTTCCCGAACGTGCCCGTGCCGTCCGTGACGGCCAAGCTGCCGCTGGCTGACGTGGCCGCCTTCTCGATCGACGACGTGACCACGACCGAGATCGACGATGCCTTCTCCGTGCAGCCGCTGCCCGACGGCACCGTGAAAGTGGGTATACACATCGCCGCGCCGGGCCTGGGCATCCGTCCGGAAGACGTGATCGACAAGATGGCGCGCCAGCGCATGTCGACCGTCTACATGCCGGGCGACAAGATCACCATGCTGCCGGACGAAATCGTCAATGCGTTTACCCTGGCGGAAGGCACGACGTGCCCGGCCCTGTCGCTGTACGCGACCCTGGACCCGAAAGCCGACTGGGCCGTGGTCAGCACGCAGACGCGCGCCGAACTGGTGCCGATTGCCAGCAACTTGCGCCATAACCAGCTCGACGACCTGGTCAACGAAGAAACCCTGGCCAGCGGCGAGGGAGAATACCCTCACAAGGCCGACTTCGCCATCCTGTGGCAATGGGCGCAGCAGCTGGAACAGGGCCGCATGAAGAAGCGCGAAGCGTTTGGCCTGAAGCCGGAACAGAATAACCGCGTCGATTTCAACTTCTATGTGGAAAACGACATCGTCACCGTGGCGCGCCGCAAGCGTGGCGCGCCGCTGGACAAGATCGTCGCCGAACTGATGATCTTTGCCAACAGTACCTGGGGCAAGATGCTGCACGACCATGGCGTGCCCGGCATCTACCGCAGCCAGGGCGGCGGCAGCGGCAATAGCTGGGCGGCAAAGATGCAGGTGCGCATGGTCACCCATGCGGCGCCGCATCAGGGCCTGGGCGTGGATCAATACGCGTGGAGCACCTCGCCCCTGCGCCGTTACACGGACCTGGTGAACCAGTGGCAAATCATCGCCTGCGCCGAGCATGGCGTGACGGCGCCGCTGGTGGCCCCGTTCAAGCCGCGCGATGCGAACCTGTTCGCCATCGTCTCGGCCTTCGACGCCGCGTATGCCGCGTATGGCGATTTCCAGTCGAATATGGAACGCTACTGGTGTTTGCGCTGGCTGCACCAGGAAAACGCGCGTCAGGTCGATGCCGTCGTGCTGAAGGATGAAATCCTGCGCCTGGTCGACATTCCGCTGGTCATCAAGCTGCCGGGCATGCCTTCGGTGGCGCGCGGGGCCCAGGTGAAACTGGACTTGCTGCGCTGGGATGAGGTCGACCTGAGCATCGAAGCGCGGTTGCTGGAAATTGCCGCCGTGCCCGATGCGGCGGCCGACGCCGAGCTCGATTATGAGGAAGACGCGGGCGACGACGGGGCCGACGAGGGCGACGCGGCGCCGGAAGCCTCGCCGGAAGCGGCGAACCAGGTCAGCGACGCCGACGCGGAAGTGGCGGAACTGGCCAGCGAAGACGTGGTCAGCGAGCCCGAGGTCAAGTAAGGCCGCGGGGCGGCGTGAAAAACGGGACTAAAACTGTTTCCCGCGTCGCCCTTTGACGTAGAATTCAGCCATCTTGTATGGTGTGCTTGTTGCTAACTGGGTTGCGCGTGAAGTCTTTCCGAGAGAATCGTTTCCTGATGATAGCCGTGGCGGTATCGCTGCTGGCGCACGGCGCCTTGCTGGCGATGCATTTTGTCGCCCCGGCCCCGCAGCGCGCCGTCGCCACCGATCCCGGCCTGGAAGTGATACTGGTCAACGCCAAGCATGCGGACAAGCCGCTGAAGGCCGATGCCCTGGCGCAAGCCAACCTCGATGGCGGTGGGCAAGCCGACAAGGGCCGCGCCAAGTCGCCCTTGCCCGACATGCGCAAGGTGGAAGAGGGCGACAGCGTCAAGGCCAGCGCCCGGCGCATCGCCGAACTGGAGCAGAAGCAGCAGGAACTGTTGACCCAGGCGGCCAAGGCGACGCCCTACAGCGCCGCGCCCGTCACGGAAAAGGACAAGCCCAATCCGCTCGCGTCCGGTTCGGACTTGATGGAAAGCAGCAAGGCCATCGCCCGCATGGCGGCCGAGATCAGCCAGACCGTGGAAGACCAGAACAAGCGTCCGCGCAAGACTTTCATTACCCCCAGCACGCAGGAGGTCGGCTATGCCATGTATTACAAGACCCTGCAAAAGCGCATCGAGGAAATCGGCACTCTGAATTTCCCGCAAAACAATGGCCGCAAGATGTATGGTGAACTGGTCGTCTACATCCCCATCTTCCAGGATGGCACGATTTACCAGAAAGAGGGCGGCGTCCGCGTGGAGAAAAGCTCGGGCAATCCCGCGCTGGACGCGGCGGCCCTGGCCATCGTGCGCCGCGCGGCGCCGTTCGGCCGTTTCCCGCCGAACATGTTGTCGAGTGACAAGGATGACCTGTGGGTCGTCATCACCCGCTTCAAATTTACGCGCGAAGAAAAAATGGAAGCTAACCTGACTGGCGGCAGCAATTGAACAAGCAAGAGATGAACCCCGATCAATATTGTGTCTTCGGCAATCCCATCGCTCACAGCAAGTCCCCCCTGATTCATGCCGCGTTTGCGCAGCAGACGGGCGAGTCCATCGTGTATGAGCGCCGGCTGGCGCCGCTGGACGGCTTTGCCCTGGCGGCCCGCACGTTTGCCGCCGAGGGCGGCAAGGGCGCGAATGTGACGGTGCCCTTCAAACTGGATGCGTGCGCGCTGGCCACCGAGCTGACGCCGCGGGCCAGGGCCGCCGGCGCCGTCAATACCCTGCGTTTCGACGGCGACACCATTCTTGGCGACAATACCGATGGCGCGGGCCTGGTGGCCGACATCGTGCGCAACGCGGGCGTAGCCATCGCCGGCAAGCGCGTCCTGCTGCTGGGCGCGGGCGGCGCGGCGCGCGGCGTCGTGCTGCCCTTGCTGGAACAGGGGCCGCGGGACATCTTCATTGCCAACCGCACCGTGGCCACGGCCGAAGCGCTGGTGGCGCAGTTTGCCGACGCGCTGGCGCACCCCGGCCAGCTGCGCGCCGGTGCCTTCACGCAGCCCGACGGCGTCTTCGATATCGTCATCAATGCCACCTCGGCCAGCCTGGCGGGCGATTTGCCGCCCGTGCCGCCCGCTATCTTCGGCAGCCACACGCTGGCGCTCGACATGATGTATGGCGCCCGGCCCACCGTCTTCATGGACTTTGCCGCGCAACATGGCGCACAGGTGCGCGACGGCCTGGGCATGCTGGTGGAGCAGGCGGCGGAAGCATTTTACGTGTGGCGCGGCGTGCGGCCGCGGACGCAGGACTTGCTGGCGCAATTGCGGGGCAGCCTGTGAGCGCCGGCAAGAAGGGGGCGCGCAAGGGCGGCAGCGGCGGCCGCTACGGCTGGATCAAGTGGCTGTTCATCGTGCCCGTGCTGGCCTTTATCGTCGTGCAACTGTATTTCTTTCTGCAAATCTGGTGGTGGGTCGACCATAACCCGTCCAGCACGGCGTTCATGCGCGAACAGTTGTCTGTCTTGCAGGACAAGAACCCGAATGCCACGATCCAGCAGACGTGGGTGCCGTACAACCGCATCTCGAACAATCTGAAACGGGCCATCATCGCCTCGGAAGACGCGAATTTTTCCGAACACGAAGGCGTGGACTGGGAAGCCTTGCAAAAGGCGTATGAAAAGAATAGTAAGAAACAGAAGGTCGTGGCGGGCGGCTCCACCATCACGCAACAGCTGGCGAAGAATCTGTTCCTGTCCGGCTCGCGCAGCTATGTGCGCAAGGGCCAGGAACTGATCATCACGTATATGCTGGAAAGCCTGATGGAAAAGCAGCGCATCTTTGAAATATATTTGAACGTGGTGGAATTTGGCACGGGCATCTTCGGCGCCGAAGCGGCCGCCCGCCACTATTATCATGTCAGCGCGGCCAGCCTGAGCGCGGCGCAGGCGGCGAAACTGGCCGTGATGCTGCCGAATCCCCGCTTTTACGACCGCCACCGCGATACCGGTTACCTGAATCGGCGCACGGGCGTGATCCTGCGCCGCATGGGGGCGGCGGAATTGCCTTGATGGCAGCACGATTCCTTTGCATAAAGTTAAAGCTGCCTGATTGGCACTATTGCGGCGCAGCATCTTAATCGCCTCCCTTGGTGCAACGCCGCACTTTTTCCGTGAAAAAGCCGTGCCGGGGGTGGTCGTGAAAAGGCCTTTGCGGGTACACTTGCGCTGTTTTCATTTTTGGCGCCAGCGCCAGCACATCACGATAACCCCACATCCGGCTGAGAGCGCGCATGATCAATGTCTTTGTATTACAGAATGGCCGGCTCAACCAGGTGCCGATCGACAGCCGCGCAGACCTCGAAAATGCCGAACCGGTGTGGGTCGACCTGACCGACCCTACCGATGATGAACGGGCCTGGGTCAAGGCCATCTACAATGTCACCCTGCCGGGCGAAGACGAAGTCAAGGATATTGAGGCGTCAGCCCGCTATTACGAAGCGGAAAACGGCGACTTGCACCTGCGCACGGATTTCTTGCGCGAAGAGGACGACGGTCCGTCGCGCGTCATCACCGTGGCCTTCATCCTTGCCCGCAAGATCCTGTTTTCCATGCATACGGACGACTTGCCCGTGTTCCGCCTGGTGCGCATGCGCGCCCGTTCGCGGCCAGGCTCGATTGCCGACTACATGGACGTGCTGCTCGACCTGTACGCCACCGATGCCGAATATTCGGCCGACGTGCTCGAAGGCATCTACCAGAACCTGGAAGAAGTCAGCACGCGCGTGCTGCAAAAAGAATTTACCGATGCGCACGCGGCCGAAGCGCTGAATGCCATTGCCCACGAGGAAGATTTGAATGGCCGTATCCGCCGCAACATGATGGATACGCGCCGCGCCGTGAGCTTCCTGATGCGCGGCCGTTTATTGAATTCCGAGCAGTTCGAGGAAGCGCGGCAGATTTTGCGCGACATCGAATCGCTGGACGGCCACACCTCGTTCCTGTTCGACAAGATCAACTTCCTGATGGACGCCACCGTCGGCTTCATCAACATCAACCAGAACAAGATCATCAAGATCTTCTCGGTGGCCAGCGTGGCCTTCCTGCCGCCCACCCTGATCGCCAGCGTGTACGGCATGAACTTCAAGCTGATGCCGGAACTGGAATGGTCGTTCGGCTATCCCTGGGCCTGGGGCTTGATGATCACCAGCGCCATCGCGCCCTTCCTGTACTTCCGCCACCGCGGCTGGCTGAAATAAGCGGTGTCGCCGGGGCGCTCCCGCGTCCCGGTTTCAAGGCGAGCGCAGCAAATTCAAAAATCAGCGATAATCACTGGTATTGCGTGGTATTGAATTGGTATCTACGTTGCCTGTGTTGAGCCAGTCTTTTCCCCGTAGTCTGCCTTTTGCAGAAAAGTATCGTCCTTGAGGCGTTTTCTGCGTGGCAGCGTCCGTCTGTTCCACCTATGATCGTTGCGATGCCAGCCTTGGCCGGCTGGCCGCCGCATTTCCCGTCACCGTTGTCCCCTGGAGAGTCCATGCCTGATACCGCCATCACCCCACCGCGCTTTACCCACTTGATCAGCGATTGCGATGGCGTGCTGATCGACAGCGAAGCCGTGGCCCTGCAAGCGCTGCTGGAGTTGCTGGCGCCGCGCCTGCCGAACCTGCCCGAAGGCGTCACCTTGCAGGGCCTGATCGAGCCGCGCCTGGGCCAGCGCCTGGTGCCGCTGATGCAGGATATCTACAAGGAACTGGACCTGCCGCAATTGCCGGCCGACGAGATCATGGCCATCGGCAACGCCGTCGATGCGGCTTGCGACGCGCAATTGCGCGCCGTGCCCGGCGTGGCGCAGGCGCTGGCCGCCATTCCACTGCCCAAGGCTGTGGCCTCGAACAGCGTCAGCGCGCGCGTGCTGTCGGCGCTCGAGCGGACTGGCATGGCGCCGCTGTTCGACAGCCGCGTCTTCACGCCGGACCTGGTGGGCCATGCCAAGCCGCATCCGGGCGTCTACCTGGCGGCGGCCGCCGCGTTTGACGTGCCGCCGGGCCAGTGCCTGGTGCTGGAAGACAGCGTCACGGGCGTGACGGCCGCCGTGGCGGCGGGCATGACGGTACTGGGATTCATCGGCGGCGGGCATATCGCCGCCGGCCAGGAAGACAGGTTGAAAGCGGCCGGCGCGCATGTCGTGTTCAGCGACATGGCCAGCCTGCCGGCGCTGGTGGCCGCGGTGATGGACACCGCGGCGGTGTAACTTTACGCGAGCTTGGCAAACACCTTGCGCGCGGCCGCGATGGTGGCGTCGATGACGGCGTCGTCGTGCTGCGCCGAGACGAAGCCCGCCTCGAAGGCGGCTGGCGCGAAGTACACGCCTTCGTCGAGCATGGCGTGGAAGAAGGCGTTGAACTTGCTGCGGTCGCCGGCCATCATTTCCGCATAGCTGGTCGGTGGCGTTTCGCTGAAATAGATGCCGAACATGCCGCCGATGTAGTCGGCGCAGAAGACCACGCCGGCCTCTTGTGCGGCGGCGGTCAAGCCTTCGGCCAGGCGCTTGGCCGTGGCGCCCAGCTGCTCGTAGAAGCCGGGCTGCTGGATCAGTTTCAGGGTGGCCATGCCGGCCGCCACGGCGACCGGGTTGCCGGACAAGGTGCCGGCCTGGTAGACGGCGCCCAGCGGCGCCATGTTGTGCATCAGCGCGGCGCTGCCGCCGAAGGCTGCCACCGGCATGCCTCCGCCGATTACCTTGCCCAGCGCGGTGAGGTCGGGCTTGATGCCGTACAGCGCCTGCGCGCCGCCCAGGGCCACGCGCAAGCCGCACATGACTTCATCGAAAATGAGCAGGGCGCCGTGCTGCGTGCACAGCTCGCGCATCGCCTGCAGGAATGCCGGCGTGGCTTTCACCAGGTTCATGTTGCCGGCCACCGGTTCGACGATGACGCAGGCGATCTCGGCGCCGAAGTTGTCGAAGGCGTCCTTCAGCTGTTCCACGTTGTTATAGTCGAGCACCAGGGTGTGCTTCACAAAATCTTCCGGCACTCCGGCCGACGTCGGGTTGCCGAAGGTGAGCAGGCCGCTGCCCGCCTTCACCAGCAGCGAATCGGCGTGGCCGTGGTAGCAGCCTTCGAACTTGACGATCTTGTCGCGTCCCGTGGCGCCGCGCGCCAGGCGCAGGGCGCTCATGGTCGCTTCCGTGCCCGACGAGACCAGGCGCACCTGCTCGATCGACGGCACCAGACGCGTGATTTCCTCGGCCATCAGCACTTCGCCTTCGGTCGGCGCACCGAACGACAGGCCCAGCGCGGCCGCATCCTGCACCGCTTTCACCACTTCCGGGTGGGCGTGGCCGACGATGGCCGGGCCCCAGGAGCCGATGTAGTCGATATAGCGCTTGCCGTCCGCGTCCCAGAAGTACGGGCCTTCGGCGCGCGTGATGAAGCGCGGCGTGCCTCCCACGGAGCGGAAGGCGCGCACGGGCGAGTTGACGCCGCCTGGCGTGGTTTTTTGTGCGCGGGCAAACAGGATGTCGTTCTGTGAAGTCGTCGTCATGATAATCGTGCCTTGAGAGTGGATCGTTGTCTGTGTCGTCTGTGTTTGTCTGGACGGGATTATTGGGCGCCGCGCTGGCGCTGCTGCCGGAACAGCCGGTTCGGCACCAGCTTGCCCATGCCGTGGCGCTGCGCGTGGGCCAGCGCGCCGGCCGTGAATTCCTGCGCCGCCACGACCACCTGCGGCACATCGTCTTCGTTTTCCGCCAGGGCCAGCAGGGCGGTGGCCGCCGCCGACAGGGTGCTGCCGGCGCCGTTGAAGATGCCGGGCAGGTGCTGCCATTCGTCGTGGCGCACCACGCCGTCTTCGCCGAACAGGGTATTGGCGCGCAACTTGCCTTCGCCCGTGCCGGACTTGCTGGCGTCGGCCGGCATGCCGGTGACGAGCACGTATTCGCAGCCCAGCGCCACCAGGTAATCGACGTCGTTCTGCAAGGTGTCGTCCGGATCGGCGTCGCGCCAGGTTTCGGCCAGGCGCTCCAGTTCCACCGGCGAGAGCACCAGCAGGGTCGTTTGCGGGATCAAGAGCTGGCGCACGGCGGTGAGGATGTCCTCGTCGTCCATGCCCTGTTCCGGCAGGGCCGAAATGAAGGGATCGAGGATCAGCGGCACGTTCGGATAGTCGGAGACGATTTCGGCGATGGCCGTGACGTTTTCCACGCTGCCCAGCGCGCCGATCTTGATGGCGGCGACGGACATGTCTTCCAGCAGCACGCGCGCCTGGTCGGAAACCCAGTCCGGGTCGACCGCCTGCACGTCTTCCACGCGCGCCGTATCGCTGATCAAGAGGCCCGTGGTGACGGACAGGCCATGGCAGCCGAAGGCTGAAAAGGTGGCCAGGTCGGCCTGGATGCCGATCGCGCCGACCGGATCGGATACGCCGAAGATTAATATGAGGGGAGAAGTTTGGTTTTGCACGGCGGGTAGATTAAGATACCTAATTCAGCATTTTACTTGATTGAAGGGTGGCAGAACGTGAGTAGCAACGAAACAACGCAGCAATTCCAAACGTGGATGTGTCTTATTTGCGGCTGGGTTTATGATGAAGCGGCCGGTCTGCCCGACGAAGACATCGCTCCCGGCACGCGTTGGGCCGATGTTCCGATGAACTGGACCTGTCCTGAATGCGGTGCGCGCAAGGATGATTTCGAGATGGTGGCGATTTAATTAATCGGGGTGCATGCGATGCCGCCGGACGCAGGTATCGCGGCTGCCTGTGCTATGGTATGAAAGATTGTCGAATAATCACATGACGCGTCCTTTCCTGCCCGAGGCGCCGCCTGACGGTGCCTGCGAGGGCGTGACGATACTCGTCATCGACGACAGCGCGACGATACGCAGCGCGGCCGCGAAGATACTCGGCGAGGCCGGTTATCGCGTGGTGCTGGCGGAAAACGGCTTCGAGGCCCTGGCCAAGATCGCCGACTGCCAGCCGGCGCTGATCGTGTGCGACATTGTGATGCCGCGCCTGGACGGCTACCGCACCTGCGCGCTGATCAGGGCCAGCGCCGCGTACCACGCCACGCCGGTGCTGATGCTGTCGTCGAAGGAAGGCTTGTTCGACCGCGCGCGCGGCGCCATGGCGGGCGCCAGCGCCTGCCTGGTCAAGCCGCTGGCGCGCGAGGCGCTGCTGGAGGCCGTGCGCTTGCACCTGGCCGGGCATTTTGAGTAAGTGATTTTATTGATTGACAACGCAGCAAGGAAGCAGATGGCCATACACACAATTCTGATCGTCGATGACTCGCCGACAGAACGCTACTACCTGAGCGAGATGCTGGTGCGTGCCGGTTATGCCGTCCTCACGGCGCAGGACGGCGCCGACGCGCTGGCGCAACTCAAAGAGGCCAGGCCCGACCTGATCCTGATGGACGTGGTGATGCCCGGTGCGAATGGCTTCCAGATCACGCGCGCCATCGCGCGCGATCCCGAACTGCAGGACGTGCCGGTGATTATCTGCTCCAGCAAGAGCCAGGAAACGGACCGCATCTGGGGCCTGCGCCAGGGTGCGCGCGATTACCTGGTCAAGCCGGTGGTCGAAGCCGAGCTGCTGGCCAAGATCGCCGCGCTTTCCTGAGAATGCACACGATGCCAGGTCACGGCGTATCCACAACGGCCTTTTCGCCTGCCGCTGCCGCTTTGCCATCCTTCGAGGCGGGCGCGCGGCAGGGGCGCTTGCGCCAGTATCAGCTGCAATTGATCGAGCGGATACAGGCTGCGCGCAGCGGCGCGCTGGCGGCGCGCAAGGAACTGGGCGTGATGCTCGGTGGCCGCCCCTGCCTGCTCGACCTGACGCAGCTCGGTGAAATCGTCATTGCTGCCGGTGTGCAGATCCAGGGCGTGCCGCTGGCGCAGGACTGGTACCTGGGCCTGGCGGCCATGCGCGGACGCCTGACGGGCGTCGTCGACCTGGCCCGCTACATGGGCGAGCCGGCTTGCGCGCCTGACAATCACTGCCGCATCATCACGTTTTCTCCGCGCCTGGGCCTCAATTGCGCATTGCTGGTCGAGCGCGTACTGGGCTTGCGCCAGCTGCGCACGATGCAGCCCGTCTCCTTGCCGGCCGCACCGCCGTCGTGGGCGGCGCAGGCGCTGCGCGACAGCGAAGGGCAGCAGTGGCTGCGCCTGGACCTGGCGCAGCTGGCGCAAGCGGAGCGCTTCCTCGATGCCGGCTTTGGCGGCCTTGCCGTCCACAAGGACATTTGCTGATGGGCGCCCATTCCCCCATCCTGGCGGCCGGCATGCCCGAAGCGGAGCACGCGCCCGGCGAGCCGGCATCGGCGGCCGATCTGCCGCTGCGCCTGCGCGACGCGCTGGGCCGGCGCAAGTCGCTGGCCAGCGCGCCGGTGCGCGACTTGAAGCTGCCGCTGATCGGCCATTTGCCGCTGCAAAAGCAGCTGAGCATCCTGTCGACGGTGATGGCCCTGAGCCTGGCCGCCAGCCTGCTGTTCGTGGGATTGAACACGCGCAGCGGCAATATCGCCTCGGCGCAGACGCAGCTGGCCAGCGATGCGCTGATGCATTCGCAGCGTATCGGCAAGGCCGCGCCGAACGCCGTGCAAGGCAATCCGGAAGCGTTCCGCCAGCTCGAGGAAAGCCGCAATGAGCTGAACCAGGATTTCCGCCTGATGCTGCGCGGAGGGACGTATCACGGCCGCGATATCGGCGAGTCGCGTTCCGCCCTGCTGGCAGCCGTGGCCGACGCGCGCAAGAAGTGGGCCAGCAGCGACCGCGCGGCCAGCACCATCCTGCGCCTGAAGCCGGAGCTGGGCGAGTTCGACAAGACCTTGCAGCAATTGAACGCACTGTCGCCGGCGCTGCTGGCGCAGACCGAGGAAGTCGCGGCCCTGAAGGTGCAGCGCGGCGGCAATGCGCGCGATCTGGCCGTCATCGGCCGCCTGATGATGCTGAGCCAGCGCATGAGCCGCAGCGCCAGCGAGTTCCTGTCGTCGGGCAGCATCAGCTCGGAAACGGCGTTTTCCCTGGGGCGCGACACGACGTATTTCCGCACCGCCGTCGAAGGCCTGTTGAATGGCAGCGTGTCGCTGCAGCTGGCGCCCACGCGCGACGCCGAACTGCGCGACCGGCTGGTGGCGCTGAAAGCCAGTTTCGATACTTACCAGAAGCTGGTCTCGTCGATACTCGACCGCCTGGATAAATTCAGTTCGGCGAAAAGCGCCGAACAGCTGATCTTCAACGAGAACGAAGACCTGCGCCAGCGTTTGACCCTGCTGCAGCAGATGTACCACGTGAATCAGGAAACCCTGGGCATGGCCTTCTGGATGATGGTCGGCGGCGTGTTGCTGACCCTGATCGCGGCGGCCGGCATCGGCAGGGTGCTGCTGCAGGACTCGGTCAACCGCACGCGCGACGCCGAGCGGCGGCGCCAGGAAGCGGAAATCCTGCGGCTGCTGTCGCAGGAAAAGGAAGAGCAGGCCAAGGCCAAGAATGACCAGAACCAGGCGGCCATCCTGCGCCTGATGAACGAATTGCAGAAGGTCGCCGACGGTGATCTGACAGTGCAGGCCAGCGTGTCGGAAGACATCACGGGCGCCATCGCCGATTCCGTCAACTACACGGTCGAGGAATTGCGCGGCCTGGTGGGACGGGTGACGGCGACGGCCGAACAGGTCAACCGCGCCTCGACGCAGGCGCAAAGCATCTCCAGCAAGCTGCTGATCGCGTCGCAGCAGCAGTCGCGCGAAATCCAGGGCGTCAGCGCCACCGTGGTCAAGATGGCCAATGCGATTACCGACGTGTCGAAGTCGGCCAGCGTCTCGGCCGACGTGGCGCGCCAGTCGGTGGCGGCGGCGCAGCAGGGTTCGACGGCGGTGGAAAATGCCATCAAGGGCATGCATGAAATCCGCGAGCAGATCCAGGATACCTCCAAGCGCATCAAGCGGCTGGGCGAATCGTCGCAGGAGATCGGCGAAATCACCGAGCTCATTTCCGATATCACCGAGCAGACCAATGTGCTGGCGCTGAACGCCGCCATCCAGGCCGCATCGGCCGGCGAGGCGGGGCGCGGCTTTTCCGTCGTCGCCGAGGAAGTGCAGCGCCTGGCCGAACGCTCAGCCGCGGCCGCCAAGCAGATCGGCGCGCTGGTGCGCACCATCCAGGCCGATACCCAGGATGCGACGCGGGCGATGGAAACGTCCACGCAGGGCGTGGTCGAGGGCGCGCGCCTGTCCGACGCGGCCGGCGCGGCCTTGAACGACATCAGCCAGGTGTCGAAACACCTGGCCGAACTGATTCAGGGCATCTCGTTCGCCACTGGTACGCAGGCCGGTTCGGCCAGCGGCGTGGCCTTGAATATCCAGCATATCCTGAGCGTGACGGAGCAGACGCAGGACGGCACGCAGCAAACGGCGCAGTCGATCCATAAACTGTCAATGCTGGCGCAGGAACTGAAAAATTCGGTGTCGCGCTTCCGCGTCGCCGCCTGAACGTCGCGCCAAGCCAGGGCGATTTCTTTACCGAGGCATGCATGAGCACACCAGATAGTCCACAGCAGTCCAAGCCGTTCGACAGCGAGCCTTTGTCCTGGGTGATGGTGGAAATCCGCGAAGCGCTGGGCCGCTCGAAAACGGCCCTGTTCGAGGCGGGCGGCCGCGAGCGCGAGGAACGCGCCACGGCCCTGCAGCATGCGCGCTCGCACCTGCACCAGGCGCATGGCGCACTGGTGATGGTGGACGTGGCCGGCGCCAGCCTGCTGACGGACGGCGCGGAACAGGCGCTGGCGCGCTTTCGCGACGGCAGCCTGGAATACACGCTCGATCATGCGCAAGTCCTCGCCGACCTGTATCAGGCCCTGACCGAATACCTGGAAGACCTGGTGGCCGGCACGCCGCCGCAGCCGGCGCGTTTGTTCCCCTATTACCGCGACCTGCAAACCATGCTGGGCGCCGAGCGCATCCACCCGGCCGACCTGTTTTTTCCGCCCTCCGCCATGCTGGAAGGGCAGGCCATCGCGCTGGCGGACACGCCGCCCGTGGCGGACTATCCTGCCTGGCGCGGGCGCTTTGAAAAGTCCCTGCTGCCCTTCCTGAAGGCGCAGGATGATGGCGCGCGGCGCCAGCACGCGGGCGACCTGCACGCCACCTTGACCCTGGTGGCCGACGCGCAGCAGGAAGCGCCGGCGCGCACCTTCTGGTTCGCCATGCAGGCGTTCGCGGGGCTGGCGGCCAGCTGCGAGGGCATGGGCACGCTCAACGTCAAGCAGCTGTTCGGCCTGATCAACCTGCAGTTGCGCCGTCTGGCGCAGGGCACGGCCAGCCTGCCCGAAGCGATGCTGCGTGACGCCCTGTTCTTCATCGCCGCGGCGTCCGAGCCGACGCCGGAGGCACGCAAGCTGCGTGCCGCTTTCGCCCTGGAAGGCATGCTGCCCGCCGACCTGGAAACGCGGCGCTACGGCCAGGTTGACCAGGATGCCTTGCAAGGCGCCCGCGCGGCCCTGGCGCAGGCGCGCGCCAGCTGGAGCCGCCTGGCGCAAGCCGACCTCGATCCTGCCCTGGGCCCGGATTTTGAAGCGTCACTGCAACAGGTGGCGGCACATGTGGAGTCCCTGAAGCAGCCGGCCCTGGCCAGCCTGCTGCGCGAATGCGCGGCCGTGGCGCGGCAAGCCGTGGCCAGCGGGCGCAGCGCGGCCCTGGAGAATGAAATCGGCATGGCGCTGCTGTTTGCCGACACGGGACTGGAGCAGTTGCGCCGCCTGCCCGACGATTTCGCCGGCAATGCGGAAACCATCGCCGCGCGCCTGCAGGCGCTGCTGGCCGGCGAAGCGCCGCCGCCCGTCACGGCGGGCGAGCTGTCGCGCCAGATCGAACAGGGCCAGACGGTTGCCGCGCTGGCCGAGGACATGAAGACGGGCTTGCGCCAGGTGGAAAAGGTGCTCAACGCCTACTACGCCGATGCAGCGGGTGCGGCGGGGGCGCTCGATGGCGTCGCGCCCGTGCTGGCGCAGTTGCAGCGGCAGCTGGCCGGGCTGGGACAGGAAGACGCGCGCGCCGCCGTGCTGCAGGTCGATGCGGCCGTGCGGCAGCTGGCCGGTGACGACGCCAGGGCGGAGGTCAAGGCGGACGCGCACGCCGGGGCGCTCGACGAGATCGCGCAAAATGTCAGCGCGCTGGGCTTTTTTGTCGATATGCTGGGCCGCAACGCGCAGGCGGCCAGCGGGCGTTTCCATTTCGATGCGGCCGCCGGCACGTTCCGCGCGCTGCCATTTGAAAAAGTCGCGGCCGCCGGCGCGGTACCGGTACCCTTGCTCGATCAGGCCCTGGCGCCCGCAGCGCCCGCCGGCATGCATGCAGCGCCGGCCGCGACCGATGTCGACGCGGAGATGCTCGACATTTTCATCGCCGAAGCGCGCGAAGTGCTGGCCTTCATCGACACCACCCTGGCCTTGCCGCGCGAGCAGGCCGCCAGCGGCGACCACCTGGCCATGCTGCGCCGCTCGTTCCACACCCTGAAAGGCAGCAGCCGCATGATCGGTCTGGCGCAGTTTGCCGAAGCGGCCGGCGCCATCGAGCGCGTCATGAATACCTGGCTGGCCGAAGCGCGTCCCGCCAGCGACGACTTGTTTACCTTGCTCAATTACGGCTGGTACCAGCTCAGCGAATGGGTGGCCGAACTGGAAGGCGGCGCGGGGCGCGAGCGCGAGGCCGGCATGCTGCTGATGGCGGCCGAGCGCGTGCGCGAAGGCGGACCGTTCGAACTGCGCAAGCCTCGCCCGGCATCGGCCGCGCCGGTGGCTGGCAACGGCAATGTGATCGGACTGCCTTTGGCCACGGCGCCGGCGCTCCACGAAGCGCCGGACGATCACCTCAAGCACGTGGGCGAACTGCGCATCAGCCTGCCTTTGTACAACATCTACCTGGCCGAGACGGATGAATTGCTGCGCGTGCTCAGGCGCGACTTTGGCGAGTGGCGCCATGAACAGCGCGCCGTCAGCGCGGAGGCGCTGCAAGCCGTGCATACCCTGGCCGGGACGTCCGGCACGGTGGGCTTTCAGTCCCTGCGCGACCTGGCGCACGCGCTTGAGACGGTGATTGAAACGGTGGTGCCGCCGCTGGCCGGCCTGCGCGCCGAACAGCACGACGTGCTGGAGCAGGCCACGCAGCGCATCGGGCAAATGCTGCAGGCGTTCGCGCTGGGCGACCTGGCGCCAACGCAGCCGGACATGATCGAAGCGCTCAACACCCTGTGGCGCGCCTTGACGGCGCCGCCTGGCGAGAGCAAGGAAGACCGCCTCGAGGCCCTGTTTGCGGACACTTACGCCAGCATCGTCGGTACGCCGGCGCAGCCTGCCGAGCCGCTGGCCGAAGTGCCGGCACCGGCGCCGGCGCACGACAGCGGAACCAGCGACGACCTGTTCGATGCCGGTTTCGAACATGCGCCGCCGCTGGAGCACGCGGCGCCGGAAGCGCCGGCGCCCGCCATCATGCCGGCCGATGCGGCCGCGCTGCTGGCGGCGAGCGCCGGCATCAGCGATGAACTCGACCTCGATTTATTGTCCGTCTTCCTGGAAGAGGGGGCCGACCTGCTGCCGCAGATCGGCGAAGCGCTGCGCAGCTGGCAGCAGCAGCAGCAGCACGACAGCGGCCAGGCGCAGATGCTGCTGCGCACCCTGCATACGGTCAAAGGCAGCGCGCGCATGGCCGGCGCCATGCGCCTGGGCCAGCATGCGCATGAAATCGAGACACATATCGAAAACATGCTGCACGCGGGCACCGCCACGCCGCAAGCTTTCGAGGAATTGCTGGCCCATTACGATCATGCGCTGCATTTGTTCGAGCAGTTGCAGCAGCCCTTGCTGCCCTTGCCGGGCATGGAAGACACGCCGGCCCCTGAACCGAAGGCGGCGCTGGTGCGCGTGCGCGCCGATATCCTCGACCGCCTGGTGAACCAGGCCGGCGAAGTGTCGATCACGCGCTCGAAGATGGAAAATGAAGTCGGTGTGCTGGGCGCTTCGCTGTCCGAGTTTTCCGACAACCTGGCGCGCCTGCGGCGTCAGCTGCGCGAAGTGGAAATGCAGGCCGAATCGCAGATCGCCTCGCGCATGGCCGTCGGCAGCGAGCGCGAATTCGACCCGCTCGAATTCGATCGTTTTACGCGCCTGCAGGAACTCACGCGCATGATGGCCGAAAGCGTCAACGATGTGGCTTCGTTTCATGAAAACCTCAGTCACAGCGTCGATGCGGTAACGGACGACCTGGTGCTGCAGGCGCGGCTGACGCGCGACCTCCAGCGCGACCTGATGCAGATCCGCATGGTGCCGTTTGCCAGCATCGCCGAACGCCTGTTCCGCGTGGCGCGGCAAAGCGCCAAGGAAGTCGACAAGCGCGTCAACCTCGACATCCGCGGCGGCGGCGTGGAAATCGACCGCAGCGTGCTCGAACGCATGGCCGCGCCCTTCGAACACCTGCTGCGTAACGCCATCGTGCACGGCGTCGAGCCGCGCGACGCGCGCCTGGCCGCCGGCAAGAGCGAGACGGGCGAGCTGCTGGTGCAGGTCAGTCAGCAGGGCAATGAAGTGGCGATCGCCTTTTCCGACGATGGCGCGGGGCTGGACCTGGAACGCATCCGCGCCAAGGCGCACGGCGCCGGCCTGGTGGCGACGGACGCGCCGCTGACCGACGCGCAGGCGGCCGAGCTGATTTTCACACCGGGCTTTTCCACCGCCGACAGCCTGACGGAACTGGCAGGACGCGGTTTTGGCATGGACATCGTGCGCTCCGAAGCGCTGGCCCTGGGCGGGCGCGTGGAAACGCTGACGCAGGCGGGCCTGGGCATGCGCTTCACCATCCACCTGCCGCTGACCCTGGCCGTCACGCAAGTGGTGCTGCTGGCGGCCAACGGCAAGACGTATGCCTTGCCATCGGTGCTGGTGGAGCAGGTGCTGCACCTGAAAGGCGAGCAGCTGCAGCAGGTGCGGGCGGCCGGGCGCATCGAGTCGCACGGGCAGTCGCTGGCGCTGCATCACCTGTCGGCCATGCTGGGCGAGACGCCGGCGGAGCAGGCTACGCAGCGCCATGCGCCCGTGCTGCTGCTCCGGAATGGCAATGACAGGCTGGCCTTGCAGGTCGATGACGTGGTGGGCAACCGCGAGGTCGTGGTCAAGCACGTGGGTCCGCAACTGGCGCGCATGCCGGGCATCGCCGGCGCCACGGTGCTGGGCACTGGCGACATCGTGCTGATCCTGAACCCGGTGGCGCTGGCGCAGCACCTCGAGCACCATCCGGAACTGCTGTCGCAATATGCGCTGGCCAGCCGCGAGCAGCACGCCGCTTCCAGCGCGCTGGAAGCGCCTGCCGTGCGCGTAATGGCGGTCGACGATTCGCTGACGGTGCGCCGCGTGATGCAGCGTTTGTTCGAGCGCGAAGGCTACCAGGTGCTGCTGGCCAAGGATGGCGTCGATGCGCTGGAGCAGCTGCATGCGCTGGAACCGGCTGCCATGCCGGCGCTGCTGCTGGTCGACGTGGAAATGCCGCGCATGGACGGTTTCGACCTGACGCGCAATGTGCGCAGCGACGACAAGACGCGCGCCATCCCCGTCATCATGATCACCTCGCGCAGCGCCGAGAAGCACCGCGCGCATGCCTTCGAGCTGGGCGTGAATGCGTATTTCGGCAAGCCTTTCCAGGAAGAGGAATTGCTGGCCGAGGTGGGGCGCTTGCTGGCCGTTGGCGTGGCGTAACCCGACACTTCCACCGGCCAACATAACAATATCGTCGGATTACGCGGGGCCTTGCCCCGCTAATCCGACCTACGCTCTTTACGACAGCGTAACCCGGCACCACCACTTACGCCGCCACCTTCACCACGGCATAGCGCTCCAGGGTCTCCTTGCGCGCCTCGTCGTGCTGCACGATCGGTTCCGGATAGTCGCGTCCCAGCACGATGTTTTTTTGCTCGAGCAACATGCGCGGCACCAGCCAGGGCGCGTGGATTTCCTTGTCGCCCAGCGCCTTCAGTTGCGGCAGGTAGCGGCGGATGAAGCGCCCGCCGGCGTCGAATTTTTCCGACTGCGTGATGGGGTTGAAGATGCGGAAATAGGGCTGGGCATCGCAGCCGGACGACGACGCCCATTGCCAGCCGCCGTTGTTCGACGCCAGGTCGAAGTCATTGAGGTGCAGCGCGAAATACGCTTCGCCGCGGCGCCAGTCGATGCCCAGGTCCTTGATCAGAAAGCAGGCCGTGACCATGCGCAGGCGGTTGTGCATATAGCCCGTCTGGTTCAGCTGCGCCATCGCTGCGTCCACCAGCGGGTAGCCGGTGCGGCCCTCGCACCAGGCGGCAAAGGCGGCATCGGCCTCGGCTCCCGTTTCCCAGGCGATGGCGTCGTAGGCCGGTTTGAAGGCGCCGCCTTCCACGTGCGGGTTCTGGTACAAAATCATGGCGTAGAAATCGCGCCAGATCAGTTCGGCCAGCCACACGGGCGCCCCATCGCCGCCGCCGCCGCGGTCCATCAGGTCGACCACGGTGCGCACCAGATAGCGCAGCGACACGGTGCCGAAGCGCAGATGCATGGACAGGTAGGATGGTCCCTTCAGGGCGGGAAAATCGCGCGCCACGTCATAGCGGGCCACGCGCGGCAAAAAATCCTCGAACAGCGTGCTGGCGCCCGACATGCCGGTGGGGATGGCCAGTTCGGCCAGGTTGCTGGCCTCGAACCCCAGCTCGCCCAAGCTGGGCAGGGGCGACGGCGTGCCGGCGCGCGGCGGCGCCAGGCTGGCCGCATGCGGCTCGATATCGAACGGCGCCAGGCAGGCGGGTTCGGCGCGCATTTTCTTCAGCCAGGCATTTTTATACGGCGTGTAGACGGTGTAGGGTTTGGCCGAGAGCGTCAATACCTCGTCTTTTTCAAAGATCACCTGGTCCTTGAAGCTGAACCACAGGCGCGCGTCGTGCGTGAGCGCGGCGGCCACCGTGGCGTCGCGGACGATCGCCTGCGGTTCGTAGTCGTGGTTGGCAAAGACGGCGTCGGCGTTCAATTCGGCGGCCAGGCGCGGAATCGCCTCGGCCGCGTCCGCGTGCAGCACGATCAGGTCGCCGCCCAGCTGGCGCAGCTCGGCGGCCAGCTCGGCCACGCTGGCATGGATGAAGTCGACACGCCGGTCGCGGCGCGGCAGGGCTGCCAGGATGGCGGTGTCGTAGACGAAGACGCAATGCACGGCCTGGCTCTGGCGCAGGGCGTGATGCAGTGCAGCATGGTCAAACGCGCGCAGATCGCGGCGGAACCACACCAGGGAAGTCTTAATTGTCATTATTTCGCGTGTTCAAGGTCAAAGATAGGCGATTTTTTGCCGTCAACAGGGCTTTATGGCCGCTCGCGTCGCGCCTTTGGCGTCGCTGCGGCGGCAATTCAGTGTAAACTAGCGGGTATGTTCGCGGTACTTTATGTGCGACAGCAATTTTGCAATCAATTTTACAATTGGCATTGAAATGCGCCTGCAGGCATAGCGAATTGATCATTAATTTATAACATAACAAGAATAACGCCTGGCACCACGGTGCGCGCCGCCCAAGCTGTGCGGCCGCTTGCACCGGGCGTACGATAGCGGGGTAAGCGAGACTTGCCAGCAAGCCCACAGAGAGAGCATCGCGTATGAAAAAGAGTAAAATCGACCAGACTCTACCAGGACATCGTCTGATGCAGGGTGTGGGAGAGCCGGCCGCGACCGGTTCCTCCACCTTGAATCTGGCCAACCATTTCCTGATTGCGATGCCGGCCATGCAAGATCCGATCTTCGGCGGCACGGTCGTATACGTGTGCGAACACAATGAAAACGGCGTGCTGGGCGTCGTCATCAACAAACCCACCGACATGACCATGGAAGTGCTGTTCGACCGCATCGACCTGAAACTGGAGGCTGGCAGCGACACGCCCATCATCAACGAGCCGATCATGTTTGGCGGCCCCGTGCAGGATGACCGCGGCTTCGTGCTGCACACGCCGGGCGCGCGCTATTCCTCGTCGCTGACGGTGACCGATGAAGTGGCGTTTACCACCTCGATCGACGTGCTCGAAGCCGTCGCCAAGGGCGATGGTCCTGAGCGCATGCTCGTCTCGATCGGCTACTCGGGCTGGAGCCCGGGCCAGCTGGAAGACGAGATCGGCCGCAACGGCTGGCTGACGGTCGGCGCCTCGGCCGACATCCTGTTCGATTTCCCCATCGAACAGCGCTACGTGGCGGCCATCAAGCTGCTGGGCATCGATCCCCTCATGCTGGCGTCGGAAGCCGGACACGCATGAGCGGTGACGCCATCGACACCATCCTCGCCTTCGATTTCGGCTTGAAACGCATCGGCGTGGCCATCGGCAATACCATGATTTGCCAGGCCAAGCCGCTCAGCGTGATCACGGCGACGGCGAACGAGCCGAAGTTTGCCGCCATCGATAGCCTGATCAGGGAGTGGGGCGCCAGCCGCATCGTGGTGGGCTTGCCCAGCCACCCGGACGGCACCGAGCACGAGATGAGCGCGCGCTGCCGCCGTTTCGCCAACCAGGTGCATGGCCGCTTCAACCTGCCGGTGGAACTGGTCGACGAGCGTTATTCCTCGGCCGTCATCGCCGCCAAGCGCGGCGAAGTCATCGACGACCGCGCCGCCGCCATCATCCTGCAACAGTATTTCGACGCGAATTATTAATCTGACCTTTGACCCATTCCTGAATGATCAAGAACCCTATGCCGCATCCTACGAATCCTTCCCAACTCGACGCCGAGGCCCTGTACGGGGTCTTGCTGCAACAGGTGCAGAGCGGCCTGGCGGGCATCCCCAACGTGGCCATCGTCGGCATCCATTCGGGCGGCGCCTGGCTGGCTGAACGCCTGGCGCGCGACCTGAACCTGCTCGACCGCCTGGGCGTGCTAGACGTCTCGTTCTACCGCGACGACTTCGCGCAGAAGGGCTTGCATGCGGACGTCAAGCCGACGCAAATCGCCTTCGATGTGGCCGGCGCCACCATCCTGCTGGTCGACGACGTGCTGTACACGGGCCGCACCACGCGCGCGGCCATCAACGAATTGTTCGACTATGGCCGCCCGGCGAAGATCATGCTGGCCGCCCTGGTCGACCGTGGCGAACGCCAGCTGCCGGTGGCCGCCGATTTCGTGGCCGCCTTCACTGCCGTGCCGCCGGGCCAGGCCCTGGTCCTGAAGCAAGCCGACGATGGAAAATTCACGCTCACCATAGATACCAACCATGCTTAATCCGCAACTGAATAAACACGGCGAACTGCAACATCTGCTGACGATCGAAGGCTTGCCGAAGTCTATCGTCAACCACATCCTCGACACGGCTTCCTCGTTCGTCGGCATCTCCGACCGCGATGTGAAAAAGGTGCCGCTGATGCGCGGCAAGAGCGTTTTCAACCTGTTCTTTGAAAACTCCACGCGCACCCGCACCACCTTTGAAATCGCCTCGAAGCGCCTGTCGGCCGACGTCATCAACCTGAACATCCAGGCCTCGTCGGCCAGCAAGGGCGAATCCCTGCTCGACACCATCGACAACCTGTCGGCCATGCACGCCGACATGTTCGTCGTGCGCCACGCGCAGTCGGGCGCGCCCTACCTGATCGCCAAGCACCTGATCGACACCAGGCAGCCGCACGTCCACGTCGTCAACGCGGGCGACGGACGCCATGCGCACCCGACCCAGGGCTTGCTCGACATGTACACGATCCGCCACTACAAGAAGGATTTCACCAACCTGACGGTGGCCATCGTGGGCGACATTTTGCACAGCCGCGTGGCCCGTTCCGACATCCATGCGCTGACCACCCTGGGCGTGCCGGAAGTGCGCGCCATCGGCCCGCATACCCTGCTGCCGGGCGGCCTGGAACAGATGGGCGTGCGCACCTTCACCAACATGGATGAAGGCCTCAAGGGCGTGGACGTGATCATCATGCTGCGCCTGCAGAACGAACGCATGAGCGGCGCGCTGCTGCCGTCGGCGCAGGAATATTTCAAGAGCTATGGCCTCACGCCCGAGCGCCTGGCGCTGGCGAAACCGGATGCCATCGTCATGCATCCGGGCCCGATGAACCGCGGCGTGGAAATCGATTCGGCCGTGGCCGACGGTCCGCAGGCGGTGATCCTGCCGCAGGTGACCTTCGGTATCGCCGTGCGCATGGCGGTAATGAGTATTTTGGCTGGTAATCAGGGCTGATAGCCCAAGGACGAGTAAGCGAGCATGACGACACTACATATCAAGAACGGCCACCTGATCGACCCTGCCAACGGCATCGATGGCTTGCAAGACCTGTTTATCGCCGACGGCAAGGTGCTGGCCGTGGGCAGTGCGCCGGCCGGCTTCACCGCCGACACCACGTTTGACGCGGCCGGCCTGGTGGTTTCCCCTGGCCTGGTCGACCTGTCCGCGCGCCTGCGCGAGCCGGGCTACGAATACAAGGCGACCCTGGAATCGGAACTGCAGGCGGCGCTGCAAGGCGGCGTCACGAGCCTGGTGTGCCCGCCCGACACCGATCCCGTGCTCGATGAGCCGGGCCTGGTGGAAATGCTGAAATACCGCGCCAAGACGCAGAACAAGGCCCACGTGCACCCGCTGGGCGCGCTGACCATGGGCTTGAAGGGCCAGTCGCTGACGGAAATGGCGGAACTGACGGAAGCGGGCTGCATCGGCTTCGCGCAGGCGGAAGAGCCGATCGAGGACACCACCGTGCTGCTGCGCGCGATGCAGTACGCGAACACCTTCGGCTACACGGTCTGGCTGCGCCCGCAAGACCCGCACATCGGCCGCGGCGGCATCGCTCACAGCGGCCCGCTGGCCTCGCGCCTGGGCCTGTCCGGCGTGCCCGTGATGTCCGAAACCATCGCGCTGCACACGATCTTCGAATTGATGCGCGCCAGCCGCGCGCGCGTGCACCTGTGCCGCATTTCGTCGGCGGCGGGCCTGGAACTGATCCGCGCGGCGAAAGCCGAAGGTCTGCCCGTCACCTGCGACGTGGGCGTGCACCATGTGCACCTGACGGACGCCGACATCGGCTTCTTCGACCCGAATGCCCGCGTCACGCCGCCGTTCCGCAGCCAGCGCGACCGCGACGCGATCCGCGCCGGCCTGCTCGACGGCACGGTCGACGCCATGTGCTCGGACCACACGCCGGTCGACGACGATGAAAAACTGCTGCCCTTCGGCGAAGCGTCGCCCGGCGCCACGGGCCTGGAACTGCTGCTGTCCTTGGCCCTGAAATGGGCCGACGACTATGCGCTGGGCCAGCCGCAGGCGGGCGCCCGTCCGCTGGCGCGCGCCGTGGCCAAGGTCACGTCCGACGCGGCCCGTGTCGCCGGCATCCCGGCCGGCAGCCTGGCCGTGGGCGAAGCGGCCGACATCTGCGTCTTCGATCCCGCCGCGCGCTGGACCGTGTCGTCGGCGTCGCTGGCCAGCCAGGGCAAGCACACGCCTTTCCTCGGCTATGAGCTGAGCGGCATCGTCAAGGCGACCATCGTGGCCGGACAGGTGGCGTTTCAGCGTTAATTTTTTGTATCGGAGCCGTAGGTCGGATGAGCGGTACGCGTAATCCGACAAGTCCATGGCGGCTCCTGTCGGCTTACGCAGCGCCTCGCGGGCGCTGCCAAGCCGACCTACGCGGCTGTATGGCTTTGCTTCCAACCTTGGTGTCATTTGAAACTTCTGCTTACCTACCGCCTCGCGCGCATCGCCATTCACCTGAGCTGCGGCATGGCCAAGAGCGCCGTGCTCTTTCCCTGGCTGGACCTGGAAGGGCGTAACCGGCGCATCCGCCGCTGGTCGACGCAGCTGCTCGACATCTGCGGCGTGCACGTGGCGCAGCCGGCAGACAGCGTGCCGGCCCTCGACCATGCGATGGTGGTGGCGAACCACGTCTCGTGGCTCGACATCTTCGTCATCAACGCCGTCCACCCCTGCCGTTTCGTCGCCAAGGCGGAAATCCGCGCCTGGCCTATCCTCGGCTGGCTGGCGGGGCGCGCCGGCACGATCTTCATTTCGCGCGGCAGCAAGCGCGACTTGCGCCTGATCTTCCAGGGCCTGGTGGATAAATTGACGGCGGGCGAGCGCATTGCGTTCTTCCCCGAAGGCACGACCGCCGCGCAAGGGCAGATCCTGCCGTTTCACGCCAACCTGTTCGAGGCGGCCATCGACGCGCAAGTGCCGGTGCAGCCGTTCGCGCTCGTGTATGTGGATGACAAGGGGGCGCTGCATCACGCCGTCGATTTCATCGGCGAGATGAGCTTTGCGCAAAGCATGGTGGCGATTTTGAGCGGCCCGCCGATCACGGCGCGCCTGACCTGCCTGGCGCCAGTGGCGACGGTCGACGCGCACCGGCGCGAACTGGCGGCGGCAACGCAGGCGGCGGTCGCCGCTGCGCTGCCGCTGGAAAAGGCCGCCTAGTTTTTGACGTGCAGCCAGCGCGCATGCGCGGCGCGGGCCAGGTAGTCGAGGATGAAGCCTAAAATCCCGATCAGCACGATGGCGGCCATCAGTTCCGAATACGCGAGGCGGTCGCGCGTGTCGAGGATGAAGTAACCGAGGCCTGCCGAGACGCCCAGCATTTCCGCCGGCACCAGCACGATCCAGATGATGCCGATGGCCAGGCGCACGCCCGTCAAAATATCGGCCGTGATGCCCGGCAAAATCACCTTGAAGACGATCTCGCTGCGCGTGGCCGACAGGCTGCGCGCCAGCAGCAGCCAGTTCGGATCGAGCCGCGCCACGCCGGCCGCCGTATTGAGCAGGATGGGCCAGACGGCCGCAAACGCCAGCAGGAAGTACACGGGCGCATCGCCGACACCGAGCACCATCACGGCGATCGGCATCCACGACAGCGGCGAAATCATGCGCAGCAGCTGGAACAGCGGCATGGCCGCGCCGGAAAAGCTCTTCGACATGGCCACCAGCACGCCCAGCGGCACGCCGATGACGATGGCCAGCCCCAGGCCCACGGCCACCCTTTGCAGGCTCAATACCACGTGCAGCCAGATATCCGGGCCGCCCACCATTTCCTGGAACGCCAGCGCCGTGGGCAGCGGCGCGAAGGCGGTGGCGATGGGCGTGGATTTCTCCAGCGCCGTCACGCCCATGGACCACAGCAGCAAGGCACAGGCCAGCCCCACCAGTGGCAGGCCGAACTTCGTGAACAACTTGCTCGTCATCGTCAGACCGCCACGGTTTCGCTGCGCAGCAGGTTGGCCGGCAAGCCGAAGGCGGCAGGGCCGCCGACTGCCGTGATGGCCTTGCGCACGAAGCGGTCATCGACCAGGTCGCGCGCGGCGAACTTCGGATCGAGGCTGGACAGGAAGCGCGTATCGCCTTCGACCTTGGTGCGGCCGATGGCGCGCACCAGTTCTTCCGTGTACGAGGCGAATGGATACGGCTGGAAGTCGATGCGGCGCTGCTGCCAGTTCTTGTGCACGATCAGGCCCTGCTTTTCGTAGCCGGCGTAGTCGGTGGTGGCCAGTACCTTGGTCAGCACTTGCAGCGGATGCGGCGTGTAGCGGTGCTCGCCCACGTTCGACAGCAGCTTGGCCGTGTCGACCTGGTTCGAGCGCGTCCACAGCTGCGCCTTGACGATGGCGTTGGTGACTTTCTGCGCCCATTCCGGACGCGTATTGATGTCGCGCTCGGACAGGAAGGTGACGCAGCACGCATGGTTTTTCCACACGTCGCCCGAGAAGCGCAGGATCTTGCCGATGCCGGCGTTTTCCGCCGCCGCATTGAACGGTTCTGCCACGATATAGCCGGCAATCGACTTGCTGGCCAGGGCGGAGACCATTTCGGCCGGCGCCAGCACGACCAGGTTGACTTCATTCGGCTTGATGGCCGCGTTGCGCGCGCGCGTGACCGGGGTCAGGCCATTGGCGCTCAGGATTTGCTGCAGCAGGATGTTGTGGATCGAGTACCAGAACGGAATCGCGACCGTGCGCCCGCCCAGGTCGGAGACCTTGTTGATCTCGTTGGCCACGGTCAGCGCGGAGCCGTTGACGTGGTTCCAGGCGACGACTTTCGCGGGGAACTTGGCGCCGTAGCGCACCCACAGGGTGGCCGGCGACAGCAGGTGGATGACGTTGACCTGGCCGGCGACGAAGGCTTCGATGATCTGCGCCCAGCTGCGGAACAGGCGCGGCGTTTCCGCCTGCAGTCCTTCCGCTTCGAACAGCTTGCGGGCGTGGGCGACGAGCAGCGGGGTGGCGTCGGTGATCGGCAGGTAGCCGATTTTCACGGGCTGGTCATCGCCTTTCGGGCCTTGCTGGGCCATGGCGTCGCCGGCGAACAGCAGCGGCGAGGCGACGCTGGCCGTGGCCAGGGCCGACATGCGCAGGAAGTCGCGGCGCGTCAGGCCGCAATCGCAATCGGACGAGGCGCAGATATGCAGGGGTTTGTTGTGGTCTTCGAATGTCATGGGAAAGTTCCGGTCGATTAATTGGGAGCGAAGGCGGTGGGAGCAAAGGCGGGCGTTTGATCCTGCTTTTGCAGCGCCTGCAGGGCGTCGAGGATGTCCATCTTGAGGGCGATCACGTCGGCGCTGTGGCCGATGCGCGGCTGGTCGATGGCGACGGGCCATTCGCGCACGATGTTGCCCGGCTTGCCGCCCATGAGCAGGATGCGGTCGGCCACGAGGATGGCTTCGTCGATATCGTGCGTGACCAGCAGCACGGCCGTATGCCAGCGGTGCACCACGTCGACCAGCAGCGACTGCATCTCGGCGCGGGTGATGGCGTCGAGCGCGGAAAACGGCTCGTCGGCGAACAGCAGTTCCGGTTCGCGTGCCAGCGCGCGGGCCAGGGCCACGCGCTGCGCCATGCCGCCCGACAGGGCGGACGGATACAGTTTTTCGCGGCCCTTCAGGCCCACCGCTTCGATGGCTTGCGCCACGCGCGCCTCGTGCGCTGCGCGCGTGAGCTGCGGCTGGTGCTTGAAGTCGAGGCCGAAACCTGCATTGCCCGTGACGTTCAGCCAGGGCAGCAGGCTCGCCTGCTGGAAGACGAGGGCGCTGCGCGGGTCCGGTTCGCGCATGGGCGCATCGAGGAACTGGATATCGCCCGTGGATGGCGGCTGCAAGCCGGCCAGCACGCGCAGCAGGCTCGATTTGCCGCAGCCGCTGCCGCCCAGCAGGCAGACGATCTCGCGCTTGCGCACGCCCAGCGAGACGTGCTGGAACACGGGCGCGCTGCCCGCATAGGAGAAGCTCAGGTCCTGCGCCTGCAAGGCCCAATCAGCAACGCTCATGCCGGGGCTCCCGCTGCCGCCTGCTGGCTGTCGAACAGCTGCAAGGCCGCCTGCAACTGCGTCAGGCTGGGGGTGACGATGGGGATGAACGACGATTCGCGCCAGCGGCGGGCAAAGCCCTGCTGCTCGGCGTTCAGGTAGGCGCGCCCGCCCATGGCTTGCAGTTCCAGCATCAGCGCATGCTGCAGCACGTCGGCCAGCTGTATGCGCAGGCGGAACATGGCCGGCGCCTGCGTCTTGAAGCGGCCATCGTGCACGCCGGCGAGCAAGGTGGCGACGGCTGCCTCCAGTGTCGCTTGCAGCGCTTCGATGCGCGGCGTGAGCTGGTTGCGCGATCCGGCCGAGATTTGCGCCGCCTTTGCCAGGCTGGCGCGCGCCAGGCCGATCGACAGTCCGCACTGCATGCCGAGGAACGATGGGCGCACCTGCGGCAGCCAGGCCGGCGCGTTGTCGCTGATGATGTCCGCGGCGGGGATGTGCACCTGCGCCAGCTTGACGGAAGCCGTATTGCTGCCGCGCAGGGCGATCAGGTCCAGGTCATCGCTGCGCTGCACGCCCGCCGTGCCGCTGTCGAAGGCGACGATGACGGGCGGCGCGCCGTCGTTGGGGGCCACGGCGGCCGCCGCGACAAAGCCGGCCTTGCGCAGGTTCGTCACCCAGGCCAGGCCGCCGTCGACGAGCAAGCCGTCATCGTGACGTGCGCCCGTGATTTGCAGCTGTTCGATGCCGGACAAGAATTTCATGGCGTTCGACAAACCGCTGGCTCCTGCCTGCGTGCCGGCCAGCAGGCCGGGCAAGCGGCGTTCGGCCAGCGCGCGGTTCTCGCTTTGCAGCAGGAATTCGATGAAGCAGCGCTGGCCCCAGAAGACAAAGGCCGCCGTCACCGATTGTTCGGCCACTTTGGCGATGGCTTCGATGGCGTCGCGCACGTCGCCGCCCGCGCCGCCGTGTTCCTGCGGCACGCCGATGGCCAGCAGCTTGTCGCCGGCCAGTGCCGGTAATACGGTTTCAGCCAGCTCCGACGATTGGTCGAGCTGGTCGGCATGCATGTGCAGCCAGTGAGTGAGGTTCGCCATGTCAGACGGCGCCAGGCAGGTAGGGCGTCAATTGCGGATTGACGGGCGTGCCGGCCAGGCTGTTGGAGAAATTGCACAGGGTGGCCAGGCTGATGCCCAGCACGACTTCCAGCGCCTGCTGCTCGTTGTAGCCGGCGGCCAGGAAGGCTTGATATTCGGCGTCGCTGACGGCGCCGCGCGTGGCGATGACGGCCGTGGCGAAGGCGGCGACGGCGTCCAGCTTCGTATCGCCCGTCGGCTGGCCGTGCTGCAGGGCGCGCACCGTGTCGGGCGTCTGCCCCGCTTTTTTCAGCGAGATGGCGCTATGGCCGGCGATGCAGAAATCGCAGCCATGGATGCGCGCGGCCGTGATCTGCACCACTTCGCGTTCCATCAGGCTCAAGCTGGCGCGCGCATTGATGCCGGAGACGGTCAGATAGGTTTCCAGGGCCAACGGGGCGTTGGCCAGCACGCCGATCAGATTGGGCAGGAAGCCATTGTTGGCGATGGCCTTTTCCACGAAGGGGCGGCTGTCGGCCGGGGCGGTATCGAGAGTGTGCAGCGTCAGACGGGACATGGGGTACCTTGCTAAGTTAGTAAGTCACCCGGCCATTATATCGGCCATGCCGTGCACGCAACAGACGTCAGCGTCGTCCTTTTGTGCTCGTTCGTCTGCGATTGTGTGATCCTTGATGTCAGCTGGCCAGCTGGCGCAATCGCTGGTCGCGCCGGTAGGCGCCTGGCTGCTCGCCCGTGACCCGCTTGAAGGCGCGCGTAAAGGCGGCGTGCGAGCGGTAGCCCACCAGTTCGGCCGCGCGTTCGACGGAGACGCCGTCGTGCAGACGCCGCGCGGCGATCTTCATGCGCAGCAGGAGCAGGAACTGGGCCGGCGAGTGGCCGCTGGCGCTGGCGAAATGCTTGCAGAAGCTGGCGCGCGACATGCACGCCGCCTTGGCCATGTTCTCGATCGACCAGTCGTCGGCGGGGGCGTCGAGCATGCGTTCGAGCAGCGGCGAAAATGCGGGCTGGTGCAGCAGCGACAGCAGTCCGGCCGCCACCTGCTCGCCCTGCGCCACATGGCGGATCAGGTAGAAGAACAGCAGTTCGACCAGGCGCGCGATCAATGGCGACGGCTGTTCCGGGTCGCCGCCCGCTTCCGCCAGGATCAGGTCGAACAGCGCGGCGGCGGCGCTGAAGGCGGGCGCGTCGCCGCGTATCAGCAGATACGGCGGGAAGGAGTCGACGATCAGCGTGGAGAGGGCGCCGCGAAATTGAAAGAAGCCGCAGGCCAGCGCCGTCGCCGGCTGCTGCGTGGGCGTTTGCAGCGGCAGCATGGCTTGCGCGCTCACCGCCTGCAGCGGATCGCTGTGCGGACTGAGGAAGTGCGGCAAGTCGCGCAGCAGGAAGACGCCGTCGCGCGGGCCGAGCGCAATGGGCGCCGCGCCGTCGAGGTGCAAGTAGCAATGGCCATCGAGCACCAGGTGAAAGCTGCCCAGTTCCCGGCCCGCCGTGGAAGCGCGCCAGCGGCCGCAGTACTGGCCCACATGCAGGACGGCGGTGTCGAGTTCCAGGCTGCCGAGCAGCCAGCGCGCCAGTCTGTCGGTATCAGGGAGCATGGGATGGCAAAGGCAAGAGCTGCATCATAAAATTGACATCATATGGGCCAGACGCGGCAAGGCCAACGACCGATTTCGACTAAGCATATGCGCGTCAAGCTTGGCGCTTACTGCTTGCCGCTGTGTCGCTGGAACGTGGGGCAGTCGACTTGCAGCAGCGAGCGGTCTTCCAGGCACACGGCCGAGAGTTTCCCGCCCCAGACGCAGCCGCTATCGAGGCCGATCAGGTGCGGCCGTAGTAGCAGTCCCAGCGCCGACCAGTGGCCGAAGACGATGGTGTCGCCGGCGCTGCGCCGGTCCGGCACGTCGAACCAGGGCAGCAGGCCGGAGCCTGGCGGCGGGCTGCCGCTTTCCTTCATTTTGAAATCCATCACGCCGTCCGGCGTGCAAAAGCGCAGCCGCGTCATGGCGTTGACGATGCAGCGCAGCCGGTCGGCGCCCTGCAGGTCGTCGCGCCAGGCGGCCGGCTCGTTGCCGTACATGGTGCGCAGGAACGCCACCCAGTCGTCGCTGCGCAGCATGGCGGACACCTCCTCGCTCAGGGACAGGGCCTGGGCCGCGCTCCATTGCGGCAGCAAGCCCGCATGCACGAGCACATGGCCATCGTGTTCCAGTGCCAGTGGCCGCTGGCGCAGCCAGTTGATCAACTCCTCGCGGTCGGGTGCATCGAGGATTTCGGCGAGGGTGTCGGACGCATGCTCGGGCCGGATGCCGTTGGCCACGGCCAGCAAGTGCAAGTCATGGTTGCCCAGGACGCTGTCGGCCAGGCCCTGCTGCGCCAGCGCGTGCACGTGGCGCAGGGTGGCCAGCGAGGCCGGGCCGCGATTGATCAAGTCGCCCGCGAACAGCAGGTGGTAAGGACCGCCCGCCGCCGCCTGGATCCGTTCGATCAATGCGACGGTTTGTGCATGACAGCCTTGCAGATCGCCGATAAAGTAAGTTTTCATATGTGCCGGGGTGAAGTGAACTACGCGACTGCATTATAAGCATGCCCGCCCTGTGGCGTTGAGGCATTTATGGCAGGTGCCCGATTGCGCGCATGGCCGGCGGGAAGAAAAACGCGGGCGCCGATTATGCCGCATGGGAATTTGATTTAACGGCATGTCATGCTGCCGTATAGCGATAATAATCCGCCGGCATGCCATTCAGGCACGCGGGAGTGCCATTTCATTCATGTTTATTCATTTTCCATGCGTGCTTCCGGCATATTCTTCATTTAATCTTAATGTTGGCCCGCCAAATAAATCGAGGGCCGTGATTCAATTGGAGATGGATTATGCGTTGGTGCACAGATATTTATGCAATGTAGTATATTCCACGTGATTTTATTATTTAAATGAATATAAAGGATGTGCCAATGGATATGTCTACGATGACGATGCTGGAATTGCGCAAACTGGAAGATAATGTCAAGCAGGAATTGAACAGCCGCGAGCGTCAAGACTTGAACAAGGCGCGCGAACAGATCATGGCCATCGCGCAGCAAGCGGGTATTCCGCTGAAACAGCTGATACTCGATGGCTTGCATCCGCGCACGGGCAAAGTCGCGGTGCGTTACCGCCATCCTGAGAATGCGACCGAGCAATGGACAGGCCGTGGCCGCCAGCCGCTGTGGGTCAGGCAGTGGGTGGAATCGGGCAAGTCGATCGATCTGCTGCGCGTATAATTCGGTATACTCTTGGCGTAGTAGCAAGCTGCCGGCCGCGCGCTGCACCTTGCCACGCACTTTATTTATTCCCTTATTTGCCCCTTACCTATACCGGCCACACCATGCTCCCATTGTCCAGAACGATCTTCAAGGCCTACGATATTCGCGGCATCATCGCTAAAACCCTCGATGCCGGCGTGGCCCACAAGATCGGTCAGGCATTTGGCATGGCCGCCCTGGCCAAGGGCGAGCAGCGGGTCGTGATCGGCCGCGATGGCCGTCTGTCGGGACCGGAATTGACGGCGGCGCTGGCGCAGGGCTTGCAAGCTGCCGGTATCGACGTGATCGACCTGGGCGTGGTGGCCACGCCGATGGTCTACTTCGGCACGAATGTGCTCGACACGCGCTCCGGCATCATGGTCACGGGTAGCCACAATCCGCCCGACTACAACGGCTTCAAGATGGTGCTGGCCGGCGAAGCGATCCACGGCGAAGCGATCCAGGCGCTGTACCACAGCATCGTCGCGCACGACGGCGGCGCCAGCGCCACGCCGGGAAGCTATGCCACGCACGATATCCGCGCCGCCTACCTGGAGCGCATCCTGGGCGACGTCAAGCTGGCGCGCCCGATCAAAATCGCCGTCGACTGCGGCAATGGCGTGGCCGGCGCGTTCGCGGGCGACCTGTTCCGTGGCATGGGCTGCGAAGTCATCGAACTGTTCTGCGAAGTCGACGGCAACTTCCCGAACCACCATCCGGACCCGGCGCACCCGGAAAACCTGCAAGACCTGATCCGCTGCCTGGCCGAGACGGATGCAGAAATCGGCATCGCCTTCGATGGCGATGGCGACCGCCTGGGCGTGGTCACCAAGGATGGCCAGATCATCTACCCCGACCGCCAGATGATGCTGTTCGCCGCCGACGTGCTGACCCGCCACCCTGGCGCGCAGATTTTGTACGATGTGAAATGCACGCGCCACCTGGCGCCTTACATCACCAAGCATGGCGGCGTGCCGCTGATGTACAAGACGGGCCACTCGCTGGTCAAAGCCAAGCTGCGCGAGACGGGTGCGCCGCTGGGCGGCGAAATGAGCGGCCATATCTTCTTCAAGGACCGCTGGTACGGTTTCGACGACGGCCTGTATTCGGCCGCGCGCCTGCTGGAAATCCTCACGCGCGAAGCCGATCCATCGGCCTTGCTCAATTCCCTGCCGCAGTCCGACAGCACGCCGGAACTGCATCTGGAGCTGAAGGAAGGCGAGAACGTCGCGCTGATGGACATGCTGCGCCGCGACGCCGTCTTCCCCGGCAATGAACAGATCATCACCATCGACGGCTTGCGCGTGGAATACGCGGACGGCTTCGGCCTGGCCCGCTCGTCGAACACCACGCCGGTGATCGTCATGCGCTTCGAAGCGGAAACGCCGGCAGCCCTGGCGCGCATCCAGGGCCAGTTCAAGAGCGTGATCCTGGCCGCCAAGCCTGACGCCGTGCTGCCGTTCTGACAGCATGACCGCTCAACCTGGCGCACAGGCGCCCTTGAAAATCCTGCTGGTGCGCGTGTCCTCGCTGGGCGACGTGCTGCATAACCTGCCGATGGTGGCGGACATCGCCCGCCATTTCCCGAACGCGACCATCGACTGGGTGGTTGAAGAGGGCTACACCAGCCTGGTGCGCCTGAATCCGCGCGTGGCTACCATCTTCCCGTTCGCGCTGCGGCGCTGGCGCAAGAGCCTGGGCAAGAAAGAGACGCGCGCGGAAATCGCCGCCTTCTTCCGCAGCCTGCGCCGGACGCATTACGATTATGTGTTCGATACCCAGGGCTTGCTCAAGACGGGCATCATCATGGGCGCCGCGCGCCTGGCGCCGGGCGGACAGAAGGTCGGCCTGGCCAATGGCAGCGAAGGTTCCGGCTACGAAGGCATCTCGCGCCTGTTCCACACGAAGAGCATCCCGCTCGACCCGCGCACGCATGCGGTAGCGCGCGGCCGTCTGGTGGCCGCAGCGGCGCTGTGCTACGCGGTCGATACGCCCGCCGATTTCGGCTTGCCGGAAGTGTCAGGCAGCGAGCCGCGCCCGGACTGGATGGACGAGGCGCCCTACTGCGTGTATTTCCATGGCACGGCGCGCGACGCCAAGAAGTGGGCGCCTGCCAACTGGATCGCGCTGGGCCAAGCGCTGGCGCCCATGCCGATTCTGCTGCCCTGGGGTTCGCCCAAGGAAAAGGCCGAAGCCGAGGTGCTGGCGGCCGGCCTGCCGAACGCGCGCGTGCTGCCGAAGCTGTCGATGGACGACGCCACCCTGCTGGCGCGCCACGCGGCGCTGGTGATCGGCGTCGACACGGGGCTGACGCATATCGCCGCCGCCTTCGTGCGCCCGACGGTGGAAATCTACGCCGATTCGCCGCGCTGGAAAACGGAAGGCAACTGGTCGCCGAACATCATCAACCTGGGCGACAAGGGCGCGCCGCCCGGCGTGCCGGACGTGCTGGCCGCGGCACAACGCCTGCTGGCCGAACATCCTCCCGCCTGACTTTAACCGCCTGACTTCAATATTCAACAACCATGCGACTTCTTTATACCCTTGCCTGGTGGCTGGCCTTGCCCCTGGTGCTGGCGCGGCTGTGGCTGCGCGGCCGCCAGGAACCCGGCTACCGCCAGCACTGGGGCGAGCGCCTGGGCTTTTACGGCCGCCAGCCGACAACGGCTACGGACACCATCTGGCTGCACGCCGTCTCCGTCGGCGAGACGCGTGCGGCCGAGCCGCTGATCGATGCGCTGTTGGCCGCCTGGCCTAGATGCCGCATCGTCCTCACGCACATGACGCCGACGGGGCGCGCGACGGGTAAGGCGCTGTTCGCCAAACACGGGGCGCGCCTCGTGCAAAGCTATCTGCCATACGACACGGGCGCCATGCCGGCCAGTTTCATCCGCCATTTCGCGCCGCGCATCTGCATCCTGATGGAGACGGAAGTGTGGCCGAATTTGATTTACCAATGCAATCGCTACAAAGTGCCGGTGGTGCTGGCCAATGCGCGCCTGTCGCAGCGTTCTCTGGGCAAGGCGCAGCGCCTGGGCAAACTGATTGCCGATGCGGCGCGCGGCATTACCCTGGTGGCGGCGCAGACGCAGGACGACGCCGATCGCGTGCGCCAGCTGGGCGTGCGGGACGTGGTCGTCACGGGCAGCATCAAGTTCGACGTCGTCGTGCCCGAGGCGGCCCTGGTGACGGGCGCCAGGCTGCGCGCTGCGATAGGGGCGCGTGCCGTGCTGCTGTGCGCCAGCACGCGCGAAGGCGAAGAGCAGCTGATCCTCGATGCGTATATCCGCGCCAGCTTGCCGGCCAATGCGCTGCTGCTAATCGTGCCGCGTCATCCGCAGCGCTTCGACGAGGTGGAAAAACTGATCGCGGCGCAAGGCCTGGCCGTGCAGCGCAGGTCCGGCCTGGCGCAGGACGATGCTGTGGCGCAGGGCACGCAGGTGCTGCTGGGCGACTCGATGGGCGAGATGTTTGCTTATTACGCGGCTTGCGATTGCGCTTTCGTCGGCGGCAGCCTGCTGCCGCTGGGCGGACAAAACCTGATCGAGCCGGCGGCCCTGGGCAAGCCCGTGCTGATCGGCCCGCACACCTTCAATTTTGCGCTGATCACCGAGCAGGCGATCGCCGCCGGCGGCGCCGCGCTGGTGGCGGACGCCGACGCGCTGATGGCACAGGCATCAGCCTTGCTGCAGGATCCCGCGCGTTTATCGTCCATGGGAGAGCGGGCGCTGGCGTTTGCCAACCAGTACCGGGGGGCCACGCCGCGCACGATAGCGGCCATCAAGCCCCTGTTGCCGTAATATTGCCAACAATGGCGTCGGATTACGCGCCCTGCGCTAATCCGACCTACGCGACAGCTGCCGTGATCGAGGTAGGTCGGATTAGCGCTTGCGCGTAATCCGACAGGCGACGCCAACAATGTTGTTTACGCGAACAACACCGGCAGCTCCTGCGAGCGTTTTCTCAGCGCCTGCTTGGCCCCATCGTAATTGGGATAGATCGATTCCACGGTGGCCCAGAAGCGGGGGCTGTGGTTCATTTCCAGCAGGTGCGACAGTTCGTGCGCCACCACGTAATCGATCAGCGGCAGGGCGAAGTGGATCAGGCGCCAGTTCAGGCGGATCTTGCGCTCGATGGTGCAGCTGCCCCAGCGCGTGCCGGCCGATGACAGCGACAGCGAATCGTAGCGCACACCCAGCTTGTCCGCATACAGGTCCAGCCGTGCCTCGAACAGCTGGCGGGCCTCGTGCTGGAACCAGCCCTTTACTTTTTCCTTCAATTGCTGCTCGCTGCCCGTGGGCGTGACCCATACGTGCAGTTCATTCGTCTCGCGCTGGAAGCTGGCGCGGTGGCGCGGCGCCTGGTGCAATCGCAAGGTGATGTCGCCGCCAAGATACGGCAGCACGGCGCCGTCGACCCATGCCACGGGTGGGCGCTGCTGGCGCTGTACCTTGCGCTCACCCCGTTCCAGCAGCTTCGAGACGATCCAGCCTTGCTTGGCGCGGATGGCGTTGTCGATTTCGGCCAGGGTGACGCGCTTTGGGGCGGTCACGCGCAAGCCGTTGTCGTCGATCATGAAGCCGATGGAACGGCGCGTGGAGCGGCGCAGGGCGAATTCGACGAGGTGGCTGCCCAGCTGCAGCTGGCGCAGCGGCGGGCCGTCGGCGGTGCGTGGCGGGGAAGGCAGGGGAGGCGGGGCGGGACGAGCGATGGGGGGGGCGGGCGGTGGCGCAAGCTGCACCGGCGCCACCACGGGCGGCGCTGGCGGTGCCGTGGGGCGCACCGCCGGGGTCGTGCTGGTCGAGACGTCATGCGCGAACAAATCCAGTTGCTGGTCGCCGACCTTGATGGTCTTCATCTGCTGGCGCAGTGTCGGCTCCTGGATGACCGCGCTGATGCCGTCTAGCCAGCGTTGTAGGCGTGAGGCGAAATGACGCGCATTTCTGATTCTATCCAATTTTCCACCTGTTGCATCATGCTGTCCGGGGTTTGCCCTTCCGGCGAAATCGGTTTGCCTATCGAGACGGTGATCAGCCCCGGGCGTTTGAGGAATGACTGCTTGGGCCAGCACTCGCCTGAATTGTGCGCAATCGGCACCACCACGGCGCCCGTGGCGATGGCCAGACGCGTGCCGCCGCTCTTGTACTTGCCTGCCTGACCCACGGGAATGCGGGTACCTTCAGGGAACATGATAATCCATTGGCCATCGGCCAGGCGGCGCTTGCCATGCGCGACGACGCTCTTGAACGCATGCTTGCCCTGCTTGCGGTCGATGGGGATCATGCGCAGCAGCGCCATGGCCCAGCCGAAGAAGGGAATGTACAAAATCTCCTTCTTGAACACATACACGAGCGGACGGGGCAGGCTGGGCAGCAAGAAGATGGTTTCCCATGCCGACTGGTGTTTCGACAGCACGATGGCCGGCGCGTCGGGGAAGTTCTCGGCGCCCTTGACTTCATAGCGGATGCCGCAAATGACCTTGGCACACCACAGGATAAACACGTTCCAGCGCGAAGTGACCCAATAGCGCTTGTTGTAGCTCAATGGCGCGGCAAAAAAGCACACGCAGGCCCAGACGATGGTGGCTACGATCATGATGATCATGAACAGCAGGGATCGCAGGAACAGGGAAATATTACGCAATGCGGTTCTCCGAAGATTAAATACTGAATGCCACGGTGGGCGCCGGTGCGGCGGGCGCCTTGAGCAGGTGGTTCACGACGGCGGCCAGATCGGGGAAGACCTGGGTGCCAGGCGGCAGGCCACCCGTCTCGTTGGTTTTTTCGCCCTTGCCCGTCAAGACCAGGTAGGGCACGCAGCCGCTGATGAAGCCGGCCTGCAGGTCGCGCAGCGAATCGCCGACGGTGGGCACGCCTCTCAGGCTGGTGTTGTAGCGCTGCGAGATTTCATGGAACATGCCCGGTTTCGGCTTGCGGCAGTCGCAATTGTCCGCGCCCGCATGCGGGCAAAAGAAGATGGCGTCGATGTCGGCGCCCACCTGCTGCGCCAGGGTGTGCATCTTCTGGTGGATCGCGTTCAGCACCGTCATGTCGAAGTATTCGCGCGCGATGCCCGACTGGTTCGAGGCGACGATAACGCGATAGCCGGCCTGGTTCAGGCGGGCGATCGCTTCGAGCGAACCGGGGATCGGCAGCCATTCGGCCGGCGACTTGATGAAGTCCGGCGAGTCATGATTAATGACGCCGTCGCGGTCGAGAATAATCAGTTTCAGCGCCGGAGTACCCATTATGCCGCCAGCTTGGAAATGTCGGCCACGCGGTTCATCATGCCGTGCAAGGACGACAGCAAGACCAGGCGGTTGTTGCGCAGGGCGACATCCTCGGCCATCACCATCACGTCGTTGAAGAAGCCATCGACATCGTCGCGCAGCTGCGCCAGGGTTTGCAGGGTGCTGGTGAAATCGCCCTTGGCGAAGGCCGCGTCGACTTCCGGCTGCACGCGCGAGACGGCGGCGGCCAGTTTTTTCTCCGCTTCGTCCTGCAGCAGCGCCACGTTGACGCCGCCGGCGGCGACCTGGCTCACGGCTTCCTCGTTCTTTTTCAGGATGTTCGTGATGCGCTTGTTGGCGGCGGCCAGCGAGGCGCTTTCCGGCAAGGCGGCAAACGCCTGCACGGCTTCCAGGCGCTGCACGATGTCGTCCAGCCGATCCGGGTTCTGCGCCACGACGGCTTCGATTTCATTCGGCGAGAAACCGCGCTCGCGCAGGATGCCGCGCAGGCGGTCGAGCATGAAGGTGGTGACGTCCGCGACCGGGTCCTTGAAGCCGGGAACGGCTGCGAACTGCGCGGCCGCATCGGCCAGCAAGCCCTGGATCGACAGGGGCAGGCGTTTTTCCAGCAGCATGCGCAGCACGCCCAGCGCGTGGCGGCGCAGCGCGAACGGGTCCTTGTCGCCCGTCGGCGCCAGGCCGATGGCCCAGATGCCGACCAGGGTTTCGAGCTTGTCGGCCAGCGCCACGGCGGTGCCGGTGGCGGTCGATGGCAGGGCGTCGCCGGCAAAGCGTGGCTGGTAGTGTTCCGAGGCGGCCAGCGCCACTTCTTCCTGCTCGCCATCGTGACGCGCGTAATACGTGCCCATGATGCCTTGCAGTTCGGGGAATTCGCCCACCATGTCGGTCAGCAGATCGGCCTTGGCCAGCAGGGCGCCCCGCTCGGCCAGCGCCACGTCGTAGCCCAGCTTGGCGGCGATGGCGCCGGCCAGCGACTTGACGCGCTCTGTGCGGGCCGCTTGCGTGCCCAGCTTGTTGTGGTAGACGACGTTGGCCAGCAGCGGCAGGCGCGATGCCAGGGTTTTCTTCTTGTCCTGCTCGAAGAAGAACTTGGCGTCGGACAGGCGCGGGCGCACGACGCGCTCGTTGCCGCCGATGATGTGTTCAGGCGTGTCCGTCTCGATGTTCGAGACGATCAAAAAGCGCGAGCGCAGCTTGCCTTCGCTGTCGGTCAGGGCGAAATACTTCTGGTTCGTCTGCATGGTCAGGATCAGGCATTCCTGCGGCACGGCCAGGAATTCTTCCTCGAAGTGGCACTCGTACACGACCGGCCATTCGACCAGGGCGGTCACTTCATCGAGCAGCGCTTCGGGCATCAGCACCAGGTCGGCACCGGCTTTTTCCAGCAGCTGGGCGCGGATGCGCTCCTTGCGTTCCTCGTTGCTGGCGATGACGCTGGCGTTGAGAATCAGCGACGGCGCATAGTTTTCCGCGTGCGCGATGGTGATCGGTTCGCCGTCGGTGAGGAAGCGGTGGCCCAGGGTGGTGCGGCCGGCTGTCAGACCCAGCAGGGTCAACGGCAGGATATTGATGCCGTGCAGGGCGATCAGGCTGTGGGCCGGGCGCACGAATTGCACGGTGGTGCCGTTCGGGCGCTGGTAGCTCATCAGTTTTGGAATCGGCAGCTTGGCGGCCGATTCCGTCAAGGCCGCCTGCGCGCCCGTGGCGAGCTGGCTGCCCGGCGCCGTGTAGGTGTAGAAGAAGCTTTCAGCCTTGCCGTCGGCGGCGCGTTCCAGCTCGGCCACCGTTAGCTCGGGAAAACCCAGCGCGGCCAGTTTCTTGGCCAGCGGCGGCGTGCCGTTGCCGTTCGCGTCCAGCGCCACGGAGACGGGCAGGACTTTTTCGCGGATCGATTTGTCGGGCGAGACTTCGCGCACGTTGGTGATGGAAACGGCCAGGCGGCGCGGCGAGGCGTAGCTGGTGGCGACGCTGTCGGCTTCGAGGAAGTCGCGCGCTTTCAGGCCGTTGACGATGCCGGCCGTGAAGGCGGCGCCCAGTTTGGCCAGCGCTTTCGGCGGCAGTTCTTCGGTCAGCAGTTCGATGAGCAGTGTTTGGTTCATGGTGTTCTTGTCTGGTACGGCGGTGTATGAGCTAGGCGATCAAGCGGCGGCGGGTTGGTCTGCGGCGGGCAGCATCGGGAAGCCGAGGCGTTCGCGCGAGTCGTAATACGCTTGCGCCACCAGGCGCGACAGGGTGCGCACGCGGCCGATGTAGGCGGCGCGTTCCGTCACCGAGATGGCGCCGCGCGCATCGAGCATATTGAAGCTGTGCGAGGCCTTCATGATCTTCTCGTAAGCGGGCAGGGTCAGTTGCAGCTCGATCAGACGCTTCGCTTCCGCTTCGTAGTTGCCGAACTGTTCGAACAGCAGGTCCGTATTCGCGTGTTCGAAGTTGTAGGTCGATTGTTCCACTTCGTTCTGGTGGAAGACGTCGCCATAGGTCAGTTTTTTCGTGGTGCCGTTTTCTTCCCACTCGGTCCACACCAGGTCATACACGTTTTCCACGCCTTGCAGGTACATGGCCAGACGTTCGATGCCGTAGGTGATTTCGCCCAGCACGGGCTTGCAATCGAGGCCGCCCACTTGCTGGAAGTAGGTAAATTGCGTCACTTCCATGCCGTTCAGCCAGACTTCCCAGCCCAGACCCCAGGCGCCCAGGGTCGGGCTTTCCCAGTCGTCTTCGACGAAGCGCACGTCATTCTGCTTCAGGTCCAGGCCCAGCGCGGCCAGCGAACCCAGATACAGGTCGAGGATGTTTTCCGGCGCGGGCTTGAGCACCACCTGGTACTGGTAGTAGTGCTGCATGCGGTTCGGGTTTTCGCCATAGCGGCCATCCTTCGGACGGCGCGAAGGCTGCACATACGCGGCGCGCCACGGTTCCGGGCCGATGGCGCGCAGGAAGGTACCGGTGTGGAAGGTGCCGGCGCCGACTTCCATGTCGTAAGGCTGGAGCAGGGCGCAACCTTGCTTGTCCCAATAGGTTTGCAAGGTCAGGATAATTTGTTGAAATGTGAGCATCGTATGAGTTCGCCGCGCGGGAGGCTGCGCGCTGTTAAGGTTTGCTTGAAGCCCGCACGCTGCTAACAAGCGCGTCCGGGCCGGGGTTTTGCTAATTTTAGCGGTTTTTACGGGCCCACTGTGACTCTTCGGGCAATATCGACCGCTTATTGCTGCGCAGCGCGGCCGCGGCGGGCGGCGCGCGACAGCAGGAAGGCCGTCAGCAGGGCCAGCGCGGCCAGGGCCAGCACCAGTTTGTTGCCGTACAGAATGTATGGCGTCATGCCGCCCATGCCTTGCACCTTGGCCGCCAGCGTAGCTTGCTGTTCCGGCGGCAGCAGGCTTTGCACCACGCCCTTGCCGTCGATGACGGCGGTGGCGCCCGTGTTCGTCGAGCGCAGCATGGGACGGCCCGTTTCCAGGCTGCGCATCTGCGAAATCTGCAGATGCTGGGGGATGGCGATCGAGTCGCCGAACCAGGCCAGGTTCGAGATATTGAGCAGTACGGACGCCGACTGCTTGCCGTGGCGGTGGGCGCTGGCCAGCTGGCCGGCGATTTCCTCGCCAAACAAATCTTCGTAGCAGATATTCGGCAGCACCAGCTGGTCGCGCACGGGCAGCGGCGCCTGCACCTCGGCGCCGCGGCCCATGTCGCCCAGCGGGATGGCCATCATGGCGACGAACCAGTGCAGGCCGGGCGGCACGAATTCGCCGAACGGCACCAGGTGGTGCTTGCGGTACTGGTAGTAGGGACCGCCTGTGCCGTTGGGGGAAATTCCCAGGGCCGCGTTGTAGAAGCGCTGCTGCTCGTCGAGCACGGGCATGCCGACCAGGATCGTGCTGCCCGTCTGCTGCGCATACGTCGCCAGGCTATCCAGATAGCCGGGCGGCAGCTGGTGCGGCAGCACGGTGACGGCTGTTTCCGGCGTGGCGATCAGGTCGGCCGGCGCACTGGTGATGGCGCTCTGATACATCTGCAGGGCGCCCAGCACGAAGCCGGGGTCGAATTTCTGCTGCTGCGGCACATTGCCCTGCAGCAGGCGCACCGTGATCGGGCGCCCGACCGGATGGGTCCAGTTCACGTATTGCAGGCCGATGCCGGCCGCGTACAGGACGACCACGCCGCCCAGCGCGCTCCAGCGCGTGCGGTGCGTGAGCAGCAGCAGGGCGCCAGCGGACAGCGCCGCCAGCCAGCCCAGGCCGTACGATCCGACGATGGGCGCAAAGCCGCCCAGCGGGCTGGTATTGTGGGCGTAGCCGGTGGCCAGCCACGGAAAACCCGTAAACAGCCAGCCGCGCGTCCATTCGAACAGGGTCCATGTGGCCGGCAATACCAGCAGGGTCATGGCGGGCAGGGACAGCACCCAGCGCTGGCGCAGCCAGGCGGCCGCGCCCATGGCCAGGGCCACGTAGATGGCCATCAAGAGGGCCAGCAGGGCCACGGCGACGGCGGCGATCGGCGCGGCCATGTCGCCATAGCGATGCATGGAGATATACAGCCAGTGCGTGCCGGCCGCGCACCAGCCGAAGCCGTAGGCCCAGCCGATCAGCGCGCCGGCCTTGACGTTCGCCGCGCGCAGCACCTGGTAGAACAGCACGCCCAGGCTGAGGATTTGCAGCGGCCAGTAGCCGAAAGGGGCGAACGCCAGCACCGCGACGGCGCCGGCGATGGCGGCAGTCAGCATGCGCGCCCACATGCTGCGGGGCGGTTTGGCGGGGGCGTTGGGGTCGGCGCGTCTGAAACGCATTTACAGCACGCGCATGTCAGAGTTCCAGTTCCGGCACATTGGGCAGGCGCTCGACGAGCAGCACGTGCACCTGGCGCGCATCGGCGCGCAGCACCTCGAAGCGCAAATTGCCCAGGTCGAAAATATCGCCCTTGTGCGCCATGCGGCCCAGGTACTTCGAAACTAGGCCGCCGATGGTGTCGACGTCGTCGTCCACCAGGTGGCTGCCCACTTCTTCGTTGAACTGTTCGATCTCGGTCAGCGCCTTGACGCGCCAGCGGGGGCCGAACTGGCCTTCCTTGAGCGAGAGGATATTGTCCTCCGCTTCGTCGAAGTCGTATTCGTCCTCGATGTCGCCGACGATCTGTTCCAGCACGTCTTCGATGGTGATCAGGCCGGCGACGCCGCTGTATTCATCGACGACGATGGCCATGTGATTGTGGTTGGCGCGGAAATCGCGCAGCAGCACATTCAGGCGTTTCGATTCGGGGATGAAGATGGCGGGGCGCAGCATGTCACGCACGTCGAAAGTTTCTTCTGCGTAATAACGCAGCAAGTCTTTCGCCAGCAGGATGCCGATGACCTTGTCGCGCTCGCCTTCGATCGCGGGGAAGCGCGAGTGGGCGGTGGACAGGACTTCCGGCATCCATTCCTCGATCGGCTTGCTGATGTCGATGACATCCATTTGCGAACGGGGAATCATGATGTCGCGCGCACAGAGATCCGACACCTGGAACACGCCTTCGATCATCGACAGGGCGTCGGCGTCGATCAGCTTGCGTTCATGCGCATCGTGTAGAACTTCGAGCAATTCTGCACGGTTCTCTGGCTCGGGGGAAATGAGTGCGGTCAGGCGTTCAAACAGTGACCGGTGGGGCTTGACGTCAGTTCTGACGCCACTAGGGTGCTCGGGCATAGGAGGCGTGAGCCGTTGTTGCGAAGGGATATAGGATACACCAAAAGTGGGGGAATACCGGATTTCCCCGCTTTTGATGCAAATTTAATACGTTGAAGTGCGCCGTTGCGCGATCTTTTACGCCGCTTCCGGGCCCAGCACGCGCGCGCGCAAGTGCGCCACGTCGGCTTGCCAGTCGGCAAAGTGCCCGCTGTCCTGCCACAGCTGGCGCAGTTCCGAGGTCTCGGCCGCGATCCTGTCGAAGGCCAGGCGCGCCTTGTCCAGCAGCGGCGGCGTGACCTTCTTCTTGCAGGCGGCCACCCATTCATCGACTTCCGCCGTGGCCGGGTCGTCCTCGCCCGGTTTTCCCAGCAGGCGCGCGATGACTTCCAGCGCGGCCAGCGCCTCGGCGGCGAACGGCGCTTCCAGTGCCGCTTCCTGGCTGTCGATGACGTTGTCGAGCGTCGTCTCGACCAGTTCCAGTGTTTTATATTCGTGCAAATCCTGCGCCCAATCCATAGCGTAGTCGTTGCCGAAGGCGTCGGTGGCCCAAGTGCCCATGCTGTGTCCTTGTTGCGTTGTATGGAATGGCAGGCATTTTGGCATGCCTGCCATGGCCATGCGGATTTAATTGCGCAGGATGGGTTCGTCCAGCAGGGCTTGCTGCATCTTGAGCATGGCATCCGTCAGCGCCCGTTTGCCGGTGATGGCGTGGTCTTTCTTGAATTCGCTGAATTCTCCTTCGCCCACGCCGACGACTTTCTTCGACACGATTTCCTTGCCGCTGGCATCGCTGATGTTGCAGGTCAGGTCGACGTTGAACCGGGTCGGCGGCCAGGTGAAGGCGCTGTCCGACGAAGAACTGGTCGACAGCTGCGGCGTCACGACATACACGATCTGGTGACGCGCCATGGCTTCCTGGTCAGCCGGGCTTTTCAGCGTGGTGACTTCGCCAAAGACATTCGACAGCATTTTGTACAGCGACAGCTCCATGTCGCGGTAGGGGAAATAGCTGACCTTGTCGCCACCGCCGCCGCCAGTGGTGACTTCGGTTTGGCGCAGCGTGTCGCTGATGTAGTACGCGACATTTTTCTTGACCGGGCGTGCGGTATCGGGGCGTTCGATGCCGGCGAGGTTGGGCGTGATGACCATGGGATGGGCGCAGCCCACCAGGGCGATGGCAACGGCAAGCGTTGCAAGAAGTTTGGTAATAGCCATGTGATAAGGATTTCGTGAAGTAGGGGGACGCCGGCTTATTGCAGGCTGTTGTTGAAGTCCTTGTCCTGATACAGCTGGGCGAGCAGTTTCTGCACGACGACCGTGTATTCCTGCATGGCGCGCGGCAGCGCGATGGCGCCGGCAAACGAGGATGGCCATTCATGGCTGGCTGTCTTGATCTGGTCATAGCGCACCTTGCCGGCTTTCTTGACGATGAAGCGCGCTTCCAGCATGGCCGTGCCGGTGCTGAAGCCCGACGCGTCGAATTCATTTTGCAGCAGGGTGCCGGAAATTTCGATATCGGCATCCGGCGCCAGCTTGTTTGCCAGGCTCAGTTCCTGTTTCAGCGCCTCGGCCACATACACGGAATAGGACTTCTCATACGGCGAGGCCAGGGACGCGCCACGCATGGACAGCGGGGCATCGGCCTTTTTCTGTGCGGCGAAAACCCCCACCTTTGCCTGGCTGCCGGCGCTATTTTTGAGTGTCTGGACGTTGTCCATCGACGGGGTGTAGGGCGGCGCGACGGTGGAGCAGGCGGAAAGGGCGATGGCGGACAAAAAGGCAAACAGAATCTTGGCGTGACGCATGCTGAAATGACTCCCTGGGTTCGGATGGTTAGTTGATCCATTCCTCTTGCGTGAATGGAAGATCTTTGCCTGGTGGAATCGCCAATTCTTTTTTATGAATATGGCGAATATGGCAAGACCGTATTATATCGTTGCGTTTTGGCAATTGAATCAAGCCGCGACGATATATTTCAGGGGGCAGTCATGGGGCAGGGGCGCACGCCGGCATTTGGCCAGCGTGGCAATGGCGGCAGTGGCATGGCGCGCACTGCTGCCTGGAGGCGATCGCGGTTGACGGGGCCAGGCTCAAGCCTGGTAGGGATCGGCAATCCCCAGCCCGGCCAGGATCTCCGTCTCCAGGCCTTCCATCTCCGCCGCTTCCTCGTCGACCATGTGGTCGTAGCCCTGCGCGTGCAGCACGCCATGCACGATCAGGTGGGCCGTGTGCTCTTCCACGCTCTTCTTCTGCTCGGCCGCTTCCTTTTCCAGCACGTCCGTGCACAGGATGATGTCGGCGCGCGTCGGCTCGTCGTCATGCAGCTCTTCGCCTTCGTTGTAGGCGAACGTCAGCACGTTGGTGGCGTAGTCCTTTTCGCGGTAGTCGCGGTTCAGGCTGCGGCCTTCTTCCTCGTCGACGAAGCGGATGGTGAATTCGGCCGGGGCGAACAGGGCCGCCTTGACCCAGCGGCGCACTTTCGGGCGCGTGATCAGGGTTGCCAGGCGGGTGTCCGGGTATTGCACGGACAAGGACAGTTTATTTTTTTCGGACATTTTTGGCGGCGGCTGGTTTCAACAAGGGGAGTAACTGGGCGGCGTCGGCATTGGCCGCCTGCGCCGTTTCATAGGCGTCGACGATGCGCGCCACCAGCGGATGGCGCACCACGTCGGTGCTGTTAAATTGCGTGAAGCCGATGCCGCGCACATCCTTGAGCACGTGCACGGCGTCGATCAGGCCGCTGGTCTGGCTCTTGTGCAGGTCGACCTGCGTGACGTCGCCCGTCACCACGGCCTTGCTGCCGAAGCCGATGCGCGTCAAAAACATCTTCATCTGTTCGACGGTGGTGTTCTGCGCCTCGTCGAGGATGACGAAGGCGTGGTTCAGGGTGCGCCCGCGCATGTAGGCCAGCGGAGCGATCTCGATCACCTGTTTTTCAAACAGCTTTTGCGTGCGGTCAAAGCCCAGCAAGTCGTACAGCGCGTCGTACAGGGGACGCAGGTACGGGTCGACCTTTTGCGCCAGGTCGCCCGGCAAAAAGCCCAGGCGCTCGCCCGCTTCGACGGCCGGGCGCGTCAGGATGATGCGCTTGACGGCGTCGCGTTCGAGCGCGTCGACGGCGCAGGCGACGGCGAGATACGTCTTGCCTGTGCCGGCCGGACCCACGCCAAAGCTGATGTCGTGTTCGAGGATGTCGCGCAAATAGGCGATCTGGTGCGGCGTGCGTCCGCGCAGGTCGGAGCGCCGGGTTTTCAGCACGGGGCTGGCGATGTCCGGTTCCACAAAAGTGCTGGCAGGCGCGTTGGCGTGGTGTTCGGAGGCGGCGGACAGGCCCGCGCGCTGTTCCACCAGGGCCAATTGCACTTCTTCCAGCGGCACGACCTTGTTGGCGATGGCGTAGAACTGCTCGAGGATTTCCACGGCGCGTTCGGCATTGCTGCCGCCGACGATGAATTTCTCGCCGCGGCGGAAGATCGTCACGTCGAGGGCGGCGGAAATCTGGCGCAGGTTTTCATCGAGCGGGCCGCACAGGTGCGCCAGGCGCGTGTTGTCCAGCGGCTCGGGGATGAAGTAATGCGGCTGTATCGGGGCTTTGGTTTTCAACTGGCTCTTTTCAATGCGGGTGCGCTGGCGACGAGTTCGCCGCGCAAGGTGTAGGAATGGCTTTCGGTGATGCGCACGTTGACCAGCTGGCCGACCAGCTTCAGCGCATCTGCGCCGGCGTCGAAATTGACCACGCGGTTGTTTTCCGTGCGGCCTTGCAGCTCGCTGTCATTGGTGTCCTTCTTCGAGCGGCCTTCGACGAGGATGGTTTGCACCGTGCCCACCATGGCCAGGCTGTATTTGCGCGTGTTGGCGTCGATGGCCGCCTGCAGCTGCTGCAGCCGGGCCAGTTTCACATCGTGCGGCGTGTCGTCTTCCAGGCTGGCGGCCGGCGTGCCGGGGCGCTTGCTGAAGATGAAGCTGTAGCTGTTGTCGAAGCCGACGTCGGCGATCAGCTTCATCATGGCGTCGAAGTCGGCCTGGGTCTCGCCGGGGAAACCGACGATGAAGTCGGACGAAATGGCCATGTTCGGACGCACGGCGCGGATGCGGCGGATGATGGACTTGTATTCGAGGCCCGTGTAGCCGCGCTTCATGGCGCCGAGGATCTTGTCGGAACCGTGCTGCGCCGGCAGATACAGGTGGTCGACCAGCTGCGGGATCTTCGCGTAGGCGTCGATCAGGCGCTGCGTGAATTCCTTCGGGTGGCTGGTGACGAAGCGCATGCGTTCGATGCCGGGAATGTCGGCCACGTATTCGAGCAGCAGGGCGAAGTCGGCGATCTCGCCGCCTTCCATCGCGCCCCGGTAGGCATTCACGTTTTGCCCCAGCAGGGTGATTTCCTTGACGCCCTGGGCGGCCAGGCCCGCCACCTCCGTCAGCACGTCCTCGAAGCGGCGCGACACTTCCTCGCCGCGCGTGTAGGGCACGACGCAGTAGCTGCAATATTTGCTGCAGCCTTCCATGATGGAGACGAAGGCCGAAGCGCCTTCCACCTTGGCCGGCGGCAGGTGGTCGAACTTTTCGATTTCCGGGAAGCTGATGTCCACTTGCGCATCGCCGCTGGCGCGGCGCAGTTCGATCATCTGCGGCAGGCGGTGCAGGGTTTGCGGGCCGAACACCATGTCGACATACGGCGCGCGCTTGACGATGGCGTCGCCTTCCTGCGAGGCCACGCAGCCGCCCACGCCGATCAGGAGGTGCGGCTTGGCCAGTTTCAGCTCGCGCAGACGGCCCAGGTCGGAAAACACTTTTTCCTGCGCCTTTTCGCGCACGGAGCAGGTGTTGAGCAGGATGACGTCGGCGTCTTCCGGCGTATCGGTGCGCACCAGGCCATCGGAGGCGCCCAGCACGTCGGCCATCTTGTCCGAGTCATACTCGTTCATCTGGCAGCCGAAGGTTTTAATGAATACTTTTTTCTGCATGGAGTCAGGCGCTTATCGGTAAATGTGGCGGCAAACAAGATGGGTGGGCAGGATGCTGCGGCGCAGGGGGCCGCTCAGGGTCGGGCGCGGTGGATGACCGGCCGGGCGCCTCTGGCTGCCCGGTGGCAGGCTCGCTGCAAGTTCAGGCCATAGTTTAGCGTAAATCGCCGGCACGGGCCATGTCGTGCTGATCTTGCCGGCAAGGTTGCGGTGTGAACAAGGCGCCCGGGACGGCGATGCTGAAAAGCATTTATTGCTGTGCGGCACCATTGATTTGTAACAAGTTGCTGCAAAGCCTTGTGTGCGCCCGCTGGCATCCTAATGTGTTGAAATAGCATCGTTGCCAAGCCAACCAGCAGCTTGATTGATATTTAACAATCAGGAAGTTTGCGCGAGGCGCAGATGCTGCGTGTTTGGACTAGTATATTGCCTTATATGCAATTCATTTTGGTGGGTTGCAGTGCTTTTACTCACGCGGCAAGTTGCGTACGTTGGCTGGGCGTGGCTGTGCGAGTCCTGTGCGGGCAGTGCGATAAGGAAAAGGGCGGGGGAAGGCTGAATAAGTTGAAAAAACGTTTATTTACACACTCTAAGCCAGCCTTAAGTTCGTATCGGCATTATTTTCTACATTCACCAGACGAGGAAAAATCATGGCACATCATGCATTAGCATCGCAAGAGAGTTACAACCCGAACCACCTGCTGGATATTCTGCTGAGCAAGATGCAGCTGAAGAACGATGCAGCCCTGTCGCGCCTGCTTGAAGTGGCGCCACCGGTCATCAGCAAGATCCGCCACCACCGCTTGCCGGTCGGCGCCTCGCTGCTGATCCGTATGCACGAAGTGACGGGCATGAGCATCCGCGACCTGCGCGACTTGATGGGCGACCGCCGCACCAAGTATCGTCTGTCCGACGCTCAGGGCCGTCCCAAAGCGGAAGACCGCGGCGATGCGCAAGAATCGAATTACGCGCACTGATGTGGCGGTTGCGCGCTGACTGTGCCGCTTGCGTAGCTGCTGGCGGCAACAGGCTGGCGTGGACCGGGCAGCATGGACCGGGTAACATCGATGTATCGCAGTACCCATAACGGCTTTCGCTTCGCAGCGAGAGCCGTTTGCATTTGCGGCCATGTGAGGATCTTGATTAGCTCAGCAGTGCCGAGGTGATTTCGTCGTAGCGCAGTTCCGTTTCGCGGAACAGCTGCAGATACGCGTCTTCACTCAGGCCCAGCGCATCCCAGGCCACCGGCGAGACGCGCGGCACCATGTCGTCGCCCGCCTGCGCCAGGTCGAGCGCGCAAACAATCGCATTGGCCACATGGATCAGCGACGCGAGAAAGCCTGCCCCCGGCGTTTCCGGCTGCAGGTAGTTGCCCAGCGCCAGGCGCATGGTGTCGGAAAAATTCCAGTGTTCGGCCAGGGCCACGGCCGCCTGCACGTGGTCCACGCCCAGCACGGTTTGCTCCGCTTCCAGCAGGCTGCAATCGTGCGCGGCCTGGTAAGCGATGACTTGCGCGTAGTGCGCGGGAAAGCTGCTGACCAGCACCAGCCGTCCGATGTTGTGCAGCAAGCCGGCCGTGAAGGCGTAATCCTGGTTGAAGCGGATCTGCCGCGCCAGTACCTTGGCGCAGGCGGCCGTCGCCACCGAGTGGCGCCAGAAGGCCTTGTCGTCGAAACCGGGGCAGCGGCCTTCCGGGAAGCAGCCCGTGATGGCGGCCGAGGTGATCAGGCTGCGCGTGGTCTGGAAGCCCAGGTAGGTGATCGCCTGCTGGATGGTGGTGGCCTTCACTTGCAGGCCATAGTGCGATGAGTTGGCCAGGCGCAGGGTTTTTGCCGTCAGCGCCTGGTCATACGACACTTTTTTGGCCAGCACGGAAATATCGACGTCCTCCTGGTCTATGCTGTTGAGCAATTCCATGACGACGGCGGGCAGCGAAGGCAGGTCATCGAGGTGGGCGACGATATCGTCGAGCGTCAGCTGGGTGCTCATGCGGCCTCTCCCGTGCCCAGGCGGTAAGCCGTGACATAGTTGCGCAGCAAGGTGGTGGCCGCATCGAGAGGATCGTCCGGGTCATGCTTGCGGAACAGGTAGGCCAGCCGTTCGCTGTCGGCCGCTTGCTGCGCGGCGATTTCTTCCGGCGACGGGGGCGGCGCCTGGATCGGCAGCATGTCGATGTTGTGGCGGGGCATCAGGGCCAGCATGTTTTCCGTCAAAACCGCGCCTTGCGGCAGCAGCACTTGTCCATGCGCATCGAGCAAGACATCCGACAAGATCATGCCGGGACGAACTTGTTCCAGGGGTAGATGTTGATGCGTGACCGCCATGACGACTCCTTAGATGATTGCGGGATATTACCATTGCCATGACGCAATGTCTCAACCTGCATCAAAGTCTCTATCGAAACTGGGAATGCTGTAAATCTTGCCAATAAGCATGTCATACCGTACATTTGAATCAGGCCCTTGCATTGCTGACGTATCTGCGCCCGCGCCGCGGGCTGGCGGCTGGCCTGGCCCGGGGAGTGTTGATAGATGGTGAGTATCCAAGTCCGGCTGACCCTGCTTTTTGTCGTGATCGTCACCTTGGTGCTGGGCATTTCCGGCAGCTATACCCAATATACCTTGAGCAAGGAACTCGAATCGGGCAGCGCGCGCCTGCGCAGCGGCGTGCTCACGCGCTTGCAGACCAGCTTGCCGTCCGCCCTGTGGGACCTCGATAAATCCAAGGTCGACAGCATCGTGGCGGCCGAAATGCTGCCGCCGGAACTGGTCGGCATCCGCGTCTATGACGCCTCGGTCGGTTTGTTCGCCGGCGAAGTGCGCGACGCGGCCGGCACCCTGGTGCCGCTGGAGGCGGACGTGGCCATGGGCGGCACGCCCGTCGAGGCGCCGCTCGTGTTCCGCGACGCCGTGGCGGCGGCCACGGGCGGCAAGCCGGTGATCGTCGGCAAGGTCATCGTCAATTTCAGCCGCGCGCAGATCGATGCGGCCTTGCGCAGCGAAGTGCGGCGCAAGGTACTGGAAGTGTTGCTGCTTGACATCATCCTCGTGGGCGCCCTGGCGCTGAGCCTGCGCATCGTCTTCGGGCCACTGAAACAGTTGCGCGACGGTTTGTTCGACCTGGCCACGCGCGGCAGCGACGAGGTCGAAGAGCTGCCGGAAAACCGGCGCGACGAACTGGGCGACGTGATCCGCGGCTTCAATGCCGTGCAGCGCAAGCTCAAGTCCATCATCGAGGGCAGCCGCGAGGCGGAAGACATGGCGCGCCGCTCGCAGCAGGCAACGGCGCAGGCCATGGACGAGCTGCGCCGCGCGCAGGAATCGTTGCTGCAGTCGGAACGCCTGGCCTCGCTGGGCAGCCTGGTGGCGGGCGTGGCGCATGAAATCAACACCCCGGTCGGCATCGCGCTGACCAGCGCCTCGGTGCTGAAGGAGGCCACCGATGCCATCAGCACGGCGGTGGCAGGCGGCAGCGTGAAGAAGACCGACATCGTGCGCTACCTGGAAACGGCCGGCGAAAGCGCGCGGCTGATCATGAACAATGCCTACCGCGCCGCGCATCTGATCCACAGCTTCAAGCAGATCGCCGTCGACCAGGTCAGCGAGGCGCGCCGTTTGTTCGAATTGCGCGACTATATCGGCGAGGTGATCTCGAGCCTGCAGCCGACCCTGAAAAAGACGCGCATCAGCATCGATATCGATTGCCCGCCCGACATCATGCTCGACAGCTATCCGGGCGCGCTGGCGCAGGTGCTGACCAACCTCGTGTTGAACTGCGTCGAGCACGCCTTCGATGCGGACACGGCCGGCAATATCCATATCGGCGTGCGCCGCGACGGCGACGCTATCGCCATGCAGGTGCGCGACAACGGCCGCGGCATCGCGCCCGACATGCTCGACCGCGTGTTCGATCCGTTTGTCACCACGCGGCGCGGGCAGGGCGGCACGGGACTGGGCTTGAATATCGTGTTCAACTTGATTGCCAAGCAGTTTGGCGGCACCATCACGGTCAGCAGCACCTTGGGGCAGGGCGCGACGTTCCTGCTACGCCTGCCCACGGTGACGCCGTTGCCGGAAAGTACCAGCAGCCAGGCATAGTCAAGGAGATGACATGGCACAGATAGAAAACAGTCAGCAAGTGGCGTTTTTGCGCGGGATCAATGTGGGCCGCGCCAAGCGCGTAGCCATGGCCGACCTGCGCAAGCTGCTGAGCGACCTCGGTTTTGCGCAGGTGCGTACGGTACTCAACAGCGGCAATGTCGTGTATGACGGGGGCGCGGTGGCGCCGGCCGAGGCCGCTTCCCGCATCGAAGAAGCGCTGGTGCTGAAACTGGGCGTGGCGGCCAGGGTGACGGTGCTGTCGGCCAGCCAGTTTGCCGAACTGGTCGAACAAAACACCCTGGCGCCGGCGGCCGATGCGGCACGCCTGCTGACCTTGGTGCTGAACAATCCAGCCGACGTGCAGCGTCTGACGCCGCTCCTGCAGCAGTCGTGGCAGCCGGAAGCGCTGGCGCTGGGCCGGTGGGCCGCGTATGCCTGGTGTCCCGATGGCGTGCTGGCCAGCAAGGTGGTGGCGGCACTGGGCGTGCTGCTGGGCGACGGCGTCACCTCGCGCAACTGGGCCACCATGCAAAAATTATATGTGCTGCTGAACGGAGCGGATGCGGCCAGCATATCCTCATTTGCCAAGGAGCACTGATGTCCTCCATGGAAACGCCATGAACTGGGATATCGTCAAGGGCGTCTTGATCGTGCTCGTCGCCATCAGCGTGGTGGTGACGGCCTTCGTGCTCATGTCCGCCTCGGGCCCGGACAAGGCGGGCTGCATCGCGCGAGCCCTGAAGTCGGGCATTCCGGTGGGCAATATCGAACGGGTCTGCCGCTTGCTGGACAAATGATGGCGACACAAAAAAAACATTCCGCACGAGGCGGAATGTTTTGCAGCAGCGCACTTGCCAGCGCAGGCGCCGTCAGTTGTCGAATTTTTCCTGTTTTTCGCCGTGCAGGCTCAAGGCCAGCAGGCCCAATCCCACCAGCAGCATCGAGTACATGCTCGCTTCCGGCACGGCGGCCGGTATGCTGGTTTGCTGTGCGGTCGCGGCCGTCATGGGCCTGGGCGGCGCCAGGGCCGCATGGCGCACGCCACTGGTGCTCCAGTGCGGTGCCACCGTCGCGGTGCTGCTGGCCAGCAGGCGGGCATACGGCAAGTCCGGCGTTTCCCAGCCAGGATTGTTATTCAAGCTGATGCTTTCATCGATCGTCACGCGTTCGCCGGCTTCCTGCAGCTTGCCGGCCGTCGTGTCGCTGACTGCCGCCATGCTCCCCGTGCTGGCCGACAGCGCCAGCAAGGCCACGCATAGCGGCTGATAGATTCCCATCGTGCTCTCCCTGTTGTTCACCGCGCGGCGCAGCCGAAACCGGCTAGCGCATGGACGGACAATTCGCCTGTACGGGGGCGTATCATGGTTTTTCTGCTGACCTCACATTACAACATGGATCGTGACAATTTTGATACGTTTATTTCCTGTTTATTACGAATATTTGTCATTTTGATAGCGTAAACATGATCGTTGCCGCACACTTTGCATGAGTACGCTATCGCCGCAAAACACTGTTGTTTTTTTGTGCGAATCGCCAGCAGGAAAACAATATATTGATTAGTATATTGTTTATCGCACGCTATTCAATATGACCGCCTGTGGGAGGGCACGATGGAGACAGTCGCAACACAACACGCCGAATACACGCTCGACGCCATGCGTGGCTCGGCCTACAAGGCCAGCTCGCTGCTCAAGGCCATGGGCAATGCCGACCGTTTGATGCTGCTGTGCCAGCTATCGCAGGGCGAGCATTGCGTCAGCGACCTCGAGCAAAAAGTGGGCATCGGCCAGCCGACCCTGTCGCAGCAGCTGGGCGTGCTGCGCGAAGAGATGCTGGTGGCCACGCGGCGCGACGGCAAGCAGATCTACTACCGCGTCGCCAGCGCGCCCGTGCTGGCCGTGCTGCAAGTGCTGTACGCGCAATTTTGCGCGCCGCGCCCCACGTTCAACGACGAAGCGGACTGATCCTGCCATGACTATCGACTGGCAGCACTTTACGCCATGGGCCTCGCTGGCTGGCGGCATGCTGATCGGTCTGGCTGCGGCCCTGCTGATCCTGTTCAATGGCCGCATCGCCGGCATCAGCGGCATCCTCGGCGGCTTGCTGCGCCCGCGCAGTGGCGACCTGGGCTGGCGTGTCGCCTTTCTTGCCGGCCTGGTCGGCACGCCCCTGCTGTACCGGTTGTGGCAAGCCTTGCCGCCCGTGCAGATCGATGCGGGCACGCCCGCCCTGATCGTGGCGGGCCTGCTGGTGGGCGTGGGCGTGCGCTACGGCGCCGGCTGCACCAGCGGCCACGGCGTGTGCGGCCTGTCGCGCCTGTCCCCGCGTTCGCTGGCGGCCACCATCGCCTTCATGGCGGCCGGTTTCCTCACCGTCTATCTGTTGCGTCACCTATGAGCAAGCTGATCCTTTCCCTGTTGAGCGGCCTCGTCTTTGGCCTGGGCCTGATCGTTTCCGGCATGAGCAACCCGGCCAAGGTGCTCGGTTTCCTCGACCTGGCCGGCGCCTGGGATCCGTCGCTGGCGCTGGTGATGGGCGGCGCCATCGGCGTGGCCCTGCCGGCCTTCTGGCTGGCGCGCCGGCGTACCAGCTCGCTCCTGGGCGAGCCCATGCAATTGCCCGCATCGCGGCGCATCGACCGGCGCTTGCTGCTGGGCAGCCTGGCCTTTGGCGCGGGCTGGGGCATCGCCGGTTTCTGTCCCGGCCCCGCCCTCGTGTCCCTGCTGGCGGGCCAGCCGAAAGCGTGGCTGTTTGCCGGCGCCATGCTGGCCGGCATGTCCGTGTTTGAAGTGCTGGAGCGCCGCAAGGCACCCGCGCCGGCCTGAGACGGTACAATCTGGCGCATCGCCACTTTGGATACTGCTGACATGAACACCGTGATTTTCCGCGCCTGCGCGCGCGCCGCCCTGCTGTGCAGCGTGCTGGCGCTGGCCGCCTGCGGCGGCTTGCTGAAGAAGGGAGCACCGCTCCCTCCCGCGCCCGTAGGCGACGCCTTGCCCAATCCGCAAGTGCTGCTGCTCGGCGAAGTCCATGACAATGCGCAAGGCCACCGCCTGCGCGTGGCGGAATTGCAGCGCCGCCTGGCCGCCGGCTGGCGTCCCGTGATCGTCATGGAGCAGTTCGACCGCGAAAACCAGGCCCTGCTGACGCGCGCCGCGCGCGATTGCGCCGACCCCGACTGCATCATCCGCGTGATGGAACAGCCGCGCTGGGACTGGAGCTTGTACCGGCCCGTGCTGGACCTCGTCATCAGCTACCAGCTGACCCTGGTCGCCGGCAACCTGTCGCCGGCCGATGCCTCGCGCATCGTGCGCGACGGCATCCAGTGGGCCATGCCGCCCGCCATGGTGGCCACGTATCTGGCCGGGCCCGTGCCGGCCGATATTCTGGAAGGGCAAAAGAAGGAAGCCCAGGCGGCCCGCTGCAATATGCTGCCCGACATGATGATCAACGGTGTCGTCAACGCCCAGGTGGCGCGCGATATCTGGATGGCCAAGCTGATCCGCGACCAGGCGCCGCGCGACGTGGTGCTGATCGCCGGCAATGCGCATGTGCGCAAGGATATCGGCGTGCCCCGCTGGCTGAAGCTGGCCGACCCGCAATTGAACATGCGCAGCATCGGCTACCTGGAACAGGGCGTCGCCGGCTACCAGGGCACGTTCGACCTGACGCAAACGATGCCGGCGCAGCCGCGCCCGGACCTGTGCGCCAAGTTTAAAAAATAATCACTGCTGCACGCGCACCAGGGCGCTGACCCGGCTGGCCGTGTCGAGCAGTTTCGGCAGGCTGTGTTCCAGCAGGTGCGCCACGGACGGCCCCGCCGTCTGGCCGCTGACGTTGATCGCCGCCACCACCTTGCCGGCCCGGTCGAATACGGGCGCGGCCAGGGCGATCAAGCCCTGTTCCAGTTCTTCCTGCACCAGGCACCAGCCCTGGCGCCGCACTTGCGCAATCTCTTCCATCAAGACGTCGATATCGACCTTGGTCGCCGGCGTGATCTTCAGCAGCGCCATTGTCGACAGCCGTTGGCGCAGCACGTCGGGCGCCAGTCCCGACAGCAACACCCGTCCCATCGAGGTGCAGTAGGCGGGCAGGCGGCTGCCAATGCCCAGGTTGATCGACATGGTGCGGTGCGCGGACAGGCGCACCACATACACGATGTCGTCGCCGTCGAGCACGGTAGCCGAGCACGACTGGCGCAAGGTCTGCATCAATTCTTCCAGCAGCGGCTGCGCCTGCGTCCACACGGGCAAGGACGACAGATAGGCATAGCCCAGGTCGAGCACCTTCGGCGTCAGGCGGAACAGCCGTCCATCCGCTTCCACATACCCGAGATGCAGCAAAGTGTGCAGGATGCGCCGCGCGCCCGCGCGCGTCAGCTGCGCCCGCTCCGCCACTTCGCTCAGGGTCTGCTGCGGCGCGTCCGCGCCAAAGCTGCGCAAGACGGCCAGGCCCCGCGCGAACGATTGCACATAGCTGTCGCCGGGACGCGGCGCGCCGTCGGCATCGACGGTGTCGTCGGTGGAAAGAGAAGTGCTGCTGCGTGCGGTCATGGCAATTCCAATGGGGCAAGGTGGCAATTATAGCCATGGCGCCGGCGAAAACGGCAAATTGACAAGCGCCCAGAACAGGCATATTCTCACGAATAAGTTCTAAATACGAATATTTGTTCGCAATACGAACAAATGGTTGATGAGTTTGATTGGGAGGAGACAGGCAATGATCGACAAACTGCGTTCCAGCGTCCTAGACGCGCTGGCCGATATCCACGATGGCGCCACCGTCATGATTGGCGGCTTCGGCGGCGCGGGCCAGCCGGCCGAGCTGATCGACGGTCTGATCGCCCAGGGCGCGCGCGACCTTGTCATCGTCAACAACAATGCGGGCAACGGCGACACAGGCCTGGCCGCCCTGCTGAAAAACGGGCAGGTGCGCAAGATCATCTGTTCGTTCCCGCGCCAGGCCGATTCCCACGTGTTCGACGCGCTGTACCGCGCGGGCAAGCTGGAACTGGAATTGGTGCCGCAGGGCAACCTGGCCGAACGCATCCGCGCCGCCGGCGCCGGCATCGGCGGCTTTTTCACGCCCACGGGCTATGGCACGGACCTGGCCAAGGGCAAGGAAACGCGCGAGATCGACGGCCGCATGTATGTGTTCGAGTCACCGATCCACGCCGACTTCGCGCTGATCAAGGCGGAGCAGGGCGACCGCTGGGGCAACCTGACCTATCGCAAGACGGCGCGCAACTTCGGCCCGATCATGGCCATGGCCGCGAAAGTCAGCATTGCTTCAGTGCACGAGGTGCTTGAGCTGGGCAGCATCGACCCCGAGCACGTCGTCACGCCGGGCCTGTTCGTGCAGCGCCTCGTGCAAGTGCCGCGCACGGCCACCGGCCCCGCCGGCTTCAAAGCTGCAGCTTGAGAAGGAAATAACATGAATAAATGGAATCGAGATCAGATGGCGGCCAGGGTGGCGACCGACATCCATGAGGGCAGTGTCGTGAACCTGGGCATCGGCTTGCCGACCCTGGTGGCGAACCACTTGCCGGCCGGCGCGGAGATCCTCCTGCACAGCGAAAACGGCGTGATCGGCATGGGCCCCGCGCCCGCGCCGGGCGAGGAAGACTATGACCTGATCAACGCGGGCAAGCAGCCCGTCACTCTGCTGGCGGGCGGCAGTTACTTCCACCACGCCGACAGCTTTGCCATGATGCGCGGCGGCCATCTGGACATCTGCGTGCTGGGCGCGTTTCAAGTCTCCGCCACGGGTGATCTGGCCAATTGGCACACGGGCGCGCCCGACGCCATCCCCGCCGTGGGCGGGGCCATGGACCTGGCCATCGGCGCGAAAAAAACCTGGGTCATGATGGAATTGCTGACCAAGACGGGTGAAAGCAAGCTGGTGCAGGTCTGCACCTATCCGCTGACGGGCATAGCCTGCGTCAGCCGCATCTACAGCGACCTGGCCGTGCTCGACCTGGGGCCGGCCGGCGCCACGGTGGTCGAACTGGCCGACGGCTTGAGTTTTGAGCAGCTGCAGGCGTTGACGCCGGTTTCACTGCTGGATGGACGTTAGCAGCCAGCAATGTCGGCTTACGTGCTTGCGCACTAACCCGACCTACATAAATATTTCTTGGAGGAAAAAAATATGACTGCAGCGTTTATCTGCGATGCCCAGCGCACCCCATTCGGCCGCTATGGCGGCGGACTCGCCGGCGTGCGCGCCGACGACCTGGGCGCCGTGCCCATCCGCGCCTTGATGGCGCGCAACCCGCACGTGGACTGGAGCGCCGTCACGGACGTGCTGTACGGTTGCGCCAACCAGGCGGGCGAGGATAACCGCAACGTGGCGCGCATGGCCGCCTTGCTGGCGGGATTGCCCGACAGCGTGCCGGGCGCCACCCTGAACCGCCTGTGCGGCTCGGGCCTGGACGCCATCGGCAGCGCGGCGCGCTTCATCAAGAGCGGCGAAGCGGGCTTGCTGATCGCGGGCGGCGTGGAAAGCATGAGCCGTGCGCCATTCGTCATGGGCAAGGCGGACAGCGCCTTTTCGCGCGGCATGAAAATGGAAGACACCACCATCGGCTGGCGCTTCATCAACCCCTTGATGAAGGCGCGGTACGGCGTCGACTCGATGCCGGAAACGGCGGAAAACGTGGCCAGCGATTTTGGCATCAGCCGTCTTGATCAGGATGCGTTCGCCTTGGCCAGCCAGGTCAAGGCGCTGGCGGCGCAGCAGGCGGGCGTGTTCGACAGTGAAATCTGCCCTGTCAGTATCGCCCAGAAGAAGGGCGATCCCATCATCGTTGCCTGCGACGAGCATCCGCGCGCCACCACCCTCGATACCCTGGCCAAACTGAAACCCGTCGTGCGCGCGGACGGCACGATCACGGCCGGCAACGCGTCCGGCGTCAACGATGGCGCGGCGGCCCTGCTGCTGGCCGATGAGGCGAACGCGGCCCGCTTTGGCCTGACGCCGCGCGCCCGTGTCGTGGCCATGGCGACGGCCGGCGTGGCGCCCCGTATCATGGGCATCGGCCCCGCGCCCGCCACCCTGAAAGTGCTGGCCATGACGGGCTTGACCCTGGCCGACTTCGACGTCATCGAATTGAACGAAGCGTTTGCCGCCCAAGGCCTGGCCGTGCTGCGCCAGCTGGGTGTGCGCGACGACGACCCGCGCGTCAACCCGAACGGCGGCGCCATCGCCCTCGGTCACCCGCTGGGCGCGTCCGGTGCGCGCCTGGCCATGACGGCCGTCAACCAGCTGCACCGCACGGGCGGCCGCTATGCGCTCTGTACCATGTGCATCGGCGTGGGCCAGGGCATCGCGCTGGTGCTGGAACGGGTCTGATCCCGCGCGTCCGAGGGTGAAAAAAAGTTGCCGGCGATACGTATTAACCCGTATGCCGGCCGGCTTTTTGACCCTGATCAAGGGCGTATGATGCAAAACCAGCCCGGGCAACCCGGCTGGCGTTGGCTTTTTCACACGAACAAGAAGATTGATATGACATCCCACGATACTCCGCATGACGTTGCGCAGCTGACTTCCCAGCAGCGCATCAAGGCCATCATTGGCGCTTCCTCCGGTAACCTGGTCGAATGGTTCGACTTCTACATTTACTCGTTCTGCGCGCTGTACTTCTCGCACGCTTTCTTCCCGTCCGGTAACCCGACGACGCAGCTGCTGCAGACGGCCGGCATCTTTGCCGCCGGCTTCCTCATGCGCCCGGTGGGCGGCTGGCTGTTCGGCCGCATCGCCGACAAATACGGCCGCCGCCAGTCGATGATGATTTCCGTGCTGATGATGTGCGGCGGCTCGCTGATGATCGCCGTCATGCCGACCTATGACACCATCGGCGCCTTCGCGCCGTTCCTGCTGCTCGTGGCGCGTCTGTTCCAGGGCCTGTCCGTGGGCGGCGAATACGGCACCAGCGCCACCTACATGAGTGAAGTGTCGGAATCGGGCAAGCGCGGCTTCTTCGCCTCGTTCCAGTACGTGACCCTGATCGGCGGCCAGCTGCTGGCCTTGCTGGTGCTGGTGGTCTTGCAGCAATTGCTGACCCTGGAAGAGCTGCGCGCCTGGGGCTGGCGCATCCCGTTCGTCTTTGGCGCCCTGGCGGCATTGGTGTCGCTGAACCTGCGTAAATCCCTGACGGAAACGACCACCGCCAGCGAGCGCAAGGACAAGGACGCGGGCAGCCTGCGCGGCTTGCTCAAGCACAAGCGCGCCTTCATCACCGTGCTGGGCTTTACGGCCGGCGGCTCGCTCGTGTTCTACACGTTCACCACCTACATGCAGAAATACCTGGTCAACACGGCTGGCATGGATACCAAGACGGCCAGCGCCGTCATGACGTGCGCCTTGCTCGTCTACATGATTTTGCAACCGGTGTTCGGCGCCCTGTCCGACCGCATCGGTCGCCGCACCTCGATGCTGTTCTTCGGCGGGCTGGCCACCCTGTGCGTGCTGCCGATCATGCATGCCTTGAAGGATATTTCCAGTCCTTACGCGGCGTTTGGCCTGATCATCATCGCGCTGGCCATCATCAGTTTCTATACGTCGATCAGCGGCTTGATCAAGGCGGAAATGTTCCCCGTTGAAGTGCGTGCACTGGGCGTGGGCCTGTCGTATGCGGTGGCCAACGCCATGTTCGGCGGTTCGGCCGAATACGTGGCGCTGCAGTTCAAGGCCTGGCACGTGGAAGAATACTTCTATTGGTACGTGACCGTCATGTGCCTGATTTCCTTCATCGTCGCCATCCGCATGCCGGACCCGAGTCGCTCGGGACTGCTGAAGTAAGCTTGCCGTAAAATAGGGGACACTGCGGTGTCCCTTTTTCATCGCCGCCTTTTTATTGTGCCGATCAGGAGTTTTCATGCCGTATGTTATTCCCGCAGCCATCCAGCCCAGCGTGCCCGTCACCGGCAGCGCCGACAGCTTTCCCGTTCACCGCATCTATTGCGTGGGCCGCAACTATGTCGACCATGCCAAGGAAATGGGCCATACGGGCCGCGAGGCGCCGTTTTTCTTCATGAAACCAAACGACGCCGTGCTGCCCGTGCCAGCCGGCACGACGGGCGAGCTGCCGTACCCGGCGCAGACGCAGGATTTCCAGCACGAGATGGAACTGGTGGTGGCCATCGGCAAGGGTGGCAGCGACATCGGCGTGATTGACGCGCTGAGCCACGTGTGGGGTTATGCCGTGGGCCTGGACATGACGCGCCGCGACGTGCAGGGCGCAGCGAAAAAACTGGGGCGTCCATGGGACACGGGCAAGGCCTTCGAGCACTCGGCGCCCATCGGCCCCATCACGCCGGCCGCGCAGGCGGGCGATGTCCAGCATGCCGCCATCACCTTGCTCGTCAATGGCGAGCTGCGCCAAAGCAGCAGCATCGACATGCTGATCTGGAACGTGGCTGAAACCATCGCCGACCTGTCGACCTACTTTACCTTGCAGCCCGGCGACCTGATCTACACCGGCACGCCGGCCGGCGTGGCGGCGGTGCAGCGTGGCGACGAGCTGGTGGGCGCCATCGATGGCCTGGAGACCTTGCGCGTCAAAGTGGTTTAAGCCATCAAGGAGAGCGGCATGATGAACGACACGTATTGCGTAGCGCAACCTACGCGCGCCGAGATCGACGCCCTGGCGGGCTCGGCCCTGCTGGAATTCGGCACGGGCTGGTGCGGCCACTGCCGCGCCACCCAGGCGCCGCTGGCCGCCGCGTTTGCGCAGTATCCGGGGGTAGCGCATATTCGCGTGGAAGACGGCCCCGGCCGCGCACTGGGGCGGTCCTTCCGCGTGAAACTGTGGCCGACACTGATCTTCTTGAAAGATGGCCAGGAAGTGGCACGCCTCGTGCGCCCGCTCGACAGTGCCGAGATTGAGCAGACTTTTGCATTGATTGATGCATAGGTCGGCGTAGGTCGGCTTAGCGCAGCGTAAGCCGACACCACCGCACATGCTCCATCACAACTTCTTGCCGCACCGCACCACTGCGCGTATCATAAGCCGCTTACAGCAAGATCAACCGCATCCTTCGTGATGCAGGCGCGATCATCGCCGGCCCGCTCCACCCGGAGGGGCCGCAGGCAAGGATTCACCACAAATGACCGATGCCGCGATGCCGACGCGCGGGTCTGGTACGGAATGCCTGGCGATACGCCGGGCCTGATACACGTCGCCCATCCCCTGACGCCTTTCCTGCCGTGCCCCGGGTAACCGGATGGCGCACGACCGTTGTTTCTCTAAATCAGCACTGATCACGGCGCGTTGGCGCGCGTTGCCGGCAGTTCGCTACGGCAACTAAAACCGTTGTTTTTTGTTTGCAAATTTAATAGCAAATGCGCGGCAAATGCATGCGCGCAAGGCTATGATATGCGAATGACGCGCGAAGTAATCGTCGGGAAATTATTGTAAATTTATGACGAACAGAAGCGGATGTGATGCAAGGCGGCTGTCGCGACGCAGTGCGAGCACTGCGAGCGGCTGCCAACGCAGCAGCGCGCCGCTTATGGAAGTCAGAAATAACAAGAATTTACTGGCGCTTACTTTATACAACGTGCTGTGCTGCTGCCTGAAAAAACATCCAGAGAATGGCCTTTAGACACCCTCCCCAAGGAGCGCAGTAAATGAGCACCCCCCCCAAGAAAAATTCCCCCGGCACGGTGCTGTTCGCCAGCCTGATCGGCACCACCATCGAGTTCTTCGACTTTTATATCTACGCCACCGCTGCCGTGCTGGTGTTTCCGAAACTGTTCTTCCCCGCCGGCGACCCGTCGGCCGCCGTGCTGCAGTCGCTGGCCACGTTCGCCATCGCCTTCTTCGCCCGTCCCATCGGCTCGGCCGTGTTCGGCCACTTCGGCGACCGCATCGGCCGCAAGGCCACCCTCGTGGCCGCCTTGCTGACCATGGGGATCTCCACCGTCATCATCGGCTTGCTGCCGACGTATGCCGCCATCGGCACGCTGGCGCCGCTGCTGCTGGCGCTGTGCCGTTTCGGCCAGGGCCTGGGCCTGGGCGGCGAGTGGGGCGGCGCGGTGCTGCTGGCAACCGAGAATGCGCCACCGGGCAAGCGCGCCTGGTATGGCATGTTCCCGCAGCTGGGCGCGCCGATCGGCTTCTTCCTGTCGGGCGGCATCTTCCTGCTGCTCAGTGAAACCATGACCGATGAGCAATTCTTCAGCTACGGCTGGCGCATCCCCTTCCTCGCCAGCGCGCTGCTGGTCATCGTCGGCCTGTATGTGCGTCTGAAGATCACGGAAACGCCGGACTTCCAGAAAGTCATCGACAAGAACGAAGTCGTCAAACTGCCCGTGGCCACCGTGTTCCGCCAGCATGGCCGCATGCTGTTCCTGGGCACCATCATCGCCCTGGCCACCTTCGTGCTGTTCTACCTGATGACGGTGTTCGCATTGAGCTGGGGTACGACCAAGCTGGGCTTCACGCGCAAGGAATTCCTCGTCGTGCAGCTGTTTGCCGTGCTGTTCTTCGCCCTGACGATTCCATTCTCGGCCGTGCTGGCCGACCGCCGCGGCCGCCGCGCCACCCTGATCTGGGTTTCCGTCGCCATCGCCATCTTCGGCCTGGTGCTGGCGCCCATGTTCGGCTCGGGCGTGACGTGGGAAGTGACCGTCTTCATGGCCGTCGGCCTGGGCTTGATGGGCATGACCTACGGTCCGCTGGGCACCATGCTGTCCGAGCTGTTCCCGCCCGAAGTGCGCTACACGGGCGCCTCGCTGACCTTCAACCTGGCCGGCATCCTCGGTGCCTCGCTGGCGCCGTACATCGCCACCTGGCTGGCCACCAACTACGGTCTGCAATACGTGGGCTATTACCTGTCGCTGGCGGCCGTGCTGACCCTGGGCGCGCTGCTGATGGTGGGCAAACCACGCGCGGGCAAGGAAGCCTGGCAGTAACACCCCGCTGATCCCGGCCCCCCGAAAGCCGCCAGCTGTACGCACAGCTGGCGGCTTTTTTTTGTCGGTAAAACGCCACGCCGCACGCCTGCCGAGATTCTTGTTGACAGTCAAAATCGGCTGGTGGTAAGGTGTGCACACGTGTGCAATGCAGTGCAAGCCTTGAAAAAGCACATCCCGGGACAGTGACACCGCAAGATAGCGGTGCGGTCTGAAGTACCACAACGACAACAAATTTGGAGTGAGACGATGAAGATGCGCAATGTTGTGATTGCTATAAGCCTGGCCCTGCCGATGACGGCCATGGCCGCCGAGGAACGCCTGTCCGTGCTGTGTTCGGCCGACATGGAATGGTGCCAGCTGATGAAGAACCGCTTCGAGGCGGAAAGCAAGATCAAGGTATCGATGATCAGGAAGAGCGCGGGGGAAGCCTACGCGAAGATCCGCGCCGAAGCGTCCAACCCGAAATCGGACATCTGGTGGGGCGGCACGGGCGACCCGCACCTGCAGGCCGCCGCCGAAGGCTACACGGAAGAATACAAGTCGCCCACCCTGCCCAAGCTGCAGCCGTGGGCGCTCAAGCAGGCCGAGACGGCCAAGTACCGCACCGTCGGCATCTACATCGGCATCCTGGGCCTGGCCTACAACGAAAACGTGCTGAAGAAGAAAAACCTGCCGCCGCCGCAATGCTGGAAAGACCTGGTCAAGCCCGCCTACAAGGGCGAGATCGAGATGGCCAACCCGAACTCCTCGGGTGCCGCCTACAATGCGCTGGCCACCGTGGTGCAGCTGTTCGGCGAAGAGGAAGCCTTCGATTTCCTCGCGAAAATGGGCCAGAACGTCAGCAAGTATCCGAACGCGGGCGTGGCGCCGGGCGAGGACGTGGGCCGCGGCGAAGCGGGCGTGGCCATCGGCTTCATGCATGACCTGATGAAACTCACCGTGGCCGGCTTCCCCGTGAAAGTCTTGCCGCCCTGCGAAGGCACGGGCTACGAGATCGGCTCGATGAGCATCGTCAAGGGCGCGAAAAACATGGAGCAGGCAAAGAAATTCTATGAATTCGCCCTGCGTCCCGACGTGCAGAGCGAAGCCGTCAAGGCGCTGGCCTTCCAGATCCCGTCGAACACGGCCGCCACCATTCCCGCCGCCTCGCCGCGCCTGGAAAACATCAAGACCATCAACTACGACTTCGCCAAGTATGGCGCCTCGGACACGCGCAAGCGCTTATTGCAACGCTGGACCACGCAGATTTATTCTGCCGGCAATTAACGCGCGCCAAAACTTACTGCGCGTCGCGATTTGCAGCCTGCGATGCTCACTGTGCTAGCGCACAGCTGCGCGTCTCGGCTACAACTCACTGCCGCTCGCTACAGTTTTGGCAGGCGTTAAACCTATATAAATTGTTCAAAACGTCTGGAAATCAAGGCGCACCGCGCAACAGAATTTCAGACGTTCATAGTTGGATGAAACTCATGAAAAAGATATTTTACGGCTGGCTGCTGGCCGCTTTGGCAGCGTTGTGCCTGTTGCCCTGGCAGCAGCAGGAAGCGGGCTTGTTCGCCGGCGAATGGCTGCGCGACGGCCAGTTCTTCAGTGACCGTGGCGCACCGGCCGTGCTGCAAGTCCTGTCGTTCGGCGCCTGGCCGCTGGGCGTGTTCTTCGCCCTGCTCGCCGCCAGCGCCGCGCTGGTGGCCGCCAATCCCCACCGCAAGACCCTGGGCCTGGGCCAGATCGCCATCGGCGGCGCCGGCCTGCTGTGGCTGGCATGGCTGGGCTGGGGGCCGCTGGCCGCCGGCATCGGCCTCGGTTTCGGCGCGCTGCTGCTGGCCCTGTGCTTGCTGTTCCTGCTCACGTCGGGCGCTGCCGCCTGCGGCGTGTGTCGCGGCGACGCCTTCGTGGCCGGCGCCATCGGCCTCATCATTTGCCTGATTTCCCTGTTCGTGCTGTTCCCCGTCGCGCTGATCCTCGTCAGCGCCGGCCAGCCCATGGACGATGGCGGCACGGGCGCCGCCGCCCTGGCGCGCCGCCTGGCCGACCCCGGCATCTGGAGCCTCAATTGCGTGGCTGGTCCCGGCCGCTGCGGCGTGGCCTGGAACACGCTGGCGCTGGCCCTGCTGACGGGCGTGTCGGCCACCTTCCTCGGTCTCGTGTTCGCCCTGCTGGTGACGCGCACCAATGGCCGCTGGGTACGCCCGATGCGCGCCATCACGATTCTCCCCATCGTCACGCCGCCGTTCGTGCTGGGCCTGGCCCTGATTTTGCTATTCGGCCGCAACGGCGCCATCACGGGCCTCGTCGGCGACCTGTTTGGCATCGAGCAAAGCCGCTGGCTGTACGGCATGACAGGCGTGTGGCTGTCGCAGATGCTGGCCTTTGCGCCGATCGCCTTCATGACATTGATCGGTGTGGTGGAAGGCGTTAGCCCTTCGCTGGAAGAGGCGTCGGGCACCCTGGGCGCGAGCAGCTGGCAGACCTTCGTCAAGGTGTCGCTGCCCTTGATGCGTCCCGGCATCGCCAATGCCTTCCTGCTGTGCTTTATCGAAAGCATGGCCGACTTCGGCAATCCGATGGTGTTGGGCGGCAATTTCCACGTGCTGTCGACGGAAATCTTCTTTTCCGTGGTGGGCGCCTCGAATGACCAAGGCCGCGCGGCCACCCTGGCCATCGTGCTGCTGACCTTTGCCGTGGGCGCCTTCTTCATCCAGAACCTGTGGCTGGGCAAGAAATCGTATGTGACGGTGACGGGCAAGGCCGACCACGGCGGCCACGCCTCGCTCAATCCGCGCCTGAAAACCACCTTGTGGACCATCGCCCTGCCATGGTTCGCCTTCACGGCCCTGATCTACGGCACCGTGGTGGCGGGCGGCTTCGTGAACAACTGGGGCCAGGACAATGCCTTCACCTTGCGCCATTACATCGACGCCTTCGGCATCACGGCGGGCGCTTCCGGCTGGCACTGGACGGGCCAGGCCTGGCCGTCGCTGTTTACTACCTTGACGATTTCTGCCATCGCCGCGCCCTTGACGGCCTTTGTCGGCATCCTGTCGGCCTGGCTGCTGGTGCGCCAGCAATTTGCCCTGAAGAGCGCGTTCGAGTTCGGCACCATGCTCAGCTTTGCCATTCCCGGCACCGTCATCGGCATCAGCTACATCCTGGCGTTCAACTCGGCGCCGATCGAGTTGACGGGCACGGCGACGATCCTGATCCTGTGCTTTGTCTTCCGCAACATGCCGATGGGCTTGCGCACGGGCATCGCCGCCATGCGCCAGCTCGACGGCAGTCTGGACGAGGCATCGATCACCCTGGGCGCCAGCAGCTGGACCACCATGCGCAAGGTCATCCTGCCGCTGCTGCGCCCGGCCATCGCCTCGGCCCTCGTGTATGGCTTCGTGCGTTCGATCACGTCGATCTCGGCCGTCGTCTTCCTCGTCAGCGCCGACTATGACATGGCCACGTCCTACATCATCGGCCTGGTGTCGAACGGCAACTACGGCACGGCGATCGCCTATGCCACGGTGCTCATCGTCATCATCCTGCTGTGCATCCAATTGATCCATTTGCTGGTCGGCAAGCGCCGCCTTCGCCGCGTCAGCGCCGAAAAAACGCTGCCGGCCGCCGTACCCAACCTGGAAAAGAGCTACGCATGAACCACTTTACTACCCAAGCAACAGAGCTTGCCGCGCTGGAATTCGATGGTGTTACCAAGCGCTACGGCAAGGCCCTGGCCGTGAACGATGTGTCGTTCACGATCGCGCCGCGCACCATGGTCACCCTGCTGGGTCCCAGCGGCTGCGGCAAGACGTCCACCCTGCGCCTGATCGCGGGCCTGGAACGCGTCAGTGCCGGGCGCATCCTGCTGGCCGGCGAGGACGTCACCTTGACCTCCGCCGCCGAGCGCGACGTCAGCATGGTGTTTCAGTCGTATGCGCTGTTTCCGCACATGACGGTGCTCGACAACGTGTGCTACGGCTTGACCGTCTCGGGCGAGACCAAGCCGCGCGCCATCGAACGGGCACAGGAAAGCCTGCGCCTCGTGGGTCTGGCCGACTTTGCCGCGCGCTTCCCGAACGAACTGTCGGGCGGCCAGCAGCAGCGCGTGGCCGTGGCCCGTTCGCTGGTGCTGCAGCCCAAGGTGCTGCTGCTGGACGAGCCGCTGTCGAACCTGGACACGAAACTGCGCCGCCGCGTGCGCGACGAGATCCGCGACATCCAGGTCAAGCTGGGCTTGACGGCCGTGTATGTCACGCATGACCAGGAAGAGGCGCTGGCCATTTCCGACCAGATCATCGTCATGAACCGGCAAGTGATCGCGCAAAAGGGCACGCCGCACGAGCTGTTCGAGTCGCCGGCCGACAAGTTCGTCGCCGATTTCATCTGCAACGCGAACATCGTCGATGGCGTGATCGAATCGGTGGCCGACGGCAAGGCCGTCTGCGTCATGGGCAAGCTGCGGCTGCGCCTGCCATGCCGCAGCCAGCGCAGCGGCGAAGCGAGTTTCGCCGTGCGTCCGGAAGCGATCCTGCTGTCGCCCGCGCAGCCCGACAGCGCCATGGTGGTGCGCGTGGCGCGCGCCACCTACCTGGGACGCGAAATGCAATACACGCTCGACACGCCGGTCGGCGAACTGTTTGCCGTCTCGCACGACTTGAGCCAGGTTTTCACGCAAGGCACATCGGTCGCCATGACCGTACACGAACATGGCGCAGCCATCATTGGAGGACAAGCATGACAGATATGACACAGGCTGCGGTACTGGCCGACGCGGCGACCCTGGAACGCTATGCCTACGCCCGGCACATCATCGGCCAGGCGGGCGAGATTGCGCTGGGCATGTTCCAGCGCCGCACGGAACTGGTGATCGAGGAAAAGGGCTTGCAGGACATGGTCAGCATCGCCGACCGCATGGTGGAGGATTTCCTGCGCGCGCAGATCGCCGAGCGCTTCCCGGACGACGCCGTGGTGGGCGAGGAGCGGGGCGGCGGCGCGTCCGACGCGCGCTGCGTGTGGGTCATCGATCCCATCGACGGCACGGCCTGTTTCGTCAACGGCATGCTGGCCTGGTGCGTGTCGATCGGCGTGCTGGTCGACGGCCAGCCCGCCATCGGCGCCGTGTACGACCCGAATGCGGACGAGCTGTTCCACGCCTGCCTGGGGCAGGGCGCGCATGTGACGGCGAAGGCCGGCGAAACGCGGCTGCGCATCAACGACGTGGCCAGCCTGCAGGGCGGCGTGCTGGGCGTGGGCTTTTCGCACCGCGTGGGCACCGATACCTTTCTACCGTTTCTGCTCGACGTGCTGGAAGAGGGCGGCATGTTCATCCGCAACGGTTCCGGCGCGCTGATGATCGCCTACGTGGCGGCCGGGCGCCTGATCGGCTATTTCGAGCCGCACATCAATTCCTGGGATTGCCTGGCGGGCATCGTGCTCGTCAACGAGGCGGGCGGACGCTGCAATGATTTCCTGGCCGATAACGGCCTGGAAAAGGGCAACCCCATCCTGGTGGGCGGCCCCCGCCTGTATCCGCAACTGGCGGCGCTGGCCTTGCCGCGCTGTACCTGAACACATTGACTGGAAAGGGAGGGCAGGCGTCCGGCGAGGGACGCATGTAGTGGCAACACGCTGTTGAGCATCATGAGTAATCCACCACCATAAAAACAAGCAGGAGACAAAATGAAAAACGGGATGAAAAAGAGCACCATGCAGTTGAACAAGATCGCTGCCGTATTGTTGCTGGTCGCACCAGGCTGCGTGCTGGCCGAATCGAGCGTCGTCGTGTACGGTCGCATCCACGCGGGCTTCGACCGTATCGAAACGTCGAGCTCGGCCACGGCGCCGAATGGCGAATCGGTATCGCGCGTATCGGACAATTCCTCGAAGATCGGCTTCCGTGGACGTGAAGACTTGGGCAATGGCAACACGGCCTTCTTCCAGATTGAGGGCAACGCCAAGCTCGACGATGGCACGGGCGCCATCAATAGCAAGGATACCTTTGTCGGGCTGGAAAACCCCGCCTACGGCCGCATCGCGCTGGGCCGCTTCGCCACGCCGATCCGCCAGATCAACGGCTACACCAACCGTTTCGTGGGCGAAGGTATCCAGGATGACGCCAACATTTCGCAGCTGGGCGGCGAAGGCTTCAACCGCCGCAGTTCGAACGCCGTCAGCTATCGCACGCCCGTGGTGCAGGGATTCAGCGCCACGATTTACCGCGCCAGCGAAAACGAGGCATCGAACGGCGACCGCATCTATTCGGGCATCGTGCAATACGTGAACGGACCGATCAAGGGCGCCATCGGCTATGAAAAGCACAAGGACTTGCGTCCCGGCTTCAGCGAAAAGATGTTCCGTGCCGTGGGCAATTACAACTTCGGCGGCGGCGACGTGGGCGTGGCCTGGAACCGCATGGTGTATGACGTGGCCGGCGGCGACTTGCAGCGCGACTACTTCACCATCACGGGCGCTTACAAGGCGGGCGGCGGTTCCTTCATCGGCCGTTTCGGCGTGGCAGGCGATGTGTCCGGCAGCGCGCCCAACGGCAGCAGCGTGACCATCAAGGCCACCACCCTGGTGCGCGGCGACGACAGCGGCGCCAAGCAGGCGACCCTGGGCTACGAGTATTACTTGTCCAAGCGCAGCACCGTGTACGCCTACTACACGCAAACGAATAACGACAAGAACGCCAACTACACGTTTGGCGGCAATGCCTTCGCCGCCACCAAGAAGGGTGCCAAGCTCAGCGGCGTAATGCTGGGCGTCATCCACCTGTTTTAACCTTTTCAGCCCGGATTTGCACACGTGTGCATTTTCGGGCAGCGTACTACCGACTATCAAGGAGATGGAAATGATTCAAGTGGCATTGTTCGGCGCCGGGCGCATCGGCCGCATTCACGCCGGCAATCTGGTGCGCCAGCCTGGCGTGCGCCTGAAATACGTGGTCGACGTGCATGCGGGCGCGGCGGCGGAAGTGGCGGCCCTGCATGGCGCCAGCGTCGCCAGCGTGGAGACCGTGCTGGCCGACCCGGCAGTCAAGGCCGTGCTGATCGCGTCGAGCACGGATACGCATGCGGACCTGATCGTGCGCGCGGCCGCCGCCGGCAAGGCCATCTTTTGCGAGAAACCCGTCGACCTGACCTTGGAACGCGCGCGCGCCGCCGCCGCCGCCGTCAAGGACGCGGGCGTGCTGTGCATGATCGGCTTCCAGCGCCGCTACGACCCCACGTTTGCCGCCGTCAGGCAGCGCATCGCAGCGGGTGAGATCGGCACGCCGGAGATGCTCATCGTCACCAGCCGCGACCCGGGCCCGCCGCCCGTCAGCTACATCCAGGTGTCGGGCGGCATCTTCAAGGATATGCTGATCCACGATTTCGACATCTTCCGCTGGATACTCGACGATGAAGCCGTCAGCGTGCATGCGACCGGCAGCTGCCTCGTCGATCCGGCCATCGGCGCGGCGGGCGACCTCGATTGCACTGCCGTCACTATCCGCACGGCAAAGGGCCGCTTGTGCCAGATCAATACCACGCGCCGCGCCGCCTACGGCTACGACCAGCGCTTCGAAGTGCTGGGCAGCGCCGGCATGCTGCAGGCGGGCAACCACAAGCCGACGGAAGTGACGGCGTATGGTGCCGTCAACGTCAGCGTGGACCGTCCGGAAGATTTTTTCCTGGAACGCTACCGCGCCGCCTACGCCAGCGAGATGGCGCACTTTTTCGACGCCTTTGCCCATGGCGCACCGCTGCGCACCACCGTCCACGATGGCTTGAAGGCGCTGGAACTGGCCGAAGCGGCCACCGTGTCGTGGCGCGAGCAGCGCATCGTGCAACTGTCATAAGGAAACAATGCCATGAAGAATACGACTGAATTTGCCCAGGGCCGCGCGCTGGACGTGATCTGCCTGGGCCGCCTGGCGGTGGACCTGTACGCGCAGCAGATCGGCAGCACGCTGGAAGATGTCAGCAGTTTCGCCAAGTACCTGGGCGGCTCGTCGGCGAATATCGCCTTCGGCACGGCCCGGCTCGGCTTGAAATCGGCCATGCTGTCGAAGGTGGGCGACGACCACATGGGCCGTTTCCTCACCGACACCTTGGCGAAAGAGGGCTGCGACGTCAGCCGTGTCGGCATCGACCGCGAGCGGCTCACCGCCCTGGTGATGCTGGGCATCAAGGATAAAGACACCTTCCCGCTGATTTTTTACCGTGAAAATTGCGCCGACATGGCCATCGACGCATCGTCGGTGGATGCGGCTTTCATTGCGTCGAGCAAGGCGCTGTTAATCACCGGCACGCATTTCTCCACGGCCGCCATGCACGCCGTCAGCACGCAGGCCTTGCAGCTGGCCCGCGCCAACAACGTGCGCACCGTGCTCGACATCGATTACCGGCCCGTGCTGTGGGGCTTGTCGGGCAAGGCCGATGGCGAAACGCGTTTCGTCTCGAACGACGGCGTGACGCAACATCTGCAAAGCATCCTGCCGCAGTTCGACCTGATCGTCGGCACGGAAGAAGAATTCATGATCGCCGGCGGCGGCGCCGATATCATGGCGTCTCTGCGCGCCGTGCGGGCCGCCACCCTGGCCACCCTGGTCGTCAAGCGCGGGCCGCTGGGCAGCGCCGTCATCGACAATGTGGTGCCGGCCAGCCTTGACGATGCATATAACTACCGTGGCGTGCGCGTGGAAGTGCTCAACGTGCTGGGCGCGGGCGACGCGTTTCTCTCGGGTTTCCTGAAAGGCTGGTTGCGCGGCGAGGATTACGAGGCCTGCTGCCGCTACGCGAATGGCTGCGGCGCCCTCGTCGTGTCGCGCCACGGCTGCGCGCCGGCCATGCCGTCGCCCGTCGAGCTCGACTATTTCCTGGCCAACGCGACCAAACTGACCCGTCCTGACCAGGATGCGACCCTGGCGCGTCTGCACCGCACGACGGTGGCGCGCAAGCAATGGAACGAATTGTGCGTGTTTGCTTTCGATCACCGCACGCAATTCTTTGAACTGGCCCAGCAGGGAGCCAGCGATGAAGCGCGGATTGCAAAGCTCAAGCAACTGTTCGTGCAAGCCGTGGGCCAGACGGAAGCGGCGCGCGGCTTGCAGGGCGGCACGGGAGTGCTGATCGATGACCGCTATGGCGTCGACGCGCTCAACGATGCGACGGGACGCGGCTGGTGGATCGGCCGCCCCGTCGAGATGCCGGGCTCGAACCCGCTGCAGTTCGACTGGGGCCGTTCGCTGGCGTCGCGCCTGACGCAGTGGCCCAAGGAACATGTGATCAAGTGTCTGGTGCAGCTGCATCCGGACGACGCCGTGGAAAACCGATTGGAACAGGAAGCGCAGATCAAGGGCTTGTACGACGCGGCGCAGATCACGGGCCATGAATTGCTGCTGGAAATTATTCCTGCCAAGTCGCTGCCGCAGCACGACGACACCGTGTATCGCGCGGTGAAACGCCTGTACAACCTGGGCATTTATCCGGAATGGTGGAAACTGGAAAGTATGTCGGCCCAGCAATGGCAAGCGATCGATGCCCTGGTGCACGAGCGCGATCCGTATTGCCGGGGTGTCGTCTTGCTGGGCTTGAACGCGCCGATCGCCGCCCTGGCCGACAGTTTTGAACAGGCCAGTGCCAGCAGCACCTGCCGCGGCTTCATGGTGGGACGCACCATCTTCCAGGAACCGAGCCGCCGCTGGCTGGCCGGAGAGCTCGACGATGCGGGCCTGATCGCCGCCGTGCGCGCCAACTTCGAGCAGTTGATTTCCCTGTGGCAGCGCACGCGCAACCGCCTGGAGCGTGCAGCATGAGCGCCACCACCATCCGCTTGACCATGGCCCAGGCTTTAGTCCGCTACCTGGCCGCCTTGCGCACGGAGGACGGCGATGGTTCCCTGGTCCCGCTGTTCGGCGGCGCCTTCGCCATCTTTGGCCACGGCAACGTGGCGGGCATGGGCGAGGCGCTGTACCAGTACCGCGAATCCTTTCCCACCTACCGCGCGCACAACGAGCAGGCGATGGCGCATTCGGCCATTGCCTATGCGAAAGCCCACATGCGCCGGCGCATGCTGGCCGTCACCAGTTCCATCGGCCCCGGCGCCACCAACCTGCTCACGGCCGCCGCGCTGGCGCACGTGAATCGCTTGCCCGTGCTCTTGTTGCCCGGCGACGTCTTCGTCTCCCGCGCGCCGGACCCGGTCTTGCAGCAGCTGGAAGATGGCACGGACGGCAGCGTGTCCGTCAACGATGCCTTCAAGCCGCTGTCGCGCTATTTCGACCGCATCGTGTATCCGGAACAGTTGCTGACCGCCTTGCCGCGGGCGATTGCCGCCTTGACGGACCCGGCCGCCTGCGGCCCCGTCACCTTGTCCCTGCCGCAAGACGTGCAGACGATGGCGTATGACTATCCGGAAGAATTCTTTACGCCGCGCATCGTGCGTTTCCGCGCCGTGCCGCCCGTCGAGCAGGAGCTGGAAGAGGCGGCCGCCTTGCTGAACAACGCGAAGCAGCCGCTGATCGTCGCCGGCGGCGGCGTGCTGTACGGCCAGGCCGGCGCCGCCCTGCAGGCGTTTGCCGAACGCCACGGCATTCCCGTGGCGGAAACCCAGGCCGGCAAGAGCAGCTTGCCGTGGGACCATCCATTGCAGCTGGGCGCCATCGGCGTCACCGGTTCGCCCGCCGCCAACGCGCTGGCGGCGCAGGCCGACGTGGTGCTGGCCGTCGGCACGCGCCTGCAGGATTTCACGACGGGCTCGAACTCGCTGTTTGCGCAGGCGCAGCTGCTCAGCCTGAACGTCAACGTTTTCGATGCGCTGAAACGCCGCGGCCTGGGCCTGCAGGCGGACGCGACACTCGGCTTGCAGGGCCTGTCGCGCCTGCTGGGTAGCTGGAACAGCGCGGGCCAGTGGCTGGACCGCGCGCAGCAGGAGGCGAATGCCTGGCGCGCCACCGTGGCATCCATTACCGGCAAGCGCGACGTCGCCGGCTTGCCGTACGACGGCGAAGTCATCGGCGCCGTGCAGCGTTCCGCTCCCGATTCCACCAGCCGCGACATCGTCGTCTGCGCGGCGGGCACCTTGCCGGCCGAACTGCACAAGTTGTGGCGCACGGAAACGCCGGGCGGCTATCACATGGAATACGGCTATTCGTGCATGGGTTATGAAATCGCCGGCGGCCTCGGCGTCAAGATGGCGAAACCGGAAGCGGAAGTCATCGTCATGGTGGGCGACGGCAGCTATCTGATGATGAATTCGGAAATCGCCACCTCCGTCATGCTGGACAAAAAACTCATTATCGTGGTGCTCGACAACCGCGGCTACGGCTGCATCAACCGATTGCAGCAGGCCTGCGGCAATGCCTCGTTCAACAATATGCTGCCTGACAGCGCACCCGCCATCGACTTCGCCCTGCATGCGCGGTCGCTGGGCGCGCTGTCCGAACACGTGGCCAACATCGCCGAGCTGGAACAGGCCATGCTGCGCGCCCGCGCCGCCGCGCGTACCTATCTGATCTGCATCGATACGGACGACACGCGCACGACCGAGGAGGGCGGTTGCTGGTGGGAAGTGGCCGTGCCCGAGGTTTCCACGCAAGCCGGCGTGCAAGCTGCCCGTGCCCGTTATGAAAACGATCGCCTGAAACAAAGGAATTGAAATGACTACCTGGAATGTGAAGATCGGCATCAACCCGATCTCGTGGATGAACGACGATTTGCCGAGCCTGGGCGGCGAGACGCCCCTGGAAACGGCCCTGAAGGAAGGCGCCGAGATCGGCTATGTGGGTTTTGAGCTGGGCAACAAGTTTCCGAAAGACGCCCCGTCCCTGAATGCCGTGCTGGGCAAATACAATCTTGCCTGCGTCTCCGGCTGGTATTCGGGCCGGCTGGCCCATCGCTCCGTCGAGGAAGAGATCGCCTCCGTCGGCCCGCACTTGCGCCTGCTGGCCGACAGCGGCGCCACCGTTATGGTGTATGGCGAAGTGGCCGACGCCATTCAGGGCGAAGCGCGTCCCTTGTATAAACGCCCGCGTTTCCAGTCGCAGCAGCAATGGCAGGACTACGCCGACAAGCTGACGGCGTTTGCCAAGCACTTGCTCGCCCACGGCGTGCGCCTGGCCTATCACCACCACATGGGCGCCTACGTGGAAACGCCGGCGGACGTGGACCAATTGATGGCCCTGACGGGACCGGAAGTGGGCTTGCTGTTCGACACGGGCCACATCACCTTTGCCGGCGGCGACGCGCTAGCGGTCTTGAACAAGCACATCGACCGGATTTGCCACGTGCATTGCAAGGACGTGCGTCCCAACGTGGTGAAACTGGCGAGAAATGGCCACTGGAGTTTCCTGCAAGCGGTGATCAATGGCGCCTTCAGTGTGCCCGGCGACGGCAGCATCGACTTTCCGGCCATTTTGACGCGGCTGTATCTGCACGGCTACGAAGGCTGGCTGGTGGTGGAGGCGGAGCAGGACCCGGCCGTCGCCCCCAGCTATCAGTATGCGAAGATGGGCCACGATTACCTGGCGCGCCTGGTCGACGCGATTCCCCGCCTTGGCCGGGAGGCGGCATGAGCCCGCTGCTGGTCAAAGCGCAGAATGAAGGCGGCAAGATCGTCGAGGTGACGCCCGAATCCGCCGGCTGGACGCACGTGGGCTTTGCCGCGTACAGGTTGCAAGCGGGCGAACACATCAGCCTGGAGACGGGCAGCCGCGAACTGTGCCTCGTCGTGCTGACGGGCACGGTGACGGTGCAGGCCGGTGAACAGACCTGGGAAGCCATCGGCAATCGCCAGAGCGTATTTGACGACGTCTCGCCGTATGCCGTGTATGTGCCGCTGGAAACGACGGTGAGCATCACGGCCGTGAACGCCGCCGAGGTCGCCCTGTGCAGCGCGCCGGCCACGACGCACCGTCCGGCGCGCCTGATCGAGCCATCGTCCATGACGCGCTCCGTGCGCGGCAAGGGCGCCAATACGCGCTATGTGTGCGACATCCTGCCGCAGACGGCCGAGGCGGACGGCTTGCTGGTGGTCGAGGTGGTGACGCCGTCGGGCCACTCGTCCAGTTATCCGCCGCATAAACACGACAGCGACAATATTCCAACCGAGAGTTCGCTGGAGGAAACGTATTACCACCGCCTTAATCCCGCGCAGGGCTTTGCCTTTCAACGGGTCTACACGGACGACCGTTCCCTCGACGAGGCCATGGCCGTGGAAAACCACGACGTGGTGATGGTGCCGCGCGGCTACCACCCCGTCACCGTGCCATATGGCTACGACGGCTATTACCTGAACGTGATGGCCGGCCCGCAACGCGTGTGGCACTTTAAAAACGACCCGGCCCATGACTGGCTGATGACGAAATAACCAAGGACAAGATAATGACGACCCCGACAATCGGCCACTTTATTGGTGGCAACCCCATGGCTTCGCGCACCGAGCGCACGAGCGACGTTTTCAATCCCGCCACGGGAGCGATCACGGCGCAGGTGGCGCTGGCGACGCCTTCCGAGCTGAACGCGGCCGTGGCCGCCGCCCACGCGGCCTTTCCCGCCTGGTCGCAGACGTCGCCGCTGCGTCGCGCCAGGGTCATGTTCAAATTTAAAGAGTTGCTGGAGCAAAACGCCGACAAGCTGGCCGCGCTGATCACAAGCGAGCACGGCAAGGTGTTCACGGATGCCAAGGGCGAAGTGACGCGCGGCATCGAAGTGGTGGAATTTGCCTGCGGCATCCCGCAGATGATGAAGGGAGAATACTCGGAACAGGTGGCCGGCGGCATCGACGCCTGGTCGATCCGCCAGGCACTGGGCGTCTGTGTCGGCATCACGCCATTTAACTTTCCCGTGATGGTGCCGATGTGGATGTTCCCGATGGCGATTGCCTGCGGCAACACGTTTGTATTAAAACCGTCGGAGCGCGACCCGTCGGCCAGCCTGCTGCTGGCGCAGCTGCTGACGGACGCGGGCTTGCCGGACGGCGTCTTCAACGTGCTGCAGGGAGACAAGGAAGCCGTGGACGGCTTGCTGCACCACCCGGACGTGCGCGCCGTCAGCTTTGTCGGTTCCACGCCGATCGCCGAATATATTTATGCGACCGGCTGCGCCCAGGGCAAGCGGGTGCAGGCCCTGGGGGGCGCGAAAAACCACATGGTCGTCATGCCGGACGCGGACATTGCGCAGACGGTGGACGCCCTGATGGGCGCCGCGTTCGGTTCGGCCGGCGAGCGCTGCATGGCCATTTCCGTCGTGGTGGCGGTGGGCAACGTGGCCGACCAATTGGTCGAAGCCTTGGTGCCGCGCATCGCGGCCTTAAAGATCACGCAGGGCATGGATCTGTCGGCCGAGATGGGGCCGGTGGTCACGCAGGTGCACAAGGACAAGATCGCCGGCTACATCGCCAAGGGCGTGGAAGAGGGGGCGAAACTCATCAGCGATGGGCGCGGTTTCGTCCTGCCCGGCCATGAGCATGGCTTTTTCCTCGGCGGCAGCCTGTTCGACCACGTCACGCCGGAGATGACGATCTACAAGGAGGAAATCTTCGGCCCAGTCCTCTGTATCGTGCGCGTGCCCGATTTCACGGCGGCGCTGGACCTGGTCAATGCGCATGAATACGGCAACGGCACGGCCATCTACACGCGCGACGGCAATACGGCGCGCGAATACACGCACCGCGTGCAAGTGGGCATGGTGGGCGTCAACGTGCCGATCCCCGTGCCGATGGCCTTCCACAGCTTCGGCGGCTGGAAGCGCAGCCTGTTCGGCGACCACCATGCGCACGGTCCGGAATCGGTGCGTTTTTACACGAAGCAGAAGGCGGTGACGCAGCGCTGGCCGGCCTCGACGGCGGCCGGCGCCGAGTTTGCCATGCCGACCCTGAAGTAATTCCGCTGTAAAACGCTGGCGGCGCGCAGCATCAGCGCGTCAGCGCGCCGCCACGTGTCCGTAGCAGGTTTTCAGTTTCGCATAGTCGTAAAAGACGCTGCCCGGCGCGATGCGGGCGCCGTCGCAGCTGGCCTGGAAGTCGGTTTCCTTTTCGTTGTACAGCAGGCGTACGATCAGCTGGCCTGCGTCGTTGCGGTATACATCCCACTGCATGTTGGCCGCCAGCGGCGAGACGCTCTGGCCGCACCATGGATTGTTTTCATAACTGTAGCCGGCCGATGCCGGCAAGGGGGCCAGCGCCTGTTTCAAACCCATGGCCGAGGCGAGCGGGATGATCAACTCGGCGTGCGTGAAGCGCAGCTTGGCCGCGTGGCGCAAATCGCCCCTGGCCAGCGCATCGACCTCATTGAAAAAATCCTCGCGCAAGGCCAGCGCAAAACGCCACGTCACGCCGCTGCTTTCCGTGGTGGCCGGTCCTTTCTGGTAAAAATCCTCGTGGTCGGCCACATACGCGTAGTAGCGCGCATCCTCGGCGGGCATGTAGCGGCTGAAATCGGCCGGCACTTCATGCCGCATGCCGGCGGCGATCGCATACAACTCATACAGTTTTGTCGCGGCGGCATTCAAGCTGCGGATGACGGTCTTGCCGCTGCCCGTGATGGTGCGTGTGAGCTTGCCGTCGGCGCTGCTGAAGGTGTAGCTGCCTGTGTCCGCATAGCTGGCGCGGCCGCCTTCAAACTGGTCGAGGAAGGCGGGCGCGAACAGCCGTTCGAGCACGTGGCGCGCATGCGCGGCCGCTTCCGGCTGCCGCGCTGGTGCATCCATCAGCGCATGCAGCTGCTTGGTTCTTTCATAGTACTGGTAGGCCTGGCTGGCGGCATAGGTGGCGTAATGCGGGTTGGCCGGATCGGTGACGCGGTCCGTCTGCGGCGCCAGCTTGTGCGCATACAGCAGGAAGCGGTTCACGCCATCGGGCTGCAATATCGGCTGTACCGCGGCCTTGCGTCCTTGCGGGTAGGGTGCCGGCGCGGGCGGCAGGTAGAGCAAGGGCGCCAGCGCGGGCGCGTGCTCGAGCAGCGATTGCGTGAAGAAGCGCGAACTGTCGCGCGCGCGGTCCACGCCCGAGTTGATGGTGACGAGCTGGCGCGGTGCCGTCGCGGCGTCCTGCCGCACTTGCGCGAACAGGGCGGGCAGGCGCGCCAGCATGCGCGCGGCCAGCTGCCGGTGTTCGTCGATGCCCGTCTGCGACAGATTGCCGTAGCCGGGCCGCTCGATGCCGGCCACGCCATAACCGAGCAAGGCATTGGCCTTCATCAGGACCAGGATGTCGGGACCGAGTTCGCGTCCCAGGGGCGTGAGCGCATCCTGGGCGGCCGCTTGCTGCCACATCACATACAGGGCCGCATCGTTTTTCATGCTGGTGAGCCCCCGCGAGCCGTGGCGCGCCACCAGTTGCGTGAAGATGGGCTGGAAGCCGTCCGGCGGCGCGGCATAGGTGGCCGGGTCCTGTTGCGGTGCATACGGCGTCTTGGTCTGGTAATAGCCTTCGGCGGCCAGCGTGGGACCAGCGCAGATGGCGATGGCCAGGGCCAGCGGGATGCTGGCCAGGGGAAGCGATGGAGGCATGGGAGTCCGTGACGTGATTAGTTCCTAGGCGCAAGCCTAGCATCAAACGCCAAACTGGCGGGCACGGCTGGGAGCCGGCCCGCCTGCACTCCGTGATTACTGCGCCACGTGGCCGTAGCAGGTCTTCAGCTTCGCATACACATAGAAATGGCTGCCGGCGGCAAAGCGGGCGCCGTCGCAGGCGGCCTGAAAGTCCGTTTCCTTTTCGTTGTACAGCATCTTCACCAGCACATTGCCGCTGGCGTCGCGGTACACGTCCCACTGCATGTTGGCCGCCATCGGCGCCACGTACAGGCCGCGCCAGCTGCTGTTGTCATAGCTGTAGGTCTGCGCCGCCGGCAGCGTGCCGACGACGGTCTTCAATCCCATGGCCGTGGCCAGCGGGATGATGGCTTCGGCATGCGTGAAGCGCAGCTTGGCGCCGTGCGACAGGTCCCCGCGCGCGATGGCGTCCACTTCCGTGAAGAAGTCCTCGCGCAGCGCGCGCACGTAGTTCCAGGTGACGCCGGCGCTTTCCGTGGTGCCAGGACCCTTGTTGTAGAAGTCCTGGTAATCCTGCACGAAGGCCTGGTATTTGGCCGCGTCCGACGGCATGTATTGCACGAAGTCGGCTTTGACCTCGCTTGTCATGCCGGCCATGATGGCGTACAGGTTGTACAGCACGGAAGCGGCATCGGCCAGGCCCTTGATGGTGGTCTTGCCGTCGCCCGTGACGGTGTTGGTGAACTTGCCGTCGTCGCTGGTGAAGCTGTAGGTGCCCGTATTGGCGAAGCTGTAGGTACCGTTGTCGATCTTGTCCACAAACGCCTTGGTAAACAGGCGTTCGAGCACTTCGCGGCCCAGGGTGCGCGCCGTGGCATCCGTGTCGATGGCCGTGTATTTGGCCAGGAAGTCGGGGCTTTCCAGGTAGGCCTGGTAGGCCTGGCTGTCCTGGTAGGTCTGGTAGTAGCGATCGAGGGTATCGGTGACGAGGTCCGTCTTCGGCACCAGTTTGTGCGCATACAGCAGGAAGCGGTCGGTGCCGGCCGGCTGCACCACGGGCTTGCCGGCCGGGTAGCCGGCGGGCGCGGGCGGCAGGGTGATCAGCGGCGCGACGTTTGGTGCCGTGGCGGCCAGCGACTGCGCGAAATACGCGGCGCTGTCCTTGGCGCGGTCCACGCCGGAACTGACGGTGACGATCTGGCGCGGCGCGCTGGCGGCATTGCTACCCAGTTGCGTGAACAGGGCGGGCAGGCGCGCCAACATGCGCACGGCCAGCTGCTTGTGTTCATTGATGCCCGTCTGCGACAGATTGCCGTAGCCGGGCGCCGTGATGCCGTCCACGCCGTAGCCGAGCAGCGCGTTGGCCTTCATCAGTTTCAAAATGTCGGCGCCCAGCTTTTGCCCCAGCGGCGTGAGCGCATCGTCGGCGGCGGCCCTTTGCCAGACGTTGTAGAAGGCGGCGTCGTACTTCATGCTCGACAGGCCGCGCGAGCCGTGGCGCGCCACCAGTTCGGTGAACACGGGCGCGTAGCCGGCCGGCGCGGCTTCATACGTGGCCGCCTCCTGCTGCGGCGTGTACGGTGTCTTGGTCTGGTAGTAGGTGGCGGGCGGCGGCGTCACCGGCGGCGTGACAGGGGGCGTTGGCGGCGGCGTTGTCTCGCCGCCGCCACAGGCGGCCAGGGAGAGCATCAGGATGGAAAGGGGAAGATGGCGTGCGTGCAGCATGGCGTTTCCTTTGGACGTGAGTTGCCCGGGCGCGCCGCGCAGGACGGCGCACCCAGGGTAGACAGGCAGGAGGGAGGCGTTACAGCTTGAGGGCCTTGGCCAGGCTGTTGGCGCGCGCATCGCGCTCGCTCAATGGCGCCAGGCCATGGCGTTCCTCGATGAACTTCAGGATCGACACGGTTTCATACTCGGTATGGTCGATATGCCCGCCTTCGCTGAACGGCGAGATGACGAGGGCGGGGATGCGCGTGGCCGGGCCGAAGCGGTCGCCTTTGGGCGGCGCCACATGGTCCCAGAAGCCGCCGTTTTCATCGGTGGTGACGATGATGACGGTGTCCTTCCATTGCGGGCCTTCCATGATGGCGCTGATGATGGCCACGCCCTCGTCGTCGCCGGCCGCCACGCTCGATTTATCCATCCCCGGATGCATGTTCTTCTTGCCCATCGGCTTGTAGAACGAGACGGGCGGCAGCTTGCCCGCCTGGACGTCGGCGATCATGTCGGAGCGGTCCTTCAGGTGCGTGGCGCGCTGCTGCGGGCTGTCGATGAAGCGCTTGAAGTAGGTGAACGGCTGGTGGTGATACGAGAAGTCATCGGCCTTCTTGCCCGACTTGGTCGAGGCGACGGCGATGTCGTAGCCGTCCGCATAATAGACCCACGAGATGCCCTTGTCCGTCAGGCGGTCGCCGATGGTGGGCATGGTTTGCGGCGGCAAAAAGGTCTGTTTCTTGGTCGGATCGAACAGCAGCGGGCCTTGCATGGTGTTGACGGCGTAGCCGTCCTGCGTCACCTCCGCTTCCTCGCCCTTCTTGTGCCCCGTGCCCCGCTCATCCTGGGCGACGATGGACTTGGGGGCGTTCGGGAACACGGGCGTGCAGGCGCAGGTCAGCCACATGTGGTTGAGGAAGGAGCCGCCGTAGGCGGACTGGAAGAAGCGGTCGGCCAGGGTGTAGCGCTGCGCCAGCGCCCACAGTTTGAGCTTGCTGCCATCGAAATAGCCCATGGGCAGGGCGCCCGTATTGCCCTCGACGACGAAGCGGTCGTTCTTGCCGTCGTTGATCTGGCGCTTGTGCGTCCAGAACGCGTGCACGGGACTGGCCGTCTTGTCGCCCAGCGAGACGCTCGGCTCCATGCGGAAGGGCGCGTTGGCGATGTCTCCCTTGAAGCGCTGGTCCAGGCCGCCCTTGTCGAGCGCCACGGCGGGCAGCATCGCATAGGGTTTGCCGTCGGGGCCAATCTGCGTGGTGGTGTCGGGAGAGCGGCCATTGGCGATGCCGTCGGCGCCGGGGAAGGTGCCGAACAGATGGTCGAAACTGCGGTTTTCCATGTACACGACGACGATCTGACCGATCTTCGCCAGCTTCGGATCGGCGGCGGCACTGGCAGCGGCATTGTGCTGCGTGCCGGCGGGGGTGGTGCAGGCGGCCAGGCCGATGGCCCCGGCGCCGAGCAGGGCGATTCTTAGAACGTGGTTCAACATAACAGTCTCCTTGATGGCGCCTCCGTGGACGGGGCGCTTTTTTTAGTGGTGTGGCCAGAACAGGCTTTTTGAAGAAATTGCACACGTGTGCAGTACACGTGTGCAAACAGTAACCCGGATTTTTTTCGATGTCAACAAGTACAGGCGGGGGATGAAAAAGTGTGGAAAACGGGGAACGGCGGGCGGTGCGGGGCGGTGGCGGGCAGGCAGACGGCGTCGCGCCATCTGCCGTATCGAAGCGCTTAGCGCGTCGTGCCGCGCCGCACCAGGGTGACGGGGACTTCCTTCAGGCGGCCCGGCATGGCAAATTTTTCCATGCGTTCGACCAGGCTCTTGACGGCGCGGCGCGCCAGTTCGCCCGCATCCTGGCGGATGGTGGTCAGCTGGTAGGCGTCGAGCGCCGCCATGGGGATATCGTCGAAGCCGATCACCTGCAATTGCGTCGGCACGTCGATGCCGTACTTGCTGCGCGCCGCATCGATGAAGCCGCAGGCGATCAGGTCAGTGGCGCAAAAGACGCCGTCGGGCAGCTTGCCCGAGGCGAGCAGGGCGTCGGCCGCTTCCTGGCCCGCCTGGTAGCCGATGGCGTCGGCCAGGTATTCGCCGGCCGTGCAGCGCTTTTTCGCCACGGCCGGCGCCAGGTGGTCGAGGAAGGCCTTGCCGCGCGCGATGCCGCTGAAACTGCTGGCGCGCGTATTGATGAAGGCCAGCCGTTTGGCGCCGCTGTCGAGCAGGGTGCTGGCCGCCAGTTCGCCGCCATGGCGGTTGTCGCTGTTGACCACGTCCACGCCCTTCAGGTCGCGCGCGCGGTTGATCATGGCCACCGGCACTTGCCGCTGCAGGTATTCCGTGGCGACGGCGGACGGCGGCGAGCCGGACGTCATGATGACGCCGGAAATCTTGTAGCTGAGGAGGATGCGCAGCAATTCGCTGAGGCGTTCGGGATCTTCCGCATTCATCAGCAGCGGCACCAGCGCATGTTCGCTCAGGCTGCGCGTGACTTCCCCCAGCAGGGCAACGCGGAACGGGTCCGTGAAGCCCGTGATGACGACGCCCACCAGGTTGCTTTGTCCTTGGTTCATGCTGCGCGCCAGGATGTTGACCTGGTAGCCCAGCGACTGCGCCGCTTCCATCACGCGGGCCCGCGTTTCGGGCGCCACGCTGGCGCCGGGCGTGAACGTGCGCGAGACGGCGGAGCGGGAGACGCCGGCCCGTTTGGCGACGTCCACCGAAGTGACCCAGGACTTGTCTTTTTGTTCCATTGACGGTGTAGATGAATGAGAGGCCGATGCACGATGCGGTGCGGCGCAATGCCGCGCCATCATCTTAGCCGAAAATCCCGGCCGCGGCGCGAACTGAATGCCGGTCGTCACGTCAGTCACGCGGCGCGGCCATCGCGCCGGCCCTCAGCCTCCCGGTCGTCCTACCATTTCGGCGTGTACTTCAGGGTGAACTGCACGTTGCGCGGATCGCCATAGTAGTTATTCGAACCGGTGGTGTTGTAGGACGGGATGATGTAGCGCTTGTCGAAAACGTTGTTGACGTTCAGCGACAGGGCCACTTGCGGCGTGGCTTGCCAGCCCAGGCGTGCATTCCAGATCGAGAAGCCGGCAACCTTGAAGGTGCGCTCGGTGTCGACCGTATGGCTTTGCAGGTTGGCGCCGGCGCCCACGCTGAACTTGTCCCACGCGCCTGGCAGGGTATAGCTCGACCAAAGGCGCAGCATGTGCTTCGGCGTCCAGGTGGAAAAGACCTGGCCCTTGTTGTCCGGATCGTCGAGATAGGTCGTCGTCGTGTAGGCGTAGCCGGCCGACAGCTGCAGGCCGCGCGCCACTTCGCCCGATACTTCCGCTTCCAGGCCCTGGCTGCGCACCTTGCCCGAGGCGCGCGAGCAGTACCAGCCGTCGCAGGCGAAACCGGCGGCGTAATCGGTGACGGCGCGGTCCTTGTGGTCATAGCGGAAGACGGCCAGCGAGGTGTTGACCTTGCCGTCCAGCAGTTCGCCCTTGATGCCGCCCTCGTAGCTGCTGCCCGTGATGGGCTTGAGGGTGCGGCCGGCCACATCGTGGTTCGTCTGTGGCTGGAACACGTCCGCATAGCTGGCGTAGGCCGACCATTGCGGCGTCAGTGCGTAGATCAGGCCCACCGACGGCGTGAACTTGGCCGTGGTGCGGGTGGCGTCGCGGTAGCCGTCCGGCGTGGCATACAGGAAGTCGTACCAGTTGAAGCGCCCGCCCAGCAGGGCTTTCAGATTGCTCGTCAGCTGGCCGTTCCAGGTGGCGTACAGGCCTTTCTGGCGCATGTCGTAGGTGCTGTAGCTGGTCACACCCGTTGGGCGCGCGGCGATGGTGTCGAAATCCTGCCATGGCCGATTGTGCTTGATATGGAAGATATCGGCGCCCGTTTCCCACGCGCGCGCATAGCGGTCGTTTGACGTCATGCTGACATAGCTGGCGCCGACGACGACTTCCTGCGCGATGCCCAGGCCGTCGAATTTGCCGCGCACGAAGGCATCGATGCCGCGCTTGCGGTTGTCGAAATCGGTGGAAAAGTCGCCATAGCGCGCGCCGCTGCCGTCGGGATTGATGGCGAAAGCCGTGCGCTGGTGCGTCGAGCTGGTACTTTCATTCATGCCCAGCGCCGACGCTTTCAGGCTCCATTGCGTATTGAAGTGGTGTTCCAGGTCCAGGTAGAAGGTGCTCTGTTCCACCAGGCTGCGGTTCCAGTCGGCACCTGTGAAGGTGGAGCGCGGCAGAGGCAGTTCGCTGCCGTCCGCGTAGCGGGGCAGGCCGATGAAGGTGGGGCGGCCGTATGCTTTCACATGGCTGGCGGCCAGCCCGACCGTGGTGGCGGGCGCCAGGTCGTAGTCGAGCGCCGCGTACAGGGTGCGGTTCTTGCTCCACACCTGGTCGATGAAGGAGTGGCTGTCGTCTTCATCGACGATGGCGCGTCCGCGCAGGGTGCCTTCCGCGTTCAGGGGGCTGCTGATGTCGACCTGGGCGCCGTAGTGGTCCCAGGAGCCGGCGCGCCCCGTCAGCGTGATCGCGCGCGTGGCCAGCGGACGCTTGCGCACCAGGTTGACGGAGCCGCCGGGGCTGCCCGTGCCGACGAGCATGCTGGAAGCGCCGCGCAGCACTTCCAGGCGGTCGTAGATGACCATGTTTTCCTGACCCCAGTTACCCAGCGCATAGGTGTTGCGGTCGATCGGCACGCCATCGTACTGCCATTGGTCGATCTGGAAGCCGCGCGCCGTGATCACCACGCCCGGGCCCACGCCATGCACGCCCACCACGCCGGTGACGTTGTTGACGGCTTCGCGCAAGTCCGTGATGCCCTGGTCGTCCAGGCGCTGGCGCGTCAGCACGCTCACCGATTGGGGGATCTCCTTCATCGCTTGCTCGCCCTTGCCGATGGTGATTCTGCGCGCCGTGTAGGAGCCGCTGCCTTCCGTGGTGGCGCCTTGCTCGGCCTGGCCGACGATGGTAATCGAAGGCATGGTGCGCTCGGCCGCCGAAGCGGCGCTGGCCGCCGCCGTGGGTGCGGATGCCGGCGCGGCCACCAGCACATAACCGGTGGCCGTCTTGCCGATGGCGTAGCCGCTGCCGCGCAGCAGCGCGGCGAAACCGTCGTCGATGGCGTAGCTGCCCTGCAGGCCGGCCGTCTGCAGCCCCTGCACCTTGGCCGAGTCGATGACGATGGACACGCCCGCCTGCTGCGCATAGCGGTTCAGGGCGCCGGCCAGCGGACCGGCGGGAATGGCGTAGCTGACGGCGGCAGGGCTGGTCTGCGCCTGGGCGACGGCCTGGGCGTGCATGCCGGCGCCGGCCAGCAGCATGGCCGCCAGGGCCAGCGGGCGCAGACGCGTGCGCAGGATGTTCGGGGAGGAAACGGCAACAACTGGAGCGGACATGGTGACAGCCTTTTTTTGATTGATCTCAGCTGCCTTGACGCACGAGATGCGCCAACACGAACCTGCGCGGGCATTTATTTTTTTGCGGCGCCGCTGGCGGGGGCGTCCACCATCACCAGGTAGCGCGTCAGCATGCGGATGCGCAGCTGCGGGAAATTGTCGATCAACAGCTGCAGCGCCTTGTCCGTGTCGTCCAGCGGCAGCACGGCCGCCACGCGGATGCCGGCGATCTGCGCGCGGTCGTAATGCAGCTGGCCGGGACGGTGGCGCGCCAGCTCGTCGAGCACCTCGGCCAATGGCTGGTCGTCGACCACCAGCTGGTGCGCGCGCCACGCTTCCTGCACGCTGGCCGCGTCGATGGCCGTGACTGGTTCCACGCCGTCGCCCGTGATGCGCGTGCGCTGGCCTGCCTGCACCACGACGGCCGGATGCTTCGGCACCTGCGCCAGCACCTTGGACTCCAGCATGCTCAGGATGGTGGCGTCGCCATCCCTGCGCACGGTAAAGCGCGTGCCCAGCGCGCGGATCGCCGCCTGTTTGCTGTCGACGATGAAGGGGCGCTGCGCATCCTTGGCCACGTCGACGAGGATGTCGCCACGCACCAGTTCCACGTGCCGTTCGCCCGCGCTGAAATGCACATTGACGGCGCTGTGGCCGGCCAGGGTGATCCGGCTGCCGTCGGCCAGGGTGTGCGTGCGCCATTGTCCCGTGGGGCTGCGCAGGTCGGCCAGCAGGTAGGCGGGGCGCTCGCCGAGGGCCAGCGCCCCGGTCAGCACCAGCACGGCCACGGCGCTGGCGGCGGCCAGCTGGCGCAGACGCCGGCGGGGACGGTCGGGGGCGATGGCGGCCAGGGCGGCGCGCGCCGGGCGATGGTCGCCGCCGGCCGGCTCGCGCACGGCGTGCAATTGACGCAGCAAGTTTTCCATGCCGGCGGCCAGCGTCGCGTGCAGCGGGTCGGCCGCCTTCCATGCGGCGAAGCCGGAGCGTGCCTGTTCGCGCTCGGCCGGGTCGTCGGCGCTCAGGCGCACGATCCAGTGCGCGGCCTGCTCGGCCGCCACGTCGGGGCGGGCGGTCTTCATGCCGCCAGGGCCGGACAGGCGTGGCGGCAGGCCAGCAAGGCTTGCACCAGGTATTTTTGCACCATGCGCGTGGAGACGTTCAGGTGCGCGGCGACGGCGGCCTGCGGCTGCTCTTCCAGGTAGTGCAGTAAAAAGGCGTCGCGCGCCTTGCTGGACAATCCATCCAGCGCCGTGGCGATCTGTCCGAGCGCCTGCACGGCCATCAGGATCTCGTCCGGCGAGGGCGCGCCAGGCAGGCTGTCGGCCAGCAGGGCCAGTTCCGCCAGGTAGCTGCGCTCGAGTATCTGGCGGCGCGCGCGGTCGAGCAGCAAGCGCTTCGCCGTCGTCGACAGGTAGGCGCGCGGTTCGCGCATGCCGAACAGGGCGTCGCGCGAGGCGATGATGCGCACGAACGTGTCTTGCGCCACGTCGGCCGCGCCATGCGGGCAGCTGAGTTTTTTGCGCAACCAGCCAAGCAGCCAGCCGTGATGTTCGCTGTAGAGCGACTGCACTTGCTGTTGCAGGCTGGGCTGGATGGCGGACATGGTTGATGAATAATATGAATGAGAATTATTCTCATTGTAAGCGCCAGTGGCCGTTTGTCACAATCCCCGATTGCATGCGAGTGGCGCAGGTGTTGTGCGCAGGCCGCATGCGCGGCGATGCCGGAAATGAAAAAACCCGCCGCTGCACGGGGCAGTGGCGGGTTTTTCGATGCTGCTAATTTGGGCTAAATGAAATTGAAATTTTCAGGAGCGGGCATAGATGCTAAATTAGCTCAACCAGAGTTGTCCTGCTACCTAATTTGTTGAATTAGATGTACTTCTGACGTATTTCATCATCAACCCCATTTTATATAATTGTCCAACACGCCACCAACCACCAAAACCAGGTCGATCTTCGAACATGCGAATTGCCTTCATTCGCTGAAGTGACTCTCTAACCGATTTTTCAGTAAATCCAGTTTTTTCAGTTAATTCGGTGACAATCACGTCACGAAGGAATGGTGTACTTAAGCCAGCAAATGCTGTAATAAATTTTGAGACCTTTGTTGCATCGTCATCCTCATCATTATTTTCGACGGAATATTCAAGAGATAGCAAATGAGCTAATTCCTGTTTGGTCTCCTCGATAAATTCATTAGAAGCATCATCATAAGCTCGATTCAATAATGCGGAAGTAATTCTTCCATCAGCATCTAATGGCGAATCGGATTCGGAAGCTAATTTGTCAAGTTTTTGTAAAAAAGATAAATACAATCGAGGATAGAACGTACCCTTGTTTGTGTCATCGCCTCCTGCATCCGAGAAATATAACCGTAAAAAAGTGGCTGTAGAAAGATTGTTCCGGCGCAAACGAGTTGGGAATACTCGAAGCATTAATTCCGTTGCCTGCTGCTCATCAAACCCGCTGCGTTCAATTTCTTTTTTTGCGCTAATAATTTCCTCGCAAACTTTTTTGAAATTATTTCCGATCCAGCTTAACAGTGGAAGGCGCGAAAGAGCGAAATTTAAAATTGAAGTCGCACTCCATTTAAGTCGAATATTCCGGCCTTCGAGTTGTTGCTCAATATTTTGCACTGAGTCTGCCGCAAGGTCCTCGCGGATAAATGACCTGATCATCAGTTTACTTGCCATTGATGGATCATTTTGTATTGTGCCAAGCATATCGAACAAAGCAATAACGAAATCTTTTATATTTGAAGCTGGAACTAAAGTTTCCAAGCCGTCCACTAATAATACTAACGGTTCTTTTAGCTCTAAAATTAGATCTTTAATCTTTATTTTGCTGGCTAATTCAGTTACTAATGTTTCGTTGTCAATGTGATATTTTATGCGTGATTCCATTTGGAAGTCACCTACCCCGACACTTTCGATTCGGATGCGCAGTAACGACCACCAAAATGTAGGAGCATCATAATTGCAGCGCTCCAACCACGAATTGGCTTCTATAGATTTACTTCTCAGTCCGATGGTACTAGTCTCGTCGTTTGCAACTAGCAGCGGATATCCAAGTCTGCGATTTGCCATTTCTTTAAGTAGACGAGTTTTTCCGGTTCCCTTGCGACCTAAAATATATGAATATGAATTTCCTGGTACAAACAATCTATCCAGTTCTGGAATGTGGATAAATTGACCTGAGTCCTTTGCGCCTGATAGAGATGAAATTGCCGGTTCTATACGTTGCGAAATTTCAACTGGAGTCGTTATCTTTCGCCCTAATGGAAGGTCTAACGCTTCACGTAATAGCCGCAAAGAATTAATGTTGTCATTTTGTAGCTTCGAAACGTCAGGAAGGGAAGATGCTAACATCGCTCGATCCAAGTACCAATCTATCCAATTGAGAGCAAGATCATTCGTCGTTATATGGTTACCCTCTTGAGGGATTCCAGTTGCTATACTTTCTGTTTCTTCTATAACATCTGCGAGTTCGTACAGCAAAGCCTCACGAGTTCGAGCCTCAGTTGCCGATAGTTCAGCAGACGCAGACTTATTTGGGTCAAGCGAAAAACTCACGAATGCACCAGGAACGGATGATGTTTCAGCGAATATAGATCGAACTACTTTTTTAAGCTCTGAAGGAATGGAGGAAATATTCATATCCGTCCGAGCAAAAATCACTGCTGATCCTGCAAGTGTGTGAATAAGCGGGAGTACTGAGGACGCTACCCCTGTCCTATGATCTACCAAAACTATATCGTAGGGATTATTTGGTTCGGAAAGATATTTATTTAATAGTGAGCCGGCGCGTTCGAATATGCGTATATCAATTGGAGCGGTGGATACGAGCAAAGCAAAGTCGAGATCAGAAATTTCGTTTCGTGGTCGACAAGCAATGAGATCAATCTGACCTCCAAGTCGTCCGGTATAAACGCCAGCTAGAGGCTCAAGATTATCCGACCAACCACATAGCCCCATTAGTGTATTGGAAAATTTACTAGGAGCTACGTCAAATAGTAAATCTAAAGAAGGCGCTTCTAGGTCAGCGTCTAGTAGAAGAACGCGATGCCCATCGTCAGCAAGATTCTTCGCTAGCAATGCCAATACTGATGAGCGACCCTGCCCACCCTTATAGCCATAAAAGTGAAGAATTTTGGTTCTGGTTTTCACGTCCTCTCGGCGTTTTGTTTTTTTATTTAGAAATGCAGAAATCCAGCTACTTTTACTTGCTCGATCTACCCATGGTTTTTTTTCAATCCAAGCTGATTGAGATATGGGATTAATGGTTAGTGGCATGTATCCCATAGAGTCTCTTAATAATGTGGGCTCTATGTTAGATACTTCATTGTTAACAATATCTTGGAGTAAGTCTATATCGCTGTCAGATCCATTGAACATATCGTTGACTACGTCGATGTGAAGTGTCGGTGAAACGAAGTGTGCATGGATAGAAAAATCATTGCCAGTATTGTTATTTTTTTTTGCGACCAGATCTAATGTTTCAAGAATTTCCGAAATTGATTTCATATTTTTACACCTATTATCTTTCCAATACTTTTTAATATGGAACGAGTATTTTTACAGGTATCGAGAAGCTCAATCAGCCTCAAGGCCGATGTTTCTGCAGTTCCATTCCAGTCACCCTCACATCTGCAATACCGTAAGAATGGATAACTTCTATGTGGAACTGGCTGTGGTTGACCATCCTTACTCTGACAGGTAACAGCTTTCAACGAATTGCTTAGCTGAGTCGCCAGCCCTATTAGCTGAACTTGGACTCCTTGTTTTGCAACTGCCTTTTCAGATTCAGATGCCTTTATCAACATCCCCGGGATATCGTGTCCATTTTCGCCTGCATATTTTGCATCCTTTAAAGCGAGTTCTATGCTAATTAATAAGAGATATGACTCAACTAAATCTGACCGCAAGCCATTGGAGAAATATTTTATATTGTTCGTAAATGTCATATCCGCAAAATTCAAATATTGTGAACACGTATTATTGTGTATTGCTTCTTGGTCTGTTACGACGATCATACAGGAATCACGTATGATGTCCATATGCAACGCATTTGAGTCAGAAAATTGCATTGAACCGCCGATCATCGGTAGTGTGTCAGTGGTCAATGTGCTAGCTTGCATCGGTTTACTGCACGTTTTGAAGCTTTCTGCGCGCCGCTCCGGCTTTATGGGGCGGAAGTTGTCAAAAAACTTGCTTACTGCGACGAACACATCTTTAAGGTGGCACCCCGAATTCCGTTGAGTAAGTCGATACTAAGAGCGCCTAACAAAACGTCGTCCAGAGAAACAAACGGCCCCGAAGTTGGTCAAACCCACCTGACATTGTTTTCGGGAGGCGCGCCATGGCCAACGCCCTTCTTCCTGACGACCTGT
>NZ_JBNYXP010000029.1:0-1963 GCF_051380725.1 Janthinobacterium glycogeni | reverse complement strand
ATAACAAGCCTGACGATAACCTACTTTCACACTGGTTGCAGCACTATCATCGGCGCAAAGTTGTTTCACGGTCCTGTTCGGGATGGGAAGGGGTGGGACCAACTTGCTATGGTCATCAGGCATAACTTGTACTGGCGTTTGTCCTCAGTGGAGCGACAAAGCCTGAATCTGGAAGAAGCAAAGATTTTTGGGTAATGAATGGTATCAACACACACGCAACGTTGTACCGTCTTATCCTCTGTACCTGCTAAGGTTATAGGGACAAGCCGTACGGGCAATTAGTACTGGTTAGCTTAATGCATTACTGCACTTCCACACCCAGCCTATCAACGTCCTGGTCTCGAACGACCCTTCAAAGAGCTCAAGGCTCTGGGAAATCTCATCTCAAGGCAAGTTTCCCGCTTAGATGCTTTCAGCGGTTATCTCTTCCGAACTTAGCTACCCGGCAATGCCACTGGCGTGACAACCGGTACACCAGAGGTTCGTCCACTCCGGTCCTCTCGTACTAGGAGCAGCCCCCTTCAAATTTCCAACGCCCACGGCAGATAGGGACCAAACTGTCTCACGACGTTTTAAACCCAGCTCACGTACCACTTTAAATGGCGAACAGCCATACCCTTGGGACCGGCTACAGCCCCAGGATGTGATGAGCCGACATCGAGGTGCCAAACTCCCCCGTCGATATGAACTCTTGGGAGGAATCAGCCTGTTATCCCCAGAGTACCTTTTATCCGTTGAGCGATGGCCCTTCCATACAGAACCACCGGATCACTATGTCCTACTTTCGTACCTGCTCGACTTGTCAGTCTCGCAGTTAAGCACGCTTATGCCATTGCACTATCAACACGATGTCCGACCGTATCTAGCGTACCTTCGAACTCCTCCGTTACACTTTAGGAGGAGACCGCCCCAGTCAAACTGCCTACCATGCACTGTCCCCGATCCGGATAACGGACCAAGGTTAGAACCTCAAACAAACCAGGGTGGTATTTCAAGGTTGGCTCCACGAGAACTAGCGTCCCCGCTTCAAAGCCTCCCACCTATCCTACACAGATTGGTTCAAAGTCCAATGCAAAGCTACAGTAAAGGTTCATGGGGTCTTTCCGTCTAGCCGCGGGTAGATTGCATCATCACAAACATTTCAACTTCGCTGAGTCTCGGGAGGAGACAGTGTGGCCATCGTTACGCCATTCGTGCAGGTCGGAACTTACCCGACAAGGAATTTCGCTACCTTAGGACCGTTATAGTTACGGCCGCCGTTTACTGGGACTTCAATCAAGAGCTTGCACCCCATCATTTAATCTTCCAGCACCGGGCAGGCGTCACACCCTATACGTCCACTTTCGTGTTTGCAGAGTGCTGTGTTTTTATTAAACAGTCGCAGCCACCAGTTTATTGCAACCCTTTCACCCTCATGGAGTAAACCAATCAAGCTACCGGGGCGTACCTTTTCCCGAAGTTACGGTACCAATTTGCCGAGTTCCTTCTCCCGAGTTCTCTCAAGCGCCTTAGAATACTCATCTCGCCCACCTGTGTCGGTTTGCGGTACGGTCTCGTATGACTGAAGCTTAGAGGCTTTTCTTGGAACCACTTCCGATTGCTTCGTGAACAAGTTCACTCGTCCCATCCCCTTGAATTCCGCGCCCGGATTTGCCTAAGCGCCTTCTATGAGACAGAAACCAACTATTCCAACAGTTGGACAACCTTCCGCGATCCGTCCCCCCATCGCATCATACGACGGTGCAGGAATATTAACCTGCTTCCCATCAGCTACGCATCTCTGCCTCGCCTTAGGGGCCGACTCACCCTGCTCCGATGAACGTTGAACAGGAAACCTTGGGCTTACGGCGTGGAGGCTTTTCACCCCCATTATCGCTACTCATGTCAGCATTCGCACTTCTGATACCTCCAGCATCCTTTACAAGACACCTTCGCAGGCTTACAGAACGCTCTCCTACCATAT
>NZ_JBNYXP010000028.1:0-4359 GCF_051380725.1 Janthinobacterium glycogeni | reverse complement strand
TCCGCCGATTACGCATCCGCTACGAGCGCCGTGCCGATATCCATCAGGCATTCCTCTCGCTTGCCTGCATACTCATCTGCTGGAGATACATTCAGCGGTTTTGTTAGGCGTTCTTAGACAATATGACTCCCTATGCAACCATGCCGTCCAAGGCAGGAGCAGATGGCTTGGGCAGCTTTTCCTACTATGACGAGGTATATTTGCCGGTCAACCGCAAGGAGCTCGTCTGGGAAATGGGGAAACAAAGATACCGCACCCAGATCATCATTCGCCTCAACGGCAAGCGCAGGAGCGAGGCCTACCTTCATCAGCTCTGCTCTGGCACTTGGCAGCCCGTGCAACTGCCAGACGGTACCCTTTCCGATGGTCGAATGGAGTCGTATCAACGCTGCGTCGAGGACATCGTCGGTCCGGCCGCCACTTTCTTTACCACGGCATTTTCGGCGCAGAACAGGCGCCAACTGGCTCACTACCGCAATGCGGAAATCAAAATACTACTGAGTGACCTGCTCGGACTGGAGCGCGTGCATACCAAAGGTCTACTGGCTGCGGAGACGGCCAAGCTGCTGCGCTACGGGCTTTCCAGCTTGCAGCAGGAACGGCGGCGGCTACAGCGACAGATCGATGACAATCACGCGCTTTCACGGCAATTCACCACGCCGGACGATGCGCTGGAGGCCCTACAGCGCTGCAGGCAGACAGCCCTGGCAGCACTGGATGCCCAAAAAAATACCCTGGCGAACATCAAAGCCGAACAAGCCGTTGACGCAACCTACCTAAACCAGCGCCAGCAGCTCCAACAAACGCTCCAACAGCTACGCGATCGCGTGCGGACGGTCAATCAGCGGATGAGCACTTTGCTTGTGGTGGCCTTGGCAAAGGCAGCATCGGCTAGCAAGTGATGGCCAGCATATTCCTCGCGGGAGCGCTCGACTTGGCCAGATTCGTAGATTCTGATTTCCGGGTTGAGCACGGCAATCGCCTGCTCGGTCTTTCCACTGGCGAGTGCCTGGTGAAATGCGGCAACCGTTTCTATTGGTGAGGCGGCGTAAACGGGGAGACCGAATATGGATATAGCGATAAGGGCAGTCAGTTGGCGCACAAGGTCTCCAGTATTTTTTATGTGTCCGCGAATTGCGGTGGGGCGATTAAATCAGCGGACACTGATTGTGGCAAGGTGAAAAATGGAAATACTGGGGAAAATAGAAATGCGCTTGACCTTCCGCGAATTGGACGCCTTAGGGTGACATGAAGCGCGGGTCAGCCCCAATGCCCACTCGGGTAGCGGTCACAAGTTTTCTCACTTGAAAGGAACGATCATGAAACACCTGCATCAAGCTGTCTTGGCCACCCTGCTTGGCCTGTCTACGTCAGTAATTACCTCGCCTGTGTTCGCGCAGCAGCAACAGCAGCAATCCGTCGCAATATTACATTGCGGTAGGTGGTTGTTGATTGGTAAGAACTGCCGCCGCAAACAGTGCACCGAGCAGTAGCAAGGTCTCTGCTTGTAAAACAACTCTCACCAGAGTGATGCCGCGGGAGGAGCGGGAAGCGGCAGGCAATCCAAAAAATTTGTTGTAGCCGCCCAAAGCTATGGCAAGAAGGACTGTTGCAACTTTGACCAGTAAGGTGATGCCGTAGGTGGTATGAACAAGATGTTCTGAACTCCCCACTCGGTACCAGGCACTGTAAATTCCAGTAACAACAATGGCAACCACTGCAAGCATTGCTGTCTGGGACATCAATGTAAGATACGTGTCGGCGGCGCCCGCGACAAATTGTCTTGCCCGCATCTCATGCAGCACAAACCAGCCGGACACGATCACCGCACCGGTCCATAGGCCGATGGCAAAAAAGTGTATCGTTGCAAGCGATTGCGCGATGCTCCAGAAGCCTTCTTCTCCTGCATGCCCCATAGAGGCCCGTATGGATGAAAAAACGGCCAGAAGGAGAATGACAGCCATATCGCTGGCACGACCCGTTGCGCCCATTGATCGCACAAGAACGATGACCGCCATCGCCGCAATAATGCCGCAGCCCGCATGTCCGTAGCTGGTCGTCGACACCATTGTCCAGAACATCGGACCTGCTTCGCGCAGGCCGACGCCGGCCATGACCGCTGTCGCGCCCAATAGTGCGGCTGCCCCGCCAGTCATGCTGATTGCCGCCGCCAGCAAGTCAAGTTTGCGCAGTGCGGGCTCGAAATGCTCATGCGCCACGGCACTTGAACGCATCCAGCAACGTGCAAACCAGGAACCGACGAGCCAGGCAAAGCCAAGGTTCAACAGCACAGCTGAACTGATTTGCAACAGCGGGACGGCTGGCATTTATTGCACCGTGAACTTGAGGTCGCCTTTGCGACGATGCCCATCGTGTCCTGCAACTGCCCAGGTCACGGTATATGCACCAGCGCGCAATGCCGGTACTTCCAGGCGCAAGACGGCTGGATTGGCGGCATCGAGCTTTGCCTTGTTGGTGCCAATGGCTTTGCCTTCGTCATCACTGAGCGTGATCGTGCTAAAGGCTACTTCCACCTTCTCGTTGAAGGTTAGCACAATCTCCTTTGGTGCCACTGTAAGCGAGGCGCCGGTCCCGGGGGAGGACTGCTTCAGGCTAGCATGCGCCAAGGCAAACGGGGCCGCCAGCGTTGCCGCCGACAGGGATGTAGCAAGAAAAATGTTTCGTACGGTCCTCATCTTCAACTCTCCTTGTTCAATTCACTGATGGCTTCGATGGAGGTGACCGTGAATACCCCGCCAATTTTCTCGGCGACGAAGCGTACTTTGTCGCCTTTCTTGACCTTGTCGAGCATGGACGGCTCCTTGACTTTGAACAGCATGGTCATGCCAGGCATGCCCAGGTTCTTTAGCTCACCATGCATGATGGTCAGTTTGCCGGCATGCTTGTCCACTTTCTTGATTTCCCCTTCGCTCATCGCCGCTTGCGTCGTGCCAGCGGATTTATACAATGGAATACAACATGAAGAAGATGACCTTGAATGCTATGGCCGAAATGTCAATGGCCAGCCGGAGCAGTTTCAGCAATGCTGCCGTACCGGATGGCAACACTTCAGCCCATAGCGGCCATCCGCATGGCGCAATTGAGCAGAGCAGCTCTCTTGTTGGTAAGGCAGGCACCTGGTGTGCGATCTCGTAGCTGCCTGATCCACCGACGAGATCGGGTCTGGCCTGTCTATCTCCCCTGCCCTGCAGCAACTTCTACCGCGCTCAAGTAAAAGCTGCTTGAGCTTCGGTGAAATTCACCATGCACGCTTCCGTGGCCAAAACCTCTTGCAACGTTAATCCCGGGGTTCGCGGGTCGCGGCGCAATCGATTCGAGTTCTCTTTCGCATCATTTCTGTTCAGCAACGATGCATTTAAGTTAAAGTATTGCGTTGATAGATGGAAGCCGCAGGCGGCACCCGCCAACGACCGCAACCGGCCAGAAGCGGACAACGAAAGGCAAGAACATGGCGCGGGTCCGACTGATTGTCTTCGACTTAGATGAAACCTTGGTGCATGCGACTGAGGTTGCCTTACCTTGCGCTCACTCCTTTCGCATTGGCCCATATTTTGTCTATGTACGACCGTTTGCATCTGACCTGATCAGGTTCTGTGCGTCGCACTTCGATATGGCAGTCTGGTCTTCATCGAGCGAACGCTATGTCGAAATAGTCACCGAGGAACTGTTTGGAACTTCCTATCCCGTTGCATTTTCATGGGCGGTATCAAAGTGTGTTCAGAAGGTTGATCCGAAAAGTAACGGCTATGTGTACATAAAGGATCTGCGCAAGGCGTTGAAGCACGGGTATGCCGCAGACGAGATCATCATGATCGATGACAGTCCCGAAAAGCTCCAGCGACAACCCACGCGACATCTTTGCCTAACTGAGTTCACAGGTGATCCGTGTGATACGGAACTTCTTGGCGTTATCGAACGCGTTAAGGCGATGGCGGAAATGCAGTCAACGACGGCCTGAAGCGAATGTCTGAAATGGGGGCGCAACCTGCCAACGACGGCAACCGGCCAGAAGCAGACGGACTACTAGACGTCGATATCATCTCAACTGTAGTGGAGGCGAGAATTCAAAGCTATCTATTTGCATCGTCAAACGAACCAAGTACAACAGCGTCTTTGTCGATTGAAGCCTTAATGGCTGCGGCCTGTGCCGAGCTTTTCTCGGTTACGCTCGCAAGTGACGACGAATTGGAGTTGCTGATGGGCTTGCTCGGCATTGAACCATTGTAGTGGTCAACCCATCCCGGACACTACGTTAAGTTTTTCTTCGGCGACGGCCGGTGCCAGTCCCTGGTTGAACTGATGTGGCCGTATCCAGTTATACCGGTGCATCAGGTAGTG
>NZ_JBNYXP010000027.1:0-5020 GCF_051380725.1 Janthinobacterium glycogeni | reverse complement strand
GTGGCGGCGGCGCTTCGCTGCGCGCCATGCTGGCGGCGGCAGCGGCGACAACGGCGGGCGGTGTCACGGCGGCATGGCTGGCCACGCTGTTCGTGGCGGCGCGGGCGGCCGGTGCGGAAGCGCCAGCGGCGGCGCGCGCGGCGGCCACGGCGGCGGGACGGTTGCCCGGAGCCGACGCAGGCGCGGCAGCCGGTACGCCATCGGCGCCGCCTATGCCGGGCCGAAAGGCCAGCATGCGCAGCAAGGTCATGGTAAAGCCGGCGTATTCGTCGGGCGCCAGGCCCAGTTCATTGCGGCCATGCACGGCGATCTGGTAAAACAGCTGCACTTCTTCCGCGTCAAACGCGGCCGCCAGACGCACGATATCCGCATATTCCGGCAAATCCTGCGGCAAGGCGGCGGGCACGGTTTGCGCCAGCGCAATGCGGTGCAGCAAGGTGCCCAGATCCTGCAGGGCGCCGTTATACGACAGGCTGCGCGAGGCCATTTCGTCGGCCACGGCCAGCAGATCGGCGCCATCCTGCTGCGCCAGCGCGTCGAGCAGGCGCACCAGATACGACTGGTCGAGCGCGCCCAGCATGCCCTGCACGGCATCTAAAGTTACTTCGCCGGCCGCATACGCGATGGCCTGGTCCGTCAGCGACAGCGCATCGCGCATGGAGCCGTGGGCGCCCTGGGCCAGCAGGCGCAAGGCCGGCTGTTCGAAGGCGATGCCCTCTTGCCCCAGGATATTGTCCAGGTGGCTGATGATGTGGCCGGGCGGCATCTGCTTGAGGTTGAACTGCAGGCAGCGCGACAGCACGGTCACGGGAATCTTTTGCGGGTCCGTCGTGGCCAGGATGAACTTGACGTGCTCGGGTGGCTCTTCCAGCGTTTTCAGCATGGAATTGAACGCATGGTTCGTCAGCATGTGCACCTCATCGATCATATAGACCTTGAAGCGCGCATTGCTTGGCGCGTAGACCGCCTGCTCCAGCAGTTGCGCCATTTCATCGACGCCGCGGTTCGACGCCGCATCCATCTCGATATAGTCGACAAAGCGTCCCGCATCGATTGCCGTGCACGCTTCGCAGACGCCGCAAGGCTGGGCCGTGATGCCGCCCGTGCCGTCGGGGCCGATGCAATTGAGCGACTTGGCCAGGATGCGCGACAGGGTCGTCTTGCCGACGCCGCGCGTACCCGTGAACAGGTAGGCGTGATGCAATCGGCCGCTGTGCAAGGCATGCGTGAGCGCGCGCACGACGTGCTCCTGGCCGACGAGCGTCTCGAAATTCTTGGGGCGGTATTTACGGGCGAGGACTTGATAGGACATGCTGAGATTTTACCATGCGATTTTGCGGGTGATCCTGCGCGGCGGGCGCAAGCCTCATGGCCGGGCCAGGCAAACCTGGCAAACGCGGCAAAGCAGCAATTGTATAACATGGCCAGCTGGAAATATGGAAAACACGGCAAGCCCGGCAATGCCGCAACCCGGCAAGAAAACGGAACCGCAAAAGCAAAAAAGCTGCCCATGGCAGCTTGATTGTCGATACTGATAAAACATTCCCGAAGGAGGCGAGCCTGATCTGCGGCACTCATGGTTAATAGCCGTGGCTGCTTCGTTCCCGACCTGACCAGGTTAGCCATGCCACGATGCGCAGGGGCCCGCCGGGGACAATTATAACCGGTCTGCGCAGAATTGGGGAAGCAAGCTGAAATCCGGGGTCAGACCCCCGGTCAAGTTGGCAATGACCTTTGCGTCAGCGGTGTTGAGGGCCTGACCCCAGCGGCCCTACAAACCCAGGCGTAGGTCGGCTTAGGCCGCAGGCCGTAAGCCGACACTGCTGAGCACGCGGCCGACACTGCCGGGTACGCAGATCGTGAACATGCAAGCGCCGCAACGTCGGCTTACGCGCAAGCGCTAACCCGACCTACCCCGACCGACCTAATACCTACAAACCCAGCTCTTGCCAGATGCCATCCACCCTGGCCTTCACTTCCGGCGTCATGGCGATCGTCGTGCCCCACTCGCGCGTCGTTTCACCCGGCCATTTATTCGTCGCATCGATGCCCATCTTGCTGCCCAGACCACTGACCGGCGAGGCGAAGTCCAGGTAGTCGATGGGCGTGTTGTCGACCAGGGTGGTGTCGCGAATCGGGTCGACCCGCGTCGTGATGGCCCAGATGACTTCTTTCCAGTCGCGGATGTTCACGTCTTCGTCGACGACGACGATGAACTTGGTATACATGAACTGGCGCAGGAAGCTCCACACGCCGAACATCACGCGCTTGGCGTGGCCCGCGTACTGCTTCTTGATCTGCACCACGGCCATGCGGTAGCTGCAGCCTTCGGGCGGCAGATAGAAATCCGTGATTTCGCTGAACTGCTTTTGCAGCAGCGGCACGAACACTTCGTTCAGGGCCAGGCCCAGCACGGCCGGCTCGTCCGGCGGTTTGCCTGTATAGGTGGAGTGGTAGATGGGGTCCCGGCGCATGGTGATGCGGTCGATCGTAAACACGGGGAAACTGTCCTGCTCATTATAGTAGCCCGTGTGGTCGCCATACGGCCCTTCCAGCGCGTGCTCGTAGCCGCTCGGATGGTTTTCGTCCGGGTAGATATGACCTTCGAGCACGATTTCGGCCGACGCGGGCACGCGCAGCTCGCTGCCGATGGCTTTCACCAGCTCCGTGCGGCTGCCGCGCAGCAAGCCGGCGAACTGGTATTCGGACAGGCTGTCCGGCACCGGCGTGACGGCCCCTAATATAGTAGCGGGATCGGCGCCGAGCGCGACGGCGATCGGATACGGCTTGCCCTTGCTCTGGATCGCATGCTCGCGGAAGTCCAGCGCCCCGCCCCGGTGCGCCAGCCAGCGCATGATGACCTTGTTGCGCCCCAGTACCTGCTGGCGGTAGATGCCCAGGTTTTGCCGCTTCTTGTTCGGGCCCTTGGTGATCACCAGGCCCCAGGTAATCAGCGGGGCGACGTCGCCGGGCCAGCAATGCTGGATCGGCAGGCGCGCCAGGTCGACGTCGTTACCTTCCCAGACGATTTCCTGGCACTTCGCGCCGCGCAATTCCTTCGGCGACATGTCCCACACGGATTTCACCAGCGAACCGAGACCCAGCAGATCCTTGAAATCCTTCGGCGGCTCCGGCTCCTTCAGCCGCGCGAGAACATGGCCGATCTTGCGCAATTCGCTGACGTCTTCCGCGCCCATGCCCAGCGCCACGCGGCGCGTGGTGCCGAACAGATTGCCCAGCACCGGCATGTCGTATCCCGTCGGATTGTTGAAGAGCAAGGCCGGCCCGCCTGCGCGCAGGGTGCGGTCGCACACTTCCGTCATCTCTAAAATCGGTGAAATGGGGGTCGAAATGGGCTTAAGTTCACCCATTTGTTGCATTTGAGAAATAAAATCTCGTAAATCTGAATATTTCATGTGTTTTTAATTTTTTTTGACGTCGGACGCCGTTGCTGAAGGATCTATGCCAAGTAATTGATTTTATTGGCTTTTGGCACAATGCAAGTCAAAAAGTAAGACATAAAAGTAATAAAGAAACGATTCGTTAGTATTGACTTGATATAAAACGGCTTCTACAATTCGCCCAACTTGAAAGAGCACGCCGGCCCAGAGCTTGATTTTAGCGTTTCTCTTTCATTCACGGAGTCGGGGCTCCACATGACATTTTAAGGAGTGTTTTCAAAAGGCGTCTGCCTTACCCCCGGTAAAAGTTGTATTGCGACTGATCCAATACCAAAAACGGGACCGATCAGCTCAAGCAAGCAATGACGGCGTTTCTCGCACGCATACATACGCGGCGGAAACGATGATATTTCTGATGCACGGCATTGGCAGTACCCACAACACCGCGAGACCGCGGAGGGACTGCCTGTTGACGCGACATTTCGGGGAACTCTATGACTCATCGTAGCACTGAAGCAGCCTTGCCTGCTTCAACCGTGGCTGGCCAGCCAGCGTTGGCGCGTTTGCGCGCCCGCGCACAAGCCATTTCGGCACGTGGTGTTTTGACCACCGCGCAACACACACTGACAGTCTTCGGCATTTCCGCCCTGGCACTGATCGCCCTGCTGATGTTCCGCCCGGACCTGGGCAAGCAACTGACGCACAGCCTGTTCCCGCTGCCGATGGCAGAGGCGCAAGCCGTTGAAGCACCGGCCCTGTCGGCACTGATGGAAGCGCCTGCTTCCGTGCAAACGGCCGCCGCCAGCGAGGCACCGCTGACCAAGGAAGAAAAAGCCTTGCTGGGCACGCAAAAGCAGCAGCAATGGGTCACCAACTGGCTCTCCAAGCGCTACCGCGTGGCCAACGACGCGACCAATATGCTCGTGTCGACGGCGTACCTGACGGCGCGCGAAATCAAGCTGGACCCGCTGCTGATCCTGGCCGTGATGGCCATCGAATCGGGCTTGAACCCGTTCGCGGAAAGCCCCGTCGGCGCGCAAGGCTTGATGCAAGTCATGTCGAAAGTGCACCATGAGCGCTTCCAGGAAATGGGCGGCGTGCAAGCGGCGCTGAACCCGGTCGCCAACATCCGCGTCGGCTCCCTGATCCTGAAAGACTACGTCACGCGTGGCGGTTCCGTCGAGGCCGGCTTGAAAACCTATGTGGGCGCCGCCAACTTCGCCACCGACTCGGGCTACGGCTCGCGCGTGCTGGCCGAATACCGCCGCCTGAAACAAGTGTCGGCCGGCCAGCGCGTGCCGACGACGACGCCGGTGATGGCGTCGAACACGCCGGCACCGGTCAAGGCGCCGGCAGCGGAAAGCGGCATCACCATCAAAGTATTACCCCACAACGAGATCGCCGGCCTGTGACCCTTTAAAAGCCCTCACAGGGGCATCCGAAAAGCAGCATCCAGTAAAAAAGCCACCGGCACTTGCGTGCGGTGGCTTTTTTATTGCCCTTGACCCGTCCTGGAATAAGTTGACACTTTTTCGTTACAGAGAAGGAGTGTCCGATGGAACAAGGGTTTCGACGCAGTCAGCGAGATTACAGCCTGGCTTTTAAATTGAGCGTTGTCG
>NZ_JBNYXP010000026.1:0-5665 GCF_051380725.1 Janthinobacterium glycogeni | reverse complement strand
AAGCTCCGTGCTGCCGTTCGACTTGCATGTGTAAGGCATGCCGCCAGCGTTCAATCTGAGCCAGGATCAAACTCTTCAGTTTAATCTCTGTTACTTTGCCATTTTATTGGCACCGTCTTGCGACGGGTCGCTCACTCAAAAAACTGACAGGCCACTACTTTCGTAGCGCCTATTTCATTATTTCTTGTGAACATTTGATATTTTAAGTTTTACGCTGCTTTCGCAGCGCTGCACTGACATCAAATGCCCACACTTATCGACTGTTAATTGTTAAAGAACGGTATTCGGTACTGCTTATTTACTGCTCTCGCGCTATCGACAAAGCGTTGTGTTTGTCAGCTGCGAAGAAGGAAGAGTATGAAGCATTTCAGCACAATCGTCAACACCTTCTTTTTACTGCATCGCCGTTTCCGGTGATCCTCAAGTGCCGCATTTGACTGCGTCTCATTGGGGAGGCGAACTATAGCAAAGCCGCCCACCGGCGGCAAGCTTTATTTCAGCAATTCTGCCACCGCCATGCCCACATCGGTCGTACTGGCGCTGCCACCCATGTCCGGCGTCCGTGGTCCATGCTCGAGCACCTGCTCGATGGCGCGCAAAATCGCGTCATGCGCCGCCGTGTAATTGGCGTCGCCATTGCCGAGGAAGTCCAGCATCATGGCGCCCGACCAGATCATGCCGATCGGATTGGCGATATTCTGGCCATAGATGTCGGGTGCGGAACCGTGCACTGGCTCAAACACGGAGGGGAACGTGCGCTCCGGATTGATATTGGCCGACGGCGCGATGGCAATCGTCCCCGTGCACGCGGGGCCCAGGTCGGACAGGATGTCGCCAAACAGATTCGAAGCGACCACCACATCGAAACGCTCCGGGCTGAGCACGAAACGGGCGGCCAGGATGTCGATATGGTATTTGTCCCAGCGTACATCGGGAAAGCTCGGGCCCATCGCTTCCACCCGCTCATCCCAATACGGCATGCTGATGGCAATGCCATTCGACTTGGTCGCCGATGTCAGGTGTTTTTTAGGTCGGCTTTGCGCCAGCTCAAACGCATACTTCAGGATACGGTCGACGCCCTTGCGCGTAAACACGGATTCCTGCAGCACCATTTCGCGTTCTGTCCCCTCGAACATACGCCCGCCCACGGAGGAATATTCTCCTTCCGTGTTTTCACGCACCACATAAAAGTCGATATCGCCCGGCTTTTTATTCGCCAGCGGACATGGCACGCCCGGCATCAGCCGCACGGGACGCAAGTTGACGTATTCGTCGAATTCACGCCGGAACTTTAGTAATGAACCCCACAGCGAGATATGATCGGGCACCTTGTCCGGCCAGCCCACGGCACCAAAATAGATGGCGTCGAAATCCTTGAGCTGCGCGAACCAGTCCGAGGGCATCATTTGCCCGTGTTCCAGGTAATAGTCGCAATTGGCCCATGCCATCGTCGTAAACTGCAGGTCGATATTGAAGCGGCGGGCGGCTGCTTCAATTACACGCAAGCCCTCCGGCATGACTTCATTGCCAATGCCGTCACCGGCGATGACGGCGATTTTATGTATGCTCATGGGGAAAACCCTGTTGGAAATAGACGATGGGAGCCCGTACTTACATCTGCTGCGTCACGTCCGGGTACAGACGCGCCAGCACATCGGCAGTGATCGCCGTGATGATGGGCTGCATACATTCGGCAGCCAGTTCATTGGTCTTCGCGCGGCGCACGTCTTTCCATAACTCGACCAATGCGCTTTCATGACGCGCCACAGCCTGCTCGACTTCATCCTGCCAGAAGGCCGGCGCCTCGCTTTCGACAAAATTGCCGCGGCCACGGCCAAAGTGCGCCACCGCCAGATAACGCAGCACGCCCGCCACCACCAGGGTGCGCAGGAAGGCATCCGTAAATTGCATGATGGGCTCATTGCGGTCCGTTCCGGAATTAAAGCCCCAGGCGGCACCCGCAAACGTCAACGCACCAACCACACCGCCCAGCAAGGCGCCCGTGCCCAGGGTCAGGCCGCCGGAAATCAGGTCGGCTGACAGCCCCGTCGCCGCACCGGAAATCATCGCGCCCAATAGCCCTGCTTGCGCCTTGTCGATCGGCGCGCGCACGGCGAAGTTTTCCCGTATCCGGCTATTGATCTTATGCGCGTCGGTCGGGTCGAGTTTGTGCAGGATCAAAAGCTCACGCGTGGTGATACCGCTATGCGCATTAAGCCGCGCCACCAGGCTGGCCATGGCCTTTTCCTGGCGTTGCTGCTCTGCATTCTTGCCGATACCCACAACCTGCAAGGCCGATTTCAGCAAGCCCTTGGAGACGGGCTCGATGGCTTCGCGATCCTGTCCGGCCACCGCCAGTTGCGTGGCCAGCAAGTGCATCGCCTGCCGGAAACGCGCCGCATTCTGCTCTTGCCAGGCAGCAAACAAACGCGCATAGCCTGCCTGCTGCGACTGCGGCAACAATTTACCCACAGCTTCGTAAAACACGCGTTCATGCACCCAGCAGCGGGCAAAGGCATCGAGCGCCAAAACGTCGCGCACAATAGGATATTGCTGTAAATGTTCGCGCCAGCGCGCCTGCTCGCTGTGTTCCTCATTACCCGGACGTGGCGGCCCCATCTGATTGAGCAAGACCACAACGGGCTTGCCCAGCCATTCGAGGATTTTCATTTCCGCCGGCAAGTACCCCGCATCCCTGGGATGCTCCGAGGAGTTGACCAGGTACAGCACCACGTCGGCCGCGTCCTTGGCCGTGCGCAGCGCTTGCTGGCTGAGCCAGAACGGCCGGTCGCGATAACGGTCCAGCACCTCGCGCAGGAACCAGCCGATGGGATTGCCCGACTGGCCCAGGCGCTTGAGCAGGCGCACGGAGTCGCCAAAGCCTGGCGTGTCCCACAGTTGCAGGGCATCGCCCTGCGGCGTGGCCAGCAAGGTATGCGATTCGGCAAACACAGTCACGTGGGCGGCGTCGCGCACTTCCCCCACATCCACGCCCACCAGGGTGCGCGCCAGTGTCGTCTTGCCATTATTCGTGTGCGAAATCAGCGCAAACTGAATCTGCACCGCATCATCGTGGACATCTTTATTCACATTCACACTCATGCTGCTGCCGATACTTTCAAGCCGACACCGGCATCGAGCGGGTGCAAGGCAGGGTTGAGCAAATTGACCACGGTGGCCGTGGTTTTATGGAACTGGCAGAACTGCTGCCACAAGGCGACCCGTTCCGCCAGGCGCGCGCCGTTATCCGCCTGCTCGCCCGCGCGCTCCAGGTAGCTGGACTCGTCGATCAGGACAGCGATGCCGCGCGCCGACGATTGCACCAGATAATCGAGGAAGGCCCCGTGATTTTCCTTTTCCGGCGTTGCTGTCAGATTGAACAGCACGGCCGTGATATTGACTTGCGGATCATTCAAGTCCGTGCCGCGCAAGACGTCCTGCGGCTCCTCGCCATACGACGTCGATGGACGCAGCATCACGCGGCCCTGCTCGCCAAACAGCATGATGGACAGCTGACCCAGTCCCTTGTGGCGGGCTTCATCGACCGTGAAGCTGTAAGGCAAGACGCGCAGCATGCCGCCCGTGGCCACGCCGATGCTTTCATTGAGTTTGCGGAAATACGGTTGATCGAGATCCAGCGGAAACTGCCTGGCCAGGCGCGCGGCGCGCCAATTATTGAGCAGGGCCAGGATCAGGCGGGGCACGACCACCAGCAGGAAAATCGTCGCCGCATACAAATGCACCCAGCGCGCACCGCCTTCGACGGTCGTCGTTTGCGGGAAGCGCAGCGCTTCGATTTCTGCCAGCGAAAAACCTTGTAAGTGAAATAGGGCAATCGCCGGCGCAAACAGGGTAGACAGCAGGCTGTGCACCTGGCCGGCATTCAGAAAGGTGCTTTCCCAGCCAGCCGCGTATTGCGACAGGAAACCGCGCGCATACAACGAGGCGACGGCGCCGATGGCAAACATGGCAGCGCTCAGGTGGATGGTACGGCCCAGGCGCGCGGCCGTCAGCTTGGCGCTCAAATGCGCCCACTCGCCCATGAAACTGAGCAAGCCCGAGGACAAGGCGTGCGGCAGCTTGCGCGGCAAGGCCAGGCGGCCCACGCTCAGGTGGCGCACCAGCCCCGCTTTCGGCCAGCCGAGCGAGTGCGAAGGGATGCATAGCCAAATCAGCAAGCCCAGGTAGACCAGCACATTCCAGGCGATGATCAGCAGCAAGGGCGCCGACAGCAAATCGACGCGATGGGGGTCCGTTATACGGTCGAGTCCGGCGCCCAGCAGCAAAGCCAGCAGGGGCAAGGCCAGCGCCAGGGTTTTCATGCCGTTACGGCGTTTCGCGAAAGCGGCGAAGGCGGGCGTGCGCTCGGTGATGCGCTTGAGGATCAGCTCGGAACGCTGCTGCAGAAAATCGTCACCCGTCACTTCGGCCTGCTTACCCGAAGCTTGCCACTGCGCAAGCTCACGCGCGCTGCGGCTGGCATACATGCGGTCATCCTCGCTGAGGACTTCTTTTTTCTGGTCGGCCGTCTCGATAGCACGGACCAATACCACTTCTCTCGCAATCTGCTCGTTCATGGTGCTCCTGTTTTTGTATGAAACGACAACTCGACAGGCAGATTGTGACGTACTTTCGTGTTTCAGGCCAACGCGTCCTCGGCCCGGAACAAATTATGCAGCAGATAGATCAGGAAGGAAGCAATCCAGGCAGACCACAAGGTATGTGTAAAGAATTGCGTACCTTGCAACTGTTGCTGCCAGCCTGCCGCCAAACCGCACAGCAGCATGACGCAAGCGAGCAGCAGCGCCGTGCGTGGCCGTCCGGGCAGGCAGAACAATGGCAAGGCCAGCATCCACCAGGCAGTGTTCGCCTGGGTAGCAGGCAGGCATGCCATGGCAGATGCGCTGGCCGGCAATGTTTCCAGCAGGCGCGTGTACGGCTCCAGTCCGCCATAACGCAACAAATCCGTAGGACAAGGCACGTCGCTGAAGGAAGAGAGCAAATAGATGCTTAGCGGCACGAAGATAGCCGACAGCGCTACCACGCGCAAGGCGCTGCGACGTGAAGCAAGCCAGGCCAGCGGACGCAAGGTGTCCCACACGGCCAGCCCGATCATGACGGCGCCAAGCAAGATCATACCGAGCTGGAATCTGCGCGCCCACACGCTGTCAGCGCCGACAAATTGCCCACGCGCACCGTCGAACATACTGTCGGCAATCATGAGGTCGAGGTTGCTGTAATTGCCGATCCAGAGTATCAGCATGGCCGACAGCATCAGGATGCTATCGATGCCTTTAGGAGTTTTGACGAGTTTAAGCTTGGCCAGCATAGGTGCACACGTTACTTGATGAGAATGGCAGTCATCGTACAGTGTCAATATGAAGAGAACATGACGGTGCCCGCCGTGCACAACATGTGGTGATAAATGACAAAGGCAGCGCTGCGCGCTGCCTTTTTTTTCGTCTGTTGCGTTGGCAGCGGATGAACAGCCGGGGGCAGCCCCCTCGCACTGACCGTCGGTCGGCGGATCGGCGTCGGCCGGTATAGGTCGGCGTAGGTCGGCTTAGCGCTGCGCGCGTAAGCCGACAGCACCACAGGCCCCCACGGCACCACCGCCCCCTGAATCACCAGACGAAAAAAAACCCGCCAATTGCTTGACGGGTTT
>NZ_JBNYXP010000025.1:0-10146 GCF_051380725.1 Janthinobacterium glycogeni | reverse complement strand
TCCGCCGATTACGCATCCGCTACGAGCGCCGTGCCGATATCCATCAGGCATTCCTCTCGCTTGCCTGCATACTCATCTGCTGGAGATACATTCAGCGGTTTTGTTAGGCGTTCTTAGCTGCTGAAGAATCACATTTTTCAGAGTAGTCCTAAATACGCAGCAGTTGCACAACGGTAAATTTACTGAGCCGTGATGTTGATTTGCTTTCGTGAAAGTGAGCAAAGTTTTCGTAGCTAGACAAAAAAATGCAGCTGAACAGTCGCAATTAATAACCACTATAAGAGAGTGGTTATTAATAAAATATTTTTTTGTAACCAAAATTGCATGCTATTATTCCATCCCATTCAAGTGGAATGAGAATTATTTACATAATTTATTTTGTAGTGCTTCGCCTTGGGAATCGTCAGCAGTGGCAATTACATCTCGTCAGTTAAGTGCAGTATTGTGTTTTTGTATTTTTGCCAACAAGCATAAGATAGATATAAACAGCCATAAATTGCTCGCTTCGGGCCTGATAGACGAGAAAAAGGTACCGGTCGACATTTTCAAAAGTCTTGCAGAAAAATTTCGGTTAAAGGCCAACATCCGCAAGTTCAGCGGGAAAAGTAGATTGACTTTCTCTTTTCCATTTGCATATCAGGATCAGGATGGCGTTTTCATGCTGGTAATGGAGCGCAATGACGCTGGATATACCATTGTCAATCCACTCTTCCCGACTGACCGTAGCACCTCAAGTTTGCAGGAGGTGCATGAGGCAAGTGGTGGACGAGTATTCGAGATTACCGAAACAAGTGGAACACAGGAAGAAAACCGCCGTTTCGGTGCAGACTGGTTTGGACGGCGCCTGCTCAAATTCAAAGGTCTGCTGGTTAAAATAGCCGTGGCGTCGTTGATGCTGCAACTATTTGCCACCGCCACGCCGCTGTTCAGCCAAGTCATTATTGATAAAGTCTTGGTGCGTAATAATCCATCTATGCTGTATGTGCTCGGGTTAGGTATGCTGATTGTCATTTCTTTTGAACTGATATTAACAATTCTTCGTTCGCGGCAACAATCACACATCGCCAGCAAAATCGATATAGAACTTGGCACGTATATTAAGCGGCATATGATGCGTTTGCCACTGGGCTATTTTCACCATCGTTCCAGTGGGCAAGTTATTGGAATTTTCAGAGAACTTGACACGCTTCGGGTTTTTCTTACTGGGCCGTCCGCTACCAGCATCGTCGACATCTCCTTTATTTTTGTTTTTTTACCGCTGATGTATAACTATAGTGGAAGACTGACACTAATTACCATTACTACAGGTCTCGTTATGGCCACAGTGGCCGTATTGACCAAGCCGCTGGAATTACGCAATACAAAAGAGCAATCGTTTGCCACGACCGAAGCACAAACGCGCCTGATTGAAAGTGTTTCTCAAATAGAAACAGTAAAAGTGCTTGGCGCGGAAAATATTATTCGTGGACGATGGGAATCTGCCTTTGCGCGACTGGTACTGGCAACCAAAGAAACGTCGGGCATGCAAGGTACCGTACAAGCGGTAAACGCGTCGATACAGCGCTTGTCGACACTACTAGTCTTATGGGCTGGGGCCGAGTTAGTTATCCAAGGTCAATTGAGCGCAGGACAATTGATTGCATTTCAGATGCTGTCCATGCGCGTGCTGCATCCAATGCAACGTATTACACATCTATGGCATGAGCTTAAAAAGGTCGAATTCTCTCTCGAACGCCTGGGAGAAATCATGAACTCGGCGACCGAATCGGAAGGATCGACCACCATTGGGAGCGTACTGCCAAAAGGCGATATCGTTTTGCATAATGTGTCCTTCCGTTACGGAGACCAAGCTACACAGGCATTGCGCAACCTCAACCTGACATTTGGGGACGGCAAGTCCACTGCCTTGATCGGCAATAGTGGATCGGGCAAAAGCACACTGCTCAAACTGCTGCTTAAGCTCCAACACCAAAGCATAGGCGTCATCAAGTACGGCACCACGGATCTGCGAAGTATCGATCCTGCCTTCCTTCGTAAACGGGTCAGCATGGTGGCACAAGATACGCAATTATTTGCTATGACGATCGCAGACAATATTGCCATTCGCGCTCCGTGGGCGAGCATAGAACAGGTCGTGGCGGCAGCGCAATGCGTCGGTGCCGACGCATTCATTGACAGCCTTAAACATGGCTATCACACGGTACTGGGGGAGAACGGTATTGCCCTGTCAGGGGGACAACGTCAACGCATCGCTATCGCACGAGCGATTCTCGATGAACCTGATGTCTTGATACTGGACGAGGCGACCAGTGCACTGGATTTTCAAAGCGAAAAATTAATCTATCGCAATTTGTTCCAACTTTTCGAAAGTAGAAAAATTATTATTATCACGCACAGAATTCAGTCCATCGAACATTGTGATCAAATACACGTGCTCGCCGAAGGAGAGTTGCTCGCCAGCGGCAGCCATGAAATGCTCATGGCAACTTGCCCGACTTATCGCGCAATGACTGAGCATGGCGCAATGCCTGCTGAACCGGAGATAACGACACAGGTGCAGTATGCATGACCATGAAAAACACCGTTCCGTGCAGCGTAGGGTGGAGGTGATTGATTTAACTGACGCAAAGTTACCGCGTTCGCACAACTGGCTGCAAGGTGCAGTTCTTGGTCTCACTGTGGCGACGGTGGCATGGTGCTGCCTGGGAGAAACTGATGTAGTTTCCACGGCACAAGGCAAGATTATCCCTGAAGGCCATGTAAAGATACTGCAATCGCCAGAAAACGCCATTGTAAAGGCGATTCATGTGCAGGACGGTGCCCTAGTCAAGCAAGGCGATGTACTGATTGAGCTGGATCCAACCACTAGTTCGGCTGACGTACAGTCATTAACTGCACGCACCGGTTTGATCGGTTTGGAAATCGCTCGTATTACAGCGGAAATCAATAACCGAGAACCAAATTATCCCGTGAGCAATGACAACGCTGCACTGGTGGTATTGCAAGAGCAATTGCGGCTCGCAAGGCAAGCAAGCCACTCCGCGCGTATCGACCAGATTGATGCGGAGGAAGAGAATGCCCGAAATACTGACAGGATGGTGCGGGAGTTGATCGTCAAACTCGAGGAATCCCTCGCTGATGCTCGCAAGCAAGAAGAGCGCTTTCGCCCCTACGTTGGACAAGCGATACCAATGGTCACTTACATGTCGGCCAAGGATGCACTGTTAACCAAGGAGCGTGAATTACTGACCCAGCAATCGAAACTGCGCTCCACGGTGACTGACCTGAAAGCGCTGGCTCAAAAACGCCGCCAACTGCTAGGTGAGCAGCGTAGCCAACTCGCTGCAGAGCTATACGACAAGCGGCGTGAGCAAGGTACATTGAACGCCGAGCTGGAAAAAAGTAGCCGCAGTTTGCGCATCAAGGAATTACGTGCGCCAATCGATGGCTTTGTGCAAAGCCTGTCTGTGACAACCATCGGTGGGGTAGTTACCCCGGCACAAAATCTGGTATCGGTAGTTCCGGCTAATGCGCCGCTGGTAGTGGAGGCTTTTCTGGCTAACGCCGATATCGGATTCGCCAAAATCGGCCAACAGGTCGCCATCAAGGTAGATGCCTACCCCTATATGCAGTATGGCGAAATTTCCGGTGTGTTGAACTGGATTAGTCCAGACGCGGATAGTCAGTCAGCTGCGGTGGGCGAACGACCTGCGACACAACAGCCCGGTGCCATGTACCGCATCAGAGCAAGTACCAATGGACAAAGACTGAAGACCCAAGCCGAATACGTGCTCAAGCCTGGCATGTCAGTACACGTCGACATCAAGACCGATCGCCGCACTTTCATTCGTTTATTCATGCAACCTCTGCTGCGCTACTGGAAAGACGCCGTACAGCAACGTTGAGTAACGATCTCTGCAAATTATTCGCATTTCCACAGTAGTTTTGAAAGGCAACTTCATGCAACCCTTACGTACTCCCGTAGCAATCCTGGCTATCTGGCTCGGTGCCGGATGGCTGACCGGCGCAGGTGCTTCCATCACTCAAGGCAGCAGCACAGCGCGCCAGTATCAGTTCGAATCACGCATTGAAGATGGGCCCGGCGATTTGCACGGCAGTACCGTCGGCCGTATTACCGTCATGCGCGAGGGAGATCGTCGCGCGGTATACACCGAAGACACCCCTTTGCAGCCCGGTTGCGGCAGCATACCAGCCGTCACTGTGATCTCCGAGCACCTCGCTGTCCTGTGCGGAAACCTCGGTGGTCGGCACAACACCTACAAGGTCTTTCGTCATTCCGGAGCGGCGCTCGATGTGACGACGCTTGATATTGGAGACGGCAATAGCGCACTGGAAACGGGCAACGATGGCCAATTGCTTGGATTGGTCATGCGTCGTGATCTTTTTCCTCAACTCACCGGACCGCGCTATTTCCCACTGGTGTATGGCTTGCATGACGATGCCATTACCTTTGGTTTCCGTCCGGTTTTCAGCGCAGCAGCTGCTCCCCTGTACCTGCGCTACTACCAGTCCCTCAAACAGGAAAGCGAAGCATCTCATGGGGCCGAGGAAATGTTGGCAATGCTACTGGCAATGCAGGACAGCGCACTGACATGCAAAGAATTGGCTTATCTGGAAAAGCGGCTCGTCAAGGGCGGAAAATTCCAGCAGCACAAGGCTGCCCGCACGTTCCTCATGGAATGGGCGCAGAAACTACCGGCGATAGGATATCCGGTTTTCAATAATGTAACTTGTAAAGGAACGCAGTAATGGCTTGCCCCAACGCATCTAACCTTAGAACCAGTCAGAAAGACATGTTGAATCGCATCATCCAGGCTGGCGCGATGCGCGGTTTCGATGGCCGTATGATCGACTATGCGCTCAAGAGCGCTTTTATCGAATCTTCTCTCGGCGACAACATGGGAGCACGCGCCGGCACTGGTCATGTAGGAATATTTCAATATGACCAGACTACCTGGAGTGGTTTGAAACACACCGGCAACATCAACAGCGTCGATGCTCAGATCAGTGCGTTTTATGATGACATGAGTAAGTACACGGCAAGATACAACGGGCTGGCGCCAGCCGAACGGGGCAATTTGGGTCTTGAACAGTATATGTATCTCAAGCATCACGACGGTAATAACTATACGAACTGGGCAGGGTCGCCTGGCGTGAAGATTTTCAATGAAAATTGTTTCGAACCTCATGTAGAAACGCGAGCGGAGCATGCCGATTCGCCACCGCCACCCGGCGGCGACCACATGTTCGACTATCTGGCATGGTGGCAACCCAGCGAACGAGAAGGCAAGGTTACCGTCGGCGATATCATCCCGCTCCCGCCCCCGGCTACCGAAGACGGCGATGAAACTGCCTGATTGAATACCATCAAAGCTGAATAATGATGCCGCGGCCGATGCCGGCCGCACTCTTTTACCTATTAATGATAGTCTTACATGATCGATTTCACCGTTGACCGGGACGAGTTTTTATCTACCTACTTCGAAAAACAATTTTTCCTGCTGCGAGGGGCTGCCAACACGCGCGACATTTCCTGGAGCTTCATCAACGATCTGCTGTATGTCGTAGAGCCGACATCTCCACAATTTAAGCTTTTGCATGAAGGGACGCTGGACGAAAGCGACTATGCCGAGGAATGCGATGAGTTTGGCGTGAATCGCAAGCGTCTGAAGAAAGACACCTTCTATAAACTAATGAGCACGGGCGCCACTGCCATTTTCAATCGCATTGAAATACACTCTCCATTCATCAAACGGTTGTGCATGCAGGTTGCAGATTACGCGGGGGGAAATGCCGCTGCGAACGCCTACCTTTCTTATACCGGCAATGGTACGTTCGGTAAGCACTGGGATACGCATGACGTCTTCGTAATACAACTGTTCGGAAGCAAGCACTGGCAGGTATTCGAACCTACCATGCCCCTGCCATTACCTAACCAGAAAAGCCAGAACATTAAACGCACTTGCCCTGACAATCCGGCTTTTGAAGGTGTACTGGAGGCAGGAGATGTAATGTATTTGCCGCGAGGCTGGTGGCATGTGGCTACGCCGATAGACAACGCTTCGCTCCATGTAACAGTCGGCATGTATTATCCGAACATGTTGGAGTACGCCTCATGGTGTGCCAGCAAATATCTGGCAGAGGTCTTGGTAGCACGCAAATCAGCACATTTGGCCGGAGGAAATGAGGATGACCTGCCAGAGCTAGCCGAGATGATGCGGCAAGCCATAATCAGTCCTCTCCATTATGAAGAATTCCGTCGAGAACGTCTCATGGCGGAGCGCGTGGTTACGCCTTACAGCTTGGAGCGCTTTACCACAGAGAGCAGCGTGCCGTTGGGTGATGGGAGAGAAGTCCGCCTGTACAGCAATCTGCGCAGTAATCTGGATCGGCGATATATGCGTCTCAATGGATCGTTGAGCATGCGCAGCCAGTGTGAGCTCGACACCATCCAGTTGCTGGCGGAACACCAGCAGCTGTCAATCGCTGGTCTGCGCGATGAACTGACGGGGCATACATCGCAGGCAATCGATACAACCATTGCCAGCCTCCTGAGCAAAAACATCGTATCGCTTCAGTAATGCCACGCACAGCCACACCATATCGCTGAAACAACACCGTAATGCACGGTGCTGTGGGGAATGCTGGAACATTGTCGCGCCGCACGACGGGTCAACAATTACCTAATGCCGGTCTATCGCTTGGGTTGGCAATTCCCCCAGCAAATGATCGCGGTCAAAAGTAGAATTTTCCAAACTCAGATTTTTTGAAAGTTCTGCATGAAGAAGTCCCGTTTTATCGATAGCCGCATCATCGCCATCCTCAAGCAAGCCGAGGGCGGCTTACCAGTCCCTGAGCTGTGCCGCGAGCATGGCGTCAGCAACGACACGTTCTACAAATGGCGCTCCAAGTTCGGCCGCATGGACGCCTCGCTGATGGCCCGCATAAAGGAACTGGAGGACGAAAACCGGCGCCTGAAGAAGATGTATGCCGAAGAGCGCTTGAAAGCCGAGATCGTCGCGGAAGCCCTGACAAAAAAGTGGTAACGCCATCTCAGCGGCGGGAGATGGCGCAATGGGCCGTGGCCCAGCATTGTCGACCTCTGCGCCGGCTCAAGCTGGCCTCGACGATCAGGATCATCAACCTGCTGACCGATAACGGTTCGCAATTCACCGACCGCTGCACAACAAAAAACAGGAAGCCCAGTGGCCAGCACGCCTTCGATAAAGTCTGCACCGCCATGGGCATCGAACACCGCCTGGCACCGCCCCGGCATCCGCAAACGAATGGCATGGTCGAACGATTCAACGGCCGTATCAGCGAGCTATTGCAGCAGACCAGATTCGACAGTCGGGCTGATCTGGAGACTACCTTGCTCAACTATTTAAAGCTTTACAACCACCACATTCCACGACGAGCTATCGGTGCCAAAACACCCATCCAAGCGCTCAAAGAATGGCAGCAAAAGAAGCCGGAGCTATTCGTAAAGCGCATTTATGATCAAACGGGACTGGACACCTAGCCATAACTGTCGGCGAAGGATGGCATAGCTGGCCGAGGCAGCAGCAGAGCTCCTGCTTTTGCGCGCGATAGCGGCACAGTTGGCTACGATAAACTAGCCCGTCTTCTGCTTCGTGCGCTCGGCCAGATAGAAGGCTTTGCGCGATGGCGGTGGACTGGTCATCACGGCTGACGCGACATAACACTTGACGGTATCACGCAAAAACAGAAGCTTGCCACCCCTGATCCATGGCAAAGCCGACTCGCCCCGACAGCAATTCTTTCAATGTGAGGAATGTCGCTCTTCTCTCCGGACGGCCGCGCGGTGGATCGACCTGAAAACCACCCGATACTAAGGACAAGCGAATTGACCGCATTTCTTGCCCGAGATAAAAAACACGACCCTGCTGCCCCACAACGATCTCGTGTTCCTTGATTCTGAAAATCAACTCGTCGCTATCCAGCACCTGGCAGAAGCGAGCGAACGGAAATGCAGCGGCAATATAGAAGTCACGCATGGCGCCCTCCCTTTCTACGGGCCTGGCGTCCATGCCTGCTGCTATGGCCACTCAAGCAATCTCCATCCTCCTCTGCACCCCGCGATGCAAAAAGATCGGATTGATGGAGCTTGATCTGCTCATTCAGCCATTGTGGATTTTTGAATAGGTTGTCGGAAATCCAGTCTGGCTTTGCCAGTACCGCCTGCCGGACCCACGCTGGGTAGTCCTGCAGCGAACCCAGAAACCAGCGGCACAACTGGGAACCAATCCAATCGCGCACTTCCTGCGCATCAACGGCACCGATGAACGGTAGATGCGACAACGGACTGCCACTGACCACCTTCATGCAATTGACGAAGGAAAACGGCTGCGTATCCCGAACCGGATCCGTGAACACCCAACGAACCAGTTCAAACTTCTCCTCCAATGGCGTGCGCGGGTCGCTGAGCAAACTCACCTTGCGTAACAGCCACCAGTGCAATGCCACCAACTCCTCTTCTGAAAATTCAATCGCGTCATCATTCGTCGCGCGCGCGGATACCCTTTTTACGGGTTCGCGCGGCACGCCAGGATGGAAAGAAGTGTCCCTATCCTGGGGGACGCGACAATAGTTGAACTGATATCTGCTCATGATTGCCTCGCACAAGAAAATGGGACGAGGCAACTCCCTCTCGGGCCGCATCGTCCCGAAGGGGGAAATAGATCATCCGGTTGCTACGACGCACCGGAACTTCAATTGACTGGCTTGATACTGTCGGCTGATGCCGTTCCGGCGGGATGCCAGCTACCGTCCTGAAAACGTATGCAAAATGTTTTGACGTGACTGCGCGGCACGCATGGCGCGTCAAAACACTCTCGTTACTCAGAAACACGGACGTCGGGCCTGGAAACAGGAGACTGTCCAATCGGTGCTGCGGCGCGCTGGGCGCAATTGAAAGGCTTGCCGGACGATGCAGGGCTAGCTACTGCGATGATGTACTGACTTTAGGCCGCCCTCACCTGCCTGTCAACACAGGTTCGACGAAAAATGCCATCAGCAAATTGACCTGCGGTGGGAACCGCGGTTGTGTGCGAATCAATGCGGTTATCAGCCGCCCACACGCGCGAGCGCAGTAGCCGCAAATACGCTTCCAAAGCTCCGTGCATTCCTCTTGAATCAGCATGATGGCGAGTACACCATGTCATGTAGCCCCATGGGCATTTTCGAGGACATCATCATGAACCACCCAGCTCGCACCCATTTGATCGTCACGCGTGATCACGGCGAAACCAACAGGAAGTTGCTGGCCAAGGAGGGCCCCGCCGATCTGACGCGTGTCGAATCTGCGAGCCGCAAGGTCAATATCACGCTCGCCAGCCCGGAGGGCAAGCGTTTGTACTTGCGATGCTTCTACGTCTCACAAGCGAATTTCCATTTTATTTCCGTCTTTGGCAGGATGAAACTACCAGCCGAGGATGTCGATAAAGTGGAACAGGAATTGCGCACCATGCTCGACGCGCGCATTGCCTTGGCCAACCAGCGTATCGTCGCTTTCGAGAAACTGTGCCATCACCATGGCATCACCGAACTGGCCAGCTATGACATCGAACCTCTCGCCGTTGAGGCCAAAGTCTTTTCCATGTTCGGCCGGCGATTACTGGAATTGATCAGCAAAGTCGACCAGCTCATGCCCATGCTCGAAACCCTGTGCATTGACGAGGCGCTCTCGACAAGCCAGCTCATCGCCGAAAAATCGCAGATCAAGAAAACCGTACGTGCAGTGACCGCCACCACGCGCGCGCTGTCCCTGGGCCTGCTCAAACGGATCAATGCCCTGCCCGTATCCGAACGCAAAGCCACCACAACGAACAGCCAGGCATCACCTGGCGAGGGATCCGGCATGCACACAGCGTTCAACGGCGAACCTCAACAATCAGGCGCCCCAGAGCCCAATGCGGCCCCTGAGAGCGTTTTGAGCGATCCTGCTACGGAGATGGGCGAAGAGGCGTCCGCGAGCCCCTGACAGGCTTAGAGCGCCTAACAAAACGTCGTCCAGAGAAACAAACGGCCCCGAAGTTGGTCAAACCCACCTGACATTGTTTTCGGGAGGCGCGCCATGGCCAACGCCCTTCTTCCTGACGACCT
>NZ_JBNYXP010000024.1:0-23251 GCF_051380725.1 Janthinobacterium glycogeni | reverse complement strand
AACAACTTTGCGCCGATGATAGTGCTGCAACCAGTGTGAAAGTAGGTTATCGTCAGGCTTGTTATACGCAGTAAAGAAAAAACCCGTCAAGCAATTGGCGGGTTTTTTTTCGTCTGGTGATTCAGGGGGCGGTGGTGCCGTGGGGGCCTGTGGTGCTGTCGGCTTACGCGCGCAGCGCTAAGCCGACCTACGCCGAGCTGCACCGGCCTGCGCCGATCCGCCGACCGACGGTCAGTGCGAGGGGGCTGCCCCCGGCTGTTCATCCGCTGCCAACGCAACAGACGAAAAAAAAGGCAGCGCTGCGCGCTGCCTTTACTTATTGATGCTCAGTTTTCCTGCAAAACTTGGCGGAACAACTCGTTCAACCTCTCCATGCCCCCGGATTTTTCTTCCTTTTCCACGCTGAAATGCTCCAGCCTGGCCAACTCTGCTTCAATGAAGGCATTGAGTTTATCGATGCGTGGTGCCAGCTCTTTTTCCAGTGCGACCTTTTTACGCTCGAGCAGGATATGGATCTCTTCCAGCAAGCCGTCTTCCTTGGGCAGCAGGTGCAGCAGGGCGGCAAATTCGATGGGCGGCGCGCTGTGATAGGTTTCGATCCATCGCGTGGCGAGCAGGGGACGCAGGACATAAAAATACTTCTTCAAGGGAACCATGTCCGTCATCAGATAGCCGCGGTAATTCGTCTTGGCCATGCTACGGTAATGATAAATCCCCTTTTCCAATGTGTAGACGGGATCGAGCAAGGCATGGATGTCCGTCCTGAAGCTGCCCTTTTCCATATATTGGATCGGCGACTGTATCCATTCGATGACGGCAGGATTGGAGCGCCAGAAGAGCTGCAGCGCCTTGCGCACATCCCAGCCGTTCAAGTCGATATCATCGACGATCGGATATTCGATGACGTCGCGCCTGTCTTCCAGGTCGACGCTCAGATACCAGTCCTGTGGGCGCGCATAGATGAAGCGCACATCGAAATCGCTGTTCGGCGAGGCAAATCCCCAGGCACGGCTGCCCGATTCAATCGCCATTAAAATCCGCACGCCTTCCTTCTCTTCCACGACCGCCAGGCGGCGCATGATCTCTACTCGTATTTCTTCTGGAATCATCGTTCTCTCTTCTTAGTTGCTTGAGGACACTTTATCCCAGTCCAGGGCAAAGCGGGTCAGGTATTTCTTGAGCCTGTCGGCATCGTTCGGTTTGGCTTTCGCCGCGCGCGACACGGCATACAGGGTACGGCCGGCATCGGACATATTGTTCGACTGCCGGCATACCTGGATGACTGCCTGCAGCTGCAGCGCATCGAACAGGTCGAGTTGGGCTGCCGCCTGCTCTCCCATGATCGCTGCCAGATCCACTTCCGGACTATCGCTCCGTCCACCATGGTGCCGCCACATCCGGTTCAGGCGCCTGATCTCTTCGTCTACCACGCTATCCGTGATGCGGCCCGCTTCTGACAAGGTGGCAAGACGCGTGACGGCGGCGGACAGGTCGCGGAAATTTCCCTTCCATGCGGAGGTGGGCAGGGTGGCGAAGCGCATGAAGCGCTCGCGCGCCTCCTTGTTGAAGCGCACGCGCTCGCCCGTTTCGGCGCCGTATTGTGTCAGCAGGTAGTCCAGGTTCGGCTCGATATCCTCGGGGCGCTGCGCCAGACCCGGCAATTCGTATGTCCACAGATTGATGCGCGCATACAGGTCTTCGCGGAAGCGGCCGGACACCACCTCCTTGCCCAGGTCGCGGTTGGTGCCGGCGATCAGCTGGAAGTCGCTTTGCACCTCCGTGTCGGCGCCGACGGGGAAAAAGCGCTTCTCTTCGATGGCTTTCAGCAGCATCGCCTGTTCATCGAGTCCCAGTTCTCCGATTTCATCGAGAAACAGCAAGCCCTTGTGCGCGCTGCGCAGCAAGCCGGGACGGTCGGAACCCGCCCCCGTGAAGGCGCCCTTGATATGGCCGAACAGGGTGGACGCGGCACCGTCGCCGTGCAGGGTGGCGCAGTTGAGGTCAATGAATTTGCCGTCGATCTGGTGGCGCGATTTTTTCAGTTCATACACGCGGCGCGCAAGGAAGGATTTGCCCGCGCCCGTTGGGCCCATCAGCAGCATCGGCGCCCTGGACTTGATGGCGACGCGCTCGATTTCCTCGATCATGCCGTTGAACTTTGCATTGCGCGTGGCGATGCCGGACTTCAGGAAGGCCACGCCCGCTGCCTGCTCGCGCGTAAAACGCTGGGCGATCTGGTCGTAGCGCGACAGATTGAGATCGATCAGCGTGTAGCTGCCCGGATTGCCGGCGGCCTGCCGCTTCGGTGGCGACGTTTGCACCAGGCGGCCCGGAAAATAGCGGGCTTCCGTCATCAGGAACATGCAGATTTGCGCGACGTGGCTGCCGGTGGTGATGTGGATCCAGTACTCCTCCTTGTCCGGATCGAAGGCGTAGTTGTTGGCAAAATCGTAGAGCGCGCCGTACACGTCTTCAAAATCCCAGGCATCGCTGATGGGCAGTTCATGGGCCTTCAGCCTGGTTTCAGGCGAGACGCTGGCGATATCCTGCGATACCTGGCGCACCAGGCTGGCAAACTGCTCGCCGGCGTATAGCAGCTCGAAGCGGTCGATGATCTTGTCTTCATGCTGGGTCAGGGCGACGCTGGGGCGCCACTTTTCCCAGCGGGCGGCTCCCCTGCCATTGTCGAGCTGCGTGCCGAGAAAACCGATGACGACGGTACGTTTTACTTGCATAGTTGGGATAAATATTTATCTTAAAAGATAATTGTATTCCAAATCGCCATGACAGGGATATTTTCAGTGCACAGCTTGCGTGGAGAGATTACTTAATAAAATCAATTGGTTATGGAAATGTTTGAGGAAATATTGAAAGCTGGCATAGCGCTTGCAATAGAGGAGATACCAACGAGATAAGCGTAGAGAGCAGAGAGGAACGAAAAATGGCCAACGCCCACTTATTCCAGAGCGCACAACAGACCGCGACCTTGCCTTCGGCGCTGGCGCGCAATGCCGAAGGCGCGCCAGCCTATGCGCTGACGCCACGCCATCAGCTGGCGCAATATGCGGCCACCGGTTGCCTGAACACGACGTTTTATGCCAGCGCCGAAGCGCAGCTGGCGACGGTACTGGAACTGTGCCAGGCGGTCGAACCAGCCTTCATCGCACAAACGGCCGTGTACTGCCGCGAACGCGGCTACATGAAAGACATGCCGGCCTTGCTGGTGGCCGTGCTGGCGGCCCAGGGCGCGGCAGAATTTCCGCAGGCCTTCCAGCGCGTCATCAATAACGGCAAGATGCTGCGCAACTTCGTGCAGATCATGCGTTCGGGCGCCGTGGGCCGCAAGTCGCTGGGATCGCGTCCGAAAAAGCTCGTGCAGGCATGGCTGAACACCGCTTCGGAACAGGCCTTGCTTGCCGCCGCCGTGGGCAATGCGCCGTCGCTGGCCGACGTGGTGAAGATGGTGCATCCAAAACCGCTGGCAGCGTGGCGGGAGGCATTCTTTGCCTGGCTGATCGGCAAGGAATATAAACGCGATGCCTTGTCGCCGGCGCTGGCCGCGTTCGAGGCCTACAAGGCAGATACCTCGCAAGCGATACCGGAGGTGCCGTTCCAGATGCTGACGGCGCTGCCCTTGAGCGCGCACTCCTGGGCGCAGATCGCGCGCCAGGGCAGCTGGCAGATGGTGCGCATGAATCTGAATACCTTTGCCCGCCACGGTGTGTACGCGATAGCCGGCATGCCGGAACTGATCGCCGCCAAGCTGCGCGATCCTGAGGCGATTGGCCGGGCACGGGTGTTTCCGTACCAGCTGATGTCGGCGTACATGGCGGCCGGCGAGAACGTGCCGGACGTCGTGCGCGATGCGCTGGAACAGGCGCTGGAAATATCGCTGGCGAACGTGCCGCGGCTTGCCGGCAAGGTGGTGGTGTGTCCTGACGTTTCCGGCTCGATGGCCTCGCCCGTCAGCGGTTTTCGCGGCAGCGCCACCTCGAACGTGCGCTGCATCGACGTCGCTGCCCTGGTGGCGGCAGCCATGTTGCGCAAGAATCCGGACGCCATGGTGCTGCCGTTCGAGCACAACGTGGTGCAGTGCGCACTTGGCGCGGACGACAGCGTGATGGCGAATGCGGCCAGGCTGGCGGCCATCGGCGGTGGCGGCACCAATTGCAGCGCGCCCCTGCTGCGGATGAACAGCAAGCAGGAGCTGGCGGACCTGGTGATCTATGTATCCGATAACGAATCATGGATCGACGCAAAGCGCAGCGGCGCCACGGCGACGATGGGACAGTGGAATGTCTTCAAGCTGCGCAATCCGCAGGCGAAACTGGTGTGCATCGATATTTCGCCGCATGCCACGACGCAGGCGATGGAGCGTGAGGATATCCTGAATATTGGCGGTTTTTCCGACGACGTCTTCAGGATCATCGCCGCCTTTGCCGCCGGCCAGCTGGACCCGGCCCACTGGGCGGGAGAAATCGCCGGCATCGATATCGCGGCACCAGGTTGTTGAAGTAAAGCGCATGAATGCGGACAAGACTACATAAAAGACGTCCTGTCCAGACTTGTCATGCGCTGCAGTACCCCGAATGCCGACAGGATTACATCGATCAGCCGCGTCAAACCGGCCTGGCGTGCGCAGTACGCCGCCAGAAAATCCTGTCCCGCCTTGTCGGGTTGTCGTACTGATGAATGCCGGTGGAACTACATCCTGGGCCGATGCGTCGGCAACGTTTCACCAATCCTTGTCATCACCCCCTATACAATAGAAGAAGAGAATAGCGATGAAAAACGAAGAATACGAAGTCCTGCATACCGAAGGCAGCCGTCCCGTGAAGATGTGGACGCGTGGCGTGCCTGTCGAAGAAGCGGCCAAAAAACAATTGCGCAACACGGCGACCCTGCCGTTCATCTATAAGCACATCGCCGTCATGCCCGACGTCCACCTGGGCAAAGGGTCGACCATCGGCAGCGTGATCCCTACCCTGGGCGCGGTGATTCCGGCGGCGGTGGGCGTGGATATCGGTTGCGGCATGATGGCGGCGAAGACCACGTTGACGGCGAACGACTTGCCCGATAACCTGGGACCGCTGCGCAGCGCCATCGAGCGCGCCATTCCGCACGGGATGTCGCCGAAGACGCGCGGCCACCGCGGCCGCGATGAAGGTTCCTGGCATACCCCGCCATCGGTGGTCGATGCGGCCTGGCTGCAATTGAAGGACGAATTCGATGCGATCTGCCTGAAAACGCCGAAGCTGAAAAATACGAACAATTATCGCCACCTGGGAACGCTGGGCAGCGGTAACCACTTCGTCGAAGTCTGCCTCGACGAGCAGGGTTCCGTATGGTTCATGCTGCATTCCGGTTCGCGCGGCGTGGGCAATGCCATCGGCACGCATTTCATCGAACTGGCCAAGCAGGATATGCGCACCCACTTCATCAACCTGCCCGACCAGGATCTGGCCTATCTGGCCGAAGGCACGCAGCATTACGACGATTATGTGGAAGCGGTGGGTTGGGCCCAGCGTTTCGCCCGCAATAACCGCGAAGTGATGATGCAAAACCTGATCGCGGCCGTGCGCACGGTCATCCATAAGCCGTTTCAGACGCATGTGGAAGCCGTCAACTGCCACCATAACTATGTGCAGAAGGAGCACCACTTCGGCAAGGACGTGCTGGTCACGCGCAAGGGCGCCGTCTCGGCCCGCGCCGGCGAACTGGGGATCATTCCCGGTTCCATGGGCGCCAAGAGTTTTATCGTGCGCGGCAAGGGTAACGCGGACAGTTTCCATAGCTGCAGCCACGGTGCGGGTCGCACGATGAGCCGCACGGAAGCGAAGCGGCGCTTCAATCTGGCCGACCAGATCCGCGCCACCGAGGGTGTGGAATGCCGCAAGGATGAAAACGTGATCGATGAAATTCCGATGGCCTACAAGGATATCGATGCAGTGATGCTGGCGCAGCGTGAGCTGGTCGACGTCGTGCATATCCTGAAGCAGGTCGTCTGCGTCAAAGGTTAATAGAGAGAAAGTACAGATGATAGAAATAGATGGAGCGCAAGGTGAAGGCGGCGGACAGATTTTGCGCTCGGCGCTGAGCCTGTCCATGATTACGGGGCAGTCATTCCGGCTGACGAATATCCGCGCGGGGCGGGACAAGCCCGGTTTGCTGCGTCAGCATTTGCTGGCCGTGCAGGCGGCGGCGGCCATTTGCGGGGCGCGCACGACGCCGGTGGCGCTGCGCGCATCGAGCCTGGAATTCGTGCCTGGCCCCCTGCGCGGCGGCGATTACCGCTTTGCCATCGGCAGCGCCGGCAGCTGCACCCTGGTGTTGCAAACCTTGCTGCCGGCCCTGCTGCATGCGGATGGGCCGTCTACCGTGCGCATCAGCGGCGGCACGCACAATGCCATGGCGCCGCCCGTGCATTTTTTGCAGCGCGCGTATGGCCGCATTCTGGAACAGATGGGGGCCGAGGTAGAGATTACGCAGCAGCGGTATGGCTTTCATCCCGCAGGCGGCGGCGAGGTGGTGGCCACCGTGCAACCGTGCCAGCGCCTGCAGCCGATTCAACTGCTGCAGCGCGGCGAACGCAAGGCGGGGTTTGCGGAAAGCGTGGTGGCGGGCGTGCACGTGAACGTGGCGCAGCGCGAGCTCGAACGCATTGCCAGCGGCATGGGCTGGAGCGGCAAGCAGCTGCGCCTCGTCGGCTTGCCGGCGGAGCAGGGACCGGGCAATGTCCTGTTGCTGACCTTGGAACATGAGTACGTCACGGAAGTATTTACGTCGTTCGGCGAAAAGTCCTTGCTGGCCGAGTCCGTGGCCAAGCGCCTGCTGAACGAGGTGCGCGCCTATCTCAAGACGGACGCGGCCGTCGGCGAGCACCTGGCCGACCAGCTCTTGCTACCGATGGCGCTGGCGGGCGGCGGCACCTTCAGCTGCAGCAAGGTGTCGCAGCATGCGCTGACCAATGCCGAGGTGATTTCCCGCTTCTTGCCCGTACGTATTACTTTCGAACAGCAGGAGCGGGGCAGCATCTGCACGGTGGCCGCCGCCTGACGCGCGTGGTGACACAAGCAGGTGTTGCAGCTGTTCCAAATTGATACATGGGTGGCCGGTCGTGGGGCATATACGCATGGCATGGCATTTGCTCTTCTTGGATATTCACTAAAAAAACCAAGGAGACCAGCATGACCTATTCCATCCGTACCCTGCTCGGCGTGGCCGCCGCCGGCGCCGTTGCCCTCACCTCCCTGCTGACCTTGCCGCAAGCCTATGCGCACGGCAATGTCACGCCGCAAGGCGTCGACACTACGGGCTTGCCCAAGGTGGGCGACAAGTGGCTCGAACAAAACCCGTATCGGGGCAACAAGCTGGCCCTGACGGTGGGCACCTCGGCCTATAACCAGAATTGCGCGCGCTGCCACGGCATCGAAGCCATCTCGGGCGGCATCGCGCCGGACTTGCGCCAGCTCGATCGCGACTGTTTCGGTATCAAGAATGAGACAAAGAAACAGGCTTGCTACAAGGAAACGGATAATTATTTCCTGGCGACTATACGTCACGGTAAAGTACGCAATGGCGCCGTGTACATGCCGCCGTTCGAGGGCGTGTTCAACCAGGAAGCCATGTGGGCCATCAAGACCTATCTGGAAACGCGCCGCGAATCGAATTAAGTCGAACTGATCACGAAGGAGTCCCATGCGTTCATTTCAATTCCGGGGCGCGCGCGCGATGCTATCGCTCGCCTGCCTGGCGCTGTGCGCAGCCGCGCCGGCGCGCGCCGACTGGCAGAAAGTGCAGCAGTCGGGCAGCCTGAAAGTGGCTGTGTATAACGAATTCGCGCCGTTTTCCGACAAGGGCGTGGGTATCGATATCGACATCGCCGAAGCGCTGGCGAAAAAGCTGGGGCTGAAACTGAGCTTGCTGCCATTTCCCGCCGGCGAAAACCTCAACGACGATTTGCGCAATATGGTGTGGAAGGGGCATTACCTCGGTTATGGTCCCGCCGACGTGATGCTGCATGTACCGGTCGACAAGAAGTTGATGGCGGATAACGACAAGGTCGAGATCTTCGCGCCTTACTACGTGGAAACCGTACGCCTGGCGCGCAGCGCGCAAGCCGTGCCGCAATTCGATGGTGTCACCTCGCTGGCGGGCAAGCGTATCGGCGTGGAAAAAGTGTCGATCGCGGCCATGCTGATGCTGGGGGAAGACAATGGCAAATACCGTGACGACGTGCGCATCTTCGACACGGCCGCCGAAGCCTTGCAGCAATTGCAGGCGGGCCGGCTCGACGCCGTGCTGGCGAACCGTTCGGAAATCGAATCGGTGCTGAAAAGCGATCCCGCTTTCCCCTTGAACGAAGTGGCGTTCGCTCGCTTGCCGCGTGCTGGCTGGGCCGTGGGCCTGGCCGTCAGCAAGCAACAGCTCGACGTGGCCAAGTTGCTGCAGGCGGCCATGAACGAGATGACGGCTAGCGGCGAATTGAAAACCATCTTTGAGAAGTATGGCGTGAAGGAAGCACGGCCCTGACTTAGCTTGCTCTCGTTAAAAAGCCCGCGTATCTTCCGATGCGCGGGCTTTTTAATTAGAAGGAATACATGGCACTGACACCCAGCAACCAGTTGCGTCCCGGCGCCGCTTCATAGTAACGCTTGTTGCTGTCGCCGACGATGACGGAGCCCACGTAGGTTTTGTCGAAAAGATTGTTCAGGCGGGCAAACTCCTTGAAGCGCCAATTCCCTACGTTTTGCTTAGCGTTGAAGCGCGCGTTGAATACCGTGTAGCCGGGCGCCGGCTTTTCGATGTTGCTGTCTTCCGCATACACCTGGTTGCTGGCCACGCTTTCGAGTGCCGCGCCAACACGGTCGAATGTGTCTTTCCAGGCCAGTTCCGCGAACAGGTTGGCGCTGGGCACGCCCGGCAAGCGGCTGCCTTCGCGCACGGCGCCAAAGGCCTGGTCATACACGGCGTGCAGGCTGGTCAGTGCCACCTTGGCCGTGAAACCATACGGCAGGTTCGAATCGAGCGACACTTCCATGCCCTGGCGCAAGGTTTTACCCGCATTGCGATAGCTGGTGCGCCCGCCGCTGGACTTGTCGACCACCAGCTCGTCGCTGGTCTTGATCTGGAACACGGCCGCGTTCACATGCGTGTTGTTGGCGATCCTGGCCTTGACGCCCGCTTCCAGGTTGGTGCTGGTGGCCGGCTTCAAGTTGAAATTGAAGCCGCCGGCCGTACCCGAGTAAAACAGTTCGTTCAAGGTGGGCGCCTCGAAGCCGCGCGCGGCGCTGGCGTACACGTTGACGTTCGGTGTCAGCTTATACAGCAGGCCCAGCACCGGCGTCGTATGGCTGAACTCCAGGCTGCCGCTATCGTTACCGTTACTAAGGTAATGGTCGTCGACCGCCACTTTCATCTTGCTGTAACGCACACCTGCGCTGAGCAGCCATGGCCCGCTCTGCCATTCCGCCTGGAGATAGGGATCGAGGCTGGAGACGACATTCTGCTCGTCGCGGCGCAACTTGCCTTTTACGCCAAAGCTATTGCCAATGTAATTTTCATAGCCGGTGCGGTCATCGCTGGAGCGGCCATAGTCGATGCCGATGGTGGTGCTCAGCTTGCCGCCGGCCAGCTGGTTCACGTGCAGCCAGTTAGTGTCGATCCCATAGAACTCACGCTGGAAGTCGACCACGCCGCCCGAATGGCTGGCTGGCGCCTGAAAACCCTTGGTAAAAGCCTGATACTGGATCACGTCGCGGTTGCCGCCATACACCATCACATGCAGGCGGTCATCGCCGAACGACTGTTCGTAGGTGGCGCCGATCTGCTGGTGGTCGATGCTCTTGCGCGTGTTGTAGCGCTCGGCCAGGGTGCGTTTCGGGTTTTGCGTATCCGTCGTGTCGATTTCGCCGGCGCGCGGGTTGGCGGCAAACGTGGGCCAGGTGACGCCCAGCGGATCTTGCGTGTTGCCCTGGTGCAGGCTGTTGGCGACGATGGTCAGCTTGCTGTCCGCATTCGGCTTGACGGTGATCTTGCCGAATGCCTGTTCGCGCGTGGCGGCGCTGTGGTCGCGGAAACCGTCCGTGCGAAAGCGCGAGCCGTCGAGTACGTAGCCGATGCCGCCTGCCTGGCCTTGCGCCGAGAGATCGACCTTGCTGGTGCCGTAGCTGCCGCCCGTCACATTCAGTTCGACGGACGGGGGATTTTGCCCCTCCTTGGAAAACAGCTGGATCACGCCGCCCGAGTGGTTGCCGTAGATGGCGGAAAATGGCCCGCGCAGCACTTCGATGCGCTCGGCCGTATCGAGGTTGAAGGTGGCGGCCTGGCCCTGGCCGTCCGGCATGCTGGCGGGAATGCCATCGCTGATCAGCTTGACGCCGCGCACGCCGAAGGCCGAGCGGGCGCCGAAGCCGCGCGACGATATTTGCAAGTCTTGCGCGTAGTTCTGGCGGTTTTGCACGACCAGGCCCGGCACGGCGGCCAGCGCCTCCGACGCGTTGACGCGGATTTGGCCCTCCTGGATGCGGGCGCTGTCGACGACATCGATCGAGGCCGGTACTTCCTGGCTCGGGTGGGCGATGCGGCTGCCGCTGACGACCACTGTATCCATCAGTTGTGCGCCCGGATCTGCGGCCTCGGCGGCAAAGACGTGGGGGGCCAGGGTGGCGCTGCCGGCGACAAACAAGCTGGCGATGGTGTTCAGGCGGAAACGATGCTGCATGCGGATTCTCCAATGTGAATAAAAGCCTGCTTGGTCGCGTGCGCGGCGCAGGTCTGCGTAGGTGTATCAAGCAATATGCCTGCCATGTCTCCATTGGTGGGCTGAAATTATACGCGTGTCCGTGGCACGGCGTTTGCATACAGCAATTGTCAGAGGCGCCGCTACCGCGCGCTTTTCCTGTGTTTTTCATTGAAAAGGTGATTATGCCCAACTTCTTCTCGCGCTTGCGCCAGGTGTGCTGGCTGCTGCCCGCGCTTGCCAGTACTGCCCTCCAGGCCGCTCCGTTTGCCTATGTCCCCAATGAAAAATCGGGCACCGTGAGCGTGATCGACACGGCGACTGACCAGGTGGTGCGCCAGATCGCGGCAGGCAAGCGTCCGCGCGGCATCGCCGCCGATCCCGCCGGACGACAGTTGTTTGTCACGGACGCGGCCAGCAGCGCCTTGCTGCTGATCGACAACGCGGGCGGCGCGCCCGTGCGCACGGTGGCGCTGGGCAAGTCGCCCGAAGGCGTCAGCGCCTCGCAAGACGGTAGTCACGTGGCCGTGGCCGTCGAGGAAAACAATAGCGTGGCCTTGCTCGATGGCCACACGGGCACCTTGCTCGCCGATATCAAGGTGCAAGGGCGCAACCCGGAACATGCCATCTTCAGCCCGGATGGACGCTGGCTGCTGGTCAGCGCGGAAGAGGCCGAGCAAGTTGATGTCATCGACGTGGCGCAACGCCGCCAGGTGGCGTCCGTCGCTGTGGGCTTGCGGCCGCGCGGCATCGGTTTCAGTCCCGACTCGGGCCTTGCCTATGTGGCATGCGAACTGGTCAATGCCGTCTATGTCATTGACATGGCCGCGCGCAAGGCGATTGCCACCATTCCAGCAGGCAAGAATGCGAATGGCATCGTGGTCCATCCCGGCGGCAAGCACGTATATGTCTCGAACGGCATCGACGGCACGGTGATGGTGATCGACACGGCCAGCAACCAGGTCACGGCGACCATTCCCGTCGGCAAGCGCCCGTGGAACATGGCCATCACGCCGGACGGCGCCAAGCTGTACGTGGCCAATGGCCGCTCGAACAGCGTTTCCGTCATCGATACGGCCAGCGCGCGCAAGGTGGCCGATATTGCCGTCGGTGAATTGCCATGGGGCGTGGTGATTCGGTAGCGGTACAGGAACAGGTGTTCCAGTCTGGTACACCTGTTCCATTGTGCAGCGGCGCAGGCGAGATGCCGCAGGGCTGGCCCGGATTGGAACAGGATGCCTTTACCTTGTTCACAACGCACACAGGCCCGCCCCCGCAGCTCTAGCCCGGGCATGCGCCGAAAAGCGCACCGGTATTGACGCCACGCCCTTGCAACAGGGGTAAAACCGGCTAAGTTTGTAGGGGGATGGCGAGCTGGCACGGCATTTGCGGAAGACTCCGTGTACTCACCCCATCTGTACCAGGACGTTTGATTTTAATTAAGTAATTCCATTCTAATTAACCCGATAGAGGACGACATGAATCTCGCAGACATCAGCAAACTGGGCGTAGCCAATCCCTTCAAACAACGCTATGACAATTACATCGGCGGCAAATTCGTTGCACCCGTAAAAGGTGAATACTTTCCTAACATCACGCCGATCACCGGCCTGCCGTTTTGCGAAATCGCCCGTTCCACGACGGAAGACGTTGAGCTGGCGCTGGACGCCGCGCATGCCGCCAAGGAGGCCTGGGGCAAGACGTCGCCTGCCGAGCGGGCCAATATCCTGAACCGCATCGCCGACCGCATCGAACAGAACCTGAGCCTGATCGCCACGGCGGAAACCATCGACAACGGCAAGCCGATCCGCGAAACGATGAACGCCGACATTCCGTTGGCCATTGACCATTTCCGTTACTTTGCCGGCTGCATCCGCGCGCAGGAAGGTTCCGTTGCGCAAATCGACGCGGAAACCTATGCCTACCACTACCATGAGCCGCTGGGCGTCGTGGGCCAGATCATCCCGTGGAATTTCCCGATCCTGATGGCCGTGTGGAAACTGGCGCCAGCCCTGGCCGCCGGCAATTGCGTCGTCCTGAAACCGGCCGAGCAAACCCCCGCTTCCATCATGGTGTTGATCGAGCTGATCGGCGACCTGCTGCCGCCTGGCGTGCTGAACATCATCAACGGTTTTGGCCTGGAAGCGGGCAAGCCGCTGGCCTCGAGCAAGCGCATCGCCAAGATCGCCTTTACGGGCGAAACGGGCACGGGCCGTTTGATCATGGGCTATGCCGCGCAAAACCTGATTCCCGTCACCCTGGAGCTGGGCGGCAAGTCGCCGAACATCTTCTTTGAAGACGTGATGGATGCGGACGACGAGTATTTCGACAAGTGCCTGGAAGGCTTTGCGATGTTCGCGCTGAACCAGGGCGAAGTGTGCACCTGCCCATCGCGCGTGCTGATCCAGGAATCGATCTACGAGAAATTCATCGCACGGGCCTTGAAGCGCGTGGCCGCCATCAAGCAGGGCAATCCGCTCGATGCTTCCACCATGATCGGTGCGCAGGCGTCGCAGGAGCAGCTGGAAAAAATTCTGTCCTACCTCGACATCGGCCGCCAGGAAGGCGCCGAAGTGCTGGCCGGCGGCGAGCGCCACACGCAGGCGGGCGACCTGGAAGGCGGCTATTACGTGCGTCCGACCGTGTTCAAGGGCAACAACAAGATGCGCATCTTCCAGGAAGAAATTTTCGGACCGGTCGTGTCCGTGACCACCTTCAAGGATGAGGCCGACGCGCTGGCGATCGCCAACGATACCTTGTACGGCCTCGGTGCCGGCCTGTGGACGCGCGACGGTTCGCGCGCCTTCCGCATGGGCCGCGCCATCCAGGCGGGTCGCGTGTGGACCAATTGCTACCACCTGTATCCAGCCCACGCCGCGTTCGGCGGCTACAAGCAATCGGGTATCGGCCGCGAAAACCACAAGATGATGCTCGACCACTACCAGCAAACGAAGAACTTGCTGGTGAGCTATAGCCCGAAAGCGCTGGGCTTCTTCTAAACCGGCAACAGGCGCCGCGCCCGTAGTCCAGGCGCGGCGCGCAGAAAGGGATGCCATGAGTGCAGCAATTGCCAGGGTGGTCGCCACCGATGCGGCGCTGGAAATGATGGACAAGTTGCGCCAGCGTCACGGCCCGCTGATGTTTTTCCAGTCGGGCGGCTGCTGCGACGGCAGTGCGCCCATGTGCTATGCGCTGGGCGAGTTCGATGTCAGCGATACCGACATCTATCTCGGCAATTTGAATGGCACACCGTTCTACATGGGACTCGAGCAATTCGAGTACTGGGAGCATACCCAGTTGATTATCGATGTGGTCGATGGCAATGGCGGCATGTTTTCACTCGACAACGGCACGGGCAAGCGCTTTTTGACGCGCTCACGCCTGTTCACCGATGAAGAGTGTGCCTTGTTGCATGCCCAGCCGCATGAGCACGACAGAAAAAGTACCTGAGAGTTACACACACATACTAATAAAACAGAGGGAGATGATTGTGCAGAAAAAAATCATGGGGATACTCATCGGTTTGAGTTTGGCATCGCTGGCCCAGGCGGCCGACGTGGGCAATGTCACCAATGCCATGCTCGACAATACGGCGAAGAATCCGGCCAGCGTGCTGTCGTTCGGCATGGGCACGCAGGGCCAGCGTTATTCACCGTTGACGCAGATTAATGACAAGACCGTGGCCAAGCTGGTGCCGGCCTGGTCGTTCTCGTTCGGCGGCGAAAAACAGCGGGGCCAGGAATCGCAGCCCTTGATTCATAACGGCAAGATGTTCGTCACGGCATCGTATTCGCGCATCTTTGCCGTCGACCTGAAAACGGGCGCCAAGCTGTGGAAATATGAGCATCGCTTGCCGGACGGCATCATGCCCTGCTGCGACGTGGTCAACCGCGGCGCCGCCCTGTATGGCAACCTGGTGATTTTCGGCACGCTCGACGCCTATCTGGTGGCGCTGGACCAGAACACGGGCAAGATCGTCTGGAAGGAGAAAGTCGACGACTACGCTGCCGGCTACTCGATGACGGCCGCACCGCTGATCGCCGAAGGCTTGCTGCTGACGGGCGTGTCGGGCGGCGAATTCGGTATCGTGGGGCGGGTCGAGGCGCGCAACCCGATGACGGGCGACCTCGTGTGGAGCCGTCCGACGGTGGAAGGCCATATGGGCCACCGCTACGACAAGGATGGCAAGGCCATCGATAACGGCGTATCCGGCACCGTGAACAAGACCTGGCCGGGCGACCTGTGGAAAACGGGCGGCGCCTCGACCTGGATGGGCGGCACCTACGATCCGCAGACCAAGCTCGCGTATTTCGGCACGGGCAACCCGGCGCCGTGGAACAGCCACTTGCGTCCCGGCGACAATCTGTACTCGTCATCCACCGTGGCGCTGGATGTGAAAACGGGGCAGATCAAGTGGGCGTATCAAAACACGCCGAACGATGCCTGGGATTTTGACGGCGCCAACGAGTTCGTCACCTTCGACATGGATGGCAAGCGCTACGGCGGCAAGGCCGACCGCAACGGTTTCTTCTATGTGATCGACGCCAACACGGGCAAGCTGCAGAACGCCTTTCCGTTTGTGAAAAAAATCACCTGGGCCAGCAGCATCGACCTGAAGACGGGCCGGCCGAACTTCATTCCCGCCGGCCGCCCTGGCGACCCGACCAAGGGAGAGGAAGGCAAGAAGGGCACGACCGTGTTTGCCGCCCCCGCTTTCCTCGGGGCAAAAAACCAGATGCCGATGGCGTACTCGCCGCAAACCAAGCTGTTCTATGTGCCGGCGAACGAATGGGGCATGGATATCTGGAATGAGCCGATCAGCTACAAGAAGGGCGGCGCTTTTCTCGGCGCCGGTTTCACCATCAAGCCCTTGTTTGACGATTACATCGGCGCCATGCGCGCCATCGATCCGAAGACGGGCAAGATCGTCTGGGAAATCAAGAACAATGCGCCGCTGTGGGGCGGCGTGATGAGCACGGCCGGCAATCTGGTGTTCTACGGCACGCCGGAAGGCTTCCTGAAAGCCGTCGACGCGAAGACGGGCAAGGAGCTGTGGAAATTCCAGACGGGTTCCGGCGTCGTGGCGCCGCCCGTCACCTGGCAGGATGGCGACACGCAATATGTGGCCGTCGTTTCCGGCTGGGGCGGCGCGGTGCCGCTGTGGGGCGGCGAAGTGGCGAAGAAGGTCAACTTCCTGGAGCAGGGCGGTTCCGTGTGGGTCTTCAAGCTGGCGTCGAAGTAACGGGGTGAAGCATCCGGGCCACACGGATGGGTGTCTCCCTGTCCGCCGGGTGCTTTCTTTTTGCTGACGGCCCAGGCCGTCAGTTTTTTGTTTACGCAGTTGCGCGATCAGCGTGCTGGCGGTCAAAAAAGGAACACCGTGCGGGGCGATTGATCCGCTGCTGCACACGTCAAACACGTCATTTCTCTTTCTCCCTCTGAGCCGTTCTGGGCACGCTTATTGCGAAAGCTTGAGGTACATCAATCACTGGTGTGCACACTAAAAACAGAGAAGAAAGAGGAGAAGCAATGAACACATTGAGCAAGCTGGGGAGCGTGGGTGTCATGACAATCGCAGCGATGGGGCAGGCGCAGGCCGTCGACATCAAGGCGGGCGACTGGACCGTGTCGGTGGGCGGCATCGTCAACGCCTATTACACGCAAGTATCGTGTTCGGGCGATGCGGTGGGCGGGCTGGCACTGGGTGGCCAGGCGCTCGGTTGCGGCGGAGAAAAGGACCGCACCACCATCGGCAACGGCTTGCTGCCGAATGGCTTGATCACCTCGGCAAGCTCGCGGCTGGGCGAGTACGACGTGAAAGCCTTGATCGGCATCTACAACTCGACGGCCACCGACAGCGCCATCAGCCAGAACAGCGTGGTCGACGTGCGCCAGGCCTTCTTTACGTTTGGCAATGCGGAAATGGGTACCTTCAAGCTGGGCCGCGACTATGGCATCTTCGGCGCGAACGCGATCCTGTCCGACATGACCTTGCTGGGCTCGGGCGCACCGGTGCAGGCGACGCAGCGGGGCCGGGTGACCCTGGGCCATATCGGCGCCGGCTATACCTATCTGGGCAACTATGGCCAGATCATGTACAGCACGCCGAAGTCGGGCGGCTTTGGTGCCGATGTGGCGCTGGTCAGTCCCGTTTCTGATACGCCCATCGTTGCAGGCTCGACCTATTCCTCAAAGTCGAGTCCGCAAGTGCAGGCGCAACTGACCTATGCGCAGGAAGGCTTGAAAGCCTGGCTCGGCGTGAAGTCGCAAAAGTTCACGTCGAAAACGCCGGGTGTCGATGATTTGACCATGCGCGGCGTGGAAGTGGGCGGCTCCTACCAGATGGGGCCGGCTGGCGTGCTGCTCAACTTCCAGGGCGGCAAGGGGTTGGGCATCTTGTCCGATGCGGACCAGGGCGATACGAAGTCGAAGAACTGGCTGCTGCAAGGCACGTATAAAACGACGGACAAGCTGAAGCTGGGCTTGTCTTACGGCATCAGCAAGAACGACGACAACACGGCCGGCACGGGCGGTTTGAAGTCGAACGCCAACCTGACACTGGGCGCGTACTACTCGCTCAACAGCGCGATCACCCTGGTGGGCGAGCTGGGCCAGACGCGCTCGAAAGGCTTTACGGGCGGCGAAGCGAAGATGAATGGCGTGTCCCTCGGCGGCATTATTTTCTTCTAATTAATGAACGCGGCGCCTTGCGACAGGGCGCCGCACGGAGCACAGTGCATGCGGATAATGCGGTTGTTCATCGGATGCTGGCTATTCCTGTTTATTTTGGGACAGGCGTGGGCGGGCGTGCTCACCAAGGCCGAACTGGCGCGGCGCTTTCCGGCACCTCTCGTCGTGGGCGAGAAGGAAGCCGACTTGCCCGTCTGGCCCCTGTTCAAGCAAAACGCCACAGCCACCGAACTGGTCGGCTACGCGTTTGAATCGGTGGACCTGGCGCCGATTCCCGGCTTTTCCGGCGTGCCCGTCAATCTGTTGATCGCCATCGACCCGCAAGGCAGTTTCCTCGATGTATCCGTCCTGTCGCAGCACGAACCCGTGTTTCTCGACGGCCTGGGCGAAGCGCCCTTGTTTCAGTTCGTCAAACAGTACCAGGGACTGTCGCTGAAGCAGAACATCGCCATCGATGCCAGGAAGAAGCGCGCGCCAGATGCGACCCACGCCGATATCGATGGCGTGTCGAAGGCCACGGCATCCGTGCGCATCATCAATCAAAGTGTGCTGGCCTCGGCCTTGAAAGTGTCGCGCAAAAAACTTGGCTTCGCGCAAGGCCGCGACCCGGACCAGATCGCCCGCATCCGCATGGACGTGTTCGAGCAACTTAGCGTAGCGCAGATGCTGGCGCAAGGCTTGATCCAGCATGTGCGCCTGAGTAACAAGGACGTGGAAGCCCTGTTTGCGGGCAGCAATGGCGCCGGACTCGACGCGCAGGCCACGCGCGAGCCGGACGGCCTGTTCATCGACCTGTACCTGGCCTATGTATCCGTGCCCAGCGTGGGGCGCAATCTGTTGACGGAACGCAGCTGGAACAAGCTGCGCAACCGGCTCGACGAGGGCGACCACGCCATCCTCGTCATGTCGCGCGGGCGCTACAGCGTGCTGGGCGACGATTTCGTGCGCGGCACGGTGCCGGACCGGCTATTGCTGAAACAGGATGGCTTGCCCATCGACATGCGCGACCTGGACCTGGAATTGAACCTGTCCGATGCGGGGCCGTTGCCGACGGAAAATATCGCGGTCTTGCGCGTCATCAGCCAGGCGGGACTCGATGCGGCCAGTCCGCTGGCGTTCACGCTGCCGATCACGCGCAGCAAGGGCATCGTGTATCCGGAACGCATCGCGCGCAACGTGGATGTCAATTACCGCTTGCCCGCAGAGTTTTATACGGCGACGCAAGGCGACGATGCCAGCTGGCGCGGCACGTGGCAGAGCCGCAAGACTGAGTTGCTGGCCTTGCTGGCTGGGCTGGCGCTGCTGGCCGGTGCATTGGCATGGCAGAAACGCCTGGTGCGCGATGAGCGGCAATTTGTCTGGTTTCGCCGCCTGTTCCTGTTGTTTACCATCGGCTTCATCGGCTATTACGCGCAGGGGCAGCTATCGATCGTCAATATCACCGGTGTCATCCAGGCGCTGCTGGCGGGGCGCAGCCTGGGTTTTTTCCTGTTCGACCCGATGACAGTGATCCTGTGGGCGTTCGTGCTGCTCAGCCTGCTGGTTTGGGGGCGTGGCACGTTTTGCGGCTGGCTGTGTCCGTTCGGCGCGCTGCAGGAATTCACGGGCAAGCTGGGCCAGTGGCTGCGCTTGCCGCAGTGGAAGATCAAGCCACGTCTGGATAAACGCTTGAAATGGATCAAGTATGGATTGCTGGTGGCCATACTTGGCAGCAGCACGTTTTCCAGCCAGATCACGGACAAGCTGGTGGAGCTGGAACCGTTCAAGACGGCCATTACCCTGAACTTCGTGCGCGCCTGGCCCTTCGTCGCATATGCCGTGGGCTTGCTGCTGCTCAGCAGTGTTTCCTATAAATTCTTTTGCCGCTACTTGTGTCCGTTTGGCGCGGCGCTGGCGCTGCTGGGGCGCTTTCGTTTATTCAACTGGATTCCGCGCCGCAAGGACTGCGGCACGCCTTGCCAGACCTGCCGCCACCGTTGCGAGCATCACGCCATCGCGGCTAGCGGGAAAGTCGATTATGGCGAGTGTTTCCAATGCATGGATTGCGTGGTGATTTACGCCAGCGATGAAAAATGCGCGCCTTTGATGCTGGAAATCAAGCGTGCCCGCACCATTCCCATAGCCCGGGCCACGGCGGAGGAGAGCAGCAATGCAGCGTAGAACCTTTATTTCCGCAGCCATTGGCAGCGTGGCCGGCATCGCGGGCATGATCTTGCCTGGCAGCATGGCGCGCGGCACGGTCACGGCGTCCGGCGTGCGCCCTTATCAAGGCGCCGCGCTGGCGTTTGGCACGACGATCACCGTCACCGTATTGCACCACGATCAGCGCCAGGCCGAGCTGGCCATCGAGGATGCCTTGCATGCGGCCAGGAATGTCGACCGCCTGATGAGCATTTACAGTCCCGCCAGCCAAGTCTTCCAGCTGAACCGTGACGGCCGCCTGGCCCGCCCGAATGCCCATCTGCTGACGGTGCTGGCGCAGGCGCAAGCCTTGTCGCAATGGAGCGACGGGGCGTTTGATATCACCGTGCAACCTTTATGGCAGCTGTTTCGCGCGGCGGCGGACCAGGCCAGCGTGCCGGCGGAAGCATTGCGCCGCGAAGCGCAGGCGCGGGTAGGCTGGCGGCAACTGGCGTGCGATCGCCGCGAAGTGCGCTTTCTTCATCCCGGCATGGCGCTGACCTTGAATGGTTTGGCGCAAGGCTATGCGGCCGACCTGGCGTTGGCGGCCGTGCAGGCGCGCGGCGTGCGGCACGCGCTGCTCGACACGGGCGAGTTCGTCGCGCGCGGACAGCGTGCCGTGCGTCGCCCGTGGACCCTGGGCATCCAGGATCCGCGCGACGCGGAGATCCTGGCGGCCACCTTGAAAGTGGACGGGCGCAGCGTGGCTACGTCGGGCGATTACGAATGCACGTTCACGCCCGACTTCGTGCATCACCACATCTTCGATCCTTCGAAGGGCGATTCGCCGGGCGAACTGGCCAGCGTGACCGTGCTGGCGCCCACGGGCTTGCTGGCCGATGGCCTGTCGACGACATTCATGGTGACGGGCGCGGCGCGCGCGCATGCGATGGCCGCGCGGATCGACGGGGTCGACCTGATGACCATTGACAAGCAGGGCCGGCGCCAGATGTCACCCGGCTTTTCCCGTCTACTCTAGGCTATTTCAGATGCGGTACCTTGCGATAGATCGTGTTGCGCGACACGCCCAGGGCCCGTGCCGTGGCCGAGACGTTGCCGCCGTGGGCATCGAGCGACTTGAGGATGACGCTTTGCTCCATCTCTTCCAGATTGGCGCCGGCGGCAATCATGCGGTCCGTGCTGGCGCTGGCGGCAGTCGCTTGCGTCATTTCAATATCGTCGAGGAAATCATCGGGCATGTGGCGCAAACAGATTTCATGCTCGTCGCCCGCCATGACGATGGCCGTGCGCAACAGATTGGTCAGCTGGCGGAAATTGCCTGGCCATTTATGCTGGTGGAACAGGCGCAGGATGTCAGGCGCCACCGTGTAACGCGTATCGGGCGCTTCCGTTGCGAGAATTTTTTTCACCACGGTATCGAGGTCCGTGCGCTCGCGCAGCGGCGGCAGTTTCACCACCAGGCCATTCAGGCGGTAATACAAGTCTTCGCGGAAGAGTCCCTTGGCCATGCGTTCGCGCAAGTTGTGATTTGTGGCGCAAATGAGTTCTACATTGACCGTGATCGATTTGCTGCTGCCCAGCGGCGTGACCATGCGTTCCTGCAGCACGCGCAACAGACGTGCCTGCAAGCCGAAGGGCATGTCGCCGATTTCGTCGAGGAACAGGGTGCCGCCATTGGCTTGCAAGATTTTTCCGATGGCCCCTTTCTTGCGCGCGCCCGTAAACGCCCCGTCTTCATAGCCGAACAGTTCGGACTCGATCAGGGTTTCCGGGATGGAGGCGCAATTGACAGCGATAAACGGTCCCATGGCCCGTGGCGAATCGTTGTGGATGGCTTGCGCCAGCAATTCCTTGCCCGTGCCTGTTTCGCCCATGACGAGGATGGGAATATCGCGCCCCAATACCTTGTTGACCTTTTCGATTACCAGTTCCAGTTGCGGATCGCCCGTGCGCAGGTAGCGCAGGCCGGACAGGCGGCGCGCCGCATTGGCCGCGTGGCTGGGAGGTGCGGGGATCGCCGCCGGCACCGCGTTGATGTCGCTGTGATCGGTGCTGGCGGTAAAGCCGTGCTGGAAGACGCTATTCGACAGGCGCAACTGCGCGCGCCCGTACACGCGCACACCGCTGTGCATGCACAGGTTCAGTAAACCGGGTGAGGCCGTGCGGTAATGCTCGTACAGGGCAGAAACGGGCAAGCCGAACAGCGAGCTGAACGTGTGCGATTGCAGTGCGGCAAATGACAGGCCCAGCTGGAACAAGCCATTCTTGTTGGCCGATAAGAACCGGCCACCCGGGGTGAACGAGGCGATGCCTTCCATTAAGGTGCCGATGAATTCGGGGCGCGCGTGGAAGTGCACGGTGATGGCGTCTTCGAAGGTGGCGGAAAACAACTGATTTTCGATCATCAGCGCCGACATGCGCACAAGGGCCATCGTATGTTTGTGAAAACTGCGCTGGTCGCTCGAGACGTCCAGTACGCCGATGACATTGCCACGGTGATCGGTGATCGGTGCCGCGGAGCATGTCAGGAAGTGATTGGCGGCCAGATAATGCTGGTCCGCATGGACCAGAGTTGGTACTTTTTCCGTGATGGCCGTGCCGATGGCATTCGTGCCGCGGCTTTGTTCCGACCACGCCACGCCCGGCTGCAGGGCGACGCGGTTGGCTTTTTCCAGGAAATCATCGTCGCCCAGCGAATGCACGATCACACCATTGGCATCCGTCAAGATCACCATATTGTGCGTGTTGACGATTTGCTGGTATAGGGTTTCCATCGCCGGCAGCGCGTGCGTGTGCAGCATGCGATTCTGCTCGATCAGCAAGGACAGATCGGATTTGCCGGCCGGCGTAAAGTCGGGCGTGGCCGTGGGCGACAGGCCAAAGGCGACGGAACGCTGATGCGACGTTTCAATAATGACGGGGACGTTATCCTGTCCTGCCGGCAAGGTGTTTGCGTCCGCGATGGACGAAAACGGGGCGCTACGGTAAGTAGCTGACGGTTGATACATGATCTCGTTGCCTCCGTTGGGCCCTGTACTGCGGCGCTCTTTTGAATATCGAGAGTGTTCCATAATGTAGCACCTGTCACAGATGGGAGCAAAGCAAAGCGAACCGGGCTATCCCCAGTGTTGCTGCCAGGCCCAGAGTTCCTCCCTCAGTGGACAGTGCATAGGGTGGTATAAGCAAGTGCGGTGCCAGGGCCGTTTCATGGCGCGGGAAAATAGCGCTTGCAAGGCGTGTGGGGCAGGGCTATAATTCGCCCCCTCGCTGAACGACGCATGCAAATGCTGAGTGCGGTGAGAAAAAAGAAGGAGTTGACGGACGTAGCGAAATACTTCATACTCTTCCTTCTTCGCAGTTGACAAACACAACGCTTTGTCGATAGCGCGAGAGCAGTAAATAAGCAGTACCGAATACAGTTCTTTAACAATTAACAGTCGATAAGTGTGGGCATTTGATGTCAGTGCAGCGCTGCGCAAGCAGCGTAAAACTTAAAATATCAAATGTTCACAAGAAATAATGAAATAGGATACTTCTTCGGAAGTAGCCTGTCAGTTTTTCGAGTGAGCAAATCTTTTGCAATGCAAAAGATTTGGATGGTAGTGATACTGTCCGACCTGTCAGAAATGACATTAAACAGAGATTAAACTGAAGAGTTTGATCCTGGCTCAGATTGAA
>NZ_JBNYXP010000023.1:0-24569 GCF_051380725.1 Janthinobacterium glycogeni | reverse complement strand
AAAACTGTCGACCGACCCTGTATTCCGTAGCGCGTTTGCGCCTGCTTGTACGTCATCTCGCCTTTTTCAACCTGCTCGACAACGCTCAATTTAAAAGCCAGGCTGTAATCTCGCTGAGTGCGTCGAAACCCTTGTTCCATCGGACACTCCTTCTCTGTAACGAAAAAGTGTCAACTTATTCCAGGACGGGTCATCACAAACAAAAAAGCCCGTCTTCGCAGGAAGGCGGGCTTTTTGCATGCAACGCGGTCTCGCCGCCTATTGCTAAGCGGCGGCGGCCCCGCCCTCTTCCGGCGGCACATCGGCTCGCCACAGGCCGATGGTCTGGCCCGCATACGACTGCAGCAGCACGTCGTCGCTCAAGGTCTGCATCGCCTGCTGGCGCTGCTCCGCTTTCTTCTCGGGCGTCATGCCCAGCTCGTCCGTCCGGTACGGCCCCAGCACGGGCAGCAAATCGCGCAGCACGGAATAATTGCCCGGCGTGGTCTTGTCCGACTCCAGCTTGCCCAGGAAATACTTCATGACATGCTCGGACTGATGGGCCTCCTGCCGCAAGCTCGCCTTCACCATCTTGCCATCCTTGTAGGCCACCTGCGCATCGCTGCTGGCCGTATCCTCGATCTGGTGGTAGGTATAATTCTGCGATTCCGTGTCGGTCGTCAGGCGCAGCGGCACGCCGGGCACGAGCGTCTGATGGAAGCTGGCGCTCAGCTTCGATTGCTGCTGCTGCCGGATCGAACGCGCGTCCTGGCTGGCGCCGGCCTGCTCCGTCTTTTGCGACACTTCATAATTGAAGCCATCCTTTTCCGAACTGCGCATGGGATTGCTGAATTTCACGACCTGCGATATGGAGGCGCTGAAATCGGCCAGCCCCGTCAGGATGGACTTGTCCTCGGCCGCCAGGCGCCACTTGCCCGTCTCGGGCGTATCCGTGGCCGCTTGCGGCGCGGCGGTATTGCTGTGCAGGGCCGTAAAGCTATCCTTGAGCATGGCCACCAGGCCCGCATCGCCATGGCCGCGCGACGCCGCCTGGTCGAACTGCTTCATGTAACTGTCCAGCGCCTTGGCTTGCCGTTCGCGGCTGCCCAGGGTATTGAGCTGACTGGCGTCGACCTTCAGATCCAAGGTGCCGGCCACGCCGCTGAAGCTGATCTTGCGCTGCGCCCCATCGGCCTGGAAATCCAGGGTTTGCACGCTTTCCTGCTCGCCGCGCACCTTGACTTCCGCATGCAGCTTCACCGACGCCAGTTGCTCCTGGTCGAACTGCATCAAGCCTTCCAGCTTGATTTTCGGCGTATCGCGTCCCAGGCCTTCAATGGCCGCCTGAAAACCCTTCGCCAGGTCGCCCAGCGCGCTCGCTTCAGCGTCGCTGAGGTCGCCGCTCGTCGTCATGTTCACGGCCAGGCCGTCGCCCTGGCTGTCGAGCGACAGCTTGACTTCCACGCCGCTTTTGGTCGTGATGCTGAGGGTAACCCTGTCTTCGCCATTGCCATGCAGGCTGCCCGGCGCGATGGCCGATGCCCCGTAGACATTGGGCATCGTACTCGGCGGCGGCTGCCGCATCGCCTGCGAGAAATTATAGTTGCCCAGCTTGGCCTGTCCCAGCATGGCCGCGCCCAGGCCGCTGAAGCGGCCGCCAAAAGCATACGAAGAAAAACTCTTCGTCATGGCCTCGCTCACCTTGTCGCGCGTCGCGCTTTCCCACACCATCGGCGAAGGCACGAGAGATGACACGGCCGGCGGGCCGCCGACGGCGACGATGGCGGAAGGGGACGGCGCCAGCGATGAGGGCGTGTCCGCCCTGCTTGTCGTAGCGGCAGGCGCGCGGGACGGACTTGGATTCCAGCTCGGGATCGGGGAGACGGAGGTCATGGTCGTTATACCTTGCTAAACGAGTAGTGGTGCATGGGTGAGATATTCATAACTTTCAGTTTTTGATAACAATCAACCGTCAAGCTAGCCCACTTTCAGCCAGGCGTGGGATATACGCCGCTTCAGGTGCCAGGCAGACACAGCTATAACGACGTGAAATGTGAAATCATGAGCACTATGTGGCATGAAAATTTTTCATTCTTAATACAAGTCACGCTCCGCCCCAGCGGCGGCGCCAGCGAGGGCACGTCATTTAGCTCAAATTGGAACTGTTGCCACAAGTAAATTCATACTGTTGCTCATATGATGAAAGTGACTATGTGTGACTTTCCACCTACCAGCAATCGCTATGATCGCTGAGTGCTTCTTGATAAATCCGCCTTTGCTTATTCGGAACAGGAACCATGGCCTTAAGGAGGCAGTATGAAATTTATGAACTTAACCATCGCCAAGCGGCTCGGCCTGGGCTTCGGCCTGGTCGCCATGTTCCTGTTGCTGGTCATCACGCTGGGACTGACCAGCATGCGGCAAATCCAGGGCCGCATGGATGAAACCACCAAGGTCAACAACGTCGAAACCAGCTTGGCGCAAACCATGGATTTGACGGTCACCGAGCGGGCGCTGGCGCTGCGCAATCTGATTTTGCTGAAGGATGAGAAGGAGGTCCAGATCGAGGTTGCGCGCATCGCGGAGCAGGAAAAGAAATACGCCGCCGCCCAGCAAAAGCTGGGGGCCATGTTCGCCAGGCTGGAAGGCACCTCGAGCGAAGAAAAAAGCCTGCTTGAACAGATCCGCACACAAAGCGAACTGGCGGCGCCCTTCATTCAGCGGGCCGCCGCGCTGGCGCTGGCCCAGAAGCAGGACGATGCCTACAAGCTGCTGCGCTATGAATTCCGCCCCGTGCAAAAGCGCTGGTGGGAATTGCTGCGCACCTTGATCGCCGTCGAGGAAAAGCAGAATAACGAGGCATCCGGCGTCGCCGAGGCCGCCTACAGCCAGGCGCGCCTGGTGATGCTGAGCATCGGCTCGCTGGCCCTCATCACCAGCCTGCTGGCCGCCGTCCTGATCACGCGCAGCGTGACGCGCCAACTCGGTTGCGAGCCCGACGAAGCGGCGGCGATCGCCGGGCAGATTGCCAGCGGCAACCTGGCCGTGCCCATTCATACCCGCCCCGGCGATACGCACAGCCTGCTGTACGCCATGCAATCGATGCGCGACAGCCTGGCGCAGATCGTCCAGCAAGTGCACGCCAGCACCGAGACCATCGCCACGGCGGCAGGCCAGATCGCCATGGGCAACCTGGACTTGTCTTCGCGCACGGAACAGCAGGCCAGTACGCTGGAGCAAACCGCTTCATCCATGGAAGAACTAACCAGCACCGTGCGCATCAACACCGACCATGCGCGCCAGGCCAACGGGCTGGTCGAATCGGCCTCCGATGTCGCCACCAAGGGCGGCGCCGTGGTGGCGCAGGTGGTCGACACCATGGCGGCCATCGATGTCTCGGCGCGCAAGATCGTCGACATCATCGCCGTCATCGACGGCATCGCCTTCCAGACGAATATCCTGGCGCTGAACGCGGCGGTCGAGGCGGCCCGTGCCGGGGAACAGGGGCGCGGCTTTGCCGTGGTGGCCACCGAGGTGCGCAATCTGGCGCAGCGCTCGGCCGCCGCGGCCAAGGAAATCAAGGACCTGATCGGCGACTCGGTCGACAAGGTCCAGGCCGGCAACCGGCTGGTCGAACAGGCAGGATCGACCATGCACGAGGTAGTCGCCAGCGTCAAGCGCGTCACCGGCATCATGTCTGAAATGATGTCCGCCAGCCAGGAACAATCAGCTGGCATCGAGCAAATCAATATGGCCGTGACGCAAATGGACAATGTGACGCAGCAAAATGCGGCACTGGTCGAAGAAGCCGCCGCCGCGGCGCAAGCGATGCAGGAACAGGTCAACAGCCTGAACGATGTCGTCAGCGTATTCCGCGTGGGCAACATCGCTGGTGGCCGCGATGCGGGACTGCGCGTGGTCAGCCGTCCGCCACCGCCGCCGGCGGTGCGGCGCGCGCCCGCCACGGCAAAGCCGGCCCGTCCGGCCGTCGCCAAGCCCAGCGAAATCGAGTGGGAACAGTTTTGAGCCGGCAACGGGGGAGTGGCACATGGGTAAACTGGAACAGATCGCCGCTGCGGGCGACGTGGTAGCGACGCACATCTTCCCGCATGCAAGCCATATCGGCAAGGAACAACGGGGCTTGCTGGCCGGCCAGCAAGGCGCGACGCTGTGGCTGACCGGCCTGAGCGGCGCAGGCAAGTCGACGCTGGCGTACGCGCTGGAAAGGCGGCTGCTGGCAGAGGGCCACCTGAGCTGCGTGCTCGACGGCGACAATATGCGCCATCACCTGAATGGAGACCTGGGTTTCTCTCCCCGCGATCGCCAGGAAAACATCCGCCGCAGCGCCGTCGTGGCCAGGCTGATGAACGATGCCGGCATGATGGTCATCTGCGCCTTCATCTCGCCGCTGCGCAGCGACCGCGAGATGGCGCGCCAGATCATCGGCAGAGACAATTTTATCGAAGCCTATATCAGCACGCCGAGCGCGCTATGCGAGGAACGCGACCCCAAGGGACTGTACAAAAAAGCGCGGGCCGGACTGATCCCTGCATTTACGGGCGTCTCCGCGCCCTACGAGGCACCGCTGGCGCCGGCGCTTATGCTGGACACGGGCGTGCTGTCGCTGGACCAGTCCTGCGAGCGGCTGTTCCAGCAACTGTGCCCGCACTTCATCTGATGCCGCGCGGCCACCTTTTTCGAGGAATTGAGATGAGCAGCAGCCACCATCCCGGCCACGGCGCGCGCCCGCGCCCCGTCATGATGATCCCCTTGCGCCGCTGCGGCAGCCATGCCCTGCGCCTGCGCCTGAACCTGTCGCCGCAGTTTTATTCGCCATATCCACTGCACCTGATTGATATGATGCCGCTGCTGCCCCTGTACGGCGACTTGCGCGATGACCGCGCCTACTTTCGCCTGGTGGTCGATGTGGTGGGCCTGGCGGCGGCCAGCATGGTCAAGTGGCCGGGGGTCGTCTTCGATCCGGTGGAAGTGTTTGAGACGCTGCGCGGCCAGCCGCGCAGCATCCACCGCGTGGCATGGGAGCTGCTGCTGCGCGCGGGCGAACGCCGCCAGGCGCAGGTGGTGATGGACAAGTCGCTCGACAGCGTGCACTACGCCGACGACATCGTGCGGCTATATCCCGACATGCTGTTCCTGAACGTGGTGCGCGATCCGCGCGCGCAAGTGGCGTCGATGAACCGCGCCATCATCCACGATTTCGACACGCTGCTCAACGCCAGGACCTGGCTGGCCGCCCACACGGCCGCCGACCAGGTCGTGCAGCGCTATCCGCAGCGCGTGCTGACGATACGCTATGAAGATTTCCTGTCGCGGCAACAGGAAACGCTGGAAACGGTATGTGACTTTCTCGGCATCGCCTTCCTGCCGCACATGCTGGACGTGGCCGCGTCGGCGGAGGCGCGGCAAATCGCGCAGTTGTCATCGCTCTGGTCGGCCAACTGCTATGCGCCGATCGCGACCAACATCGACAAATTCAGGCGGCAACTGTCGGACGATGACATCAACCTCATCGAAACGCTCACCGGCCCGTATATGGACCGCTACGGCTACGCGCGCCTCGCCCGCGGCGACGCCAACATCACGCCCGCGCTGATCGAGCTGGCCGGCATGCGCTCGGCGCAAGGACGCGAACGCGCCTGGCACGCCCTGGAGCACGATAACTTCCGCGATTACGTGCTGCGCCGCTGCCGCGCCGACTATCTGGCCCAGCTGCATGCACGGCTCAGCCAGGCCAGCGGCGCGCAGGGCAGCAGCACCATCGTCACGCTGGATCAACTCGACCAGGGCGCGTTTGTCGTCAGCGACTAAGCGCCTGGCCATCGCCTGTCCCAGGCTGCGCTCCTGCGTCTGAATGCGACTTTTTGACCGGACTCCTCCCCCGCATCAACGATGCATCAGCATGCCGCCGCCGGCCCGGCAAGCATGATCAATTCTCTTTGTTTTCAAAAAACAACAATTTAAATATCGATCGGCAATGTCCACTAGAATGGTGGGCATATGAAACATATGATTAGCGCGCCGGTCGCCAGTTTCACCGATTTGCTGCTTGACGCCGTGTGCATGGTCGATGTGGACGGGCGCTTTGTCTTCGTCAGCGCCGCCTGCGAACGCATCTTCGGCTACACGCAGCAGGAAATGGTCGGCAAGCGCATGCTCGACCTGGTCGCGCCCGCCGACCGCGCGCGCACCCTGGCGGCCGCGCGCGCCATCATGGATGGGCATGCGCAGACGCACTTTGAAAACCGCTATCTGCGCAAGGACGGCAGCCTGGCCCACATCATGTGGTCGGCCCGCTGGTCCGCCGCCGACCAGCTGCGCGTGGCCGTGGCGCGCGACATCACCTTGCTGAAACAGGCGCAGGCAAAGCAGGCCGCGCTGTACGCCATTTCCGAAGCCATGCAGGCGACGCAGGACTTGCCCGCCTTGCTGCACCGCATACAGCAGATCATCGGCGAACACTTGCCGACACGCAGCCTGACCCTGCTGCTGCATGACGAGCACGGCGCCCAGCCGCCCATCACCTGCCATGCGGACGACAGCGCGCCCCAGCCGACGCCGTCCCTGGCCAGCCTGCTGTGCGACGAAGTCCTGCGCAGCGGCCGCCCCTTGCTGCTGCAGGCGGGACAACTGGCCGGCCTGCCGCCGGCGCTGCAAACGGCGGCCGGCGCCCTGTCCTCGTGCTGGCTGGCCGTGCCCTTGTATTCCTCGCTGGGCAGCATCGGCGCGCTGGCCTTGCAAGGCGGCCAGGATGCCGTCATCGGCACGGAGCAGGACCAGGATTTGCTGCAATTTGTCGCCAAGCAACTAGCGACCGCCATCGAGCGCCGGCAGTTGCAGACGCAAATGCAGTTCATGGCGATGCATGATGAACTGACCCGTTTGCCGAACCGCCGCCTGTTCCACGACCGCCTGCACACGGCGTTCGCGCGCGCGCACCGCCAGGAAGGCCGGCTGTCGCTGCTCTTCTTGGACCTGAACAACTTCAAGCGCGTCAACGACGAACACGGCCATGCCTGCGGCGACCTGCTGCTGCAAACGGTGGCGAGCCGCCTGCGCGATTGCATGCGCGAAACCGACACGCTGGCCAGGATGGGCGGCGATGAATTCGTCGTGCTTCTGGAAAGCAATGCCACGCCGGTGGACGTCAAGCTGATCGAGCAAAAGATCCACGCCGCCCTGGCCGCGCCGCTGCACCTGGGCGACGGGCAGCAATTGTGCATCGCCGTCAGCATCGGCGTGGCCCACTATCCGGAAGACGGCGATACCATGCAGCTGCTGTTGCGCCATGCGGACCGGGCCATGTACGCATCGAAGGTGCTTGCGGCCGCCTCGCGCTAGCGGCAGCCTGCCCTGGCGACAGTCCCCCCTATGCTATACTTTTGGGCGATGCTAAGACTCTTCAAAACATGGCTGATCCTGCTGCTGATCGCGGCGGTGCCGCTGCAGGCGGCCGCTGCGGGCGTCATGCGGACGTGCGCGCCGCTCGCCGCATCGCCTGCCGCCGCGATGGCAGCGGCTTGCCCGCATCACGCTGCGCAGTCATCCGCCATCACGGACAGCGCCGAAACGCCAGCAGAAAACAAGGCCCCTGCCAAGCACCCCGCGTGCGGCGCCTGCGCCAGCTGTTGCCTGGGCGCGCTGATGCCGCCCTGCCTCGTCCTTTCCGCCGCCTGCACGGGCGCGCAACACGTCACCACCGCAACAGCCGCCTTGCTGACGGGCTTCATTCCCGACGGCCCGCGCCGGCCGCCGCGGCCGCTTTCCGCTTAAATTCCAAGCTCGTCCCAAACAGGCCACCGAAGTGGCCACGATAGCCCTATTCCGTCTGAAAGCGACACATGATCAAACATTACATACTGCGCGGCGCTTTCGCCGCCATGCTGGGCTTGCCCACGTTCGCCATGGCGGCCCTGCCCGTCATTGAAGTCTACAAGAGCGCCTCGTGCGGCTGCTGTTCCGCATGGATCGAGCACCTGGAAGCGAACGGCTTCACGGTGCGCGCGAAAAATGTGGAGATGCCGGCCCAGTACCGCAAGCTGGCCGGCATTCCCGACGCGCTCGGCTCCTGCCACACGGGCCTCGTCAACGGCTACGCCATCGAAGGCCATGTGCCGGCCAGCGACATCAAGCAGATGCTGCGCGAGAAGCCCAAGGCAAAAGGCCTGGCCGTGCCGGCAATGCCGATGGGCTCGCCAGGCATGGAAGGGCCGCGCAAGGATGCGTATGACGTCTTGCTGGTCAAAAACAATGGCAGCACCAGTGTCTACAAACACTATCAATAACACCGAGGGGAAATGAAAAACGCCGCCGGAATCGCTTCCGGCGGCGTTTCTTTATCAGGCAGCAGTAAAAAGATTACTGCCTGTCAAGGCTGCATCAGATGGTGTCGAGCACGGCATTCAGGCTGGCGCTAGGACGCATGACGGCTTCCGTCTTCGCCGGATCGGGCAGGTAGTAGCCGCCGATATCCGTTTCCTTGCCTTGTACTGCTTTCAGCTCGGCAACGATCTTTTCTTCGTTCTCGGCCAGGGCCTTGGCCACTGGCGCGAAGTGCGCCGCCAGTTCCGCGTCGTCCTTCTGCGCTGCCAGGGCTTGCGCCCAGTACATGGCCAGGTAGAAATGGCTGCCGCGGTTGTCCAGTTCGCCCGTGCGTGGCGATGGCGACTTGTTATTGTCCAGCAGCTTGCCGGTGGCTTCGTCGAGGGTTTTCGCGAGGATTTTGGCCTTCGCATTGCCCGTCTTGATGCCCATGTCTTCCAGCGACACGGCCAGGGCCAGGAACTCGCCCAGCGAATCCCAGCGCAGATGGTTTTCTTCCACCAGCTGCTTGACGTGTTTCGGCGCCGAACCGCCGGCGCCCGTTTCGTACATGCCGCCACCGGCCATCAATGGCACGATCGACAGCATCTTGGCGGACGTGCCCAGTTCCAGGATCGGGAACAGATCGGTCAGGTAGTCGCGCAGGATGTTGCCGGTCACGGAGATGGTGTCCAGGCCGCGGAACGCGCGTTCCAGCGTATAGCGCATAGCGCGCGTCTGCGACATGATCTGGATGTCCAGGCCCTTGGTGTCGTGCTCCTTCAGGTACACCTGTACCTTCTTGATGACTTCGTTCTCGTGCGGACGGTAGGAATCGAGCCAGAACACGGCAGGCATGCCCGAGTTGCGCGCGCGCGTGACGGCCAGCTTGACCCAGTCGCGGATCGGCGCGTCCTTGACCTGGCACATGCGCCAGATATCGCCCTCTTCCACCGTTTGCGTCAGCAGCACTTCGCCCGTTTCCAGGTCGGTGATGTTGGCGATGCCGCCTTCCGGCACTTCAAACGTCTTGTCGTGCGAACCGTATTCTTCCGCTTGCTGCGCCATCAGGCCCACGTTCGGCACGGTGCCCATGGTCTTCGGATCGAAGTTGCCATGCCATTTGCAAAAGCCGATCATTTCCTGGTAGATGCGCGCGAAAGTCGATTCCGGCATCACGGCCTTGACGTCTTTCGGACGGCCGTCGGCGCCCCACATCTTGCCGCCGATACGGATCATGGCCGGCATCGACGCGTCGACGATGATGTCGTTCGGCGAATGGAAGTTGGTGATGCCCTTGGCCGAATCGACCATGGCCAGTTCCGGACGATGCGCGTGGCAGGCGTGCAGATCCTTGAGGATTTCATCCTTTTGCGACGCTGGCAGGGTGTCGATCTTGTCGTACAGGTTGCTCATGCCGTTGTTGACATTGACGCCCAGCTTGTCGAACAGTTCGGCGTGCTTGGCGAACGCGTCCTTGTAGAAGATGCGCACGCAGTGGCCGAAGACGATCGGGTGCGAGACCTTCATCATGGTAGCCTTGACGTGCAGCGAGAACATCACGCCCGTCTTGAACGCGTCGTCGATTTCCTTCTCGTAGAACTCCAGCAGCGCTTTCTTGCTCATGAACATGCTGTCGATGATTTCGCCCGCTTGCAGGGAAACCTTCGGTTTCAGCACGATGGTCTTGCCCGAGGCCGTGACCAGTTCCATCTTGACATCGCGGGCCTTTTCCAGGGTCAGCGATTTTTCGCCATGGTAGAAGTCGCCATGGTGCATGTGCGAGACATGGGTTTGCGACGACTGGCTCCACTCGCCCATCGAGTGCGGGTGCTTGCGCGCATACTCTTTGACGGCCTTCGGTGCGCGGCGGTCGGAATTGCCCTCACGCAGGACCGGGTTGACCGAGCTGCCGATGCACTTGCCGTAGCGGGCCTTCAAGGCTTTTTCTTCTTCGGTCTTCGCATCTTCCGGATAGTCGGGCAGCTTGTAGCCACGGCCTTGCAATTCGCGCACGCAGGCGATCAGCTGACCTTGCGAAGCGCTGATGTTCGGCAGCTTGATGATGTTGGTGTCCGGATTCTGGGTCAATTTGCCCAGTTCAGCCAGAGTGTTCGGGACTTTTTGCGCGTCCGTCAGGAATTCGGGAAATTCAGCCAGTACACGTGCCGCCACCGAAATATCGCTGGACACCACGTCCACGCCAGCCGGCGCGGTGAATTTTTTGATAATCGGCAGCAGGGAATACGTCGCGAGCAGCGGCGCCTCGTCAGTCAGCGTGTAGATGATTTTGGATTTTTGTGTTGCCATGTTCATTCCCTTGTATGCGGTGATGCCTGGTGGTTAACTTTCTTCATTCCAAACACAGGACGGTTAGCCTTGCTTTGGACGGCTAGTGTGCCGGCGGTGACGCCGTGCTTGCCCACCACGTATTTTAGACTGTCCTGCTGCTGTTTGTGTATCCGATGGCGACGAATCTTATATAAGACAGCAAATATCTGATGGCGGCAGCCCGGAATGGCCAATTTCCGCGCTGAAATGCACTCCCGGCACGCGCACGGCATGTATGTGGCTGCGGCGGCAATGCATATTCCGATAATTTTAAATAGTAATGATTCTCATTTATAATACGGCGGATGCAATTCCTCTCCACTCACTTTATCCGCTTGCCCTTGATGCCGACTCCACACACCCGTCTCGCCCTCCCCCATCTCACCACCCGGTTGATCCTCGCCGGACTGCTCGTTGCCAGCGTGACGCCGCAGGCGATTGCCCAGGCAGCGGCCGAAGCGCCCACGCCGCTCGCCACCGTGCTGGTCAACGGACAAGCCGAAGCGGACGCCGGCGGGCAGATCGCCAAGAGCGCGCGCGCCGGCATGCTGGGCGAAAAAGACTTGCTCGACACCCCCTTCAGCGTCAACAGCTACACGAGCCAGCGCATGCTGGACCAGCAGGCGCTGACCCTGGCCGAGGTGCTGGGCGGCGATCCGTCGACCCGCTTCACGGGCCAGATCGGCGGCGTCACGGATTCCTTCTTCATCCGCGGCTTTCCCCTCAACGAGGGCAATCTGAGCGAAGTGGCGTTCGACGGCGTGTATGGCGTCTCGCCCAACTACCACTTATTTACGGAGTATCTGCAGAGCGTGGAAATCTTCAAGGGGCCGGCCGCCTTGCTGTACGGCATGTCGCCAAACGGCGGCGTGGGCGGCGTCGTCAACGCCGTGCCGAAACGCTCGCTGCCGCGCGACCTGACGCGATTGAGCGTCGATTACGGCTCGGGCTCGCAGGCTGGCGCGGCCATCGACGTCAGCCGCCGCTTCGGCGAGGAACGGCGCTTCGGCATCCGTTTCAATGGCTTGCACCGCCAGGGCAAGACGCCGCTCGACCACCAGACCTCGCGCGCGGAAGTGGCGGCCGTCGCCCTCGATTACCAGGGCCAGCGCCTGCGCGCCTCGCTCGACGTGATCGAGCAATACCAGTGGATCGACGCACCCACGCGCCCCTTCCTCGTGGCCGCGCGCCTGCCGGTGCCGCAAGCGCCGGACGGCCGGCGCAATATCGCCCAGTCCTGGGGCTGGTGGAAATCCAACGACCTGGCCACCCTGGGCAAGATCGAATATGACCTGAACGACAACGTCACGGTGTTTGCCGACGCGGGCGGCACCCGCTCCGACGTGTCGCGCTATTCGGACCAGACGCCGACGATCACCAGCGCGGCCGGCGACATGACGGTCACGCCCATGAACTGGAAATTCCGCGTGCGCCGTGCCAGCGCCGACACGGGCGTGCGCGCGCGCTTGCGCTCGGGCGGCGTCGAGCATGCGCTGGTCGTGATGGGCAATGTCTACCAGGACGAATTTGGCAGCGTGAGCAATTCCGGCAAGCTGATCGCCTCGAATATCTACCACCCCGTCGCCGTGGCCGATCCCGGCATTGCCGCGCCGGCCCGCGCGCCGAAGCTGTCCGCCTCCACCCTCTCCAGCCTGGCCGTGGCCGACACGCTGGACATGCTGGACCGGCGCGTGCAGCTGACCCTGGGCGTGCGCCGCCAGCTGGTCGAATCGAAGAACTACCACGCCGTCACCGGCGCGCTGACCACGCACTACAAGCAGGGCGCCCTGACGCCGCTGGCCGGCATCGTCGTCAAGCCATGGCGCCACGTGTCCCTGTACGCGAACTATATCGAGGGCTTGAGCAAGGGCGATATCGCGCCCAACATCGCCGACAACGCGGGCCAGGTGTTCGCGCCCTACAAGAGCAAGCAGTATGAAGCCGGCGCGAAGGCCGATTTCGGCGTCGTGCTGGCGACCCTGGCCATGTTCCAGGTGAGCAAGCCCAGCGGCCAGCTGTACGGCAAGGTGTACAGCATGGACAGCGAACAGCGCAACCGGGGCCTGGAACTGAACCTGTCCGGCGCCGCCAGCAAGGCCGTGCGCCTGCTGGCCGGCGTCACCCTGCTCGACGGCCGTCTGGTCAAGACCAACAGCGCCGCCACCATGGGCAAGCGCCCCGTCGGCGTGCCCACGGCCATGGCCAACCTGGGCGGCGAATGGGATGTGCCGTACCGGCCCGGCCTGACGGCCACGGGCGCCGTCAGCTACACGGGCAAGCAGTTCGTCGACCAGACGAATCTGCAATCTGTACCCTCCTGGACCAAGGTCGACCTGGGCCTGCGCTACCGCACGGCCCTCGCCGGCAAGGCGACGACCTTGCGCGCCGGCCTGATGAACGCCTTCGACCGCCATTACTGGGCCGGCGTGGCCTCATACGGCACGGTCTCCCAGTCGGCGCCGCGCACCATGCAACTGTCGGCCGCCGTGGATTTTTGACGGACAAGGGCAGCAGGCGCTCCCTGGAACAGCACAACGCAGCCAGCGGGCAACACCCGCTGACTCACAACGCATTCCTGACAGGAAGTGCGCATTTTCACTTACCGGGCCAGGGCTGCCTGACTACAATTACCATCAGTTTAATGCCTGTGCTCTGACAAATGAGCACCCCGAGGGACTCTCGGAACGTCATGTCACGACAGCTTGAAGACGAGAGATACCGACCTCGAACAGACGCCCTGCTTGTGGATGCATTTAATGATGCAAGCGCGCCACATAAACATCCATGACTTTAGTCCGCCATTACGAAAAAGAACAGCTCATCAACGGGGAAAGCGTGATGCTATGCCTGAGCCAAAGCAGCGCTCAGGATATCGAAGCTGGATGGTTCCCTTACGGCGCCCACTTCTTTCGGATACTCCCGAACGACGCCTGGGAGGCACAGGAGCATCATGTCGGCAACTGGACCATGTGCCTTCGGTGGCTGGCAACAAAGCTGCCTGGTTCTCAACGCGAGCAGTTCTGCCAGTGTACCGGCTTGCACGCGATGCACCAGCAGCAGTCAGAAAAAAAACGCGCGCAATGGCGCTGCAGCTGAGCAATATGTGGCGTCGTACCTGGCACTGCATTGACATCAGCTTGCTGAGCTTTATTGTACCCAGGGCGCATCTCCTTCCAAACGAAAATGTTGGCTTCTACTACGCCAATTACGAAGAGCACTGGGGGAGCATTCTCGACTTTTTCAGGCCATGAGCAGCCACTATGAGGATCTTCGCACTGTGTCTGCGCAGCGGCCCGGCCTTCGGCTCTGTCATCGGCAAGCAGGGAAAATGCCGGAATCTGCTCGTGGCGATGCCGTCTGACTCTGCATATTCACCACACAGAGTACAGAGCATGCAGCGAGCCGAATGAATCAGCTTGAATGGATCAACTTTATCGCACAGCTGCTTACCTGAACCGGCGCCAGCGGCAGGCAGGCATGGCCTTGCTGCGTGGCAACGCGCTACACGATGCGACCGTCGCACCGCTGGAAAGCGTGGCGCAGCGGCGCGGCATGTCCAATGAACAGCAGCAGCGCGTCGGGAAGAAGCGACATGGTCTGTCGAAGGATTTGACAGCCGCTACGGTAGCAGCCCCTTTCCCACAATCATGTTCGTTTTGAATCAAGAACTTGCGCCTCGTGGCCCTGTTTTTGCTCTGACACGTGCTGCAGACATCAGCTGCCTGCGAGGCCGTTTCCCCCCTCACTCGCAGCACTTTAAAAGAGGACATCATGAGCATCTTTGCACGGACAATCGCACTAGCCGCCGCCGGCCTGCTGATGGTGACGCAAACGGCCGACGCGGCCCGGCCCCGCACCGAGCTACTGAGCGGCGCCGGCCACGGCTGGCTGGCCAGTCCCAATGGCGTCAACGGCTGGATCCCAGCGTATGGGCCCTACCCGAATCCGAACACCATGCCGTATCCTTTCCTGAATGAATTCGGGATACACGCCGACCTGATGTGGTACTGGCCCGGCCCTGGCGTACCCGAAGCCGCCAGCCCGCCCAGCACAGCCTACTTCCGCCACCAGTTTCACCTGGAACCGGAAAATGGCATGAAACCGCAAATCGTCGCACTGATGGCGGCGGACGACGAAATGACCCTGACGATCAACGGCACGCCATTCGCCAGCTACCGCCTGGCTGACCATAAGATGCCCAACGGGCAGCCAGAAGCCGTGGCGGTCGACATGACGCCGGCATTACGGCTAGGCGACAACCAGATCGACATCCGCGCGACCGATACCGGAGCGGGCCACTGGGTATTTTTCGACAGCTACAACATCTTTCACCCGACGGAAGTACTGGTACAGCGGGCGCCCGCACAGATCAGCCTGGTTGGAGACAAGGATGACTTCCATCCCGACGACCAGGCCGACATGGCTCCCAAGTCGCAGCACGTGCTCGACATGCTGGGCAAGCTCGTGGCGGCGCCCGCCATCGACCTCGACCAGCCAGCGCATAACCAGTCCGTGGGGCTGACGCATGACATCACCGTGCCGGAAGGCGCCATCATCACCTCGGCCACCGTCAAATTGCACATCAGGATGACGGGCGCCGTGGTCGACAATGACATCGTCCTGTTTAATCAGAGCAATGTCTCCGACGAGGGGCAAGCAACGAGGGTGATCGCCCTGCACGATTTGCTGGGCTTTCCCCCGCAAGTGGGCGGCAGCTACGACATGGTCTGGAATCTGGGAAAAACCCCGCTGCGCAATGTTGCCACCAGTACCGTGACCGGACAGCCCGACCAGGTGCTCAACCTCTTGCCCATGCTGGCAAGCGAGCAACGCCTGGACGTGCTGGCGACGGACGGCACCATGGTCGATTACTCGGAATTGAGCGTCACCTACACCGGCGTCAGCGCCGCCCCGGGCGACTTGAACAACGACGGCGCGGTCGACCGCGCCGACGTGAACATTCTGCTGCTGGGCCTGAATAGCCTGGCATCGGATGCGAACGATCCGCGCGATCTCGACCGTGACGGACGGATCACCGCGCTCGATGTACGCAAGCTGGTGGCCAACTGCAGCCGGCCATTGTGCAATTAGGCCGGCACTTTACGCTGGCCGTGCTCGGCCGGCTTCCTCGATTCACGGGAGACTCATCATGAAGAAGCTATGTATGGCAGCAATGCTATGGCTAGCGTGCCTGAGCTGGGCGCCGCTGGCCCAAGCCCTGCAAATGTCCCTGTTGCCGCACGGCGGCTACCATATTGCGCCGGGCGGCCTGCTGCTCGTCGACCTGAACATCGCCGGCCTGCAATCGGGCGGCCTGAACACGGAGTTGGGCGTGTTCCACCTGGACCTGTATTACGACCCGGACCTGCTGTTCTATCTGCCAGGCGCGTCGGGCTGGGGCACGGCCCTGGGCCGGACGGACGGCGGCGCCGAAGCCCTGGCGTTCGCCGACGCCAGCATGCCAGGCCTGCTGCGTCTGGACGAAGTGTCGCTGCTCGACGGCCTGACGCTGGGCCAGCTGCAAGGCGATAGCTTCCGGCTCGCCACGCTGGCCTTCCGCGTGACGATGCCGCCCGGGCCCGCGCCGGCCAATACCATCCTGTTCGCCGATGACATCCTGCTGGCCGATGCGGGAGGCAATCTGATTCCGGTGGCGCTGGACCAGCCCCCCGTGCTGATACTGCAGGTGCCCGAACCAGGCACGCTGGCGCTGCTGGGCCTGGGAATGGCAGCGCTGGCCTGGCAACGGCGCAGGCCGAATCTGCCGCCTGGGCGCGCATGAGTGTGAAGGCCGGCTGTCACCGGGCGCCAAGGCGCCTGCTGGCCTGCAAATGCCGCAGCAAGGCGCACCACGCCATGGTCGCGACGGGCACCAGGCAACACAGCAGCAGCGACACGGCATCGGGCACGGCAAAGGCAAACAGGTGCCGCAGGGCCGGCACGCCCAGCACGACGAGCAGCAGCGACACGGCCGCCGCCGCGATCCAGCCGGCATACGGATTCGTGCCGCACGGCTGCATCCTGTCCATGCCGGCCGCGCGGCGATTGGCGTAAATCAGTACCAGGTTGGACAAGGTCAAGGCAATGAAAATGGCGGCGCGGGCCGCCTCGTCGGACTGGCCCGCCCGCCGCACCTGCCAGAACAGGAGCAGCAGCGCCAGCAGTCCGGCCCCCTGCAACACGCCGCGCAGCACGATGGCACTATCGAACAGGCGCTGAGCCGTCGCTCTGGGCGGCTGGCGCATGGTTCCCGCTTCCATCGGCTCGGCCTCGAAGACGATGGAACAGGCCGGATCGATGATCAGTTGCAGAAACAAAATGTGAACCGGCAACAGCAGCAGCGGCCAGCCCAGCAGCACAGGCAGGATCGACAGGCCCGCGATCGGCACGTGCACGGCAACGATGAAGACGATGGCCTTGCGCAGGTTGGCGAACAGGCGCCGGCCATGCCGCACCGCTACCACCAGCGAGGAAAAATCATCCTTGAGCAAGACCAGCGCGGCCGCCTCGCGCGCCACGTCCGTGCCGCGCGCCCCCATGGCCACGCCGATATGCGCCGCTTTCAAGGCAGGCGCATCGTTGACGCCGTCGCCCGTCATGGCGACGATGTCGCCGCGCGCGCGCAAGGCCCGCACCAGGCGCAGCTTTTGCGCAGGCGCGATGCGGCAACACACGCTCGCCCCGGCCAGGCGCTCCTGCAGCGCGGCATCGTCCATGCCGTCGAGTTCGCCGCCCGTCAGTGGCGCGCCCTGCGTGGGGATGCCGGCCTGGTGCGCGATCGACAGCGCCGTGGCGGGATGGTCGCCCGTGATCATCACCACGCGCAGGCCGGCCTCGCGGCACTGCGCCACCGCCGCCGGCACTTCGGGGCGCACGGGGTCTTCCAGCGCCAGCAGGCCGAGAAAGGCAAAATCGAAATCATGCTGGTCCGACGGCAGGGGCGGCGCGGCGAAGGCGGCCCAGGCGACGCCGATCACGCGCATGCCGCTGTCCGCCATGGCCGCCACCTGCGCCGCGATGCGCGCGCAATGCGCGGGCGCCAGGTGGCACAGGTCCATGATGGCTTCCGGGGCGCCCTTGGCGGCGATCACGTAGTCTTGCCGGCTGGGCGAGCGCCACACGCGCGACATGGCCAGCATCTGGCGCGACAGCGGATAATCGTCGATCAGCATCCAGTCGCCATGCAGGTGCTCCGTATTCGCCAGCAGGCGCGCGCCGGCCGCGCCGATGGCCGCTTCCATGGGATCGAAGGCTTGCCGGTGGCTGGCCAGCACCGCGTATTCGAGCAAGCCGTGCAGTTCTTCCGGCAGGGGCGGCTCCGGCACCTGGCCGCACGCATAAGCCGCCCCTTCCGCCCACAGCTGGCGCAGCTGCATGCGGTTGCTGGTCAGGGTGCCTGTCTTGTCCACGCACAGCACCGTCGTCGCCCCCAGCAGTTCGATGGCCGGCATGCTGCGCGCGAGCACATGCTCGCGCCCCAGGCGCCAGGCGCCCAGCCCCAGGAACAGCGTCAGGATCACCGGCAACTCTTCCGGCAGCAGGGCCATGGCCAGGGTCAGCCCGGCCAGCAAGCCGCGCAGCGCGTCGCCGCGCAGCCACCAGTAGGCCAGGCCGAGCACTGCCGCCAGGCCCAGCGCGCCGATGGCGGCACCGCGCACCACGCGCCGTGTTTCCTGCTGGATCGGCGTCAGTTCCCCGCCCAGCGCGGCCAGCGCGGCGCCGATGCGGCCCAACGCGCTGTGCTGGCCGGTGGCCGTCACGCTCCCGCTGGCCGCGCCCTGCGTGATCAGGGTGCCCGCATACACGCAGCCCGGCACCAGCTTCATGACCGGCACCGACTCGCCCGTCAGCATCGATTCGTCGGCCATCAGGTTCGACGCGCTCAGCAGGGCGATGTCGGCCGGCACGCGGTCGCCTTCGGCCAGCAGGACCAGGTCGCCGCGCACCAGTTCGCGCCCGGCGATGCGCGCCTGGCGGCCGTCGCGGATCACCAGCGCGCGCGGGCTGGACAGGTCGCGCAAGGCGGACAGCGAACGTTCCGTGCGCTGCCGCTGGACATAGCTGATGCCGATGACGAGCATGACGAAGCCCAGCAGCATGGCCGCTTCCTGGCGGTCGCCCAGCAGCAGATAGATGGCGCCGCACGCCAGCAGCAGCAAGAACATCGGCTCGCGGACGATCTCGGCCAGCAGGCGCCAGTAACCCAGCGGGCGCGTCGCTGGCAATTCGTTCGGACCATCGGCGGCAAGGCGCGCCGCCGCCTCGGCGCTGGTCCAGCCGGTGGCTTCCTCGTGCCGAAGTGGCATGGGATCTCTCCTGTATCAAACAGGCAATGGGGGAAAACCCAAGGCTAACATGGATCGCGACAGGCAACGCGAAAAACGGACTGGCGTCACCGGCACGCAGGCTGGACGGACGGACATCGGCAGCCGAAATGTCACGCCAGAGCGGCATCATATGAGGCGGATCATATGTCGACCGACGGCGCCTGCTAGGCTGATAGTCTTCATGCACAGGGAGCGTAACATGGCATACAAGACTATCGTGGTTCACGTGGATGGTGCTGCCCATGCGCGCGAACGCATCGCAGTGGCGGGACTCGTCGCCAGCAGCCAGCAAGCCCACCTGATTGGCGCGGCAACGCAATCTGCGCCTCCCGAAGCCGCGCAATCGGCGGTGGAAGCGCTCGACCGGTTCGAGGCACAGGCCCGCTCGGCCGACGTCTCGCATGAACGCCGCCTGAGCGAGCAGGATACCGCCAGCAACCTGACCTTGCAGGCGCGCTATGCCGATCTGCTCGTGTTGAGCCAAAGCGCTCCGCACGACAGCGAGCATGCTGGAAACGAACATTTGCCTGAGTATGTGGCCTTGTTTGCAGGCCGGCCCGTGTTGCTTGTGCCGCACGCAGGCAGTTACCCGCACGTGGACCGGCATGCGCTCGTGGCGTGGGATGGCAGCCGCGCCGCCGCGCGCGCCGTCGGCGATGCGCTTCCCCTGCTGCGCGCCAGCCGCCTCGTGACGGTTGCCGTGTTCAATCCGGAGCGCGAATATGGCGTACACGGCGCCCAGCCGGGTGCCGACATTGCCCTGTTTCTAGCGCGTCATGGCGTTCAGGTGGAAGTCCTGCGGCAAAGCACGCCGCTCGACCTGCCCGTGGGCGAGGCGCTATTGTCGCTGGCCGCGGAGCAAAATGCCGATCTGCTCGTGATGGGCGCGTATGGCCACCCGCGTTGGAATGAAATCCTGCTGGGCGGCGTCACGCGCACTGTGCTGCGTTCGATGACTTTGCCCGTGCTGATGTCGCACTAGCAGCCCCATTCCGTTGCACCAGTGCGCCGCGCGCGGCGTACCGCCGTGGCCATGCACGGGCCATGGCCAGCCCTCCTCACGCGTGCCAGTCCGGCAGCAGCACCACCGCACCGTCAATCGTGCCGCTGCGCAGGCTGGCCAGCGCACGATTCGCCTCACCCAAGGGCAAGGTCGTCACTGACATGTGCAATGGCAGGCTGGCGGCAAGGTCCAGGAAAGCCTCGCCATCGGCACGGGTCAGGTTGGCCACGGAGCGCAGGCTGCGCTCCTGCCATAGCAGCGCATACGGAAACGATGGAATCGCCGACATGTGGATGCCGGCGCACACGACGGTGCCGCCCTTGACGCAAGCAGACAGCGCGGCTGGCACCAGGCTGCCGAGGGGCGCAAAGATGATGGCGGCGTCCAGCGGCTGCGGCGGCGCCACGTCGCTGGCGCCGACCCAGGTGACGCCGAGCGACAACGCAAAATGGCGTGCGCGCTCATCGCCGGGCCGGCAGAAGGCATACACTTCCCTCCCCTGCGCCAGGGCCACCTGGGCAACTATGTGCGCGGCGGCGCCGAAACCATACAATCCCAGGCGCCGGCCGGCACCGGCCATGCGATAGGCGCGATAGCCGATCAGGCCGGCGCACAACAGCGGCGCGGCATGGGCGTCATCATAGCGGGCCGGGATGGCGAAGCAGTAGCGCGCATCGGCAAGCGCAAATTGCGCATAACCGCCATCGCGGTCATAGCCGCTGAAGCTGGGCCGGTCGCACAGGTTCTCGCGCCCCTGCCTGCAGTATGGGCAACAGCCGCACGTACCGCCCAGCCAAGGCACGCCCACGCGCTGGCCGACCTCGAACCGTTCGACGCCGGCACCGGCCTGGACAATGCGGCCGACAATTTCATGGCCGGGTATCAGCGGCAAGCGGTGCGGCGCCAGGTCTGCATCGACGATGTGCAGGTCCGTGCGGCACACGCCACAAGCCAGCACCCGCAGCAGCACCTCGTGCGCACCGCAAACCGGCACAGGCAGCCGTACCGGCCGCAAGTCCCGTCCGGGTCCTGGCCACTGCATCGCCAGCATGCTGTCCGGCTGCGTCATCGGCACCGCCCGAGCAAAGTCAGCGTATGGCCAGGTACTTGCCGCGGCCATCCGTCTTTTTCGGCAGCGTCAGTTCCAGCATGCCATGCCGATAGTGCGCCGTCGCGGTACGCTCGTCGATTGCCTGCGGCAAGCTGAAGTAACGGTACTGCGGTTCCCGCGCCACGCGGGCCGCCGCATCATCCTGCATTTCCCCTTCGGCATAGATCAATACGGCGTTACCGTCGATCTCCACCATCAGCGCTTGCTTATCGTAGCCAGGCATCTCCGCCTCGACCTGGTAAGCATCGTCCGTTTCCGCGATATCGAGCCGGAAGTAGCGCCGCTTTCGCATCGCATGCAATGCATGCGCGAGGCGCCAGCGACGCAACCGCTCTTGCACCCCTGCCCTGGTCGGCAGGTGCCAATGCCGCGCAAGCGGGGCGATGTGCTGCAGGATGCTGGCCATGCTCGTCTCCTGTCAAGGGAACATCGTGCGGCTCATGCAGGCACACGGAAATTAATTTATTTGCAGCACCCTGCTGGTGCCGCCCGGCTTTTTCGGCAGGGTCAGTTCCAGGATGCCGTCCTGACACCTGGCTTCCGCCTTGCTCTCGTCGACTTCGTGCGGCAAGCTGAAACTGCGGTGCTGCTGTCCATAGTACCGTTCGCTGCACACCATATTGCCGTTTTCCTGGCGCTCTTCCTTCTTCACTTCCGTACTGATGGAAACCTGATTGCCGTCGATGGCCACCTTGATGTCTTCCTTCTGCACGCCAGGCACTTCGGCCTTGACCACATACGCCTGCTCGGTTTCCGACATGTCGAGACGCATGCGTGGTACGGCGTCGGCCGTGCGCAGGAGCGGAAATGCCGTGTATTCCTGAAAAAGATCATCCATAGCCCGGAACGGGTCGAACCGGGCAACCTCGCTAAACGGATTCAATGACATCAAGCGGTTGGCCATGTTTGCTCTCCTGAAAATGATGTGCCGACGATGCCTGCACGGCCGGAGAGACCTCTCCGGCATGATGCGCACACGCGGACGACTTCCCCATCTTAGGAGGCGCCGGCAGGCATCGCATGACTTGCATCAAACGAACCGCCCAGTAATACTCAGGCATCGAATGAAAAAACAGGGCTTGTTGTTGTGCTCGATTCAGGATTCGCGCATGGCAAATGCACTTTCCATGATGCCCATCAAAGTGCAGGCATGCGCGATGGCCGCAATCACGCAATCACGTTAAGGTAGCTGAATTCCCTCCCCTATCGACCCTGGGCCACGGAGCGACATCATGCGACTGAACCACAGCACCCGCGACTTCATCCTGCAGCTGATGCGGCAGGTACCGGACATGACCCTGGCCACCGTGCGGCCGGACGGCTACCCGCACGCCACCACCGTCAGCTATGCCAGCGACAACCTCACGCTGTACGTCGGCGTGGGCCTGGGCAGCCAAAAGGCTTGCAACATACAGCTGAACAACAAGGTGTCGCTGACCATCACCCGGCCCTATGCGGACTGGCAGCACATTCAAGGCCTGTCGATGGGCGCCACGGCACGCATCATTGCTGAACGAGAAGAGGCGGAGCATGCGTCCGATTGCCTGCTGCGGCGTTTCCCGCAGATCAGGGAAATGATGGCCGGAACGGATGCCATGCCTTGGGCGGGGGCCGTTTTCCTGCGTATCGAACCGAGCATCGTTTCCGTGCTGGACTATCAAAAAGGCTTCGGCCATACGGAATTGTATGAAATAGACTGAGGCCGCAATGGGGCGGACGGGCCGCCACGACAGCGCCGCCGCGCCCGTCATGTCAGTGATGCCCTTCACGCCGGCGGCGATGCGACCGCCGTTCACGCCGCCGGTTCCCAGGCAACGCCGATGGCGGCGCCTGAGCTACTCTGTTGCGCAGCTTGATCAACAGCCACATCTGCAGACAAGTTCACTATCGAACATCCTACGACACATCAAGCCTTTGCAGCCCGCTCCTCGATCAAGCGCCGCAGCGCCGGCGTATCCAGCGTCCGGCTGACGTTGAAGCGCATACTCGAGGCAGCACTCGGCGTCCAAGAAAATTAGTTGCCGGGCGCCAGAAGGTGCCCCTGCTTGAACAGCTCATCACCCACCGAAACGGCATTCAGTCCATGCGGCAACATCGCCCAGACTGAATCGCCACCATTAGCTTAGACTCTCCTGATCCATAATTCCGAAAAAGAAGAACCGACGATCATGCTGGGGCCAAGGTGTCCTGCCAGGCGCCTGGTGTGCGGTCTCGTCGTGGTCTGATCCAACGACGATATCGAGTCTGACCTGGCTATCCCCCTGCCCCGCAGAGACTCCTACCGCGCTGAAGCCATAGTTGCTTGAGCTTCGGTGGATTCCACCATGAACGCTTCCGTGGCTCAACCTCTTGCAACATTAATCTCGGGTTTCGCGGGGCGCAGAGCAATCGATTCGAGTTCTTTTTCTCATCATTCCATTCTATAACGATGCATTTAAGTTAAAGTGTTGCGTTGATCGATTGCGTCGGCAGCCAGAAGCGGACCTACAACACACATGACGTGGGATACGTAAAATACTTTGGACCAATACCATGGAAGAGCCACGTTTCAAGCCTGAGCAGTTCATACGTCGTTCCGGTACCACCCAAGTTGATGCCGAGGTTCGCCGGTGGTTGCGTTCACTAACTGTAGCGCAGCGAATTGATTTTATTGTAGATCTGTATAGCCACAACTACAGATATGCGATCGCGCTAGTCCGGTCGTCAAAGCTTCCAAGCGACGACGTCACACGACTGCTGCAGCAATGGCTGCTTTCATCGAGCCACAACGCCAGTCGCGGATTGATTGATGGATTTGTGCCTATGATCGGCGAAGCCAGGTTTTGGACGATTGCTGCAAAATCTAAGGTGACGCCTACCATGGTGGAGTTCCTGAACTTTCACGGCCAAGAAAAGTTCAACCTTTATCGTGCTGCACTGACCGGTAAGGCTTAATGTTTGAGCAAAAATCTAGCTTATACCGAACGTCTGCAACGGGGCGTAACCTGCCAACGACGGCAGCCGGCTAAAAGCAGACGCTGCGTTAGAGCTTCACCCGGCCATGATTAACTCGTCAGATATGTGCAACAAGCAAGTAACGATAGACCTTACCTACGCGAAGAACGCATTGTTCGTTCGTCAATCCGTTGCGGTCGCTTTTGGCGTGCCAATCGATAGGGAAATAACTTGGAACTTCCTTCAAGATCTGCTCTGTAATTCCAGTGAGTTTGCATTACCTGCGCGGGTGTTAGTCTGTGGTCTGCCAAGTGTTAGCGGCGCCATTGGAGATGAGATTCGAATGCTCCGCACCTTTCTCCGCGCGCTTGCGACAACGCGAAGCATCGACGTTCAGATTGTTTTGCACGATTAAACATGTAGTGCTCGCCCCCTACTCTGGGGACGACTGTAGTGGTCAACCCATCCCGGACACTACGTTAAGTTTTTCTTCGGCGACGGCCGGTGCCAGTCCCTGGTTGAACTGATGTGGCCGTATCCAGTTATACCGGTGCATCAGGTAGTG
>NZ_JBNYXP010000022.1:0-45319 GCF_051380725.1 Janthinobacterium glycogeni | reverse complement strand
CCACTCGCCACCAGAGCAAGCTCCGTGCTGCCGTTCGACTTGCATGTGTAAGGCATGCCGCCAGCGTTCAATCTGAGCCAGGATCAAACTCTTCAGTTTAATCTCTGTTACTTTGCCATTTTATTGGCACCGTCATTACTGACGGGTCGCTCACTCAAAAAACTGACAGGCCACTACTTGCGTAGCGCCTATTTCATTATTTCTTGTGAACATTTGATATATTTTAAGTATTACGCCAATCCGAAGATTGACGCTGCACTGACATCAAATGCCCACACTTATCGACTGTTAATTGTTAAAGAACTGTATTCGGTTACTGCTTATTTACTGCTCTCGCGCTATCGACAAAGCGTTGTGTTTGTCAACTGCGAAGAAGGAAGAGTATGAAGCGTTTCGGCTAATTCGTCAACCTTCTTTTTTCTCACCGTACTCAGCATTTGCATGCGTCGTTCAGCGAGGGGGCGAATTATAGCCGTGCCCCGCACTCTCCGCAAGGGCTATTTCCCCGCCCTCACCGCCCAGCAAGCCTTGCCTTCACTTCAAGCGCCTTTTTGTGCAGCCTGTCGCAATCGGCTGGCGTAGTTCGTGGTGTTTAGGCACAGTGGCAGCATCAGACTCTGACGCTACTCAACAAAGGGTTAAACTTGCCCGCTGCGTCAATTAACTCTTGTACTTGAAAGTGCCCCCATGCTTCCGATTTCCAGCCTGCCCCAATTGTTGAAAACCATCCTCGCTTGGTTGCAACGGGCATTCGACGCGACGACGACCTGGGTCACCCAACTGTCTTGGTGGAAATTCTTCCTGTTCGCTGCACTGGCTCTGATCGCCGGCTCCATTTTGCAAGATGAGCTGTTCTCGTCCAGCCCGGACGAGGAAGTGGTCATCAAGTCGCATAAACGCAGCAGCAAGGGTTCGGGGGAAACCAATATCCTGATCGACGATACGGGCATCCATTTCAATCCCCGCAACGGCAAGAACCGCCGCAGCAGCGCGGCCGAGGCGGCCAGCGATCCAGCCGATGCCGCCGAGGCGGACGCAAAAGCCAGTGCCGTGCCGCCGGAACCGCCGCAACCACCAGCCGCCCCCGCCAAGCCCAACTATCCGGTGACCACCAATGCTTCGGGGGAAGAAGTCCATATTGAATTGCCGCCGCAAATCGGCGAAGAGCTATCGAATGCCATCGAAGAAGCGGTCGATGATGCGGCGGAACAAAAAGTGTCGCGCTACCACCAGCAAGCCTCGACCTGGTTCAAGAGCTTCGTCTCCTTGCTGGTGTTGGCCCTGTTCGCCATGAAGGCCCTGGTCGGCGGCAAGAAACGCGCCGAAGCGGAAACCGTCACCGCGAATGAGGCGGCCGAGCGCGAATCCATGCAGCGCCAGCTCAGCGAAGCGAAGATGCAGATGATGCAGGCGCAAGTCGAGCCGCACTTCCTGTTCAACACGCTGGCCTCCGTCGAACACCTGATCCAGGTCGATCCGCCGCGCGCGGCCAAGATGCAGCGCAGCCTGATCCAGTATCTGCGCGCCGTGCTGCCGCAAATGCGCGACAACGCCCTGATTACCAACCTGGGCCGTGAAGCGGACATGGTGCAAGCGTACTTGAACCTGCTGAAAATGCGGATGGAAGAACGCCTGACCGTCGACTTCCAGATTCCCGATGGCCTGCGCAGCGCCGCCTTCCCGCCCATGATGCTGCAATCGATGGTGGAAAATGCCATCAAGCACGGCCTGGAAGTCAAACCGGAAGGCGGCACCTTGCGCATCGTGGCCGAAGTGGCGCACAGCAAGCTGCGCGTGACCGTCACCGACGACGGCCTGGGCTTTGGCGTGGTGCCCAGCGATGGCACGGGACTGGGTTTGCCCACCATACGCGAACGCCTGAAGCTGCTACATGGCGACGAGGGCAGCCTGACCATTACGCCAAATCAACCGTCCGGCGTGTGTGCCGTGATCGAAGTGCCATATCAATTGTCCAAGTAAGACAGAGTAGTTGATAAAAACGCTAAATCATTGAATAATCAATCTTCGCCTGTTCACACTTGAGACCTATGCCTACCGCTATTATTGCCGACGACGAAAGACTGATGCGCGACCAGCTGCGCCTGCGCCTGGGCCAGGCCTGGCCTGAACTGGAAATCATCGGCGAAGCCAAGAATGGCGACGAGGCGATCGAACTGGTGGAACAACTCAAACCCGACTTTGCCTTCCTCGATATCCGCATGCCGGGCAAGACGGGCATGGAAGCGGCGCAAGTAATAGGCAGCAAGACGCATATCGTCTTCGTCACGGCCTACGACAGCCACGCCGTCGAAGCCTTCGAGCGCGGCGCCGTCGACTACGTGCTCAAGCCGCCCGAGCATGAGCGCCTGCTCGTGACGGTAGAGCGTCTGAAAACGCACTTGAACAAGCCAGCCCTGGACGTCAACAGCAGCGTCACGGCCATGCTGTCGCAGCTGGCGGAAAAAATCACGGCCAAGCCCACCTACCTGCAATGGATACAGGCCAGCATCGGCCAGGATTTACGCATGATCCCCGTGGAAGAGATCCTGTTCTTCCGCTCTGACGAGAAATACACCTGCGTGCAGACCGCCAAGTATGAGGCGCTGATCCGCAAGCCCGTGCGCGACCTGGCCGAAGAGCTCGACCCTTCGCTGTTCTGGCAAATCCACCGCGCCACCCTGGTCAACGTGAATGCCATCGAAGGCGTGACGCGCGACATCCGCGGCCGCCATCTGGTACTCATCAAAGGCAAGTCCGACAAGCTCGAAGTGAGCCGCAGCTTCCTGCACCTGTTCAAGCAAATGTAAGACTCCGCCGCCGCCCGGCCCAGGCCGGCGCGGCACGCCACTCTCTTCTGCTCCCTTCCTGCGCCATATCAAGCCGCGCCGCGCCAACAGGCATAGGCTACATAAAATCCTGCCTGCCACTGTCTTGCCTGCCTTCGCTCACGTTCGCAAGGAGATACCATGCCCGACCGAGGCAGTCCCGCACTGCTGCGTATCTTGCCGCTGGGTATGGCGGCAGCGCTTTTGCTGTGCCTGTTTCCTCCACTGAAAGCCCGCCGGCAGCAGCAGGCGCGCGGACAAGCCATCATCGACAGCGCCAGCGACGCCATCATCAGCATCGACAGCCAGCAAATCATCCTGCATGCAAACGCGGCGGCGGCCAGATTGTTCGACGACACGCCGGCCGGCATGCGCGGCATGCGCCTGGGCCACTACATCCTGCGCGACTTGCGTACCCTCGGCGGCCTGGGCAAGCACGATGGCGAGCCGCCGTTTGGCGATATCAGCCAGGAACTGCGCCTGACGGGCCGGCGCGCCACCGATTACACCTTGACGGGACGGCGCAGCGACGGCGCCATGTTTCCCCTGGAAGGATCGCTCTCGGCCATGCAGGAAGACGGCCATAGCGTCTTTACCATCATCGTGCGCGACATCAGCGCGCGCCAGCAGATGCATGAGCAGCTGGCCCGCTCCTTTTCACAATTGCGTGAACTGTCGAGCGCGCTGCAAACCATCCGTGAAGAAGAACGCAAGCATATCGCGCGCGAATTGCACGATGACCTCGGGCAATTGCTGGCCACCTTGCGCGTCGACCTGACCCTGGTGCGCCAGCACACGGAGACCACCCCGTCCCTGCAAGCGTTGCTGCACAGCATGGACGGCTTGCTGGTGACGGCCATCACCTCGCTGCGGCGCATCGCCAGCAACCTGCGTCCGCGCGCACTCGATGAAGGGGGATTGTATTTTGCACTGCAAAAACTGCGCCACGACTTCCTGCTGCGCCGCGCCATCCATTTCGACTTGCTGGCCGACGAGGCCGACCTCGTGCTCGACGACGCGCGCAGCACGGCCATTTACCGCATCGTGCAAGAAGCGCTGACGAATATCGCGCGCCATGCCGAGGCCAGCCACATCACCATCGCCCTGCACCGCATCGATTCCACGCTGGCCATCACCATTCAGGACGACGGTCGCGGCATCGCCGAACACGACCTGGAAAAGGCCACAGCACTGGGCTTGCTGGGCATGCGCGAACGGGTGTGGGGCTTGAGCGGCAGCATCCATATCGGCGCCGATAGCGAACTGGGCGGCACACGCATCGACATCTCGCTGCCCATGCATGCCGAGGCGGCATCTGCGGCGATGCAATAAAAAAGGCGCCCGCAGGCGCCTTTGCTTCGTCACATCGAATGATGCTTAGAATTTGTGTGCCAGACCGATCTGATACGAAGTCAGCGACTTGACGCGCTCGCGGCCAGCGTAGGCGTACACGTCGGTGCGCTTCGACAGGTGGTAGTCGTAGCCGACGCCGAATTCCTTGATGGTGTCCTGATCCTTGACCTTGTTGTTGCTTTGCTCTTGCTTGCCATACGACACTTTGGCATCGCCGCCGCCAACCGTGTAGTTCAGACCGATCAGGTAGGACTTGAATTCGCCAGTCGTCGCAACCTTGGTGTCGCCTTTCGAGTAGGCGGCCGTGATCTTGGCCGGGCCGAATTTATAGCCGCCACCGATGGACCACAGGTCAGGCTTGGCGGCCGTTGCCGTTGCTTGTACGGCTTTCTCGTAGCCGGCGTGCAAGCTGATCGGGCCATTGTCGTAGGTTGCCAGGCCGATCACACCCGCGTCAGCGCTGTTGACTTCGCTCAGCACGTATTGCAGGCTGCCCACGAAACCTTCAAAGCTTGGGCTGTTGTAAGTCACGGCATTGTTGACGCGCGACGTGCCAACGCCCGAACGCAGCAGGGTTTCATTGTTCTTGCCGACGACGCCGTAGGTGTTGAATGGGTCGACGCGGGCGATGGTGCCATCGACCAGATTCTTGGTGCGGCCCAGGATGGCGGTACCAAACGCGCCTTTCAAGCCCACGTACGCTTGACGGTCGAACAACACGCCTTTTTGCGCACCGGTGTCAGCCAGGAATTCACTTTCCAGGTTGAAAATTGCGGACAGGCCGCCACCCAGATCTTCCGTACCCTTGAAACCGAGGCGCGACGCATTGTTTTCGCGTTGTACCGTCGGCTGGCCAGTGGTCTTGGCGATACCAAGGTCAACCAGACCATACACGGTGACGTTCGATTGTGCTTGCGCCGTGGCTGCTGCGAAGGTACCGATGATCAATGCTGCCAGAGTAATTTTTTTCACTTGAGATTCTCTACATTAGGTTGGACAAGAATGGTGCTGCTTAGCTGCTGAACCGAATCATGCCCACGAAATACTTCAACAATATGACATCGACAAGATGTTGTTTTTTGGAACAATATCTTGTTAGATAAAAACAACAGGCGAAAAAAAACCGCCCGCAGGCGGTTGTTCTTGCCGTGCCGGCCTTATTTCAGGCGGCAGCTCAGCAGCCAGTAGTATTCCAGGCGCTTCATGCGGATTTCGCGGGCCGAGTGGGCAAACTTCTTGCGCAGGTGACTATCCGATGGGAAATTTTTCAGCACTTCATAGCGCTCGCCCCCCTCCGTCGTGCGGAATTGGTGGGTATTGCCTTCCAGGTCGGTGCGCGCGATGACCGTGCTGCTGCCGTCGACATAGGAATTGTCGATCAGCACCAGCAGGATGTCCTTGCCCAGCTTGCTGCGCAATTGCTTCAGGTATTTGTCCTGGTCTTCGCGCTTGACGTGGGACCACCAGAAGCCGGCGAACACGGCCGTGAACTTGCCCAGCATGTCGTCGGGCAAGTTAAAGGCGTCGAGCTTGGCGAAGCTGACGTTGTCGGGCAAGCCGCGTGCCTGGGCCAGCGCCAGCATTTCATCGTTGATATCGGTAGCCAGTACGGACTCGGCCGACTCGGCGACCACTTCCGTCCAGTAGCCCGTGCCGCAAGCCAGTTCCAGCACGGTATGGCCTTCCAGCACGTCGGCGACCTTGTCGCGCAACACTTCCAGGTCTTCCTGGCGTTCGGGCTTGTCATAGACGCGCTCGTACTGCTGCGCGATGGTGGCGTAATATTTGGCAAGCTGATCGGTAATCATTGTTTCTTCTCTTCTTAAATAATCTTGGCCAGGCACCTCGCCCGGCCGACTTCATGCATTGTTATAGTTCGTAGTGCTCTTTATCACCGCTCATCGCCTGCTCGATGAGCTTGCGGTTCAAGGTCGGCGTCAGCAACTCGATAAAGGTATAAATATAGCTGCGCAAATACGCGCCCTGCTTGACGGCCACGCGCGACACATTCATGCCGAACAGGTGCCCGACAGGGATGGCGCGCAAGCCTTTGTCGCGCTCGGCATCGAAGGCCATACCCGCTATGATACCAATCCCCATGCCCAACTCGACATAAGTCTTGATCACGTCCGCGTCGATGGCTTCCAGCAAGATGTCCGGCTTCAGGCCGCGCAGCACGAAAGCGTGGTCGATCTTGTTGCGTCCAGCGAACGCGCTGTCATAGGTAATCAGGGGGAAGGCGGCGATTTCTTCCAGGGTCACGGACTTCGATTTGAGCAGCGGATGATCGACCGGCACCACCACCACGTGTTCCCATTGATAGCATGGCAAGGTGATCAGGCCATCGATGGCGGCGATCGATTCCGTGGCGATGGCCAGGTCCGCCTGGTCGCGCTGCACCATCTCGGCGATCTGGCGCGGGTTGCCTTGCAACAAAGATAGGCGTACCTTGGGAAACTTCAACATGAATGCCTGCACCACCTTGGGCAAGGTGTAGCGGGCCTGCGTATGCGTGGTGGCGATGGTGAAGCTGCCGCTGTCCTGTGCCGCGAATTCCTTGCCGATGCGCTTCATGCTGTCGATTTCCTGCATGATCAGCTCGACGGACTCCAGCACCAGGCGGCCCGGCTCCGTCAAGCCGCGGATGCGCTTGCCGTGGCGCGTAAAAATATCCACGCCCAGCTCTTCCTCCAGCTCGATGATGGCTTTCGATACGCCCGGTTGCGACGTGAACAAGGCCTTGGCGGCGTCCGTCAGGTTGTAATTCTGCCGGACCGCTTCGCGCACGAAGCGCAGTTGATGGAGATTCATTGCTGGTTTGCCCTAGATTGCCGTGATTTGCCGAGTTTCCGCCCCACCCATGATTTTGCATGCATGCATATACGCATATCGCATATAAGCAAATGCGTACTTAGTAGTTTGGATTAAACGCCAAGTTTATTACTATTGCGGGTACTTTGGGGGTGAAAGCATGACTTTGTCTTATATAGTCTCAGGATTTGCCGTAGGATTACTCGTAGGAATGACTGGCGTGGGCGGCGGCTCGCTGATGACGCCGCTGTTAACCCTGCTGTTTGGCGTACCGCCATCCGTGGCCGTGGGGACCGACCTGGCCTTCGCCTCGATCACCAAGAGCGCCGGCACCCTGACGCACCGCCTGCGCGGCACCATCCGCTGGGATATCGTCAAGCGCCTGTGCATCGGCGCCCTGCCCGCCGCCGTCATCGCGACCCTGGCGCTCAAATCGTTCGGCACCCTGTCGCCGGAAATCGGCAAGATCATCCGTTACTCGATCGCCGGCTCCGTGCTGCTGACCGTCGTGGCACTCATTTTCAAGGGCCGCATGCTGGCCTGGATCAATGCGCATCCTGAGAAACAATTACAAGGAAACAAGCTTGCCGCCGCAACCATCATTGCCGGCGCCGTGCTGGGCGTGCTGGTGACGGTCTCCTCGATCGGCGCCGGCGCCATCGGCGCAACCTTGCTGGTGATGCTGTATCCACGTATGAGCTCGGCCGAAGTGGCGGGCACCGACATCGCCTACGCCGTGCCCCTGACGGCCATCGCCGCCCTCGGTCACTGGTGGCTCGGCTCCATTCACTGGGAATTGCTGGCCTCCTTGCTGGTCGGCTCCCTGCCCGGCATCACGCTCGGCTCCTGGGTCGCCCGCTCCGTGCCGGAAAGGTTTTTAAGAGTCTTGCTGGCGATGACCTTGACCGGCGTGGCAGTAAAGCTAATCTATTAATTGACCGAACAAGTGACAAGAGCAGTATCAAGAACATAATCCCAGGCAATCTTCCAGCACCCCGGCTTTTTTAGGAATTGATATGTACCATTACGATCAGTACGACCACCTCATCATCAAAGAACGCATCGCCCAGTACCGAGACCAGGTTGCGCGCCGTATCGCCAATGAACTGACGGAAGAGGAATTCATTCCGCTGCGCCTGCAAAACGGCCTGTACATGCAGCGCCATGCCTACATGCTGCGCATCGCCGTGCCGTACGGCTTGCTGTCGTCCAAGCAGATGCGCATGTTCGCGCACATCGCGCGCAAGTACGACCGCGGCTATGGCCACTTCACCACGCGCCAGAACATCCAGTTCAACTGGATCGAGCTGGAACAGACGCCCGATATCCTGACGGACCTGGCATCCGTGGAAATGCACGCGATCCAGACCTCCGGCAACTGTATCCGTAATACAACATCGGACCCCTACGCCGGCGTCGCGGCCGATGAAATCATCGATCCGCGCCCATACGCGGAAGTATTGCGCCAGTGGAGCACCTTCCACCCCGAGTTCATCGCCCTGCCGCGTAAATTCAAGGTCGCCATCAATGGCGCCGAGGAAGACCGCGCCGCCATCGCCGTGCACGACATCGGCTTGACGGCCGTGCGCAACGCCGCCGGCGAAGTGGGCTTCAAGGTGATGGCCGGCGGCGGCATGGGCCGCACGCCGATCCTGGGCAGCGTCGTGCGCGAATTTTTACCGTGGCAGCATTTGCTGACCTACATCCAGGCCATCATGCGCGTGTACAACTTGCACGGCCGCCGCGACAACAAATACAAGGCGCGCATCAAGATCCTGCTGAAAGCCATCGGCGTGGAAGAATTCACGCGCCAGGTGGAGGCAGAGTGGGTCGATCTGAAAGATGGTCCGGAAACCTTGACGACCGAAGAGATGCAGCGCGTGGCGGACTTCTTCAATCCGCCCGCCTACCTTGCCCTGCCGGAACTCGACTACAAGGCCGAACACGCTGACAACAAGGCCTATGTGAACTGGCTGGCGCGCAACGTCAAGCCGCACCAGCGCCCAGGCTACGTGGCCGTGGTACTGTCGCTGAAGAAAACGGGCGTGCCGCCGGGCGACGCGACGGCAGAGCAGATCGACTTCGCGGCCGATCTGGCCGACCGCTACAGCTTTGGCGAACTGCGCGTGACGCATGAGCAGAACCTGGTGCTGGCCGACGTGGAGCAATCGAAACTGTTCGCACTGTGGCAGGAAGCCAAGGCGCACGGCCTGGCCACGCCGAACATCGGTCTGCTGACCGACATGATCTGCTGCCCGGGCGGCGATTTCTGCTCGCTGGCGAATGCCAAGTCCTTGCCGATCGCGGCCGCCATCGCGGAACGCTTCGACAGCATCGACTTCCAGCACGACATCGGCGAGATCGAACTGAATATTTCCGGCTGCATCAATGCCTGCGGCCACCATCACGTGGGCAGCATCGGCATCCTCGGCGTCGACAAGGATGGCAGCGAATGGTATCAAGTGTCGATCGGCGGCGCGCAAGGCAACAACGCGGCCATCGGCAAGATCATCGGACCATCGTTCTCTTCCCTGCAGATGCCTGAAGTCATCGGCCGCCTGCTGCACGTCTACGTGCGCGACCGCCACGAGGGCGAGCGCTTCGTCGACACGGCCCAGCGCCTGGGCCTGGCGCCGTTCAAGGAACACGTATATGCAACGCCGATCACCGTCGGCAACCTGGTGGGAGAAGACGAATATGTTTGAAGTACGCGAAGAAATCATCAAGAACGCCGCCGTGGTGCCGAATCCCTGGGGCTTGCTGCGCCTCGATGAGACCGACACGCCGGAAACGGTCGTCGTGCCTGCGGGCAAGGTCATCGTGCCCCTGCCCGTATGGCAAGCCCAGCGCGAAACGCTGCTGGCGCGCCTGCCCGACATCGGCGTCTGGCTGGCCAGCGACGAGCGCCCGGAAGAACTGGCGGCCGACGTGGCGCAGCTGCCCGTCATCGGCGTGGACTTTCCGAAATTCACGGATGGCCGTGGCTACTCCATCGCCTTCAACCTGCGCGCCCGCTTGGGTTTCCAGGGTGAACTGCGCGCCATCGGCGACGTGCTGCGCGACCAGCTGTTTTCCATGCACCGCGTCGGTTTCGATGCGTATGCGACGCGCCCGGACCGCAGCATCCATGACGCCCTGAAAGGTTTGTCCGTCTTTTCGGAAACCTACCAGGCGTCGTGGGATCAGAAGTCGCCGCTGTTCCGCCGCCACCACCGCGAAGGCCAGAATCCTGACCTCGACAACGCGTCCGGCATCTGAGGACCCATCATGAGCGATCTGACTTCTTTGATTGACGCCACCGAGCAAACGCTGACACGCATCGCCGCGGATTTTTCGCCGGCCGTGTTCGCGTCCAGCCTGGCAGCCGAAGACATGGTGCTGACCGACATGATCCTGAAGGCGAAGCTGCCCATCGGCATCTTTTCCCTGGAAACGGGCCGGCTGCACCAGGAAACCCTGGCCGTGCTCGACAAGGTGAAAACCCGCTACGGCCACGATATCACCCTGTACCGCCCGCAGCCGGAGCTTGTCGCCGCCTACGTGGAACAGAACGGTCTGAACGCCTTCTACAACAGCGTCGAGATGCGCCGCGAATGCTGCCGCATCCGCAAGGTCGAGCCGCTGGGCCGCGCCCTGGCCGGCAACAAGGCCTGGGTGACGGGCCAGCGCCGCGCCCAGTCCACCACGCGCGCCGAATTGCACGTGCAGGAAGAGGACGCGGCGCACGCGATGACGAAATTCAATCCGCTGGCCGACTGGTCCGAGCAGGATGTGTGGGACTATATCCGCGCCAACGACGTGCCGTACAACGCGCTGCACGACCAGGGCTATCCGTCGATCGGCTGCGAACCGTGCACGCGTGCAGTGCAGCCGGGCGAGGACGTGCGCGCCGGGCGTTGGTGGTGGGAAAACCCGGATTCCAAGGAATGCGGCCTGCACATGGTGGACGGCAAACTGATACGCATCAAATCCGTGGCAGCCTGAACAGAAACAATAGACTCAGCAGAACAAGAAAGTACCCATATGAGCAATATTTTGAACCAGCGTCACCTCGACAGCCTTGAATCGGAAGCCATCCACATCATGCGCGAAGTGGCGGCCGAATCGGCCAACCCTGCGCTGCTGTTTTCCGGCGGCAAGGACTCCGTCGTCCTGCTGCGTTTGGCCGAAAAAGCCTTCCGCCCAGGCAAGTTCCCATTCCCCCTCGTGCATATCGACACGGGCCACAACTTCCCGGAAGTCATCACTTTCCGCGACAAGAAGGTGGCCGAACTGGGCGAGCGCCTGATCGTCGGCTCCGTGGAAGACTCGATCAAGCGCGGCACCGTGCGCCTGCGCAACCCGGCCACGGATTCGCGCAATGCGGCGCAAGCCGTGACCCTGCTGGAAACCATCGCCGAACACGGTTTCGACGCCTGCATCGGCGGCGCGCGCCGCGATGAAGAGAAGGCCCGCGCCAAGGAACGCATCTTCTCGTTCCGCGACGAATTCGGCGCCTGGGACCCGAAAGCCCAGCGTCCGGAACTGTGGGACCTGTATAACACCCGCGTGCATCCGGGCGAAAACATGCGCGTCTTCCCCATCTCGAACTGGACGGAGCTGGACGTGTGGCAATACATCGCCCGCGAGAAACTGGAATTGCCGCCGATTTACTTCGCGCACGAACGCCAGGTGATCCCGCGCAACGGCTTGCTGGTGCCGTTGACGGATCTGACGCCGCCGCGCGACGGCGAAACGGTGGAAACGCAAGTCGTGCGCTTCCGCACGGTGGGCGATATTTCGTGCACCTGCCCCGTCTCGTCCGACGCGGCAACGGTCGACGCCATCATCGCCGAAACGGCAATCACGCAAATCACGGAACGGGGCGCCACCCGCATGGACGACCAGACTTCCGAAGCCTCGATGGAAAAACGCAAGAAAGCAGGGTATTTCTAATGAACGCAGCAATCCAGAACACCACTCTCACCGACAGCGTTGAACGCGGCATGCTGCGCTTCATCACGGCCGGTTCCGTCGATGACGGCAAAAGCACCCTGATCGGCCGCTTGCTGTTCGACAGCAAGGGCATCTTTGCCGACCAGCTCGACGCCATGTCGCGCTCCAAGCACAAGCGCACGGTGGGCGACACGGTCGACCTGTCCTTGCTGACGGACGGCCTGGAAGCGGAACGCGAGCAAGGCATCACCATCGATGTGGCCTACCGTTACTTTGCCACGCCGAAGCGCAAGTTCATCATCGCCGACACGCCGGGCCATGAACAGTACACGCGCAATATGGTCACGGGCGCCTCCACGGCCGACGCCGTCATCATTCTGATCGACGTATCGAAAGTGAAACTGGGCGACGACGGCAGCGTGGAATTGCTGATCCAGACCAAGCGCCACTCCACCATCGCGCACTTGCTGCAGATCGAGCACGTGGTCGTGGCCGTCAACAAGATGGACCTGGTCGACTACGATGAAACGGTCTACAACCGCATCGTCGCCGCCTACCGCGAGTTCGCCCAGTCGCTGGGCTTGAAGGACATCACGCCGATTCCATTGTCGGCCTTGACGGGCGACAACGTCGTCGAGCGCGGCGACAAGCTGGGCTGGTACACGGGCCCGACCCTGATCGAACTGCTCGAATCGCTGTCCGTCTACGACGAATCGCACGACACGCCCTTCCGCTTCCCGGTGCAGCTGGTGGCGCGCCACAACGGCCACGAAGCGAACGACTTCCGCGGCTACATGGGCCGCATCGAAGCGGGCAAGGTCAGCATCGGCGACACCCTGGTGGTGCAGCCGTCGGGCCAGACGGCCACCGTCAAGGATATCGTCACCCTGGACGGCTCGCTGCCAACGGCCGTGGTGGGCCAGTCCGTGACCCTGCTGCTCAATGAATACCTCGATATCTCGCGCGGCGACTTGCTGGCGAGCAGCGAGCGTCCTGCCACCCTGCTGAAACAGGTGGTGGCCGACGTGTGCTGGCTGTCGGAAGACGCGCTGGACCTGCGCCGCAAGTACTGGATCAAGCACGGCACCAAGCAGACGGCGGCCAAGGTGACGGCGATCGAATCGATCCTCGACATCAATACGCAGCAGCGCCATCCGGCCGAAGGCTTGAAGCTCAACGACATCGCCCGCATCAGCCTGAACGTGCAGCAAGCGCTGGCGGCCGACGCCTATGCCGATATCCGCGCCACGGGGGCATTCATCCTGATCGATGAAGTCACCCACCAGACCGTCGCGGCGGGCATGGTTCGGCTGTAACCCGCATCTCGACTGAAGAAGGCTAGCATGAACAACTCCACATCTCTCCCCGGCAAGGTCTACCTGATCGGCGCAGGCCCCGGCGCACAAGACCTGATGACCTTGCGCGGCGCGCGCCTGCTGGCACAGGCGGACGTCGTGCTGCACGATGCGCTGGTCACCGAAGAGATGCTGGAGCTGTGCCCGCAGGCGCAAAAAATCCTGGTCGGCAAGCGCTGCGGCCAGTTGTCGACGGCGCAAGCGTTCATCAACAAGCAACTGGTCGACAACGCCCGCAAGCACGCCGTCGTCGTGCGCCTGAAAGGGGGCGACCCCATGCTGTTCGGCCGTGCCGACGAGGAATTGCGCGCGCTGGAAGAGGCGGGCATCGCCGTCGAAGTGGTGCCCGGCATTACCACGGCGCTGGCGGCCGCGGCCGCCACACAGCAGCCGCTGACCAAGCGGGGCGTGTCGCGCAGCGTGGCCTTTTTCACGTCCAGCACGGCGCCGGGCGAACCGGACCAGACGCGCATTCCCGACTGCGACACCCTGGTGCAATACATGGGCGGACGCGAAGCCATCGCCACGGCGCAACGCCTGCTGGCCCAGGGCCGCCGTGCCGACACTCCGGTGGTGGTGATTGAAAACTGCAGCCGCCCGGACCAGCGCATCGTGCGCCTGACGCTGAGCGCACTGGCGCACGGCCTGGGCGACACCCACGGTCCCGTGCTGGTGATGCTGGGCGACGCCATGGCCGCGCGCGCGCACCAGGCCAGCGAAGAAACGGCGGCCATGCTGGCGCGCCATGCTTGAATAAACACACCGTATTTTACCGACTTTAAAGTCAGTAACCGACGTCTTCCGGGGAAACATGATACGATGCTCACGCATCTTTTCTCGAGAAGTTGTTGCGTGATAGCAATAAATTCACGCTTCGCCCCGCCATAGCGCTTGCCGTGCGGTATCCCGGCTGACCCTCCCCGAAAAAAGCTGCGCCCGCAGGCTGCAATACCGCGCCGCGCAACTTTAGCCTTACGACCATACATGAATTTCACCTCCATGCGCGAAGCCCTGACTTCGCTCAGCCGCAGCAATGTCGGCGTCGCCAGCGCTGTGCTGTTCAGCATGCTCGCCTCCATCGCCCTGTGGACGGTCTTCCCGAATATCGACGATGAAAACCATTTGCTGGAATGGCTGCAGGCGCTGTTCCTGGCTCTGGCTTGCACCGTGCACGGCGTGCGCGCCTGGCAAGAGACTGACCGCCAGTCCCTGCGCTTCCTCATGCATGCGGGCTTGTCGGCCCTGCTGTTCGGCTTCCTGCTGCGCGAACTCGATATCGACCAGTTCGGCACGGCGCCCGCCTGGGCGCAGCTGGAAAAAGCCTTGCGTCTGGTGGAATTGCTGATCCTGATACGCGTGCTGATCTTTTTCGCGCCGCGCGCGCGCAAGGTGTTTGCCCATGCGCCGCAGATTTTCAGCATGCGCATCACTATCCTGACAGCCATCGGCGGCTTGCTGATGGTCGCCGGCTGGCCCTTCGACAAGAAGGTCTTTCATGGCATGCCGGACGCCTATGCGCTGCTCGGCGAAGAAGTGCTGGAATTGGGCGCCTATTTGCTGCTGTTCCTCGCTTCGCTGTCCGACAGCTCGGCCGCCGCCCGCATCAGCCTGGCGCCAAGGAAGACCGCGGTTTAACCGTCTTCAAATCTCAAAGGAAGATGGCAGCGGCAGCAGGCGCTGCAAGGTAGCGGCCACGCGCAACAGGCGCGGGTCGTCGTCCTCGGCCTCGTCGCAGGTATCGTTGATGCAGAAAAACGGCAAGCTGCCAAAACGTGCCGCCAGTTCCTCCAGCTGCCGCGGCGCCTGCGCATCGCCGCTGGCGATATGCAGCGGGTCGAGCATGCGCGAGCGCGCAATTCCCTGATGCACCATCCAGCGCGGCACCAGGTCGGGCAGTAATGCCGGCACTTGCCACGAGCGAAACACCGTCGCGCGCACGCCGGAAAACATGGCCGGCGCCAGCCCTTCCAGCGCATGCAGCGCGCTTTTCAACATGGGCCGCGGCGCATGCGCATACAGGCGCGGTTCATGCCGGTAATCGGCGTACTGCGCCGACAGCCATTGCCGCGACAAGGTAGCGCAATTGACGGGCGCCGCCACGTCGGCGCGCAAGCCCGGCAGATCCTCGTGCAGCGCGCTCTCCGTAAAAACACTCAAACGCCGGTCCCCTTCCCCGCCAAACCAGAATGCAGGCTCGAAAGGCGCGCCGAAAAATACGTCGTCGTTCAGATACAGGAAGCGTTCGGACAAACCCGGAATATGGTGCAGATACGATTCGATATGGCCGGAGTCGAACACCGGCAAGGCGGCACCGGGCATCAGGCTGGCATGATCGATCACCGTCAGGCGCGGTGAAGCGCGCAGCCAGTGCGGCACCTGCCGGTCCGTCAGCAGGTAGATGTGGCCATGGCCGGGAAAGAAGCGCTCGAGCGCGCGCAGGTTGTAGCGCAGTTCGCCGTTGTCGCGGTAGCGCCCCGCCACGTTGCCGTGCAGGGCCAGCTGGCCGGGGTGCGCCTGCGCCCAGGCGGCATATGCGTGCCGCCGGCGCGCGCGCCAGGCGGGATCGGCGCCGTCCACCCACAGGTAGACGATGTCGATGCCGCTCAAGGCAAAGGGCTGGAGCCTGGCGCCGCCACGCAGTAATCGGCGATGGCGGCGAGCACGCTGGCGTTCTCGCCCACCGCCTCGACCACCTTCAGGCGCAGTGCCGGATGCTGCTGGCGCAGTTCTTCCAGCAGCAAGGGCAAATCGCGCAACACATGCCCGCCCTGCCCCAGGAACACGGGCACCACGGTGACGTCGAGGATGGCACCGGCGGGCAGCTCGGCCAGCAGGCTCGCCACCAGTTCGGGCAGGCGCGGCGTCATCAGTTCCAGGAAGGCCAGGTGCACGCTGGCGCCGGGCATGCGCGCCTGGGTCAGGTCGCGCAGACGCTCGAAGGGGGCAGCCCACGATGCAGCGCGCGCGCCATGGGCAAACAAGATCAATGCCTGTTTCACGTTCGTCTCCATCAGTGCCGCTCCACCCACCACAGGGCGCCCAGCGCCAGCAGCAGATACAGGGCGCTCGGCGCCACCGCCGTCAGGAAGGCCGGCCAGGTGCTGAGCAAGCCAAGATGCGAGAACAGGGTGTTGACCAGCATGAAGCTCACGCCGATCATGATGCCGATGAATATCTTCAGGCTGATGCCGCCGCTGCGCGTATGCATGTAGGCGAACGGCAGCGCCAGCGCCATGAGCACGAAAATGGCCAGCGGATCGATCAGTTTTTTCCAGAAGGCGATGCGGAAACGCTCGGTTTCCTGCTTGTTCTCGGCCAGGTGGCGCGTGTACACGGCCAGTTCGCTGGCCGACATGCGCTCGGGGTCGGACGCCGACACCGTCAGGATCTTCGGCGTCACTTCCGACGTCATGTCCTTGCTGGCGCTCTGCACCGTGCGCACCAGGCTCGTTTCCTGTCCATAGTAGTTCGCCAGCTTCGGCTCGAAGCCGGGCGAGGTGGCCGCGCTGTTCGAGAACGAGGTTTCCGTCACATCGGTCAGACGCCAGATATTATTGCCCTGGTAGGTCGCGCCCTTGGCCACGGTGAGGGTGCGCAAGCGCATATCGGTGTCGAATTCATACAGCTTGACGTTTTTCAGCTGGCCGTCCGCACGTGCTTCGCCGACATTGAAAAAGCGCGAGCCGGTGACGGTACCCGTCAGGCCGTCGCTCTTGACCATGTCCTTGGTCCACAGGCCCGAGCGAAACTCGCTCGACACGGCCGCGCCGCGCGAGGTCAGCTTGAGGCGTTCGGCCAGCGGCTCCGTGCGCGGCGTGATCACCTCGCCGAAGATGAAGGTGATCACGACGAAGACGATACCGATGCGGAACAGGAAACCGGCGGCCATCGCCGTCGACATGCTCGATGCGCGCATGATGGTAAATTCGGAACTGGCGGCAAACTGCGCCATCGTGTAGATGGTGCCGATCAGCGCCGCGATCGGCATCACCTCGTACACGTGCCCCGGCACCAGCACCAGCACATACAGGAAGGCATACTGGATGGTGTAGCCGTTGCGGCCCACCTTGGGCAACTCGCCCGTCAGGTCGATGAAGGCTTGCAAAGCCAGAAAGGCCAGCAGCACGAACAGCACCGCCTGGAATATCGAGACCGCAAAATAGCGCTGTAAAATTTTCATTTCGATGCCGCTTTACTTGGTTTGCCGGCGCGGCGCGCGCGCTTGAAGGACGCCAGCAGGACCAGCGGATGGTAGCGGTGGTTCACATTCAGGCGCCACGCAAACAGCGCCACCACGGCCAGCGCCGCCAGCAGGTGCAGCGGCCACCAGGCCAGGCCGAAGGTCAGGCGCCCCTGTTTCACGCTCGCTTCGACCACCTTGATCAGATTGCTGTAGGTGAAGAAAATCAGCAGGGCGATGATCAGGTTGGCCGAACTGCCGGCGCGCGGATTGACAAAGCCCAGCGGAATGGCGAGCAGGATCAGCATCAGGCCGATCAGCGGCGCACTGACCCGCCACAGCAACTCGGCCATCGTATAGGGATTCGGATCGGCGACCAGGGCCATGGTGCTCATGGCGCGTACGCCCAGTTCCGCGCCCAGTTCCTGCTGCTTGCTCTCGATGCGCATGATGTACTGCTCGAATTCCATGGTCTGGAAGTCCGCCTGTGTCGGCACGCCCTGGTAGCGGCGGCCGCTCTTGAGCACCAGGAAGCGTTCGCCCTTGGCGTCGGTGTTGATCACGCCTTCCTTCGCGACGACGACGACGGCGCTGCCTTTTTCATCGACGGTATTGACGAAGACGTTCTGCACCACGTTCTTTTCCCCGCTGGCGCCCTCGACGAAAAAGATGCGGTTGCTGCCGGCCGATTCGCGGAACTGACCCGGCGTGACTTTCTGCAGGTCTTCGCGCTTTTCAAAGCGCGCCACATATTCATCGCTTTTCTTTTGCGCCCACGGCGTGGCGTACAAACTCAGGACGCCGGTGGCCAGCACCAGCGGCAGGCCGAAGCTCAGGACCGGCCAGATCCAGCGCGACAGGCTCAGACCGGAGGCGAACCACACCACCATCTCCGACTCCTTGTAGCTGCGCGTGACGACCATCAGCACCGAAATGAATCCGGTGAGGATGATAATGGTGGGCAGCTGCATCAGGGCGGAAAAGACCATCAGGGACATGACGTCGGCCGAAGCGATCTTGCCGCCCGCCGCCTTGCCGAGAATACCGATCAGCATCCAGGTGAGCAGGATGCTGAACAAAACAGTGAAGGTGGCCCCGGCGGCACTAGCCAATTCACGTCGAAGGGCGCGTTGAAAGATCATTCGGAGTTTATAATTCGGGTCAGTTAGTTGAGTAACACGTTACTAGTAAATGAAAACGGAGAACCAAATGGACTTTAGCATAAAAGCATTCGATACCAAGAGCACCCTCGGCACGGCCAAAAGCGGATGCATCGCGGTTGCGGTATTCGAAAACAAAAAACTGTCGCCAGCGGCAAAATCGCTGGACAGCAAGGGTGCGATTTCGGCTGCGCTGAAGTCCGGCGACATCAGCGGCAAGCCTGGCAGCACCTTGCTGCTGCGCGCAGTCGATGGCGTCGCCGCCGAACGTGTTCTGCTGGTAGGCATGGGCAGCGATGACACTGTCAGCGAAAAAAGCTTCGCAACCGGCGTACAAGCCGCGCTGAAGGCCTTCGGCTCGCTGGGCGCTGCGGACGCCATTATCGCATTACCGCTGGCTGAAGTGAAAGAGCGCGACGTAAATTGGGCAATCCGTTGCGTGGTGCAAGCAGCACATGACAGCGAATACCGCTGCGACTCGCAAAAAAGCAAAAAAGATCCGGCGCCGGCAGGCGTGCGCAAGATCGTCCTGGCAGCGCCAGCAACGGCAGCCACGCGCGGCGCGCTGACGCAAGCCATCGCCATCGCCAACGGTTCCGACCTGACGCGCAAGCTGGGCGACCTGCCGGCGAACATCGCCAATCCGACCTACCTGGCCAGCACGGCCAAGCAACTGGCCAAGGATTACAAGTTCGAAGTCGAAGTACTGGACCGCAAACAGCTCGAAGCGCTGAAAATGGGCAGCTTCCTGTCCGTCACCAACGGCAGCGAGCAGCCGCCGAAATTCATCGTCCTGAAACACATGGGCGGCAAGGCCAAGGATGCGCCGGTGGTCCTGGTCGGCAAGGGCATCACCTTCGACACGGGCGGCATCTCGATCAAGGCCGGTCCCGGCATGGATGAAATGAAGTACGACATGTGCGGCGCCGCCTCGGTCCTGGGCACCTTCCGCGCCATCGGCGAAATGAACCTGAAGCTGAACGTCATCGGCGTCATCGCCGCGTGCGAAAACATGCCGTCGGGCCGCGCCACCAAGCCGGGCGACATCGTCACCTCCATGAACGGCCTGACCATCGAAGTGCTGAACACGGACGCCGAAGGCCGTCTGGTGCTGTGCGACGCGCTGACCTACGCCGAACGCTTCAAGCCGGCAGCCGTGGTCGATATCGCCACCCTGACGGGCGCTTGCGTCGTCGCCCTGGGCCACCACAACAGCGGCCTGTTTACGCGCAGCGATGCGGCGCATGACCAGCTGGCCAATGAACTGCTGGCAGCGGGCAAGCAGTCGAGCGACACGGCATGGCGCATGCCGATCGAAGAGGCGTACAACGAACAGCTGAAGTCGAACTTCGCCGACCTGGCCAACATCGGCACGCCAGGCGGCGGATCGGTGACGGCAGCGGCCTTCCTGGAAAACTTCACCAAGAAGTACACCTGGGCGCATCTGGACATCGCCGGCACGGCATGGAAATCGGGCGGATCAAAAGGCGCGACCGGTCGCCCGGTCCCCCTGCTCACCACGTTCCTGATCAACCGGGTGTAACGCCAGACCAAACCTACTGCGCGGGGCTATTGGCGGCCGGCGATGCTCGCTGTACATAAAGTACAGCTGCGCTTCTCGACCACCACTAGCTCCCGCTCGCTACGGTTTTGTCAGGCGTCGTTACGCAATAAGACAGCCGCCACGGTCACTGACCCTGGCGGTTTTTTCATGCGTGGGATATTAATCAGTAGACGACGGGATTGGGCAATGGCGACGGCGCCACCTTGGGCTGCACTACCGTTTCCGGCACGGCGGCAGGCGGCGGCTTCACGGCAACGGGCGCGGGCGGCGGGGCCAGACGCGCGGGGTCTTGCATGACGATGGTAAGGATCGATGGGTAGTCGAAGCCGGCGCCCGTGTTGCGGTCGACGAAATAGCCGACGCCCAGGGTCAGGATGACATTGCCCCATACGCTGCTATTGAGCTTGGGATCGATGTGGTCGTCCGTCGCGATGGCGGGAGAGCCATGCTTGCGGCAATCGACTTTCAACGGTTCCTGGCTCTTGCGGATGGTGATGCGTCCGGGCGTGGTGACGAACCACTTGCCCACGTCGTTGCTGAGGATGCAACCGGCGCCCGTCAGCTCGCGGTTGTCCTGGATGGTTTGCACCAGCACCATCTGGTCCGTGTTGCCCGTCAGGGTGGCGCAGCCGCCCAGGCCAAACAGCAGCAGCGTGCTGGCGGCAAGGGCTGCATACGATGGGACGCGCATGGGAAGCTCGCTTAACGGACGGGGATAGGCTGGTCGCCAGGCACGGCGACGGCGGTGACGCTGTTTTTCGGGCTGCCCTCGATCAGGCGGTCGGAATATACGAGGTAAACCAGCGCATTGCGCTTGCTGTCGACCATGCGCACGACGCGCACGTGCTTGAAGAAGATCGAGGCGCGCTCGGTAAACACTTCTTCCTGGCGCGGCAGCTTGCCCTTGAATTGCAGCGGCCCCACCTGGCGGCAAGCCACGGCCGCATCGGCCTTGTCTTCGGCCAGGCCGACGGCGCCCTTGATGCCGCCCGTCTTGGCGCGCGACAGGTAGCAGCTGACGCCGGCGACGCGCGGATCATCATACGCTTCAACGACGATTTTATGGTCAGGGCCGATCAGTTTGAACACCGTGTCGACCGAACCGATGGTTTCGGCATGCGCCGCGGCGCAGGCAAAGCCCAGCACCAAAGCGGCAGGCAGCAATTTACGCATGAAGAGTATCCCGGGCACGCACGCAGGCGGCCATCAGTTGATGGGAGCGAAACGCTGGACCATGACGCCTTCGACTTCGATCAGTTGAAAAAACACGTCTTTAGGACGGGTCCAGATGGAACCGTCTGCGGCGCGATAGACGATCATCGGCGTCAGATCCGCTTCCAGCGTGGCTTCGCACACGAGTTCGTAAATGCCGCCCTTATAGTGCCGATAACGCATCGCCGTCCCCTCAAGCCGTTGAATCTTCGCTCTTGTCGTCGGCCAGCGCCTTCTGCTTCTGCTTCAGGCCCTGGATCACTTTGAGTATGCCTTCCATGCCGGCCGCGCCATCGGCGCCGCTGAAGGCGTCGAGCACCTCATTGAGCACCTTGTTGCGCACGGTCGCTTCATCGGAGGACATTTCCAGCGCGCGCTGGGCTTTTGCCGCCTTTTCGGCCGCGCTCACGCGCGGCTTCGCAGCCGTCTTGCCATGCGTCAGAGCTGCCTGCCAGATAACCCAGCGGCGCTGGGTCTCGAAAATCAGGTACTCATCCGGTTTGTCTTCTCTTCGCCGCACAATGTGGCCGTCACGCTGCGCCCACGCTTCAAATGCAGTTCGCATTTTCTTCCTTTGCAAATGCTACGCGCAAGTCTCACTATTAAAACTGCAACATTTCAAAATAGTACCATCTATTGATGTCGCAAAACAGTCTCATAGATACAGTACTGCAATTTATATAACAAGTCTGGCGGCGCCAGGGACGGAATTGATGCTCAGTCCCCGGCACAGTGGTCATGTAATCGGAATAGCAATTACAACTAATTACAACTGCTTCCTGTTCGGTTCTTAACTTGGCTGTAACAAAGCCGTGTGACACAGTTGTTACATTGTGCCATTTTAGTAGTTTTTATCGCGTTTTAGCGAGAAACTTTACACCTTTGTCGCGCCAAACGGCAAGACGCAGCCTGCTATGACAGCCACTTATGCCAAATCAAACATAGGGGTTGATCAATGATACACAAAAACATAATATTCATGCGCCACGATTGGTTAAATGCAAATACTTTGTTAACGCCGCTTTTCCCCTGCCGGCCAATCAAGACCACGCCCGGCAGGCGGGGCAGGACGCCATCGACACGCATGCGGTAAGATTCGCGCCTATCGCCCCCCAATCGTCACCTACTCAAGCAAGGATTTTTCCCATGAAACTCGCCACCTGGAACGTCAACTCGCTCAAAGTGCGCCTGCCGCAAGTGCTGCAATGGCTGACCGACAACCCGGTCGACATACTGTGCCTGCAAGAGACCAAGCTCACGGATGACAAGTTCCCCGTCGCCGAGATCGAGGCAGCCGGCTACCAGGTGGTCTTCAGCGGCCAGAAGACCTACAACGGCGTGGCCATCCTGTCGAAGCTGCCGATCACCGACGTGGTCAAGAACAACCCGCGCTATGAAGATGCGCAGCAGCGCATCCTGGCCGCCACCATCAGCGGCGTGCGCGTCGTCTGCGCCTACGTGCCGAACGGCCAGAGCGTCGACTCGGACAAATACGAATACAAGCTGGGCTGGCTGTCCGCCCTGCACGACTGGCTGGCCGAAGAGGCGCGGCAGCATCCGCAGCTGGCCGTCGTCGGCGACTACAATATCGCGCCCGACGACCGCGACGTGCACGACCCTGTCGCCTGGGCAGGCCAGGTGCTGGTCTCGGACAAGGAACGCGCCGCCCTGCAGCGCCTGTTCGACATCGGCCTGACGGACGCCTTCCGCCTGTTCGAGCAGGCGGAAAAATCGTTCAGCTGGTGGGATTACCGCCAGCTGGGCTTCCGCCTCAACAAGGGCCTGCGCATCGACCATATCCTGCTCTCGCCCACCCTCGCAGGCCGCTGCACGGCCTGCGTGATCGACCGCGTGCCCCGCAAGTGGGAACAGCCATCCGACCATGCACCCGTCGTGGCAACCATCGACTAGACAAGGCCCGCATCATCGACAGTGGAGCACTCGCCCCGCAAGTGGGAACAGCCGTCCGACCATGCACCCGTCGTGGCCACCATCGACTAGACAAGGCGCGCATCATCGACAGTGGAGCACTCGCCCCGCAAGTGGGAACAACCGTCCGACCATGCGCCAGTCGTGGCGACGATTAACTAACTAAGGGCTATCCGCTCCAGCAATGCCTGCGCATTGACCGCCGGCACGGGCGCGGAAAACAGATAGCCCTGCGCATAGCGGCAGCCGTTCGCCTGCAGCAGGGCGAACTGCTCCTCCGTTTCCACGCCCTCGGCCACGGCCGACAATTGCAGGCTGTCGGCCAGCGCGATGATGGCCGACACGATGGCGCGGTCTTCCGCGCTGTGCTCGAGGTCCTTGATGAAGGCGCGGTCGATCTTGACCTTCTTCACGGGGAAGCGCTTCAGGTAAGCCAGGCTGGAATAGCCGGTGCCGAAATCGTCGATCGACAGGCGCAGCCCCATGCCATTGATCTGCCGCAAAATCTCCAAGGTATGCTCGCCATGCTGCATCAGCGCCGTCTCGGTGATCTCGAATTCCAGCAGCGAGGGATCGATCCCCGTTTCCCGCACCACGGCGCCGATGGCCGCCACCAGGCCCTTGTGCATGAACTGGCGCGGCGACAGATTCACCGCCAGAGGCACCGGCTGCAAGCCCTGGCGATGCCAGGCCATGCTTTGCTCGCACGCCTGGCGCATCACCCACTCGCCCACCGGCACGATCAACCCGTTTTCTTCCATGATGGGGATGAAGCGGTCCGGCAGCACCAGGCCGTGACCGGGGCGGCGCCAGCGCAGCAGCACTTCCATGCCGTGCAGCCGGCGCGTGGCGATATCGATGACCGGCTGGTAAAACAGTTCGAACTGCTGCAGCGCCAGCGCCGTGCGCAAGCTGCTTTCCAGATCAAAATGCAGGGCCGCCGCCTGGTTCATCGTCTGCGTAAAGAACTGGTAGTTGTTGCGGCCATTGCCCTTGGCGTGATACATGGCCGCATCGGCATGGCGCATCAGGGCGTCGACATCGCCGCCGTCGTCCGGATACACGCAGATGCCGATCGACGGCGTCACGTGCAGCACATGGCCGTCCAGCGGAAAGGCAGGCGTCAGCGTCTCGATGATCTTCTCGGCCACGCGCGCCGCCTCCTCGCCGCCGCGGATGCCCGGCACCAGCACGACGAATTCATCGCCGCCCAGGCGCGCCACCGTGTCGCTGGCGCGCACGGCGCCGCACAGCCGCGCGGCCACTTCCTTGAGCAGCAGATCGCCCGTCATATGGCCCAGCGAATCGTTGATCGTCTTGAAGCGGTCCAGGTCGATGAACATCACGGCCAGCTTGCGCCCGGAGCGCTGCGAGGCCAGCATGGCCCGTTCCAGCCGGTCCGACAGCAGCGCGCGGTTCGGTAAACCCGTCAGGTTGTCGTGGTAAGCCATGTGGTGCACGCGCGCCTCGGCCTGGCGCCGCTCGACGATCTCGCCCTGCAGCAGCAGGTTGGCGCCGGCCAGTTCTGCCGTGCGTTCCTGCACGCGCAGTTCCAGTTCGTCGCGCGCGCGGCGCACCGCCTCGGCCGCCTCGCGGCGCGCCGTCACGTCGTCGACCAGCCACACGGAACGGCCATGCGCATGCGCCAGGTCAAACGGCCGGCCGGACAGGCGCGCCCAGAAGCGGCTGCCATCCTTGCGCACCAGCTGGTATTCCGACATGTGCACCCTGCCCGCATCGAAATCGCGCGCCGTCTCGCCGCGCGCCACCTTCCACGCGGCCAGGTCCGGATACAGGGCCTGCACCGACAGGCCGTTGATCTCGCCGGGTCCATAGCCGAACAGCTCTTCCATCTTGCTGTTGGCGCGCAAGTTGTAGCCCCCCTCTATCACCGAGATGCCCAGCACGGCGCTGTCGAGGATGGCCTGATTTTCCAGCAGCGCGTTGCGCAGCGATTCTTCGGCGCGCTTGGCCTCCGTGCGGTCCTCGATGATCCAGATGGTGCCGGCGGCGGGATCGTCGGGATTGACGACATAGGCGATCAGCTGCGCCCACAAGGTCGTGCCGTCGCGGCGCATCATTTCCACTTCCGTCTGGAAGGGCTTGGCCACCGACAGGAAGGGAAAGGCCGCCGCGCCCAGCAAGTCGTAGGACTGCTGCGACACGTACAGCGCGCGCCCGGGCAGGCCCAGCGCCTCGTCGCCGCTGTAGCCGAACATCGCGGCAAAGCCCAGGTTATAGCGCGTGATCTGGCGGTTCTTGGTGTACAGGATGCTGACCGATGCATTCGTCATGATGGCCGCCACCTCCATCTGTGCCTGGCGGCTGGCCGTGATGTCTTCCAGTATCCAGATGGCGCCCTGCTCGCTGTGCGTCTGGTCGACGGCCTTGGCGCGGATGCGGCACCAGAACAGGCTGCCGTCGCGGCGGCGGAACAGCGATTCGTCCTGCTCGTACGGCAAGCCCTGTCCCAGCAGCGGCGTCGCTTGCACGCCGAAGGCCTCGTAGGCGGCCGGCGAGGGAAACAGTACGGCGGCGGGCAAGCCCTTCATCTCCTCCTGCGCATAGCCGAACATTTCGGCGAAACGGGGATTGCAGCGCAGGATCAGGCGCGAACGCGAAAACAGGATGCCGACGGAGGCGTTGTCGAGGATGGCCTGCTGCTCGAGCATCAGCTGGCGCGTCGCTTCCTCGGCCGCCTTCTGCGCGCTGCGGTCGTCGAACAGCCAGATCGTATCGCGCAGCGTGCGGTCGGACTGGCTTTCAGGGTTCAGCACATAGCCATACGCCAGCGCCCAGAAAGTCGAGCCGTCGCGGCGGCGCATCTCCATCTCGCCCTGGAACGGCAAGCCGCTCCGCAGCAGGGGCGCAGCCTGCCGCACGACGTTCTCGTAGGCCGCGCGCGACGGATACAGGTCGGCCACGGCCAGGCCCACGCCGCTGTCGCCATCGAAGCCGAAGCATTCGGCGAAGCGCCGGTTGTAGCGCAGCACGCCCTTGTCGCGCTGGAAGCCGATGGCCAGCGGCGCATTGTCCATCACGGCCTGCATTTCCAGCATGGCGCGGCGCAGCTGGTCTTCATCGCGCCGGTGGTCGCTGATATCTTCGATGATCCACACCGTGCCGTCATGCGTATTCAAGGGATCGACGGCGCGCCCGTGCAGGCGGCTCCAGAACAAGGTGCCATCCTGGCGCCGTAATTCCAGCTCCGTGCGGTACGGCTTGCCCTTCGACAGCAGCGGCGCCGCTTCCAGTCCCAGGGCGCGGCAATGCTCGGCGGAGCGGTACAGCACCGCGCCCGGCATGCCCGTCAGCTGGTGGCGCGCATAGCCGAGCATCTCGGCGGCGCGGATATTGCATTCCTCGATGAAGCCGCCCTTGGAAAAGATGATGCCGACGGCCGCGCTTTCCAGGATGGCCTGCTGTTCCAGCAAGGTCTTGCGCAGGGCTTGCTGGTCGCGCTGCTGCACGCGGATGTCGGCAAACACGAGGCTCGCGCCCGGCAAGCCATCGTCCACCAGCAGCGGCCTCGACCATACCTGCACGGCGATGGCGCCCGCCTCCCCTAGCAGGCTGCTGTCCCACTGCCGCTCGCGCCCGGCCGCGCCGAGCGCGCCGCGCAGCATGCTGGTGCTCGACGCGCGGTAGGCGTCCGTAAAACAGTCGGCCAGCAGCCGGCCCGCTATATCCCTGCCCAGCAAGGAATGCAAGGCGCCATTCGCGGCCACCACCATGCCGCAGGCATCGCAGGCGCAAGCAGGCAAGGCGATCAGCTGCAAGGCATCGGCGATGAAATCGGGACTGGTCGGTACGCGGTTCATGGACACCATGGTTCGGTTGTTGACGGTCGGAATACACCTGAGCAATATATTCCTCAGGCATCATGGTGCTGTTAGATCATAAACCAGTTTCCCGGGGTTTTTTCATATTCCTTATTGGCAATATCTGAAACGCCACAGACCACTTGCAACACGTTTGTTGCAACGCCGTTGCACAGCAAAAAATATGAAACAAATCGTTTAGAATAAAGCATGCGCCGCCCTCCCCAACCTCCGCTCGACCACCGCGACAAACCCGTCATCTGGACCGTCTCCGTCTCGCGGCTGTTCGACCTGTTCCGCGACATCACGCTAGAATACGACGACCTGGCGACGATCGAACCGATCAACCTGGGCTTCGACGACGCCGTGCGCCACATCCGCGAGCGCATGGCCACCGAGCGCTGCGACGCCGTCATCGCGGCCGGTTCCAACGGCGCCTACCTGAAAGGCCGGCTGTCGGTGCCCGTCATCATCGCCAAGGCCAGCGGCTACGACGTGATGCAGGCGCTGGCGCGCGCGCGGCGCATCTCGCCGCACATCGGCGTCGTCACCTACCAGGACCCGATGCCGGAACTGGCTGAATTTGCCGCCACCTTCGGCTTCCAGATCGCGCAGCGCACCTACGCCACCGAGGAAGACGCGCGTGCGCAGATCAATGAACTGAAGGCCGAGGGCGTCAAAGCCGTCGTCGGCGCGGGCCTCGTCACCGACCTGGCCGAGGAAGCAGGCCTGGCCGCCGTCTTCGTGTATTCGGCCACGGCCATCCGGCGCGCCTTCGACGACGCGCTGGAACTGGCACGCCTGACCCAGATCGAATCGAACCGTGGACGGCGCGCGGTGGTGGCCGACACCCTGCGCGCGCGCCACGGCCTGCACGACCTGCGCGGCGAATCGGAGGCGATGGAAGCGCTGCGCCAGTCGGTGGTGCTGTATGCGCGTTCGCCGGCGACGGTGCTGATCCAGGGCGAGACGGGCAGCGGCAAGGAACTGGTGGCGCAGGCCATCCACCGCGAAAGCCCGCGCAGCCTGGGCGCGAACCGGCCCTTCATCGCCATCAATTGCGGCGCCATCGCCGAGTCCTTGCTCGAATCGGAACTGTTCGGCCACGAGGATGGCGCCTTCACGGGCGCGCGCCGCGGGGGCCATGCGGGCCTGTTCGAAGCGGCCAACCACGGCACCCTGTTCCTCGACGAAATCGGCGAAATGCCGCTGGCCCTGCAAACGCGCCTGCTGCGCGTGCTGGAAGAGCGCGAAGTGGTGCGCGTGGGCGGCACGCGGCCCATCGCCATCAATGTGCGCATTATCAGCGCCACGCACTGCGACCTGGAGCAGCGCATCCGCGAAGGCCGCTTCCGCGCCGACCTGTTCTACCGCCTGGCCGTGCTGCGCCTGCATTTGCCCGCCTTGCGCGAACGCGCCAGCGACATTCCCGGCCTGGCAGAATGGTCGCTGAAAAACGCGCTGGCCGCGCTGGGCGCCCGTCCGCACCCCAACCTGCATGCGGAAATCCAGGCGTGCGCGCCGCTGCTGCGCCGCTACGGCTGGCCCGGCAACGTGCGCGAACTGCGCAACCTGGCCGAGCGCCTGGCGCTGTTCCTGGCCGCCGAACCGCTGCAGGCGCTCACGCCCGCCTTCGTGCTGGGCGTGGCGCCCGAACTGGCCAACGCTGCCGGCATGCCGGCGCTGCCGCAGGCGCCTGCCGCCGCCGTGCCGCCGCACCCGGAAGAGGAAAGCGCCAGCGCCGTGCTGGCGCGCTTCGGCGGACGCCGCGACGCCGCCGCCCATTACCTCGGCATCAGCCGCACCACCTTGTGGCGCCGCCTGCGCGCCGGCTGATTGTTCAAGCACATGAACCACCTTGGCTCGAAACGATGGGGCACGCCTGCCAGCTTTCTACGGCAGCGGCAGCCGCATCTTTTGCACCGCTCATCCCTGCCTGCCGCCGCTCATCCCGCGGCGCTGGCGGCGGGCCGCCTGCCCGGCTAGCATCGTCGTCAAGGAGGAATACAACATGAAACGAACACTGCAGACATTGATCTTGCTCAGTACCGCGCTGCTGGCGGGTGCCAGCCAGGCCGCCGCGCCGCAGGCCTTCACGGTCGAAGTCACGGGCCAGGGCCGCCCGCTGATCCTGATTCCCGGCCTGGCCTCGTCGGGTGAAGTGTGGCAAGGCACGGTGGAGCGGCTGTGCGGACCGCAAGCCGGACGCGCCTGCCACGTGCTGACACTGGCCGGCTTTGCCGGCATGGCGCCCATCAAAGGGGATCTGATGGCGCAGGCCGAGCAGCAACTGGCCGACTACATCGTGGCGCAGAAACTGGGCCAGCCGGCCATCATCGGGCATAGCCTGGGCGGCTTCCTGGCCCTGAAAATGGCCATCGACCATCCGGCCCAAACGGGCAAGCTGCTGATCGTCGACTCGCTGCCGGCGCTGGGCGCGGTGCAGCTGCCCTCCATCACGCCGGAGCAGCTGCAAGCCATGTCGCAGCAGATGCAAGCGGCCATGCGGGCTCAGGATGCGGCGGCCGCCAGCGCCAGCCAGCGCCGCACCGTCGCGACCATGGCCAGCGCGCCGGCCGACGTGGAACGCATCGTCGGCTGGGGCCAGCGCTCGGACCGCGAAACGGTGATCAACGCCATGGGCGCCCTGATGGCCAGCGATTTGCGCCAGGACGTGGCGAAAGTGCAGTCGCCCACCCTGGTGCTGGGCACCTGGATCGCCTACAAGGACTACGCGCCGCGCGCCGCCATCGAGGCAACGTTCCAACAGCAGTACCGCCAGCTGCCCGGCGTGCAGATCGCGCTGGCCGACACGGCGCGCCACTTCATCATGTACGACCAGCCGGACTGGATGTTCGGCCAGATCGAGCAATTCCTGCGTTGAGCCATGACGCCACCCCACCGCCCCCCGCTGCTGGCTCGGATCGACTGGTACTGGACCTTCCAGCTGGCCGGCTGGGGCGCGCTGGCCCTGTTCAACAGCGTGTACGGCGGCTCCTCGCAACTGCGCATCGTCGCGACCATCGCCTGCTGGGGATCGCTGGGCGGCTTGCTGCTGTCGCACCTGTGGCATGGCGTGCTGCGCCGGCACGGCTGGGCGGCAAACGGCTTGCGCTGGAAACGCATCGTACCGTCTCTGCTCCTGCTGGCCGCCATCCAGACGGCCAGCGTGACGGCCGCCTTCCACGTCATGTATCCGCCCGACATCCTGCGCGGCATCGCCTGGCTGCCTGGCGCGCTGCTGTTCTGGTTCGGGGTATTCCTGACCTGGACGGTGTTTTACTTCACCGCGCTGTCGCTGCGCCGCGCCACCCGCCTGGAAGCGGAAGCCCTGCGCCTGCAGCTGCACGGGAGGGAAGCGGAACTGCGCGCCCTGCAGGCGCAAGTGAACCCGCATTTCTTCTTCAACAGCCTCAATAGCGTGCGCGCGCTGATCTTCGAAGACCGCGAGGCGGCCGCGCACATGATCGACCAGCTGGCCAACCTGATGCGCCACGCGCTGCAATCGGGCCAGCATGCGACGGTGCCGCTGGCGGCGGAACTGGACGCCGTGCGCGCCTACCTGGCGATCGAACAGATACGCTTCGAGGAACGCCTGCGCGTCAGCTTCGCGATCGAAATCGGCGCGCCCGACGTGGAACACGTGCGCGTGCCGCCCATGGCCCTGCAGACGCTGGTGGAAAACGCCGTCAAATACGGCGTCGAAGCGAGCGCCGACGGCGGCGACATCCGCATCGCAGCGCGGCGTTCCAGCCCTGCCGACGGCGCCGCCATGCTGCAGATCGAGGTCGCCAACACGGGCGCCTTGCGCGCACCAGGCAACTCCACCTGCGTCGGCCTGCGCAATGCGCGCCAGCGGCTGCAGCTGGCCTGCGGCGAGCGCGCCAGCCTGGAATTGCGCGAACAGGCGGGCTGGGTATACGCCACCATCCATTTGCCGGAGCAGCCATGAACGGTCAGCCGCTCAAGCTGCTGCTGGTCGACGACGAGCGCCTGGCGCGCGCCGAGCTGCGGCGCCTGCTGGCGCCGCACGTGCAGGGCGGGGCAGTGGAGATTGTGGGCGAGGCGGCCAGCGCGGCCGACGCCATCGCGCAGATCGGCAAGCTGCGGCCCGACCTGCTGCTGCTCGACGTACAGATGCCGGGCGGCTCCGGCTTCGACCTGCTGGCGTCCCTCGACGATGCGCCCGACGTCATCTTTTGCACGGCCTTCGACCAGTACGCGCTGCAGGCATTCGAAGTGAGCGCCCTCGACTACCTGCAAAAGCCCGTGCAGGCGGCGCGCCTGGCCACGGCGCTGGCGCGCGCAGGCGCGCGGGCGCAAGCCGTGCCGCTACCCGCGCCGCGCAAGGTCTTCATCAAGGATGGGGAACGCTGCTGGTTTGTCGCGCTTGACGACATCCGCCTGCTGGAATCGGAAGGCAATTACACGCGCGTGCATTTCGGCGCGCAGCATCCGCTGATGCTGCGCACCCTGAACCAGCTGGAAGAGAAACTGGATCCGGCCCGCTTCTTCCGCGCCAACCGGCGCCAGATCGTCAACCTGGCTCAGGTGGCGCAAGTGGCGCCGAATGCGGCCGACGGCCTCGACCTGCGCCTGCAGGACGGCAGCGTGGTCGAGGTGTCGCGCCGCCGCGCCCAGCAGTTCAAGGCCGCCACCGGCCTGTAGCCCCCCTACTTCAGCGCGGGGATCGGCTGCGCCTGGAAGGCGGGGCGCGGCTGCTCCCTGAGCTTTTTCGCCAGCATGTCGAGCGCCACTTCCAGCTGGCGGTCGGCGCCCTGGAAGGTGGCGTGCGGCGGGTTATCCACCTCCACGTCGGGCACCACGCCCACGCCTTCGATCAGCCATTGGCCATCGATGCCGAACTGGCCGTTTTCCGCCACGCGCGCCATGCCATTGTCGGCCAGGCGCGTGTTGTCGCTGAGCCAGACGCCAGCGCCGGCCGTGCGCTTGCCCACGAGCGGCGCCAGGCCCAGGGCCTTGATGCCGGCAGCGAAAGTCTCGCCATCCGAATACGTGAGTTCATCGACCAGCACGACCAGGTGGCCGCGGAAGGTGCTCTGCATGTTCGACGACGGCTGCACGCCCGGCGGCGCCCAGTAGGCCCAGGCCTTGCGCAGCAGTTTTTCGATGATCCAGCTGTCGATATTGCCGCCGTTATTGCGCCGCACGTCGATGATCAGGCCTTCGCGGTTGATGTTGGCGTAAAAATCGCGCGCGAACGAGGCGATGTCGTTGGCGCCCATGGCGCGCAGGTGCAGGTAGCCGATGCGCCCCTGCGAGGCGGCCGCCACCTGCTCGGCGCGGCTCAGTTCCCAGTCGCCATAGCGCAGCGCCGTCTGTTTCGCCATATTGACGGGGGTGACGATGACGGCGCGCGGCGCGCCCTTGCCCCGCTTGACCTGCAGCAGCACCTGCTTGTCGGCCTGGTTCAGCAGCAGGTCGCTGATGTCGCGCGCGCCCAGGACGTCCTTGCCGTTGACGGCCGTGATCACGTCGCCTTCGCGCACGTCGACCTCGGGGCGCGACAGGGGCGCGCGCGCCGAGGGCAATTCCGCTTCGCTGCGGTAGACATGCTCGACCCGGTAGCCGTCGTTAGTCCGCGCCAGCACGGCGCCCAGGCCCGCTGGCGCGCCTTCCTGCTCCGTGCGGCGCAATTCGCCGGGACGGATCTGCGAATGCAGGGCGCCCACTTCGGCCACCATCATGCCCAGCACGTCATTGAGTTCGGCGCGGTCCGTGACGCGCTCGACCAGCGGCGCATATTTGTCGCGCGCCGCCTTCCAGTCCACGCCGCGCATCTTCGCGTCGTAGAGAAAATCGCGGTGCAAGCGCCACGCGTCGTTGAACATCTGCTTCCATTCCAGGCGCGGGTTCGACACAAACGTCCAGTCGTCGACTTTTACTTTCGCCTTCGACAGGTCGGACGGCAGCTTGGCGCCCGCCTCGATCACCAGCATCTCGCCCGGACCGGCGGCCGCCACCGTCCTGTAATACAGGTGCTTCTTGTCCTGGGCCAGGTCGAATTCGCGCACATTGGCCACCAGCAGTTCCGGCTTGGAGCCGGCATTGCCTATGGCGAGCGTCTTCAGGCTGAACTTGTTCTCGCCGCTGTCGCGCTCGAGGAAGTACAGGCGCTTGTCATCCATGGCCAGCGCACTGTAATTGCCCGCCGCCAGCGGCACTTCATACAGGCGCTCGCCCAGTCCCTTGAAGACGACGTCCGGCAGCGCGGCCGGCGCTTTTTTCACGGCCGACTTGCCGCCCGCCTTTTCCAATGCCTTTTCCGCCGCCGATTCGGCCGCCTTTTCATCGTCCGTCTCGGCCGGCTTCACTCCCGGACGGCTCAGTTCATCGTCGGGCTGGAACGGGAAACGGTTGCCCGGCTGCAGCGCCAACGCATACACGCCGATGCGCTTGTCGAACACGGGACCCATGTTGCGGTCCCCCCACGGCGAACCGTTGGCCAGCTGGAAATTGCGCGCCGACAGGAAATACAGCCAGCGCCCGTCCGGTGAAAACACGGGTGAACCGGAGGTATAGCGGTCGCTGGTGACGAACTGCAGCTGTTTCGACGCGAGGTTGTACAGGCCGATCTGCTCGCGCTGCTCGTTGCTGGCCACGCGCACGATGGCCAGGTTGCGGCTGTCGGGCGACCATTGCACTTCGTCGTGCTTGTCCACGCCCGCCTTGCCCGCGTCGTCGATCAACTGGTTGCCCTTGGTCGCCAGGTCCAGCAGCCAGAAGCGGCCCTTCTTGTCCGTGTGCGCCAGCCAGCGCCCGTCCGGCGACGGATACAGCTTCCAGCGGTGATTGTCTCCCCGCGTTGTCAGCTGCTCGCCCTTGCCCGAGCCATCGGCGGCGTACTTCCAGATCTCGTTCTCTCCGCTCGTGTCGACGATGGCGAACACGGACTTCTCGTCGCTGGAAAAGACGGCGTCGCGCGCCCGCGCCCCGTCGGGAATGGCGATGTCGACTCTGCGCAGGCTGCCCGTGCCGGCGATGCTGACCTTGCCGCGCGCCGTCAGGATAATGCGCTCGTCCTTGCCCGACAGCTGCACATTGCTCAAGGTGTCGAGCGGCGAGCGGATCTGGCGCGCGCGCTGCTGGTCGAAATCGGACACGAGGCTGATGGCCAGCGCCTGCGAGGCCCCCGTTGCCGAGACGCTCAGGTCGAGCACATGCAGGTCGGCGCCCAGCTGATAGACGATCTTGCCATCGCCCAGCGAAGCGTTGCGCACGTCCCACTGCGTGTGGCTGGTCAATGCGCGGCGGTCGGCGCCGTCGGGCAGCATGCTCCACAGATTGTCGCTGCCGCCCGCGTCGCTGATGTAATACACGCGACCCTGCCACCACATGGGGCGCTTGTTGTTGCCTTCCAACACGGCAGGCTCCGCGTGCATGCGCACGGCCTCGCCCTTGCCATCGAGGTCGTAGCGCCACAGGGTGGCATGGGCGCCGCCCCGGTAGTTGCGCACATTGTCGTTGGTCATGGCCAGACCGAAACGCGTGAAGAACAAGGTCTTGCCCGCGTCGTCGAGCACGGCGTCGTTGGCGTCGGCCACGGGAAACACGCGGCGCGTCTGTTTCACGGGATCGATGGCGGCGACGATGCGGCGCGACGCGGGACCGTCCGTATTCTGCGTGCTGACCAGCACCTCTCCCTGCGCCGTCCAGCCCAGCACCAGCACGCCGCCGTTGTCGAAGGAAATGCGGCGCGGCAAGCCGCCCGCCAGCGGCATCACATACGCTTCCTGCGCGCCTTCATAGGCGGCGGAAAAGGCCAGCCACTGGCCATCGCGCGAAATCGCCGCGTTCGTTTCATAGCCGGGATGCGTGGTCAGGCGCTGCGCCGCGCCACCGCGCACGCTGCTTTTCCACAGGTCGCCTTCGGCCGTGAAGACGACGGTATCGCCGCGCACGGCAGGAAAGCGGAAATAGCTGCTGGCAGGAGAAGAGGCAGCGGCGGCGTTACCCAGCAGGCCGGCGGACAACAGGAGCAAGCTAAGATTGCGGGAAATTTTCATATGAGCATCCAGATAGCGGTCAGGTGGCATGGACATCATGTCGATACCGGACAGCAATTCTGGCATAACTATGACCAAAGAAAACCTTCTTAAAACCTTCTTTATTGCCCACAAAAACGTAAAAAAACCCGCGCCACTTGCGTGGGCGGGTTTTTCGACAAGAGCAGAAGCGCTCTGAACGCCGAACAAAACCGTAGCGAGCGGCAGCGAGTTGCGACCGAGAAGCGGAACTGTGCAAAGCACGGGGCCGCCGAGGCAGTGAGCATCGGAGGCCGCTAATCGCGACGCGCAGTAAGTTTGGTTCGGTGTTCTTATTCCACTTCCACCGTTTCCGGTGCTGCCGTCGGCGCCGCGTCTGGCGGTTCCGGGAATTCCAGCAAGACCTGGTCCTTGTCGTCGAGGTCGACCGTGACCCGTCCGCCGGTGACCAGGCGGCCGAACAACAGTTCGTCGGCCAGGGCCTTGCGGATCATGTCCTGGATCAAACGCGCCATCGGCCGCGCGCCCATCAGCGGATCGAAGCCTTTCTTGCCGAGGAAAGCACGCAGCTTCTCGGTAAACACGGCTTCGACTTTTTTCTCGTGCAGCTGCTCTTCCAGTTGCATGAGGAACTTGTCGACCACGCGCAGGATGATTTCCTGGTCCAGCGCGCGGAAGCTGATGGTCGCGTCGATACGGTTGCGGAACTCCGGCGTAAACATGCGCTTGATGTCGGCCATCTCGTCGCCGGCCTGCTTCGAATTGGTGAAGCCGATCGACGTCTTTTGCAGGCTTTCCGCGCCCGCATTCGTCGTCATGATGATGATAACGTTGCGGAAATCGGCTTTGCGGCCATTGTTGTCCGTCAAGGTGCCGTGATCCATCACTTGCAGCAGGATATTGAAAATGTCCGGATGGGCTTTTTCAATTTCATCGAGCAGCAAGACCGCATGCGGCTTCTTGGTGATCGCTTCCGTCAGCAAGCCGCCCTGGTCGAAACCGACGTAGCCCGGCGGCGCGCCGATCAGACGGCTGACGGCGTGGCGTTCCATGTATTCCGACATGTCGAAACGGATCAGCTCGATACCGAGGATGAAGGCCAATTGCTTGGCCACCTCGGTCTTGCCGACGCCGGTCGGACCGGAGAACAGGAAGGAGCCGATCGGCTTGTCCGTCTTGCCCAGGCCGGCACGGGCCATCTTGATGGCCGAGGCCAGCGCGTCGATGGCGGGATCTTGCCCGAACACGACATTGCGCAAGTCGCGGTCGATCGTCTGCAGCTTGCTGCGGTCGTCCTGGTTGACCGTTTGCGGCGGAATGCGGGCGATCTTGGCGATGATGTCCTCGATCTCGGCCTTGCCGATGGTTTTCTTTTGCTTCGACTTCGGCAGGATGCGCTGCGCCGCGCCCGCTTCATCGATGACGTCGATCGCCTTGTCGGGCAGATGGCGGTCGTTGATGAAGCGCGCCGCCAGTTCGGCCGCCGTCGACAGGGCCGAGGCCGAGTATTTCACGCCATGGTGCTCTTCGAAGCGCGATTTGAGGCCGCGCAGGATTTGCACGGTTTGCTCGACGGTCGGTTCGTTGACATCCACTTTCTGGAAGCGGCGGGACAAGGCATGGTCTTTCTCGAACACGCCGCGGAATTCCGTGTACGTGGTCGCGCCGATGCACTTCAGCTGACCATTCGCCAGTGCCGGTTTCAGCAGGTTGGACGCGTCCAGCGTGCCGCCCGACGCCGAGCCCGCACCGATGATGGTGTGGATCTCGTCGATGAACAGGATGCCGTTCGGATTGTCCTTCAACTGTTTCAGCACGGCTTTCAGGCGCTGCTCGAAGTCGCCGCGGTATTTGGTACCGGCCAGCAAGGCGCCCATGTCCAGCGAATACACGACGGCATTCTGCAGGATTTCCGGCACGTCGCTTTGCGTGATGCGGTAGGCCAGGCCTTCGGCGATGGCCGTCTTGCCCACGCCCGCCTCGCCGACGAGCAGCGGATTGTTCTTGCGGCGGCGGCACAGGATCTGGATCACGCGGTCGACTTCTTCCTCGCGGCCGATCAGCGGGTCGATCTTGCCTTCGGCAGCGGCCTTGTTCAGGTTTTGCGTGAACTGGTCGAGCGGGCTTTCCTTCGGCTGGCCATCGACGGGCGCTTCTTCCACGCCTTCGGAGGCTTTCGCGCTTTCCGTCGACTGGTCCTTGCGCACGCCGTGCGAAATGAAATTGACCACGTCCAGGCGCGTCACGCCCTGCTGGTGCAGGTAGTAGACCGCATGCGAATCCTTTTCGCCGAAGATGGCCACCAGCACATTGGCGCCCGTGACTTCCTTCTTGCCGTTCGAGGCGGACTGGACGTGCATGATGGCGCGCTGGATCACGCGCTGGAAACCAAGCGTCGGCTGGGTGTCGACTTCGCCCGTGCCAGGCACGGTCGGCGTGTTATCGCCGATGAAATTGGTGAGGGTCTTGCGCAGGTCTTCAATATTGACCGCGCAGGCACGCAACACCTCGGCAGCGGAGGGGTTGTCCAGCAGTGCCAGCAGTAAATGCTCAACCGTGATGAATTCGTGCCGTGCCTGCCGAGCTTCGACAAACGCCATGTGCAAACTTACTTCTAATTCCTGCGCAATCATACTTCCTCCATCACGCACTGCAGGGGGTGCCCCGCCTTGCGCGCATGCGTTAAAACGAACTCCACTTTGGTACACGCTATATCTTTAGAGAACACGCCGCACACTCCTTTGCCGTAGCGATGAACACTGAGCATGATTTGCGTCGCCGTTTCACGGTCCTTGTTGAAATACTCCTGAATGATGGCCACCACAAATTCCATCGGGGTGTAGTCGTCATTGAGCAAGGCCACCTGGTAGAGCGGCGGCGGCTTCAGCACTTGCCGCTCCAGCAGGGTTTCTGTGTCGTGCTTGGTTGCCATACGCTTATTCTAATGCTTTCACAGTGGTTGTCATGCGCAATATCTACGCCTTTCCAATTGTTTTCAATCTTACGCGTTTTCTTAATAGTGCGCAGATGGCGACCTTGCTGTCAAAATCAAGAGTTGCTTTTTTGGTCGCCGTGAAGAATTTGGCAATATCGATGGAAAAGCGCTTGACTTCATTATTTATTCCGCCAACAATGCTGTATCGACTGTTGCAGTAATGTACAGCTTGATAAGAAGTGAGACGTCGAGGAGGGGGCAAGAAGCTTCTTGCTTTTATGGCTCGTGTGATTTGTTTTAATTTTGAAAGTTCTTTTTATGGCAACAGGTACAGTTAAGTGGTTCAATGATTCCAAAGGTTTTGGCTTCATCACTCCAGATGATGGCGGCGAAGATTTGTTTGCTCATTTCTCCGCAATCAACATGAACGGTTTCAAGACCCTCAAAGAAGGTCAAAAAGTTCAATTCGAAGTCACGCAAGGCCCTAAAGGCAAGCAAGCTTCCAACATCCAAGCAGCCTAAGCATCGCCGGCCCTCAGATGTGAAAAGCCCCGTTGTCAAACGGGGTTTTTTTTCGTCCGCAGGGTGCGCAGCACCCTGCCCCCCCCCCGCCTATTACATGTGCTCGATCATCACGTCGCCAAAGCCGGAGCACGACACTTGCGTCGCGCCTTCCATCAGGCGGGCGAAATCGTAGGTGACGCGCTTCGAGGCGATCGACTTTTGCATCGAAGAAATGATCAAGTCGGCCGCTTCCAGCCAGCCCATGTGGCGCAGCATCATTTCCGCCGACAAAATCAAGGAACCGGGGTTCACGTAATCCTTGCCCGCGTACTTCGGCGCCGTGCCGTGCGTCGCCTCGAACATGGCAACGGAATCGGACAGGTTGGCGCCCGGCGCGATGCCGATGCCGCCCACTTGCGCCGCCAGCGCGTCGGAAATGTAATCGCCGTTCAGATTCAGGGTGGCGATGACGCTGTATTCGGCCGGACGCAGCAAGATCTGTTGCAGGAAGGCGTCAGCGATGGAATCCTTGACGATGATGTCGCGGCCCGTCTTCGGATTCTTGAACTTGCACCATGGGCCGCCATCGATCAGCTCGGCGCCGAATTCCTTTTGCGCCAGCGCATACGCCCAGTCGCGGAAGCCGCCCTCCGTGTATTTCATGATGTTGCCTTTGTGCACAATCGTCACGGAGGGCTTGTCGTTGTCGATCGCGTACTGGATGGCCTTGCGCACGAGGCGCTCCGTGCCTTCGATGGACACAGGCTTGATGCCCAGGCCCGACGTGGCCGGAAAGCGGATTTTCGTCACGCCCATTTCATTGACGAGGAAATCCATCAATTTTTTGGCTTCAGGCGAGCCCTGCTGGTATTCGATGCCAGCGTAGATATCTTCCGAGTTTTCGCGGAAAATCACCATGTCCGTCTTTTCCGGCTCTTTCACGGGCGACGGCACGCCCGTGAAGTAGCGCACGGGGCGCAGGCAGACGTACAGGTCGAGCTGTTGGCGCAGGGCCACGTTCAGCGAGCGGATGCCGCCGCCGACGGGCGTGGTCAGCGGCCCCTTGATGGAGACCACATAATCTTTCAGCACTTGCAACGTCTCTTCCGGCAGCCACACATCGGGGCCGTACACATTCGTCGATTTTTCGCCCGCGTAGATTTCCATCCAGCTGATCTTGCGCGCGCCGCCGTAGGCCTTGGCCACGGCAGCGTCGATCACCTTGATCATGACCGGGCTGATATCGATGCCCGTGCCATCGCCTTCAATAAAGGGGACGATGGGATTATCTGGTACATTCAGCGAAAAATCGGCGTTGACGGTGATTTTTTGGCCGTCAGCAGGTACAGTGATATGTTGATACATCGTGATCTCCGAAGTGGGACACACCGCTGGCGGGCAAGACAGGCCGGCGACGCGCTCTGCGGTTGCAGAGTTTACAAAAACAAGTCCGAACAGGGCGGCAACAACGCACTTTAACAGGGAAAAAACAGCCGGGCCATCCGCATCGCCATGCGGAATGCCGCGCCAAAGCACTTATTGCCATACCGCCCCAAGTCTTCTATAAGACATAAGACTAACGTTTCACATTATGCACCAGTATCTTACAGGGCGCCACGCTTTTGCGGCGCCAACCAGCAGCCACCCACGTTTGCATCAATTTATCCAGCATGCCACTCATTCTTTTCAATAAACCGTTCCAGGTCCTGTGCCAGTTTTCGCCGCAGGAAGGCCGCGCCACCCTGGCCGACCACATTACCATTCCCGGCATCTACCCGGCCGGCCGGCTCGACGCCGACAGCGAAGGCTTGCTGCTGCTGACGGACGACGGCCGCCTGCAGCACGAGATCAGCCACCCTGACCGCAAGGAAGCGAAAACCTACCTGGTGCAAGTCGACGGCGTACCCGATGCGGCCAGCCTGGCGCGCCTGCAGGCGCCGCTGGACCTGGGCGACTTCATCACCAAGCCGTGCAAGGCCGTGCGCATCGCCGAGCCGGACTGGCTGTGGCCGCGCAACCCGCCCATCCGCGCGCGCGCCGACAAGCCGACGTCGTGGCTGGCGATCACCTTAAAGGAAGGCAAAAACCGGCAAGTGCGGCGCATGACGGCGGCCGTCGGCCTGCCGACCCTGCGCCTGGTGCGCAGCGCCATCGGCCCGTTCTCGCTGGCCAGCCACCCGTTGATGCCCGGCGAATGGTGCGAAGTGCCGGCCGAGAACATTGGAAAAACGTGAACGGCACAAGAAAAGCGGTTTTCCTTGCTGAAATTTTGCCAATAAGCACTATTTATTTTTAGATAATGCATTAAAATCATCTGACCTTCACATGACGGAAAGGAAAGATGATGACAAAAGTAATATTCACGCTGGCCGCCTCCCTGCTTGCCGGCGCCGCACTGGCCCAGTCGGGCGCCCAGGTACACGCTTCCGCCGCAACCGATGCCGTCAAACCGCCACCCGCATCGGCAACCAGCCAGGCCTCGGCCGCCACCGACGCCAGCAAGCCCGTGCCGCCGGCGTCGGCTTCCGTCAACGCGTCTGCCGCGACGGACGCGTCGCGCCTGATTCCCCAGGCACGCAAGACGAAGCAGCCGGCCGCTGAAACAGGCAAGCCGGCGAAATAAACGTCGTTCCCGGGGTGACGGCAGCGACTCTGTTGCTGTCACCCCACGCTTTTGGAGCGGCCAGGCCGCATGCTTGACCAGGCGGCCGCCAGCATGGCTTAATCGCCGCTTCGCAGCCACCCATCCCGTCCCATGAAAAATCCCCTACGCCGTCTCTGCCTGTCCATCGCCCTGTTGTCTTGCGCCAGCCTGGTCCAGGCGCAAACAAAAAGCTTGCAGCTGTCGGCCGGCATGCATTTGATCCAGGCGGAAGTGGCGGCGACAGAAGAGCAACGCGAACAGGGGTTGATGTACCGTGAAAAAATGCCGGCAAATGCGGGCATGCTGTTTGTCTTTGGCAATCCCTCGACGCAATGCATGTGGATGAAAAACACGCCGCTGCCCCTGTCGGTGGCCTTTATCGATGCCAGCGGCAAGATCGTCAACATCGAAGACATGCAGCCGCATACGCTCGACAGCCATTGCTCCACGAAGACCGTGCCCGTGCGCTATGCGCTGGAAATGCACCTGGGCTGGTTCAAGCAAAAGAACATCAAGCCGGGCATGAGCATCGGCAACTTGCCGGCGGCGCACTAGGATGTGGCGTCCGGGCGCTGGCGGACGCGGCCTTAAAAAGACCGAATAATAAGGCTCTGTCCTCGTAAAATAGGGGACATGCCGGAATCTTCCCATGGCTGTGCTGTCTGACTCTGCATACCCACCACACAGGGAGCAGATCATGCAGCCAGCCAAATGGATCCGCTTTATCGCGCAGTTTGCGCAGTTGAACCGGCGCCAGCGGCAGGCAGGCATGGCCCTGCTGCGTGGCAACACGCCACACGATGCGACCGTCGCGTTGCTGGAGGGCGTGGCGCAGCCGCGCCTGGCCTGTCCCGCCTGCTGTTCGGCTCACCTGCACCGGCATGGCCATGCGCAAGGCCTGCAGCGCTACCGCTGCGTGCCTTGCGGGCGCACCTTCAATGCGCTCACCGGCACGCCGCTGGCCCGCCTGCGCCATAAATCGCTGTGGCTCGACTACGCCGATTGCCTGCTCGATTCCCGGTCGGTACGCAAGGCGGCCAGCCAATTGGGCGTGCACCGCAACACCACGTTTCGCTGGCGCCACCGGTTTTTATCGTTGGCAAAAACGGACCGGCCGCACGGCCTGCATGGCATCGCCGAGGCCGATGAACTCTACGTACTGGAATCGGAAAAGGGCTCCAGGCAGATGACGCGTCCTGCCCGCCGCCGTGGCGGCCATGCGCAACGGCGCGGCATATCCAACGAGCAAGTCTGCATCCTGGTGGCGCGCGACCGCACGGGCCAGACCCTCGATTTCGTCACGGGCAAAGGGCAACTGACGAAGGCGCAGCTGCACCGCTGTTTGTTGCCTGTCGTCGATAAGGATATCCTGCTGGTCACGGATGGCCATGCCGCCTACCGGGCGTTTGCGCGGGAAGCGGGAATCAGTCATCAGGCCGTCAACTTGCGCGCCGGCATCCGCGTGCAGGGCGCCGCGCACGTGCAGAACGTCAATGCGTATCACAGCCGCCTGCGGCAATGGCTGCGTCCGTTTCACGGCGTGGCCACGCGTTACCTGCCAAATTACCTGGGCTGGCGCTGGATACTCGACGCCAGACGCATCCGCTCACCCGAAACGTTATTGAAAGCAACACTGGGCGCATTCCCACATCTGACGGTGACATAGCCAATAATAACGCGAAAAAACCCGCCAGAACGAATCTGCGGGTTTTTGCTTTTCAACCAGTGCCAGCGTACCGGCACAGGCAAGGCCACCGTGGTGGCTTGCCTGCTGGCGAATATTAAGCGGACAGTGCTTTCAAAGCAGCTGCCAGACGGCTCTTATGGCGAGCTGCCTTGTTTTTGTGGATGATCTTCTTGTCTGCGATACGGTCGATGGTCGACACGGATGCTTGGAAGATTGCAGCAGCAGCTGCCTTGTCGCCGCCCTGGATCGCTTTGCGAGCAGCTTTGATAGCCGTGCGCAAGGTCGAACGTTGGGACGAATTGTGTGCGTTTTGCTTAACTGCTTGACGAGCGCGTTTGCGCGCTTGTGCGGTATTTGCCATGGAATTTCCTAAAACAGGGTCAAAGTGCGTTTGCAAACATTAGTGTTTGCCAACCGGTGCGTTCTGTGCGTCTGCCGAACCATGTGTGCCAAACCAGTGCCTGTCAAACATTAGTGTCTGCGTAACAGAATTCTGTACAGCCTTCGATTATAGCGATATTTTCAAGCGGGGGCAAATCAAAAAACCGTGTATCACGCCAAAAACACCTGAAAATGGGACTGGCAAGGGCGAATGCGCAGCGAATCGGCAGCGTTTGTTACCATATTTTAACCGTTTAACGGTACCGCGCCCGGCTATAATCTGCCCCCATGAACTTGCTTAAAACCCTCGCCGCCATTTCCAGCATGACCATGCTGTCCCGTGTAACCGGATTATTGCGCGAAAGCCTGTTCGCGCGCGCCTTTGGCGCCGGCGCCTACACGGACGCCTTCATTGTTGCCTTCCGCATCCCCAACCTGTTGCGCCGATTGTTTGCCGAGGGTGCGTTCTCGCAAGCCTTCGTACCGATCTTGTCTGAATACAAGAACCAGCACGGCCAGGAAGCGAGCAAGCAACTGGCCGACCATGTGGCCACCACCCTCGTCTGGGCCACCCTGCTCGTGTCCGCCATCGGCATCGTCGGCGCACCATGGTTCGTCTACGTGATCGCCACGGGCTTGTCCAAGGACCCGGGCGCCTTTGACGCGGCCGTGTGGATGACGCGGCTGATGTTCCCTTATATTACTTGCATGTCGTTCGTGGCCCTAGCCGGCGGCATTTTAAATACCTGGCGCGAATTCAAGATCCCCGCGTTCACGCCGGTGCTGCTGAATCTGTCGTTCATCGCCGCCTCGCTGTTCCTCGCGCCCTATTTAAAACAGCCGATCTACGCCATGGCCATCGCCGTGTTCGCCGGCGGCCTGCTGCAGGTGGCCATCCAGATTCCCGCGCTGATCAAGATCGGCATGCTGCCGCGTCTGTCGATCAATCCCGCCATCGGCCTGTCCGACGGCGGCGTGCGCCGCGTGCTGAAAAAGATGGGCCCGGCCGTGTTCGCCGTGTCTGCTGCGCAGATCAGCCTGATGATCAATACCAGCATCGCCTCGCGCCTGGCCGAAGGCAGTATTTCCTGGCTGTCGTATGCGGACCGCCTGATGGAGTTCCCGACCGCCATGCTGGGCGTGGCCCTGGGCACCATCTTGCTGCCCAGCCTGTCGAAAGCGAACGTGGACGGCGACAAGACGGAATACTCGGCCTTGCTGGACTGGGGCTTGCGTTTGACTTTCCTGCTGGCCCTGCCCGCCGCCGTCGGCATGGCGACCCTGGCCACACCGCTGATTGCCACCCTCTTCCACTACGGCAAGTTCACGGCCGAATCCGTCACCATGTCGACGCAGCCGCTGGTGGCCTACAGCCTGGGCCTGATCGGCATCATCCTCGTGAAAACCCTGGCGCCCGCCTTCTATGCGCGCCAGGACATCCGCACGCCCGTGAAAATCGCCATCGGCGTGCTGATCGCTACGCAGCTGATGAATCTGCTGTTCGTGCCCTACATCGCCGTGGCCGGCCTGGCCCTGTCGATCGGCCTGGGTGCTTGCCTGAACGCCAGCTTCCTGTACTGGGGCTTGCGCAAGCGCGGCATCTACCAGCCGAAACCGGGCTGGGCCAAATTCTTCGCGCGCCTGCTGCCGGCCCTCATCGTGATGGGCGGCGTCGCGTATGTTGGCGCCATGCGCATCGACTGGATCGCCATGCAAGCCCATCCGCTGCTGCGGGCCGGTGCGCTGGCCCTGGTGGTGGCTGTGTGCGGCGTGGCGTACTTTGCCACCCTGTTCCTAGTTGGCTTCCGCTTCCGCGACTTCAAGCGCCACGCGTGACAAGCTGTGCAGGACGTTGTTGCCGGCGTCTCGCCGTACTAGCGTACTGTCTTCGACTTGGCGCCTAGGGTCTGTCTGACTGATTTCAGATGAGCCATAGAATCATTGTTGCGATAATCACGACTGCCAGATAGTTGTGTCCGCGTTTGTCGTAGCGAGTTGCGACGGCGCGGAAATCTTT
>NZ_JBNYXP010000021.1:0-48138 GCF_051380725.1 Janthinobacterium glycogeni | reverse complement strand
GCTGATCATCGGCGCCATGATGCGCAAGCTGGTGCACGTGGCATTCGGCGTGCTCAGGTCGGGAAAAATATTTGATCCGGCCTTGCACGCCGCTTGACGGGGATAACAGTATCTACGTTGCTGCACCGGGAAAACCAAGACGTAGGTCGGATTAGCGCGCAAGCGCGTAATCCGACACCACCACCGTCAATATTACGCCGGGAAAACCAAGGTAAACGTCGTGGCGGCCGCGTCGGATGCCACCGTCGCGCTGCCGCCGTGCAATTGCATGATGGCCGTGACGATGGCCAAACCTAAACCTGTGGAGGCGGCCGAGTCGCTGCGGGCCGGGTCGGCGCGGTAGAAGCGCTCAAACAGGTGTGGCAGGTGGCGGGCGGGAATGGCGGGACCGAGGTTGCTCACGCTCAGTTCCACGCCCTCGTTGGCCGCGTGCGAACGCAATAAAATCGTGCTGCCGGGCGCCGCGTGGCGGATCGCGTTCGACAGCAAATTGCCGAGCGCACGGCGCAGCAGTTGCGGCTCGGCCGTCACCATGCCGCTGCCGTGGCAGGCCAGCGCCAGCCCGCGCTCCTCGGCCAGGCCTTCAAAGAAATCGGCCAGGCGCAAAAACTCTTCCTGCACGGGCAAGGCTTGCTTGATCAGGATCATCTCTTCCTGCTGCGCGCGCGCCAGAAACAGCATGCTGTCGATCATGCGCGACAGCCGTTCCAGCTCCTCCACATTCGACGACACCAGCTGTTCATACTCGTGCGCACTGCGCGGGCGCGCCAGCATGACCTGGCTTTGCCCCAGCAGATTGGTGACAGGCGTGCGGAATTCATGCGCGAGGTCGGCGGAAAACTGCGACAGCCGCGCATATCCTTCCTGCAGGCGCGCCAGCATGGCGTTCAAGGCCTGGATCAGGGGCAGCAGTTCCGTGGGCGCATCGCGCGCCTCCAGCTGCTGGCCCAGCTTGCCGGGCCGCACGAGGGCCGCATGGGCGGCGATATTGCGCAACGGCCGCAGTCCCCGCAGCAGCATCACGCTGGCCAGCAACGCCGCCACCAGCGCGCTGACGGCCACCGAGACAACGATCTGCCAGCGGTAGGCGGCAAACATGGCCGTGCGGTCGCCGTAGACCCGGGCGACGACAATATCGGCCATCTGCGCCGGATCGCCGATGCGCGCGCTGGCCGCCACGACCCTGGCCGGATAACCGTCGCGGCTGGTCCAGCTGACGATGTCGCTAGCCGTCACGGGCGCATCGACGGCGACGGGAACAGCATGCGCCACCGTCTCGCCGTTCGGATTGACATCGATCAACCGCGTGCCATCGGCGCGCACGATACGGACCAGGGAATTTTCTTGCCCGCTCATGGTGTCGCGGAAATACTGGGGCCGCTCGCGGATGATGTCCAGCGTGCCGGCATTGCCGAGTAATTGCTGGATCTGCCGCAGCTTGCCCAGCAATAGAATATCGTCGCGGCGCTCGATTTCCGCCACGAACGAGCGGTACAGATGCATGCCCAGCCCGGCCGACACGAGCGCCACGATCAGCACGAAGACGAGCGTGACGCGCAGGGTCAGCGAGCGGCGCAGTTGCGAGAATTTCATGCGGCGGCGCCGCTGTCGGGAGCGCTGGGCGCGCGCAATTCGCAGACATAGCCCATGCCCCGCAAGGTGTGGATCAGCTTGGGTTCGAACGGATCGTCGAGCTTGCTGCGCAGGCGGCGGATGGCCGCGTCGATGACGTTGGTGTCGCTCTCGAAATTGATGTCCCACACTTGCGAGGCGATGATGGAGCGCGACAAGACCTCGCCCTGGCGCCGCGCCAGTAAATGCAGCAAGCCGAATTCCTTGGCCGTCAGCGTGATGCGCTGGCCTTGCCGGCTGACCTTGCGTTTCATCACGTCGATTTCCATGTCGCCGATGCGGATCACGTCGTCTTCGCGGGGCGGCCCGCGCCGCAGCAGGGTACGGATGCGCGCCACCAGTTCGGCAAAGGCGAACGGTTTCACCAGGTAATCGTCGGCGCCCAGTTCCAGCCCCTTGACCCGGTCCTGCACTTCGTCGCGCGCCGTGAGGAAGATGACGGGCACGTCCGCGCCGCCCTCCTGCAGGCGCAGCGCGCGCAAGACTTGCCAGCCGTCCATGATGGGCAGCATCACGTCGAGCACGATGAGATCGGGTGACTCCGTACTTGCCATATGCAAGCCGTCGCGGCCATTGCGCGCCAGGCTCACCGTAAAGCCGGACTCGGCCAGGCCGCGCAGCAGATAGTCGCCCGTCTTCGGTTCGTCTTCGATTACCAGGATACGCATGGCCGCTTTCTAAGGAGAATATAAAACCATTCTACGCCGCGCACAGACCGCCGCGGATGATAAAAATGTCATGCGGCGATCATCTTCTCGTAGGGTAACACTGGCCATACTGGCGCTACCTTTTCAACGGACAGCCACATGAAAACCCTACTTTTCGGCAGTACCCTGCTGTGCCTGCTGGCCAGCCCCGTCCACGCCCAGCTGCGCAAGGTCGACGACCTGTCGCTGGCGGCGGCCAACAAACTGGCGAATGCGGCCATCGGCGCGTGCCAGGCGCAAGGCCGGCATATCGTCGTCACCGTACTCGACCGTGGCGGCAATGTCGTGACCGTGCAGCGCGCCGATGGCGTCGGGCCGCACAACACGGAGGCCAGCCGGCGCAAGGCCTACACGGCCCTGTCGACGAAAAACGATACCCAGGCGCTCGCCGTGGCCGCGCGCGGCAATCCCGACATGGCCAATTTGACGACCGTGCCGGAACTGTTGCTGCTGGGCGGCGGCCTGCCCTTGCGCGCCAAGGGCGAAGTCGTCGGCGCCATCGGCGTCGCCGGTGGCGGTGGCGCCCTGCCAGACCGCGCCTGCGCCCATGCCGCCCTGGCCGCCATTCCTGAACTCGATTCGCCCACCCTTTGAAAGCAACAACAATGACCTATTTAAAAAAAATCACCGCCGCCCTGACCCTCGCCAGCCTGTCCAGCATGGCGCTGGCCGCCAATCCCTTGAGCGTGCACATCCTCGACCTGCAGAGCGGCCAGCCGACGGCGGGCGTGACGGTCACCCTGGAGCAGAAAAAAGGGGATGCTTGGCAACAATTAGGCAGCGCCGTGACGAACGCGCAGGGACGCATCGCGGCCATGTATCCGGCCGGGACGCCCATGCAGGCGGGCGACTACCGCATCGTGTTTCAAACAGGCGAACACTATGCGCGCCTGAAACAGGAAACTTTTTTCCCGGAAATCCCCGTGCAATTTCACGTGGAAAAGACCGACCAGCACTATCACATTCCGCTGCTGCTCAGTCCTTTCGGTTTTTCCACGTACCGGGGTAACTGACGGCCGATCAGCCCAGCGTCTTCGCCGTCTGCCCGAACAGCACGCTTTTCGCGTCCTCGCTGACCGTCGGCTGCACATTGATGTCGGCGGCGCGGGCATACGCGCGCACGGTGGCGGGACGGGCGGCGATGGCCGCGAACCAGCGCGCCAGGTGCGGGAAATCTTCCAGCTTCTGGCGCTGGCGCGCATGCGGCACGATCCACGGGTAGATCGCCATGTCGGCGATGGAGTATGTATCGCCGGCAACGAATGCGCGGTCGGCCAGGCGCTTGTTCAGCACGCCGTATAGCCGGTTCGTTTCGTTCACGTAGCGCGTGATGGCGTAGTCGATCGGTTCGGGCGCATATTGCACGAAATGGTGGTTTTGCCCGGCCATGGGACCGAGTCCGCCCATTTGCCAGAACAGCCATTGCATCACTTCGGCACGTCCCCGCACATCGGCCGGCAGGAATTGTCCGCTTTTCTCGGCCAGGTATTGCAGGATCGCGCCCGACTCGAACAGGGACAGCGGCGCGCCGCCATCGGCCGGCGCCTGGTCGACGATGGCGGGGATGCGGTTGTTGGGCGCGATGGCAAGAAACTCGGGCTTGAACTGCTCGCCCTTGCCGATATGCACGGGAATGATGTTGTAGGGGATGCCCGCTTCTTCCAGGAACATCGTCACCTTGTGCCCGTTGGGCGTGGTCCAGTAATACAGGTCGATCATCGTGGTCTTTCCAGGTAGATAAGTAGGGCAGGCGAACTTGGCAGAACTATTGTCGCGCCGCAACTGATATGCATGGATATAATGCCACGTAAGCGAAAAACAAGACGGCGTCCAGGCAGCGCAAGCATTCACTAGCGCCGTCACGCAGGCATCCCGACATTCCAGAGCACCAACCAAGAAAGCCGACCATGCGCAAACTCCTGATCGTCACGCTGTCCGTCCTGCTGTCAGGCTGTGTCCAGGACTTCGCCATCTATATGTTCGATGGGCAAGACCATTCCCTGACCGTGCGTCGCCAGCAACGTTATTTTTGGCAAGATACCGTGGAAGTGCAGCTGATGGCCACCAATCTGCCGCAATGCCAGCGCCTGCATACGCTGTCCACCGATGCGCCGGCCGACATCACCGTCGAGCTGTTCGCGGCCGGCGATGGCCTGTGGAATATCCGCATGGGCAAGCAGCTGTGGCAGGCGGAAACGAATACCTGCAATGCGCTGACGGAAATGGAAAACGACCCGAAAGCCGACCTGGGCCAGCCGGTCGGGCAATTCGTGGTCGTCGATGACAAGCTGGAATTCGAACCGGCGCCGCAAGCGGCGGCGCCAGCCCAGTAAGTCCTTAGCGCGCCGCCAGGCTGCGCAGCGGCTTTTTCGCCACGGCGCGTGGCGCGCCTGCCGAGCTTGCCGCCAGACGCGGCGACGTTCCCGGTTCCTGCGCCGACAATTTGAAGCGCGCCACCAGCTGCGCCAGCACGGCCGCCTGATCCTGCATGCTCGATGCCGCTGCCGCCGCCTCTTCCACCAGTGCCGCATTTTGCTGCGTCACGCTGTCCATCTCCGTGATCGCCTGGTTGACGTGGCCGATACCCGTGCTTTGTTCGTGCGAGGCGGCCGTGATGTCGGCCATGATGTCGGTCACGCGCGACACGCTGGCCACCACCTGATCCATGGTCGTGCCCGCTTGTGCGACGAGCGTGCTGCCGGCCGCGATGCTGTCGACGGAAGCGCCGATCAGTTCCTTGATTTCCTTCGCTGCGCCAGCGGATCGTTGGGCCAGATTGCGCACTTCCGACGCCACGACGGCAAAGCCGCGTCCCTGTTCGCCCGCGCGCGCCGCTTCCACGGCCGCGTTCAAGGCCAGGATATTCGTCTGGAAGGCGATGCCGTCGATGACGCCGATGATGTCGACGATCTTGCGCGACGAAGCGTTGATGGTGTCCATGGTACCGATCACCTGCGCCACCACGGCGCCGCCCTGGCGGGCCACGGCGGAAGCGGACTGCGCCAGTTCATTCGCCTGCACGGCATTGCCCGCGTTCTGCGTCACGGTCGAGGTCAATTCCTCCATCGAGGCCGCCGTTTCTTCCAGCGAACTCGCCTGCATTTCCGTGCGCGCCGACAAGTCCATATTGCCGCTGGCAATCTCGCTCGATGCCGTGGCGATCGTCTCGGCGCTATGGCGGATTTCGCTGATCGCGTCGACCAGGTTGGCCTGCATGGTTTTCATCGCGTACAGCACGCTGTGGCGGTCGTTGGCATGCGTGCGCACGGCGCCGCTCAGATCGTTATTCGCGATCTGGGCGGCCACGTCGGCCGCATACTCGGGATCGCCGCCCAGCGCATGGCGCAGGCTGCGGTTGATGGCCACGACGACGGCGGCCAGCAGCGCGCACACGAGCAGCAGCACGCCCAGCGAGGTGATCAGCGACTGGCGGAAGGCCGCGTCGATATCGTCCATGTACACGCCCACCACCAGGGTCCAGGCCCATGGCTTGTAGGCCACCACGCGGCTCATCTTCGGCTCGGGATTCTTCTGGCCGGGACGGGGGAAATAATAATGGACGAAGCCCTTGCCCGCATCGCTCTTGCCGACGGCGACGATGTCACGGTACAGATAGGTGCCGTTGGCATCCTTAAAATCCGCCATGTTCTTGCCATTCGTTTGCGGCGCGGCGGGATTCATCACGACGACGGCATCGAGGTTGATGATGGACAAATAGCCGGTCTCGCCGAAACGCATGCTCTTGATGACGGCCGCGGCCTGCTTCTGCGCTTCTTCCTTCGTCAAGGCGCCGCTGGCGGCCAGGTCGCCGAACATCTTGACGGCGCCCAGGCCCAGGTCGGCGGCATTGCTCAGGTCGGCGCTGCGCTCTTCGATGCGGATCTTGCGGATTTCCAGGGCGTTATAGACAAAAATAACGGTGATGCACAACAAGCTGCAAATCAGGGGAATCCATAACTTCTGCTGGAACGTCAATTTCTTCATGCTGTGTCTCCAACTATCTATTTGCGGCAATGGGGCGTGGCCCGCTTCCAGCTGGGCAAGCCCGGAATGCGGCGACGACGGTGCTCTGGCGACACCATTCAGACGACTCCAGCATACGCTTGAACGACCGACATTTACAATGCCGGAAGGCAATGATTTTTGCTCGGTGTTGTTAATGCGTTGCGACAATTGATGAGAATTGATGTTGCGTCGCAATAAAAAAGGGGCCAGCGGCCGCCATTCTTTTGGGCTACAGTCACTGCAGTTCCTTACCGCGCAGGGAGTTCCATGTCGACCACGTTTACCTGGCAAGGCTTTGCCATCCTGTCGGCCGTGTTTGCGGCCCTGACAGCCATCCTCGGCAAGCTGGGCGTAGCCCATCTGAACAGCAACATGGCCACCCTGATACGCACGGGCGTCATCCTGCTGGTCACGGCGGCCATCATCTCGCTGCGCGCGGAGTGGCAGCGCCCCAGCGGCGGCAACTGGGTAGGCTGGACTTGCCTGATCGCTTCAGGCGTGGCCACGGGGCTGTCGTGGCTGTGCTATTTCCGCGCGCTGCAGCTGGGCCCCGTCTCGCTGGTGGCGCCCGTCGACAAGCTCAGCGTGGCGCTGGTGATGCTGGCCGGCTGGCTGGTGCTGGGCGAACCGTTCACCCTGAAAGCGGCGGCCGGGGGCGGCTTGATCGTGCTTGGCTCGCTGATTTTGCTACTCTGAGGCATTCCATGGCACGCGACGGCGCGCCTGTGTCAGAATGCACGCCGCATAGATCGAATCACGAAAGCACAGCATGACCAAGAATGAAGCCATGAAACGCATTAACGACCGCCTGGGCAAACCCACGCTGACGGACAAGAACACGCATTTTGCCAGCGTCGCCAGCTATGGCACGGACGAAGGCTGGTGGCTGAAGATCCCCTTCCTGACCTTCAAGCAGGAATTGCACTTCATTCTCAACAATGAGAAAACGAAAAGCTTTCAGCACCTGAAGATCGGCGCCAACCAGATCCTCAGCCCGGGCATGAAGTTCCGCAGCACGGGCGGCGCCGCCGACGCCTTCATGTCGGCCTCGGCGCCGAAACGCCTGGTCGACTTGCTCGACGGCGGCAGCAAGTACAACTTTACAAAACACTTTGTCAACGATTATCGCCACTAAAACACCTGACCAAACCTACTGCGCGGCGCGCTTTGCGGCCTGCGACGCTCACCGTACTAGAAATACGGTTGCGCTTCTTAGCCACAAATCACTGCCGCTCGCTACGGTTTTGTCAGGTGCTCTTGAGTTTCCCAGCCCTCCCTTGGCGGCAGCCACGCCTTGATCAAATGCTGGGCGATGTCGAGCGCGTCGTCGCGGCTGGTGCCGAAATGCAGGGGGTAGCCCCAGAACTGGCCGAACATGACGGCAAAGGCCTTGCCGGCCAGGCGCTTGGCGGCGCTCGGTTCGACCAGCACCATGCCCTGGATATACGCGCGCAGGGCGGCCTTGTGCCGTTTCATCCACAGTACGGCGCGCTTGCGCTGTTCCTGCGGATGCTCATGCCCATCCTCGTCCAGGCCTTCTTCGCTGAGAATGACAAACGCCTGCTGGCGCGCCAGCAGGGATTCGAACTGGGCGAACAAGGCTTCGTCGTGGCGCTCTGCGGCTGGATCGCGGCGCATCCAGACGAGGGGGAAATCGGTGATATCGAGTTGCATGAGAGACTCCTTCAAGGGGGTTGCCGTTCCTCCTGGCCTTCATCAGAACTCTGGCGGCGGCGGTTGCCGTTGAAGCGGGGCTGCGGATAGCCATACGATACCGATGACGGCGTCCGACGTCATTGCATACAATAGCCACAATATTGTTCAATCCAGCCAAAGTATTCCCATGCCCCACCCCCTCTTGCCCAGCATGCTGACGGCCCACCTGGGTCTGGACACCGGCGCCGCCATCATCGATTTCGACGTCGACGGCGTGCTGCGGCCCCTGCTGGCAGTGGGCCTGGCCAGCGTGCCCGAAGATGCGGAACAGGCGCCGCACCAGCACCGCAAGGGGCAGCTGCTGTACGCCACGCGGGGCGTGATCCATTGTGAAGTAGAAAGTGGGGTGTGGATCGTGCCGCCCCAGTGCGCCGTCTGGATACCGGGCGGCCTGATGCATTCGGCGCAAGGCGTGGGCGAGGCCGAATGCTACTGCCTGTTTGTCGAACCGGCCATGGCGCCGGCCCTGCCGGCCGTCTGTTGCACCGTGGCCGTCTCGCCGTTGCTACGCGAACTGATCGCCAAGGCGGCCGGTTTTCCCACCCTGGCCGCGCTGCAGGGCGCGCAGGAGCGCCTGGTGGCCACCCTGCTCGACGAATTGGCGGTCGCGCCCGTGGAAGACTTGCATCTGCCGATGCCGCGCGATGCGCGCCTGCGCCGCCTGGCCGCCCTGCTGCTGGCGCAGCCGGCCGATAAAAGCACGCTGGCCGAGTGGGCCAGCCGCATCGGCATGAGCGAGCGCAGCATGACCCGGCAGTCGCTGGAGGAAATGGGCATGAGCGTGGGCCGCTGGCGCCGGCAACTGCACGTGATCCTGGCCTTGCAGCGGCTGGCGCAAGGCCACAGCGTGAAAGCGGTGGCGCTCGAACTCGGTTATGAAAACACCAGCGGTTTTGTCACCATGTTCCGCAAGGCCGTGGGCAAGCCGCCGGCGCGCTACCTGGCGGAACGGGAATCCGGACGCGCATGAAAAAAGGCGGCATATGCCGCCTTCGTCACGCATCGTCTTCGAAAATCAGACTTCGCGCGCCAGCGCCAGAAATTCCGTACGCAGCGCCAGGTTCGGCTGCATCTCCCCCAGCATGGCCGAGGTGATGGTTTCTTCGCCCGGCGTGCGGATGCCGCGGCTTTCCATGCACAGGTGGCGGCAGCGTACGACCACGCCCACCGATTTCGGTTCCAGCACTTCCATCAGGGCATTGGCGATCTGCATCGTCATGCGTTCCTGCACTTGCAGGCGCTTGGAGAAGCAATCGACGAGACGCGTCAGTTTCGACAGGCCGACGATCTTGCCGTTGGGCACGTAGCCGATGGTGGCCTTGCCGAAGAACGGCGCCAGATGGTGTTCGCAGTGGCTGTAGACGGGGATGCCGCGCACGACGATCAGCTCGTTGTACTGTTCCGCGCCATCTTCAAAGGCTTTCAGCAAGTCCACCGGGTCCTGGCCATAGCCGGAGGTCCAATGTTTCCAGGCTTTTGCCACGCGCGCCGGCGTTTCCAGCAGGCCGGGACGCTGCGGATCTTCACCCAGGCTGCTGATCAGCCGGCGCCAGTCGTTTTCGGAGAATTCTTCTTGAGACATGCTAAACCATCCTAAAATTTTCAATTGCCGCCAGTATATAGAAAATGCGGCAGGCTGCCTGGGCAGCCCCTGGTTTAGTACCGCGCCGGCGGCCGGTGCGCGCCGACCAGCAGCGCCGAAATCGACACGCTAGAGCTCGCTTCCGGCCAGACATCGCCGGGGCCGAACCAGCGCGCCTCGGCGATCTCGTTCTCGTCGAGGCGGATCTCGCCGTCGAGGTAATCGGCCGTAAACGCGATCATCAGCGAATGGGGAAACGGCCAGGACTGGCTCATGAAGTACTGCAAGTTATGCACGCGCAAGCCCACCTCCTCCATCACCTCGCGGTGCACGGCTTCCTCGATCGATTCGCCCGCCTCCAGGAAACCGGCCAGCGGGCTGAAGCGCTGCGATGGCGAATTTTTATGCATCGCCAGCAACACCCGGTCGCCCTTGCGGATGAGCACCATCATGGCGGGCGAAATGCGCGGGTACGCGAGCATGCCGCAGGCGGCGCACGTAAAGCAGCGTTCGCCGCGCGTGCGCTGCATGGGCGTGGCGCACACGCCGCAGTGGCGGTGCGTGCGCGCCCACTCGGCCAGCTGCGCGGCGCGGCTGGCCAGGCCCAGGAAGTCATCGTCGACGGCGTTGAATAGCGAACGCAGGCCGTGATACGCCAGGCCGCTATCGGCGGGCAACAACTCCGCATCCGTCCAGACCGTCTGGCAATAGCGGCCCTGCCACCAGCCCACGGGCTGGGCGCGGCTCAGGTCGATATCGAGCGCGGCCGCCTCGGCGGCAGTGGGCAGGGTCAGCTCGGGCGTACGCAACAATAAACGCCCGCGGTGAAAGACGAGCGTCAGCGTCTCGGTGGCGGCCGGGGCCGGTTCGGGCGTGTCGATCAGGGGGACGAAGGCAAGGGGAGTGCGCAGCATGCTGGGAAGAAATTTGTAAAGGTTGCTCATCATACTCCCGCCGCCGTAGGCTTGCGCGCATAGCAGCGGCCGGGCCGCAAAGCAAGCATTCATGAGCCATGAGCGTGTTTTTTTTGCGTTACGTCCAATCCGTTGCGTAAACGATACTGATAACGATTCTCATTTACGAAATAGCGCCCGGTTATTACAATACCGCCTATTCCGTCTCCATCGCCAGCCACATGCCCGCGTGTCCAAGCACTGCGGCGCAGAGCCAGCCAGGAACCACTACCCTGACCTTTTCGAGAGAGCAAGATGGCAATCAAGAGCCGCAAACACGCCCCAACCCGTTTCAACCAGCACATCGGCGCCGCCCTGGCCGTCATGCTGCTGCCCGTCGCCGCCCAGGCGGCCGACCCCGTCGGGCAAAGCGCGCCGGCATCGCAGCAAACCCTGAACGAAATCAAGGTCGTGGGCTCCAAGGAAAATGACTTCAAGGCCGAAAAAGCCTCGTCGCCGAAATACACGGAAGATCTCGTCAACACGGCGCAAACCATCGTCGTCATCAAGAAGGAATTGATCGAACAGCAAGGCGCGCTGACCTTGACGGATGCGCTGCGCAACACGCCCGGCGTCGGTACCTTCTTCCTCGGTGAAAACGGCAACACGAACACGGGCGACGCGGTCTACATGCGCGGCTTCGATGCGTCGGGCAGTATCTATGTCGATGGCGTGCGCGACGTGGGCTCCATCTCGCGCGACGTCTTCAACATCGAACAGATCGACGTGCTGAAAGGCCCGGCGGGCACCGACAGCGGCCGCGGTTCGCCGACCGGTTCGATCAACCTGGTCAGCAAGACGGCCACCCTGGAAAACAAGTTCAATTCGCTGCTGACGGCGGGCAGCGGCAAGCAGAAACGCGCCACGGCCGACTGGAACCGCATCATCGACGCCGATTCCGGCACGGCTTTCCGCCTGAACCTGATGACGCAGGACAGCGGCAATCCGGCGCGCGACGAAGTCAAGAACAAGCGCTGGGCCTTCGCGCCTACCGTCACCTTCGGCATCGGCAAGCCGACGCGCATCACGGCCAGCTACCTGCACGTGGATCAAAATAATGTGCCCGACGGCTTCGTGCCCACCATCGGCCTGCCCGGCTACAGCACGCCGGACAGTATCACGCCGACGAACAAGGTCATCCGCACCTTCCTGAATAGCGCCGCCAAGGTCGATCCGAAGAATTTCTACGGTTCCACCGCGGACCACGACAAGGTCAAGGCCGATATGGCTACCTTGCGCATCGATCATGATTTCTTGCCCAACGTGCAGATCCAGAACACCACGCGCTACGGCAAGACCCAGCAGGATTACCTGCTGACGGCCTTCATGGGCAGCACCGCCAACCTGAAGACGCCGGTGGCTACCGATCCGTCGACCTGGACCCTGGCGCGCTCGCTGCGCACCGTGAAGGATCAGGAAAACACGATTCTGACCAACCAGACCGTGGTCAGCGCGCAATTCGATACGGGCGTGCTCAAGCACTCCGTGGTGGCCGGCGCCGAATTCACCAGCGAAAAGCAGACCAATTACAGCTATGTGCCCGCCAGCCTGGGCACCATGCCGGACGCCAATCTGTACCATCCGGACCCGCGCGCCCCCGTCACCGGCTACCAGCCCGTGCGCAGCGGCGCCTACAGCCAAGGCGAAGTCAACACGCAAAGCGTCTATGTCTTCGACACCGTCAAGTTCGGCGACAAATGGATCTTCAACGGCGGCGTGCGTTTCGATCACTTCAACACCACGTATGACGCCGTCACCCTGCAAACGGCCGTCGCCGCAGGCCAGGTGCAAAAATTGCCGGTGGGCACGCCTATTCCTGTTCACATCACCCTGAACGACACCTTCGCCAACGGCAAGATCTCGGCCCTGTACAAGCCGACGCCGGACAGCAGCGTATATGCGCTGTGGGCCACCTCGAAGGCGCCGCCGGGTACCAACTTCACGCTGAGCACGGGCGCCAGCAGCGCGCAAAACCCAATCTATGATCCGCAGGAAACCACCACCAAGGAAATCGGCACCAAGTGGGATTTCCTGAAGCAAAAACTGTCGTTCTCGGCCGCCGTCTACCAGACGGACGTGAAAAATGAAGTAGAGCAAGATCCCGTCGACCTGATCTACTATCAGAATGGCAAGAAACGCGTGCAGGGCGTCGAAATCGGCATGGTGGGCGAGATCATGCCGAACTGGCTGGTCAGCGCCGGCTACACGCGCATGAATACCAAGGTCGAGTCGGGCAAGGTCGTCACGGCCAGCGGCATCAATAACCTCAGCTACACACCGAAACAGGCGTTCACCGGCTGGACTTCGTACACCCTGCCCTTCGGCCTGAAGATCGGCGGCGGCGCGCGTTACGTGGGTGAAATGCTGCGCGGCACCGATGGCGCCGTCGGCACGCCGGCCCGCGTGGATGCCTACTGGGTCTTCGACGCCATGGCAACCTACACCGTCAACAAGAACCTCGACGTGCAGTTGAACGCCTACAACCTGGCCGACAAGACCTATGTGGCGGCCATCAACAAGTCCGGCTTCCGCTACACCCCGGGCCAGCCCCGTTCGTTCAGCCTGACGGCGAATATCAAGTTCTGACATCAAGAGAACACGCATCGCGTCACAGCAAGCCCCTCTTCGGAGGGGCTTTTTTATTGTCCTGATAATCTTGTCTTTTTGGCGCACCGCCGCCCTGCCGCGACCAGCGTATGAAAAGTCATACAGCGATGTGCTTGCGCGTCCAATATTTCGCGCAAGCACGCCAAGTTGCGACATCTAAACAACAAAAAAAGCTTCCTTAAATCAACAACTTAAGAAGTTAGGTTCCAAATTCCCATTTCAGGCATATCCTTTGCTATGTACAGGTTTTGCTGCAAATAATCGCTGGCACGCAAGGGCTTGTTTTTGAGAAATATTGACTCCAAGCTTGAGTTGCTCGCTATCAATAATCCGCTCACAGCGGCGTTTCACCGGAGGAGTCAAAATGAAAAAGAAACGGCCATTAACCCTGTACATCCTGATTGCCATGATCCTCGGCATTGCCGTCGGTTATGGATGCAACACCGCCTTCCCTGATGCCAAGCTCAGCGCTCAAATCGCTGGCAATATTTCCATCGTCACCGACGTCTTCCTGCGCCTGATCAAGATGATCATTGCGCTGCTGGTGTTCTCCACCCTGACGGTCGGCATCGCCCACATGGGCGACGGCAAGACGGCCGGTCGCATCGGCCTAAAAGCCATGTGCTGGTTCGTCGTCGCTTCGCTGGTCTCGCTGGCGCTGGGCATGGTGCTGTCGAACCTGATGCAGCTCGGTACCAACCTGGGCTTGCCATTGCCGGACATCCACGCCTCGACCAACCTGAAAACGGCCGCCTTCACCTTGAAAGATTTCTTCACGCACCTGGTGCCGAAGTCGCCGATCGAGGCCATGGCCAACAATGAAATCCTGCAAGTGCTGGTGTTCTCGATCTTCTTCGGCGGCGCACTGGCCGGCCTGGGCGAGTCGGGCAAGACCCTGACGGCCGTCGTCGATCAGCTGGCGCAAGTCATGCTGCGCATCACCGGCACCATCATGAACCTGGCCCCGCTGGCCGTGTTCGCCGCGATGGCTTCCGTCATCACCACGCACGGCCTGGGCGTGCTGGTCACGTTCGCCAAGTTCATGGGCGGCTTCTACGTGGGCCTGCTGTGCCTGTGGGCACTGCTGATCGGCGCCGGCTTCGTCGTCATCGGCCCGCGCATCTTCAAACTGGTCGGCCTGATCCGCGAACCCTTCCTGCTGGCATTCTCGACGGCCAGCTCGGAAGCGGCCTATCCAAAACTGCTGACGGCGCTCGACCAGTTCGGCGTGGACCGCAAGATTTCCAGCTTCGTGTTGCCGATGGGCTACTCCTTCAATCTGGACGGCTCGATGATGTACTGCACCTTCGCCGTGCTGTTCATCGCGCAAGCCTACGGTATCGACCTGTCGATCGGCACGCAGATCACCATGCTGCTTCTGCTGATGCTGACATCGAAAGGCATGGCCGGCGTGCCGCGCGCCTCGCTGGTGGTGATTGCCGCTACCCTGAACCAGTTCAATATTCCGGAAGCGGGCCTGTTGCTGCTGATGGGTGTCGACCAATTCCTCGACATGGGCCGTTCGGCCACCAACGCGGTCGGCAATGCCGTCGCCACGGCTGTCGTCGCCAAGTGGGAAGGCGGCCTTGCCACCGAGGAAGAAGCGGCTGCGGCCAACGCGGCCAACCAGAACACGGAAAGCCATTGGGGCGAAGCGGATCACGCTAGCAAAGCCTGATAGCGCCATGGCCCGCCACAAGCGGGCTATTTATTTGTTGTCGATGTTGAGTAACAAGCAGTCAGGTAGTGCGATCAGTAGTTATTCCAACTTATTAGAGAGATTTTCATGAAAAAAGTCCTGTTTACCCTGCTGACCCTCGGCGCAGCCTCCACCGGCGCCATGGCTCAATCGAGTGTGACCATGTATGGCGTGGCTGACGCCGGCCTGGTGTTCGACAAGGATGCGGCCGGAGACCGCCTGAACCGCGTCGCCTCCGGCGTCGCCTCGGGCTCGCGCATCGGCTTCAAAGGCAAGGAAGACCTCGGTGGTGGCCTGGCCGCCACCTTCGTGCTGGAAAGCGGTTTCAATATCGACACCGGCACCTCGGGCCAGGGCGGCCGGCTGTTCGGCCGCCAGTCATACGTGGGCCTGACCGGCAGCGCCGGCGCCGTCACCCTGGGCCGCCAATATACGCCGTACTACCTGGCCCTGCGCGACGTGGCCGATCCGTTTGTCATCGGCCTGGCCGGCACGGCGTCGAACATCATGGCGACGAATTACCGCATCGATAATATGGTGCAATACAGCACGCCGACCTGGAGCAAGCTGTCGGCCGACCTGGCGTATGGCTTTGGCGAAGTGGCCGGCGACAATGCGAAAAACCGCAGCATGGGCGGCGCCGTGCATTACATCGACGGCCCGCTGAACGTGACCCTGACGCATCACCGCCAGGAAAATGCGCTGGCGACCCACCAAACCCGCAATACCCTGCTGGCCACGCGCTATGACTTTGGCGTGCTGCAAGGCAACTTCGGCTACGCCGACAACCGCGCCCTCGACGACAGCAAGAGCAATGACATCCTGGTCGGCTTCAGCGCCCCGTTCGGCGCCACCAAGCTGGTCGCGTCGTACATCCGCCACAACGACAAGAGCAATGCCAACCGTGACGCCCAGCAGTGGGCCATCGGCGCCTTCTACGCGCTGTCGAAGCGCAGCGACCTGTACACAGGTTACGGTCACATCAGCAACAAGAACGGCGCTTCCTACAAGGTTGGCAATGCCACCGACGATGGCACCGGCACCAGCGGTTTCAATTTAGGTATGCGCCACACGTTCTAAGGACGTCGGCCAAAATCTACTGCGCGGCGCGCTTTGCGGCCGGCGATGCTCACCGTACTAGAGTACGGTTGCGCTTCTCGGCCACAAATCACTGCCGCTCGCTACGATTTTGTCGGACGTCGTGAAGTCCGTGAAATATAGGCGTGAGCCGCCGGATGCATATCCGGCGGCTTTTTTATTTCCGCGATTACTTAGCGCCTATCCCAGTAGATGAATACATCCGCTGCTAGCGCCCCTCAGAAGCGGGGACTGCGTTGATCGTCGTCGCGTGGCGCGCCACGCATCCTCCTCACGCCTTGTCCGCGCTCCTGATGTGCTGCCAGCAGAAGACGCTCCCTACTGGGATAGGCTCTTAAATGCGATACTGTGGGTTCTTGCAAGATGGCAGCTGAGTTTATGAATAGCAGTACTACGAAACCCACCCTTTCCTGGCGCCAGCGCCTGTCGCAACGGTCGGGCCGCGAAACGCTGGCCTGGGGCGTGGTGCTGGCCGCCTGCCTGGCCACCGTCTGGCTCGTGTATTTCTGGACCGAACGCATCGCCATCGGCAAGCTGCAGGCGAGCGGCGCGCAGCGCCTCGAGGTGTATGTCAGCAGCCTGGAAAATGCGCTGGAAAAATACGACTTCCTGCCCAAGACGCTGGAACTGAACCGCGACGTGATCCGCCTGCTGCAGCACCCGGAAGACCCGGTGCTGGTCGACACCGTCAACCATTACCTCGAGCAGATGAATGCTCAGGCGAAATCCTCGACCATTTTCATCAGCAACCTCGACGGCAACACGCGGGCCGCCAGCAACTGGCAGCAGCCCGACAGCTTTATTGGCGACAACATCTCGTTCCGCCCCTACGCCCAGGATGCGCTGCGCGGCACGCCGGGCCGCTTCTATGGCGTGGGTACGACGCGCTTGGAGCCCGGTTACTTCTTTGCCCACGGCATCTACCAGAATGGCCACATGCTCGGCCTGGCAACGGTGAAGGTGAACCTGGAAAACCTGGAAAAACGCTGGGTGCAAGGCGCCGACAAGGTGATGCTGGCCGACGAGCACGGCGTGATCTTCCTCAGTTCCATGGCGGACTGGAAATACAAGACCCTGGCGCCGCTGTCGCCCGCCATCGTCGAGGAACTCAACCGCACGCGCCAGTACTATTCGAAGCAGCTGGAAGCCATCCCTTTCGTTTCCGACCGCCAGCTGGGCAACGGCGCGCGCGTGATCAGCGTGCGCGAGCAGGAACATGCCGACACGCCACCGAAGATCAGCTCGAGCGTCATGACGCAGATCAAGCTCAAGTCGCCGCAAGGCTGGACGTTTATTTATCTGTCCGACCTGGCGCAGGCGAAGGCCAGCGCGCGCGCGGCGGCCGCCTTTTCTTGCGTGCTGCTGGGCTTTTTCATGCTGCTGTTCTTTTACCTGCGCCAGCGCCGCGCGGCCGTGGCGCAAAAACTGCGCGCCCGCGAAGACTTGCAGCATGCCTACGACAATCTGGAAGCCATGGTCGAGGAACGCACCTCGGAACTCAATGCCATGACGCAAAGCCTGAGCCAGGAAATCGAGGTGCGCAGCAAGGCCGAGCAAAAACTCCACATCACGCAAAACGAATTGTTCCAGGCCGGCAAGATGGCCGTGCTGGGGCAAATGTCGGCCAGCATCACGCATGAACTCAACCAGCCGCTGACGGCGCTGCGCACCATGTCCGACAATGCCGTCATCCTGCTCGAGCGGGGACGGCTCGACGATGCGCGGCGCAACCTGGCGAAGATCTCGCAAATTGCGGCCAGGATGGGGACCATTACGGGCCAATTGAAGATTTTTGCGCGCAAATCGACGACCAGCCTGACCTCCGTCTCGATCCCCACGGCGATCAGCAACGCCCTGTTCCTGGTCGAACGCCGGCTGCAGGTGGAAAATGTGCGTTTTACTTTGCAACTGCCGCCCGAGGACATCTTCGCCATGTGCGAAAGCAACCGCCTGGAGCAGGTGCTGGTCAATCTGTACGCCAATGCGCTCGACGCCATGAACGGCAGCGAGGTGCGCAGCCTGCGCGTGTCCGTCGAATGCACGCAGGAGCAGGTGCTGATTCACGTGGCCGACACGGGGCCGGGCCTGTCGACGGAAGTGTATGAACACCTGTTCGAACCGTTCTTCACGACCAAACCGCAAGGCCTGGGGCTGGGGCTGGGACTGGCCATTTCCGAACAGATCACGCGCCAGTTCGGCGGCGTGCTGCGCGCCGAAAACGCCCCCGGCGGCGGCGCCATCTTCACCATCGAACTACAGATTGCAACGCAGGAGGAAAAACATGTTTGACGGCTTGAAGGTCTTGCTGGTCGAAGACGACCCCACCGTACGCGAAGGCAGCGAGCAGGCATTGCAACTGGCCGGGCTGGACGTGCTGGCCTTCCACTCGGCCGAGCTGGCCTATAAACTGCTGACACCCGATTTCCCAGGCATCGTCGTGAGCGACGTGCGTCTGCCCGGCATGAGCGGCCTGGAATTGCTGCAAGCGGTCAAGACGCTCGATGCCAACCTGCCCGTGATCCTCGTCACGGGCCACGGCGACATCACCATGGCTGTGCACGCCATGCGCACGGGCGCCTACGATTTCATCGAAAAACCATATTCATCCGACCAGCTGGTCGACGTCATCCTGCGCGCGCTGGAAACCCGGCGCCTGACGCTGGAAGTGCACAGCCTGCGCCGCCAGCTGGAAGACGGCGGCGGCATCGAAGCGCGCCTATTGGGGAATTCCGTGGCGATGCGCGACATACGGCGTTTGATCCTCGACGTTGCCAATGAACCGGCCGATGTGCTGATCTATGGCGACACGGGCACGGGCAAGGAAATGGTGGCCCGTTGCCTGCATGACTTCAGCCACCGCCGCAAGCACAACTTTGTCGCCGTCAACTGCGGCGCGATTCCCGAAAGCATTTTCGAAAGCGAAGTCTTCGGCCACGAACCGGGCGCGTTCACTGGCGCGGCCAAGCGGCAAGTGGGCAAGATCGAGCATGCGGATCAGGGCACATTTTTCCTCGACGAGATCGAAAGCCTGCCCCTGTCCCTGCAGGTGAAATTGCTGCGCGTGCTGCAGGAACGCTATATCGAACGGCTCGGTTCGAACGTGCCCACGCCCGTCGACGTGCGCGTCATCGCGGCGGCCAAGCTGGACCTGGAAGACTTGTCGCAGCAGCAGAAATTCCGCAGCGACCTGTACTACCGCCTGAACCTGATCGTGCTGCACCTGCCGCCGCTGCGCGAACGGCGCGAGGATATTCCCATCCTGTTCGAACACTTCGTGCTGGCCGCCGCCGCCCGCTACAACCGCGCCGCGCCCGTCGTCTCGAGCGCCCAGATGCGCAACCTGATGGCCCATTCCTGGCCCGGCAATGTGCGCGAACTGCGCAATATCGCCGACCGCTTCGTGCTCGGCATCGCCGGCGGCGCCTCGAGCCTGCTGGCGAGCGCCCAGTCCAGCCCGTTGTCGCTGGCGGAGCAAGTGAACGGCTTCGAACGCGCGCTGATCGAGCAGGAACTGCGCGCATATGCGGGCAACGTCAGCGAAGTGAGCACAGTGCTCGGATTACCGAAACAAACCTTGTATCACAAGATGCAGAAGTACAACCTGGTGGCGGAAGAATTCCGCTAGGCGTCTGGAGGGAGGCGAAGCGATTCAAAAAAGCAACAAAATATTGCCGCATGGTATATATTGTTTCTTTTTGATAATTTATTAAAACCAATGAAAAAACCTGTTTTCCTCTTTTCCCTGTTGCTCTGCAGCGCCAGTTTTGCCCAGGATACCGCCACCGCCGAAGCACCCGCCGCTGCCGCCGCCACCGAAGCGGCCAGCGCGCCAGCGGCGCCGGCAACATCGGCCATCAGCCGCCTGCGCCTGTTCGGCCAGAATGGCGCCACGGCCTTCCTGTACCGCGACAGCAGCTGCATCCGCGGCATGTTCAGCGATGGCGTGGAAAAGGCCAGTGGCGGCATGAGTTCCGCCTTCGGTTCCCTGATCGGCAGTGTCAGCAATACCAGCCTGGGCATCCCGGAGACGGAAACGTCGAAAAACCTGTCGCGCAAGGATGGGATTTTCTCGAAAGCTTATTTCCGCGAATATGAAGTTCCAGCCGACAAGCCAAGCAGCCTGCGTATCGGCTTCCAGGACGTTTCGCCATTTTATGTGGTCAACGGCATCAACTATGAAACCGTCTCGCCCAGCTGCAGTGGCGACATCACCTTCACGCCGCGCGCGGGCGAAGATTACGAAGCGGCGTTCTCGTGGGAAGGCAAGCGCTGCAGCATCAGCATCAACCGGGTGATCGCCAAGGACGGCAAGACGGAACTGGTGCCCGTGCCCATCACGCGCGCGCCAAGCTGCTAAGCAACATCAGGCGGCCCGACGAATCCCGTGCGCAAGGGCACGACCCAGTCGGGCCGCCCGTTGGCCAGCGCCAGCCGGGCCGCCTTGTCCCAGTCATATTTGACCGCATGCAACTGCACCGTCCAGGCGCCATCGGCGCCCTGTTCCGCGATGGCATAGCGCGCGTGCGGCGTACCGTTTTCCATCACGTGCGGATAGCCGTGGTCGTCGTCGTAGGCCTGCAAGCCGACGCTGCCCGGATTGACGATCAACCGCCCATCGGCCAGACGCACCTGGCGCGGCATGTGCGTGTGGCCGCACAGGATCAGCGCCGCATCCGTCTCGCCGGCGCGTTCCGCTACCTCCTGCGGCGTGGCGGCGCGGCTGCCTTGCGGCGTGACGCTGTCGAGAAAATACACGAGGTCGCTGCTGGGCGTGCCATGCACGAGCAGCACGTCTTTGCGCAGGCGCAAGGTGGCGGGCAGCGCGGCGATCCAGTCCAGTTGCTCCGGTAATAGTTGCGCGCGCGCAAAAGCGTCGGACAAGCCCATGCGGGCCGGGTCGCCGAACAGCTGGCGCTCGTGGTTGCCGCGGATGGTGGGCAAGCCGAGGGCCATCAGGCGCGCCGCCGTGGCGCGCGGCTGCAGATGGCCCGAGACGATATCGCCGAGGTTGACGGTCACGTCCACGTCACGCCGGGCGATGTCGTCCAGCACGGCCTCCAGCGCATCGAGGTTGCCGTGGATATCGGAAATGGCGGCGATTCTCATGTTCCCTCCTGTGCGTACCATTCTGCGCGCGTCAGACGATACAGGCAATGGGTGCGCAATGCGTGTCCTGGCGGCAGGGCCGGATGCTCGAAGGTGGCAGCATCGCGACGCATGCCCAGGCGCGCCATCAGGGTGCTCGAGCGCACGTTGGGCAAGGCCGTAAACGAGACGATCTCCGGCAATTGCAAACGCTCGAAACCGGCCTGCAGGGCGGCGTGCGCCGCTTCCTGCGCGTAACCTTGTCCCCAGTAATCGAATGCCAGGCGCCAGCCGATTTCCACGCATGGCGAGCACGGCAATTGTGCGTCGGGGCTATGCAGCCCCGTCATGCCGATAAAGGCATTGTTTTCACGCAAGGTTACCGCCCATAAACCCCAGCCCCGCCCGGCGATCAATCCGCTGCAGCGCCGCGCCATCGCGTCGCTGGCGTCGCGCGACAGGACCGCCGGGAAACAGGCCATCACGCGGGGATCGGCATTCAGGGCCGCAAATGGCGGCAAGTCGCTGTCGCGCCATTGGCGCAGCAGCAAGCGCGGTGTCGCCAGCTCGATGATTGCTTGCATCGTTTTCTTCTCCTCTAACCAGGTCTTACATACGGTAGGACAAATCCGACGGTAATTTGCGCCGTGCGGCTACGTAATCCAAAAGTAACAATTGCTACCATTTCCTCATTGCACTGTTGCCCAAAACGTCGCGACAGTTTTCACTTTATTTTGAGGAGTTACCCCATGTCTGTCATGTCCGTGTCCACCCGCCTGTCCCCACCACGCCCGCACCACCTCGCCTTGCGCGGCGCCATGATGATGGGCGTGCTGGGCATTGCCACGGCGGCGGCCACGGCGCGGGCCGAGCCATCGCCCGCGCTGGACCGTGTCAGCATCTCGGTGGGCGCGTTTTCCGCCGATCCGCGCATCAATATCGGCGCCGACACGCAATTTGGCCGCATCGACGCGCCCGAATCGAAGCAAAGCCATACGACCATCCCGCGCATCAAGGCGGACTTGCTGATCGGCGACCGCCATGGCCTGGCATTCGACTACTACCGCTATGACAAATCCTACACGCCAAGCTTGACGGGCGAGACCATCATCAATGGCCAGCCCGTCACGGGCACGGCCACGGCGAATGCCGATTTAAAACTGGACCTGGCCAAGCTGGCCTATAAATGGTGGCTCGGCAGCGGCAACGACACCTTGGGCATCGGTCTGGGCGCCGCCTACTACCATGCCAACCTGAACGGCACGGCCACCGGCGTCGTCAATGGCGAAACGGCGACGGCGCGCGATTCCATCGGCGAGCACGCGTTTGCGCCGCTGCTGGAAGTGGGCTGGCGCCATGCCTTCACGCCGGATTTGCGCATGTATGCGGAAGCGTCGGGCATCAAGAAAAACGGCGGACGCATCAACGGCCACATCTACGGCGGCAATGTCGGCGTGGAGTGGTTCCCGTTCAAGAATATCGGTTTCGTGGCCGACTACGGCATCTCGAAAATCAAGCTGCACCGCGACAGCGAACGCGATGCCGACCTGAACATTCGCCTGACGGGACCGTCGGCATATGTAAAAGTACGCTTCTAATCTGGCTCAGGCCGCCGGTTTCAGCAAAGTCATCTGGAACTGCGGCAAGTCCGGATCCTCGTACGCCTCGATCCTGGCAAACGGCAGGCGCACAAATGCCTGCCGCCAGAACGCGCAAGCAGCGGTATCGGCGTGGAACATCGCCACCAGCCACGTCTGCGCGCTGCCCAGCAGCACGCGGCGCACCACTTCCAGCGCCAGCCCCCGGCGCCGGTATTTCTTCAGAATAAAGAAGTCGCTGAACTCCCGCACCGCCAGTTCCCCCGCCATGCCCGGCTCGGTGATATAAAACCCCGCCAGGGCGCCGTCGACCTCGATCCAGACGGCAGTATGCGCGGGCGCATGCACATACTCGGCCAGCCCGGCATCGCACACATCGTAGCGGCCATCGGCCAGCACGTCTTCACCGCTCCATGCGGTATTCTCATAGCAGTACAGCTGGAATAGCCGCGCCAGCGCCCCTTCTTCGCCGGGGGCAACGGCGCGTAATATCATGTTCTGAGCTATCGGCATGGTCCTGTCTTTCCGACGCATGGCGTCGCTGAGTTGGCGAGTGTAGCACCACCCTCGGTTCTGGCGAAGAAGCCCTGAACCAGGCCCTGAAACGCTATCGGCAGGGTCAGGGCTACCGGCAGACGCCGAGTGGGCGTCGTTCCGTACAACAAGATGATCGACAGGGTCCCGCGCGACAACCGCAAGGAAGTCAGCGTCAATTAATCGATGGGGTCTGACAGGGACGCCAAGTCCCGCCGGGTCAGCCCCCTATTAACGCCATCAGCGATACACCAATCCCCCATCGATCAGCGGCGCCTGGCCCGTCATGTAATCGGCATCGGGCCCCGCCAGGAAGGAGACGAGCCCCGCCACGTCATCGGGTGTCTCGGCGCGTCCCAGTGCGATGCCGTCCACAAATTTTTTATACGTCGCACCCAGCTCGGCGCCTGTCACTTCGGCCATGCGCTTGTCGATCTCGACCCACATGTCCGTGCCGACGACGCCAGGGCAATACGCGTTGACGGTGATGCCGTCGGCCGCCAGTTCCTTGGCCGCCGCCTGCGTCAGCGCGCGCACGGCAAACTTGGTGGCGCAATACACGCCCAGCAGGGCAAAGCCGTCATGCCCGGCGATGGAGCAGGCATTGATGATCTTGCCCTTCTGCTTGCGCTTCTTGAAGGTTTTGGCGGCCGCCTGGATGCCCCAGAGCGTCCCCTGCACATTGATGCGCATGATGCGGTCGACCTCTTCCGGCGTGACGTCGAGCAGCGGCTGCACTTGCGCGATGCCGGCGTTGTTGACGATGATGTCGAAGCCGCCCAGTTCCTGCTCGGCAAACGCCACCGCTTCGCTCACCTGATCGCGCTGCGACACGTCGGCAATAAAGGTGACGGCGCGACGCCCCAGCGCGCGCACTTCGGCGGCGGCCGTGTCCAGCTTGTCCTGGTTCAAATCCACCAGCGCGATATCGGCGCCATCCTTGGCCAGGCGCAAGGCGATGGCCTTGCCGATACCTTGCGCGGCACCTGTGACCAGCGCGACTTTTCCGGAAATACCCATTCTGCGTTCCTTTCAGTGTTGTGAGAAGAGACGCTTCAGCCTACCTGAATTTCGTCTTTTTCCGCGTCTTGAAACGTGCGCACCCGAAAAAAACGCACAGGTCAAGATAGGAGGAAAAAAACGCACCGGCATACGCTATACGAGCGCTGCCGTACTGGCCAATCGCGGCATCTGGCGTAACATCGCCAGCATCGCCAGCATCGCCAGCATCGCCAGCATCGTCAGCAAACGCGCTGGCACCACTTCAAGGGAAGTCCCCATGCAGCATCCTCACCTGCCCATCCGCGCCAGCCTGCTGCTGGCGGCCCTCGTTTTGACCACGCCCGCCTGGAGCGCCGATCCTGTCCACAAGGAAACAGTGGAATTGACGGCCGGCAAAACCGCGCACAGCGTGAAAGGCAAGATCAAGGGCTACGCCACGGCCGAATACACGCTGGCAGGCAAGGCCGGCCAGACCCTCAGCGTCAAGCTGAAAACCAATCAAGCATCGAATTACTTCAACATCCTCCAGGCCGGCCAGGATGAAGCCCTGTTCATCGGCTCGACCAGCGGCAACAGTTACCAGGCGAAACTGCCGGCCGATGGCGAGTACACGGTGCAGGTGTATTTAATGCGCAATGCGGCGCGCAGGAATGCGGCGGCCAGCTACAGTCTGGAGATGGGCTTGCGCGATTAGGCAAGGGAGTCCGCGCGGTCGATGCGGGCCGCATAACAGCCCCGCTTGGCATTGTGGACGTGGATATAACTGACGTCCGCATTGCCGAATAGTCGTGCAATGACGACCTCGACGGCAGTGCCTTCCACCACATCGGCATCGAGCATCATGCCGTCGGCGCAATAGGCACGCAGCGACAACAAACGCCGCCGCATCGATTCCGGTACTTGATTGATGGCATCGTACACTTGCGTGGCGCCCTCGCGGACAAAGATGGCATGGCAAGCCCGGTAAGGCGTCATGGCGGGCTGGCACACGTGGTTCAACAACAGCACGGTCTCACCCGGCGCGGCGTCCTCCAGGGTGATACGGTCAGGAAATCCGGGGTATTGGTCGACCACTTGGCGCCGTATGCCAAGCGCCGTTAACTCGGCATCGGATAGGAAAAAAAAGGGCAAAAAAGGCTCGAGCAACAGCCCCGTAATACGAAAATCCATGCTGTTCTCCGGTGTCGTCAAAAACACCATCAGACCAGCATCCGGACAGCGCCGCCATCCGCTTCTTGCTGCGGAATGGGACAATGCGGCCCGGGATTGCCTTCTACCACCGGTGCGCATAAAAAAAGTCTGCTTCACGGATGAAGCAAGCTCTTTATCGACAGTATCAGACGGCAGGCGTCAGAACGGCGTGCTTAAAAGGGTTATGCGCAACAAAAAGTGTAAACAGCTTTGTAAGCATTTGCACTAAAGGCTTCCACAGAATCATAGAGAAAAAATGTCAATAAATAGCCGTTTTTCACGCAGTTGTTTACATTTTTTCTCTCATCGCCTGAGTTCATTGTGCCACTTCACGCTCTCGCACAGCAGCACACGTTCTTCCCCCTGAGACACGGCCATGTCTGAAAGCGAAATCCGCCGAAAGCACGAATCCTGCAGTAGAAAACAGGTGAAGGTTGTGGCTAGCAAGTGGCAAAAGCGGTCTGATCCAATTTATGTCTCGCCGTCAGGCGGTGCATGTCTGTACAGATGAATGGGGGGCGCGGACGTCGCCATACACACACTGCAAGACGAACTGTTCGTGGTCAGTTCAAGTAGACAACTTGGTCAAGAGGCATACCGCAAGAGGTAGTGGAGAAATGAATAAAATTTAAGCAATGCCGCATAGCGACCCGGGAATAATAATCGGACTTTTAACTAGGCCCACTACAAATAGGTCATAAAATTCATTCGTATTCAAGATGTTACCGATGCGTACGCCTCACCGCCCGATCATAGTTCTCGACAAAGACAAGCGTCCAGAACCCCTCCGTCGCGACTACATCACCACGATCCCCAAGTTAGCAGTAAAACTGGAGCACGACGACGCGGCCGGCACGTCAATCTTGTGGTCTTGCTTGGCGGGTCTGCTTGCGTACAAGGACGACACCTTTCGAATGCAACAATTAATGGATCGCACCGATGCTTGAATCTGATCAATCGCCTCCCCGGCAAAGTGGGGAAGTCTTCAAATTAAAAGCCAATGCTTACTTTCTCTTCAATTAAGGTTGTTGTTTCTTATGTATTCTTCGTTGCATGAGTAAAGTCTTACCGGGTTCGTGGATGTGCCCTTATGCGTTTTTCGGCAACATAGAGTCCAGGTTAAGTGCAGTTACAGCAGATCCTGAAGCACCGAGCCGATCTTTCAAACTTCATAAGGAACAGCATCATGAAAAAGCCAATTGGAACCACTGCCCGCACCAGCGAACGTTGCCCAGAAAGCGGTGTGTGGGAATCGCAGGATACCCCTTCGACCACCGCACCGATTGCTGTGCACAATGTAATGCCGCCACACAACGGTAAGGCCGTCGTGTGGAAGCTGGTACGCTACGCGTAACCCCAGCGGCGGGGAGACCTCTCCCCGCCATTTATTTTTAATAAGCAAAGACTTATCTCTATCATCTATGAGTTATGTACAATTCCTTATACAGTGAGGGATGCCATGTACAAGTTTGCCATTGTTGAAGATGTTAATGAGGATAACGATGAATTCGCACGTCTTATCAAGAAGGCGTGGCCAGACGCCAACGTTCAGCAGTATTTTAGTTACGAACAAATAGCCAAAGATCTCACAGAACATGAATTCGATCTCGTCGTATCGGATATCGACCTTGGTGGAGGCGAGCGAGCCGGCGGCGTACGGGTGACCGTTGCCGTTTCAAAAACCAATACCCCAATTGTCATTGTGTCAGGAAGCGCGCAGGCGGATTTACAGCGGGACACCTTCCGTGCCCTAAACGCATGGGATTATCTACAAAAGCCTGTCACCGAAGCTGACTTTATCACCCAATGCCAGAGAGCAATCGCGTTTCGGCAAGCGTATTTGAACTCAAAGCCTCCATTAGCGCTATCACACGGTATAGGTGATCTAGTTGTCGATATGCACAGCAGAGATGTCGTCAAATGGAAGGGGCGCCGTGTGAGCCTTTCTGTTACCCAGATTTTTTTGCTCAACCTCCTGATAAAAAAGGTCGGAGAAGTAGTCTCATTTGATCAGTTTTTTGAACAAGTTGATTCAGGAAAGAACAAGGAAAACCTACGCGTTCATATACGTGAGATGCGAAATTCTTTTCGTGATGTAGATCACGAATTTGATAAGATAAAAAATAAGTATATGTTGGGGTACTACTGGGGTGAGTAACCTTTTTTTTCATTCGGTGGCTCGAAAGGTCATTCAGGGCGAGCGGTTTGCTCGAAATTATCGAATCAGTTTCGTTACTCTCGTTGTCTTATGTTTCGTTACAGCTGTCACTATTTTCACGCTTCAAATTCATTTTAACGAGTCGATTCGCAAGTCCCAAGGCATCCGAACAGGATTAAGCGATAGAGACTTGCGAGACCTGATCAGTCGCTTTGATCTCGATGAGCGCTTTGTGCTTCAAAATAATCTCAGCAGGATGATCGAGGCAACGCGGAAAATCACACCAGTTTTGCTGCCTCGACCATATTTCCAACCCATGCCTGCCTCACGTAGCCAGACCCTTCCGCGTCAACCGCCTCGAAACTGCTACTTGAACCTTATGGAAGTCTCTGCGACAGGCGTCCTCACTAGTAGCCCTGATCGCTTTTGTTCCTATTTTCTCGAATCGGAGCTCCCCGGCAGATACATGTTCTTCAATGTCGAATACAACGATCCGACAATTGTTCCTATCAAGTACGGAGATCCTAGAATTGTTGGAGATAGCCTTGAGCTCACTGTGCGAGCTCCTACTGGAACTGGGAAGTGGATCATTGCATTACTTCGAGGAGGAACTAGTGACCGATATGAGTTGAGCGCGTTCAGAATCCTAGATAAAGGAATCAAAGAGCGGGATCGCCGACTCGACGGATGGGCTGTGGTGCGATCAATGAACGATGGTAGTCAATTAGTTCGAATCTACGCACGGCTGGATGTACGCGATTTTCTAGACAAGAGCAGCGATGAAGTCTGGCCCGCTTCTGGTTGGGATAGGTTACAAATTACGCTGGCAAGGAACGACTACACAAATACTTCACGTTTGCCGCGACATATCAGCTACAGCGAGGTAGCTCGAAACCCGTTATCCATTGCAGTACTTGCTGCGCCGGTGTTTGAGACATATGCCAAATTCCAATTAAAAGTTCTGGCGAAAGCACAAGACCTATCGACTACGATAGATGTACTCCCTGGGCCAAGTGAAAAAGTTTCTTCCAATTCCGATTGGATAAAAGACCTTGTAATCTGGGGAGCACCAATCGTTCGATCTCAATATGTTCCTGACACCGATCTGGTAGCACAAGCTGTCCATCCACAATTTGTCGTGGAGAAAGGGGCTTTGGTCGTTGCAGCCCTGTTAGGGCTACTCTCTATATGTGGTGTGGTTGGGATCGGGTTTGCGTGGTGGATGCTTTTACGCCCAGTCTTCCGTTTAACGCGAGAAGCGAGGATATTTGCAGCCCAAGGAACAGACCTCGAACGCGCCCCATTTAGAACTTATCGGTTTGAGATCGGGGTACTTGCGCAGACGATCAATGACCTGATCGAGAGATTGCGAACACACATTGCAAAAGAAAATGCAGAACGACAATTTAGGCTTGCTACCGAAGCGGCCAGGTTTGAGAACGAGAGAAAGAATTGGCTAGAAAACCTCGCTATTCTAGGTCATGAGATCCGCTCACCGCTGCAAAGCCTAATCAACAAACACGGACCTGACAGCGACTCTCGGCCGTTCATTGATCGCATTTTGGTCGCGCTCCCCAATTTACAACTGGGTCTCACGCCCGACCAAGCTGTAGATTCACGAGACATGACCTTAGAAGAGACGGACATGGACGCACTGTTGCAGGAAATCGCGGAGAACGTTGGGACGATCATTGAGAACGTCGAGTTCGATATGCAGGCGACCAACGTAATCTGTCGTGTTGACCCGGACCTGCTCGCAGTAGCATTGGACAACATCATCCAAAATGCCAATCGCCTCCGTTACCCAAATACATCGATCATTATTGGACTCCGGACAGAACACCTGCACGCGACTATAACTGTTACTAACTACGGGCCCTGCATCGAGCCGTCAGTGAAGGAGTCCTTGTTTAAATATGGAGTAACTACCGCTCGTCCGGAAAAAGGGTACGGTAAGGGGATCGGGTTATGGCAAGCTCAACGCAATATCCACCGAATGCAAGGCTCCATCAATGCGGCCGACCTAGTCGACGAAAGCGGTGTGTGTTTCTCTATCCATTTCCCGATTATTCAGCATGGTACTGAAGCCAAACCAGCCATTTGACTTGCCCCTAAGTATTGAGGGGCTGGGTAATCTCGAACCACTCACGCTGCCCCAAAGATGTCTATGCTAGATAGTCACCAATTGACTTCTGGGCGGCAGAGATCGACCGAGGCAGTGTGAAAACGAAGAGAAATTCGCCCCTCAAAAAGTGGCCTCTCAAAACGTGCGCTAGTCGGCTTTCTCGATGCCGGAAATGGTATCCTACCCGCAAATATTTCGAGTTTTGAAGTTTTCACACAAACTGGGGCGCGGAAGCTGTTGGTCAGATGTTGTTTCGATGAGTGAAGAACCGCATCTCGCCCACCGACCAAGACGCGCACCAACTGCCGCTTGGCCAACGGGCTAGAAACGCCACTCTACATGCCTCGCACAATCTGTGCCACACAGCTTGCTGCGGCCAAACCTATTTCCCAGTTGCTGCAGCTGTCTACTCATTGTCGAAATCGGCAGGTGGCGGATGCTTAGCAACATCCTTATTTGAGATCCGCGAATCTTGGGAGGGCCATCTGTGCGTGCTTCATATGCCGCTGCTAGTTCTGCTGCTGCTTCAATACCGCCGACGAGCTTGTTAAATTCTCGCTTGAAGCTAGTGGGGCCCATGCCGAGATGCTTCGCGAATTCAGCGAGATGCTCCCGCCGAAGGTCCTTATAATGCAGCACATCTGAAATCGGGTACGACATAGCTATGTCCGGCCACTGCGCCTCTCCTGCGCCAAACATCTCCGGCCGCGACCACGCTCCAGTACTCAGTAGGTCATAGTGCGCTGCGAGCTCTTAGCCCCCCCTTTGTTGCCATCAGTGAAAAGTTTTTCAGATGCGCATCACTGTTTGCTATCAAAATGTTGAAGAGTGTCCAGCGGAACAACGTACGCCGCAGCCATAGCAGGTGACACCTCCGGATCAAACCCATGAGACAGCAGTATGGTCGCCCTCCAATTGAAAAAGCATCAGCGGCGCAAGACCAGGCCGCAGCTGTCAGGCAATCGGCCCGTCAGCCCCCCCCTGCTCCTGGTGACGCGCCAATTGTGTCACAACCGTCATCAAGCAGAAAAGACGCGGCAACAAGTGCTCCAAGTCGAGCGGCCCAATTGTAGCGCGGGCTCACCGCCTTGCCATCTTTCTCAGTCCCCAGTGCCAGTAACCTCGGCCTTTACAATTCCCAGCTGAGCGCCTATTTTATGGAGTACATTGCAACCCGAACAGGCGACATCGGAAACCTCGAACACTTTCATTTTTTCAACTTTACGCCACGGTAAATTGTTTAGCGTTCCGCAGTCCACACAATCGAAAAATACCAATCTCCGATCAAACGTGAAATCATTCACGGCAACTTTCTCAACGGTATAGCTCTCCGGGCAGTCAGGATTGACACATGATACGGTTTGCTTATCGGTAAGTCGCTCCGCCCTTCGTCTGACAGGATGGCCGCAACCATAGCAAGTGATCGACACCTCCGGACCAAATCCATTGGAGAGCAGTGAGCCGTCACCAATCTTCCTCAACTCTGTAAGGCATTGATGCACTTTCTCTGTTATCCGCGAAACGTCTCCATAGATGGACAGATGATCGGTACGCAGTTTCGGCACCTGTACATGTAAGGCTGAACTCGCAAGAGCATTCCATAGTTTGGTGAGTTTCTTGAGATCCAATGGAGCTTGGGTACCGATTGGGTGATACTCCAATTTCTCACGCTCTGCCAAACTCAGAACTTGACCTGGTAACAGCTTAGGTTCGCGTGCAATCGACAGCGTGACTAAACTTGTAATATCTTCATCCACTAATTCCTCAACTGCCCGAACCACCTTGTTCGGTTGCCAGCCCCCCATGTCTGCATATGACGCCAAGTCAAGCGCCATTTGCATCCGTTCATAGCACAAGTATTCGATCGCTAGCCGGCATTCCAGAGCAGCGTAGGAGGTACTCTCAGGTGTGCCCTGCTCAAGCAGAGCAGAAATTACCTGTATCCGTTTTTTCACATCCAACATTAGCGTCCTTCATCACCATGTCTCGCTATCTGGCCACTCAAGCGAAAAAAAATAATTGCTTTGATCGCTAATTTTCATCAACTTCATTTTTTGGACCACGATTGTCAGCAATCTTTTTGTTGTACCACGATCCACCTTTAACTCTTTGTCAACATCGTCAAATTTGTAAGCGATATCGGGCTGGGCAGTGTTTAGCCAACCACGTAGAAGGATATTTTTATCATCGTCGGTAAAGTTATCCGATTCTGCTACTGGCACATGCAACTCGGGTGATGCAGGATGCACACGACCAAGTCGTTTCATAGCCATACGAATTTCGTTACAAGCTGGACCCAAGGTTGCCGCTATTTCTGCAATATCACGTTCTGCGGAGTAAATCGCAGGCGTCACCCCAACCAGGTCGGTTGGTATATGCATGGGTACATTGGGTGCCACGATAAAACAACGCTCCCTGCCAAGTCGACCAAGGAATAGGCCCAACTCAAATATGACGTTATCCCGAACTGTATTGACACTTTCTTTCCGCATTGTCACTGCATCATCTGGAGTAAAAACGAAGATGGCAAAATCCGAATTTTCAACCTGTCTGACGAGCGAGTCGAGTGGGGATACCGAAATGCGAAATACCCCTTGCGGCCAAACCGTTGCATCGCAGTCATGCTCAAGATTCGATTGAGTGTTATAAGCAACATTTAACCCTTCGACTGACGATGCTATAAATACTTTCGGTTTACTCATGATGCCTCACGTAATCTAAAAGCTTACTTTAGTCCAATGTCGATCCCTATGGGAAATTTTCGCGAAAAAAGTCCGATCTGGGTATAGCCATGCTGACGACTTCCACCCTGGTTCTATTTCGGATTAAAGCGCACTAGCGTGAAAATTGCCACGGCAACGATCCCAAACAGACTATTGCATCGGCCTATCCTTGAAGATCGGGTGGTTTCATCCTAGCGAAGACCTCGCGTAGTCTACATTGTGCGTTAACGACGGACATGCAAGCGATTTTGACGAAGCGGGATCGGCGGTCAAAAGCTAGCCGGTCCTGATCCGGCGCGCCTCGATCATCCTGCTGGTGGTTTATACGCCGCAGGTAATGAGGCTCCAGATCTTTTATACGTACTAAAAACTGTTGGTAGCGCGCTGCGCATGAGTGATTGATGGCCATTTTCGAGCGTACCCAGCCGACAGAATGTTGGTAGTTACCATAGCAAGGCTGCTTTACGTGCCGGTGCGGTTTCACAACCTAGATTTGTGGGTACCAGAGTCGGCGATTGCATCGGTCACACACGCTCCCCGCACCGGGGACTTGGCTCGCCCGGGTTCCCGTCCACAGGCTTGGGGCCGGTTACCCGCCTCTCTGAGCAAAGCGTATTAAAGATTCCCTCTACCTAGCAGAACTCAACAACGAGAATCTGTCACTGCGTAGCATTCGAATGTACTTGTCAACAGCCAGCCAATTTGCACGTTCAGTGGAGCTCGCTGAGTCTTCATGGAAGCAGGGTCAAATTGAGTCATTTTTGGAGGCAAATCCAAGTACACGAAATAACCTTTCGCGTTTTGTCACCTTCTGTAGGAAATCAAGCTGTGGGACGTCTCAATGCCTTTCAAAGGTCAGGTTATTGCACCGATCAGAGATCCGCTCAAATCGGCCGAAAAGCTCACGGTGCTCATCAGGAAAGTAGAGAGCGTTCGATTGGAAAATGCTACGCGGGCAGTTGTTGAGCAAATTGTCACGACTGCCCTGGGACTGTCAAAGCGAGAGGTTAAAAATTTATCGATCGACCACTTGCAAATTGCGTCTGGCGATGTGCTACTGTCATTGACCAAAGAGGACGTGCATCTCCCGCCTGAGCTGGGACCATATGGTCATCGCTTGATGCAGTACTTGCGCGTCACCACGCAGCCCTGACGTGTCGCGCTCGGACGAAGGTGCATGTGTGGCCGATTCGCGATGGACTGCGGCACGGTTGAACATAGTACTTTACCTCAGTGGTAAATATAAATTAAAATGATATCAATGAAATTTACCATCGTTGATAAGTTGCTGTTTTAAAAGGTGTTTGGTGGAAAATTTTCCCAATAAAGAGTTGACAAGAGTTGTTCAGACTGGGCTCAATGGCTCCCCGAGTGCCTTTGCGCTCTCAGTTGGGCGTTTGGTTGCAAAGCTTAAGCATGTTGATCTTGCACTCGCGCAAGAGATATCCGCACTGCTGCCCAGTAGCAGTGCGTTAAGGAGTGGCGATTCATTCGCTCCAGCTCCAGTCGATAACGATTCGCGTATGCAGTTAGTTGAGGTGTTGTACCCAGTTATTTTGGATAAGGCACCGGTGTTGGCCCCTAAGGTCAAGCAGATGCTTGATGAGTGTCTAACAGAGTGGGCTAGCATGGACATCCTTCTCAAGGCCGGATTGGCGCCGGCGCGCATGTTGCTTTTTTGTGGTCTGCCGGGCACTGGTAAGACCATGGCTGCACACTGGTTGGCCCAAGAGCTGAAGCTGCCGTTGTTGACCCTCAATCTGGCTACTGTAATGAGTAGCTATTTAGGGAAGACAGGGAATAATCTGAAAGCGGTCTTTGATCATGCGAATACCCGTCCTTGTGTCCTACTTCTTGATGAGTTCGATGCGATCGCGAAACGGCGTGATGATGGGAGCGATATCGGTGAGCTTAAAAGGCTAGTGAATGTATTACTCCAGGCGCTCGATGACTGGCCTGCAAACTCAATGCTTGTCGCTGCTACAAATCATGGTGAATTGCTTGACCCTGCAGTTTGGCGTCGCTTTGACAGTGTCATCAATTTTGAAAAGCCAGGAGCTGAGTTGATTGCCGAGTACTTGCAGGAGGCGTCACTCAACGATACGGCCAGGTTGGCGATGGCAAAGATGCTGGTCGGAGAGTCATTCAGTGCCATTGGAGCGTTGGTAATGTCAGCGCGTAAGCGCGCATTGCTGGAACAGTCGAAGTTTTCACAGCAGTTCATCAAGTTAGTTGTTCGGTCAGTACTAGATCGCGGTCAAATGGAAAAACCACTCGACGCAGAGATGTTGCTCATGCGATTGAACGGTGCCTCCATGCGTGAGATCGCTGGGCATTTCGGTAAAACGCATCCCACTATCAGTAGTGTCGTCAAACGTTACTTAGGAGAGTAGGACAATGCAGGGTACGAATATAATTCTCGGCTACGGAGAAACGCTTACACATGAGCACAAACTCAAACGTGGCTCGGGGGACAAAAAGTACCCTTATAGCATTGAGGAGCAGCGACCCTGGTTAGAAGCTCAATTGAAGGAGCTTCGTCAGAGTTCGAATGCTGTGCCAGCGCTTGCTAAGCCGCACGGGGAAAATGTAGTGAAAGTTACCCTGCATCCGACCTTCCTGGCGAAAAGCCACCATCCGAATGCTTTATTCGCGGCAACTGGATTACGCTGTATCGGAAGCAGATCCACGTCGATTACGCCACGTAAGGAGCCGCGGGCCAACAGACTGCCCGAGCCAACTTACACTGCGGTGCTGTTTGTGGCTGGGCGTGAAGAAGATTTTGATCATATAAGCTCGCTTCTCGGCTCACAGCGCACAGCCAAGATACATCAGGAAGCGTTACGAAAATTGGAGTTAATTGCTCCGTTTTCGGCTATCGAAAAAAACTACCTCGGTCACGAGGCGCAGGGTGAGTCACGGCTTGAAGTGGTGTTGCATGCGGCAAAGGAGGACCAATACATCATTGCTGCATTCATCGCTTACGTAGCTTCGCTGGGCGGAAAAGCCGACACGCAGCGGATGCTTGTCGTCTCTGGTTTGACCTTCATACCCGTTAATCTAGATGCAAGCCAGGTTGATGCTTTAGGACTATTCCAGTTCGTGCGTGTAGTTCGTGCTATGCCATCACTGCGCATGGGCGGCCGACCCATGCGGGCCATCGGCGCTCCGAGCTTCGCGCTACCAACTCAGCCGGCGCTTGATCAAAGTTTGCGAGTCGGTATTTTCGATGCAGGCGTGGGCCATACAAGTCTTGCTCCTTGGGTGAGTGAAGTTGTCTTGCCAGGCACGCACAACACGACAGCAGATTGTTTTGGGCACGGTAATGGCGTGACAAGCACTGTGCTCTTTGGTCCTTTGGACAAGGGAGCAGCGTTTCCACGTCCTTACGCAAACGTTCGTCATTTTCGGTGCATTAGTCCAGGTATAACTGAGGACCAAGGGGTGCCGGATATTGACCTTTACAACGTATTACAGAATATTGATACCGTCCTCACTAATCAGCCTCTTGATTTTGTCAATTTTAGTTTGGGACCATACATGCCGATGGACGATGATGAAGTCCATCCATGGACTGCGCTGATCGACAAGCATCTGGCAACGGGAGATATTTTTGCTACGGTAGCAGTCGGTAATGATGGTGATAAACCGTGGCCGATGTCGCGCGTGCAGCCACCTTCCGATATGGTCAACGCACTTGCTGTAGGGGCTTGTGATAGCGTGACCGATAATTGGCAACGGGCAGCATATAGTTCTTTCGGTCCCGGCCGTAGTCCAGGACTAATCAAACCTGACGGCCTGAGCTTTGGTGGGTCTAATGCCGAGCCGTTTGTTGTATACAACGCCCTTTCAGGCCAGCTCACGGAGGTGCAAGGCACAAGTTTTAGCGCGCCGGCAACCATGCGCACGGCAATAGGTGTGAAGGCCTCGCTGACGTCCCCAATGAAAATGTTGGCTCTGCGCGCCCTGATGAGTCATCATGCCTATCGTAGCCCTAATATGCCCATGAGCGAGGTTGGCCACGGCCGATTTCCTCAAACTGTAGATGAGGTCTTGAATTGCTCGGATAACGAGGTGCGAGTGATCTATCAGGGGACATTGCAGGCGGGCGAAAATATGCGGGCGCCGATTCCGTTTCCGACCATTCCGCTTAACGGGCGCGTAACCCTGCGTGCCACGCTGTGTTTTGCGAGCAATACCGATCCCGAGCATGCCGTGAACTATACTCGTGCGGGACTGACCGTGGTTTTGCGCCCGAAGAAGAACGTCAAACAGACCGTGTCGTTCTTCAGTGCTGCGAAAATGTACACCACGGAACTGGAGGCCCGAACCGGTGAGCACAAATGGGAAACGACTCTAAGACATGAGCATCAGTTTAATGCGACAACGCTCAACGATCCGCTGTTCGATATCACGTACGGGGCCCGTGAAGATGGCCAGGCTGTTGACAACAGTACATTGCCGCGACTACCTTACGCGATGATCGTGACAGTTTCTGTTGAGAACACGCCGGGCATCTATAACAATATTCGGCAACGCTATCAAACGCTGCAGCCCGTCGAAATTCGTCAAGAGGTTCGCCTGCAGGCTGGTGAACAAAGGGAGAGCTGATCGTTAGGGCAAATTCAATGTGACGGAGCAAAAGGGGCTTGGCTTAGATCACAACCGTACGATGGAAAGAATGTCGTTGCTTGCCAATTTGACGGATTGAACTTTGACATCGACCGTGCGTAAGTTATCGCCAGTAAGCCACCGTACAGCTGGTTCTTTTTGGTCTCGTGTTTTTGCCCCTTTGGTGCCAGCAAATAGTAGATCCATCGACGGACTGTCATGATGTACAGCATTGGCTGGATTGACGTAGTGGGGCCACGCTGAGTTTTTGATTGCCCACTTGCGACCGTGCTGACCAAATACTGCGACCATCGTTGGGCATTGCGCCAGTCTGGCCGCGCGGATGCTGGTAGCTTCACGGCTGGCTCGAAACTCTTCGCATAGACCAAGGATGAGATCAATTGACACTTCCCTTCCGTGCATTTTTGGGGCGAACAGGTAGGGTGGAAGAATCAGATCCGCACTAAAAACGTTGGCCTCCGCTTCGCTGTTTTTTGCCTGCTGATTATGTTGTGCCAAATCAGACTTGGTGCATAGATTGATCAGTCCATGTTTCCGATCTCGCTCCCAGTGGCCGATTTCATGGCCAATTGAGAACCGTTGACGCTTTTCACTGGTTGATGAGTTGACGGTGATAATGCCTGCAGTTGTTGTAGCAACTAAGCGTGCATCGGCGCTGTCGAGGTGGCGTCGTTTGACAGTTATGCCGCGGTCCGCGGCTATCGCCTCCAGATCAATCTCTTCCGGGGAGTCGATACCATACGCCCACAGCAGTTTCTCACCTGGCGATAGACGTGATTCGTCAATCCGAATCATCTTGTATGACTCCTAAGTCCAGTAGATCCTGATATAGAGAGATGATGTCGCTATCCGATTGACTTGTTCCGTTCCTATACGCGATCGCAAGGCTACTCTTATCAAAATCAGGTGACGAGCTGATAGTCTCTATTCGCTTACGCATAATTTCTGGACTTGGCAGGGCGGGAGTTAGTGCAACTGTGCCGCGTAACGCGAAGCCGACGCCTTGTACCTCTGCTCTCCTGAAACGTTGCATGCGTTGTTTATTGGCCGCACGGATTCTCTCCGCGATAAGCGCTTGGTATTGTCGGGCAACGGCATCGGGATCTTCACCATTCGCCATCAGCATTGTAGAAATATCTTCATTACTGGGCACTTCATTGAGTGCCTCAGTACGAAATGCAGACCGCAATGCCATCGCTGCCGCTAGGCGTTTTGTGTCTTGGTTGTTCATTGTTTTATCCTCTGGCCTTTCAACTTCGCTGCCCCACGCTTGAGCCGCTTACGTGCCGCGTCATAGCTGTGATCGTCGAGCCTACAGTGCGCCTTGATGGCTGCACCTGATAGACCTTGTTCTATACCGTCCAGAATATTCCAGATTTCTTCGTCATCACTGAAGAATGTATACAGTGCATCGTAATCACGTAATACTGCCTCAGCTTCTTCAGCCTTGATCAGAACGTCAGTCACACTGTTTTTCGGTAGCTCGCCCAATGTATCGAGCAGGGCATCGTGGTCAATTTCATCGTCATCACCTGCTGCTGCCATAGCGGAAACGTTAGTGATTTTCCGAGCATGAAAACTCGTACGGTCGTTGCTCGAAATGCTTGCCATGACATTACTTATGAACTCGACGAACGGAACCTGCGCGGGGCACCATTGGCGCTGCAAGTGCAGCGTACGATCAACGGTTTCGCTGAACAGCGCGGGGCCTGTGGCGTAAATCGTACCGAATGCTAGTCGCTTGGCCCTGTAGTCCAAAAGACGAATTTCATCCGGCGTCAAAGCAGTCAGAGCTGCTATTACCTCTTCTTGGGTCGCATACATATGATTTCTATCCGTCAAGACCCACCTCTCTGTCAGTGGATACGCCGTATACGCACCCCCCTATTAGTTTGTCTGGGCAGAACATAAATTCGGACACTTATTCGCAAAAAAGCTGTTCAAGAAAAAATTTCTATCCGATGTGTCCGAAATTTCATCCAGCTCAGACTATCTCTTTAGGTGGGCTCATGTCGTGCAGCTTCACGATGTGCTCTCGAAAAACTTACTTATTCCCGAGGTATATAAAATGAATAATAGCAACTTTATTCAAATCAAGGTGAAGCGTGACGTTGCGCATGCTGCACAACTGGTGGTTGAAGCAAACGGACAGGAAATCGTGCTGCGTGACACAACGCCTACTGGCCGTCAGATCCTCAACGCAGCACAATGCCATCCAACGGTCGAATTTTCTTTGCTGCAGCTTCTCCCTGATCGCAGTCTGGAAGAAATTTCACCAGAGGAAGTTGCGCAAATGAACCAGGCCGAAACAAGCTTCTTCGCGCTGCAAACTGATAGCTTGTTCTACTTCCTTTTGAACGACAATAAGTACCCTTGGGCAGCGGTGGTAAACGAGTCTGTCCTGCGTATGTTGGCAGGCGTGCCTGAATATGCGCAGATCTGGATGGAACGCCGTAGCGAAGTCGATAAGCAGATTGAGCCTGGTCAGAACGTGAGCCTGAAAGGCGATGGCATCGAGCGCTTTTACACCAAATTACCGACTTGGCAGTTGGATGTTCAAGGCGTCATAGTGACTTCGGCGCAGCCACGCATCACCGTTCGGCAAGCACTCGAGCTCGCAAAAATTGATCCCGATCGGCCGTGGAATTTCATCCTGAAAATTGATGGCAAAAAGGAGTCGGTTGAGTTGACCACAGTTATCGACCTGACCAAGCCAGGCATTGAACGCCTGCGTGTTATGCCGAAGGTCATCAACAACGGTGAGGGCCCTGGCCCCCGTCGTCAGTTCTCGCTGCTGGAAAACGATGCACGCTTTCTTAATTCTGCGGCCTATCACTGGGAAACGATCATCGATGCTGACCGCCGCTGGTTGTTGCTGCATGACTACCAGTTGCCAGCCGGCTACCATCAGACGACAACGACGCTGGCGATCGACATCCCGGCTCTCTACCCCACGGCAGAGCTGGACATGTTTTATTGCGCTCCCGCACTGTCGTTGAACACAGATGCTGCCATCCCGCAGACCGAGTTCCAGCAGACCATTTTGGGCGCGATTTATCAACGCTGGTCCCGTCATCGCGAAAGTCAGGCGTGGTCGCCTGCATGTGACTCGGTAATCACTCATCTCGGCTTGGTTGAGGAGGCGCTGCAGCGCGAGGTGGTGCAATGAAGCCGCGTGTCAGCCTGTCCTTGTCCGGACAGCAGCATGCAACGCTCAAGGCGCATCTTTTTCCTGGGGATGGTAAGGAGGCTGCCGTGATCTTGCTCTGTGCGCGAATTTGTGGCGACCGTCTCAAGCTGCTTGTGCGTGACTTTGTGCTCGTTCCGCACGACGCATGTGAACGATGGCCTGACTTCTTGAGCTGGCCTGGTGATTCCATTGAACACGCACTCGACTTGTCGGAGCAGGATGACCTGTCGATCGTACTCGCGCACTCCCATCCAGGCGGGCTGTTCGAGTTCTCCAAGGCTGATCGCGAATCTGACAGTCAGGTGATCCCAGCTATCTTCGCTGGCCGTGCGGCACGTCACTTGGATCAAACGTGGCATGGCAGCGCGATCATGCTGGAAGACGGTAGCATGCGTGCCAACCTGTACGACAAGCATCATCAGTGTGAGCCTGTCGACATGATCGGTGTTTACGGCGACGATATCGTGTTCTTCTGGAACCCGGATAGCTTTCCAGGCAGCGCTCCTACGCGGCCAATGGCGTTTACCGAAAGCATGCGCGAAGAACTCAGCCGTCTTTCTGTTTGCGTCGTCGGTGTTTCTGGTACCGGCAGTATCGTTGCTGAACAGGTAGCGCGCTTAGGTTTTGGCGATGTCATCCTGGTCGACCATGATCGGATGGCCATGAAAAATCTGAACCGCATTCTGAACTCTACTTTAAGCGATGCTCAAGCTGAACGCCTCAAGGTCGATGTCATGTGCGAATCAATCCAAGCCTATCGTGAGGATGTTCGCATCGAAGCGGTACCTTCAAAAATTGATTGCGTTGACGCCATATTGAAGGTCGCGATGGCTGACGTCGTATTTTGCTGTGTAGATAGTCATATAGGGCGCCAGATATGCGATTTGATGGCTAGCGCGTTTATGCAGCCGCTTTTCGATGTTGGTGTCACTATTCCGGTCCGGCAGTGTGGCCCCGACCAATTCGCGATCCTGGATGTTTGCGGCCGTATTGACTACGTATGGCCGGGTGGCACAACGCTCGCTGATCGTGGTGTGTTCACGCCGGAGTCTGTCGCAGCTGAGTGTCTTGCCGAAGTTGATGCGGCTGCACACGCTGAACGGGTTAAGGAAGGCTATATGCCTGGATCACATGAGGAGGCCCCATCGGTAATCGCGCTCAACATGAGAGCAGCAAGTGCTTGTGTGATGGAGCTCGTTGCACGCGCCTTTCCGTTTCGCCACGATCCCAACGCTCAACGTGCCAGAGCGTCGTTCAGCCTGGCCGCGTGTGAAGAAGAGTTCTTTTCTGAAGCTCACTGGGACAAGGCCAAGAATGCTCTGCTTGCGCGTGGTACAAAATGGCCGCTTCTCGGATTGCCTGTTTTCGATAAATAAGGGTGCAAGTGATGATTAGATGGATCGAGAAGTGCTGGATTACGATCAGGAAATGGCTCACGTTACGACGCAAGGTCGTTTTTCAGGTCGGCGATATGTTGCCAGCGAGATTGCCAAAACGTGATCTGGTTCTGCTTCAGGATGATGGGGAAAACTGGTCGGTCGGATTCCGCTGTCCGTGTGGCTGTGGTGACACTATTGAATTACCTCTACTTCACAACGTAAAACCGCGATGGGATATCCGCGTCGACGCGCGTCGTCGTCCAACGTTAGCCCCTTCTGTATGGAAAACGACGGGATGTAAGTCGCACTTTTGGGTGCGCGATGGGAAAATTGTCTGGGTCTAGCCAAGTCTTCCTTGTGAATCGCCACGATCATCGTAGACACTCCTGAGCCATAATACAGGCAAAGGAGAAATCATGAGTGGGAGGCGTTACACGGAATAATTTAAGGTCGCATTAGTCAAGCAGCTTGTTGAGCGTGGGCACCCGGCGGGCGAGGTCGCTGAACGGCTTGGTGTCAGTATCCAGAGCATCTAAGCGCCGTCACGGATTTAATGACAGGCTTTCGCCAACAGAGTTTGAGCAAAGGAATTTTGAACGGCTCGCGGGTTTCTAGCAGGCTCGTGGCGATTCACTTCGTGATTATTAGAAATTTCAAAAAATACTATCTGGAGCTCTATTTTGATATTCGTTGACCGTAATGCCGTTCCATTTCCTGAAGGCTTGCGCACAAAAAAAGCTAAAGCCGAAATTGCCAAACTGTTTGTGCTGTACCAGGAACGTTCGGTCGATCATCTTGAGCAGTTGCGCATTGAATTTGTACCGGCCATTTGGTCATCAACGAAACCAGCTCTAGTTGAGCTCTTTAAGAACAAGTGCGCATTCTGTGAATCTGCCTTACACAGTAATGTTGGCGGGAATATTGAACATTTCCGTCCCAAGCGTGGTGCTACGCAAACGAAGGGGGCAAGCTCAAACCGACATTACGGCTGGCTAGCATATGACTGGGATAATTTGTACTTGGCTTGTCCATCTTGTGCTCAACCCCACGGATCCCAAGATGGAACTCGAGCTGGCAAAGGCAATCAGTTTCCGGTGGATGGAGACTTGGCTCCGCTGTTAGCTCCCGTTCACGCTTGTCGTTCCGCTGAAGTTGGGACGCTACTTGATCCTTGCTTTGACGAACCCACGGAACATCTGACGTTTCTCCCTACAGGAAACTGTGTAGGAACGACGCTGCGTGGCAATCTTAGCATTCGAGTATTTGGGCTTAACCGCGACTCCTTATTAAGAGCACGAAACCAGGTTTACCTTTTGGTTAAAGCTACGTTTGATCGGCTTGTAGCTGCGGAGAACAGTAACTCAGAAATTGCCCACGTCCGCCAAGAGGCGCTTCTTCAGCAAATGCTGCAGCTAACGTCGCCATCTGCCCCATATGCAGGTGCCGCTCGATTTTATCTTTCATCTGAGATGGAAAAAATTGCTAGCACTGGTAACCAACCTAACTTGATGCGAAACTTCATTTCTAGAATCAATGCGCTAAAGTGGACTCCAATTAGAACCGCGAGCAATCCGATTCAAGACTCTACTGTCGAAGAAAGGTTGCCGATCACGGAAACGAAGTGGGGAAAATTTGAGGGTCGCCGTATGTTGCCAGATCGGCCCACCAGTAGAATTTCGCGTATCGAGATTAACAATTTTAAGTCGATTAATTCGTTAAAAATTGATGTGCCCTATAACGTAATCAAAGAAGGCCAGAGTTGCGATGCATTGGTACTATTGGGAGAGAATGCCGTTGGAAAGAGCACGGTCTTAGAAGCAACAGCTATGACTCTAATGGGGGTAAAAGAGATCAAAAGATTGCACCTGGATGCAGAAGCCTATTTGTCCAGAGATAATGAATGGGAATTGATACGGCGGGATGCACAGGTAAGGATCTATTTCGATAATGAAGAAAAACCTGGCGCGTCGCTTCACATCGATGCTACTACGGGAGAGTTTAGTGGCACTGATCAAATGCAGGTGGTCGTCCTCGGCTACGGACCACGCCGGTTCTTCGTTCCAGCGTCGAAGGGAAATCGAAGAGGAAAACGTGAAAGCGTAAAATCTCTCTTCGACCAACTTTACACAATTACTGACCCCGAGTACTGGCTTTCGCATTGTACTAAACAGGATTACAACTCAGCCATTCGAGCATTGCGGGAGATTCTCGGATTAAATAGCGAATCACTGGTCACGCGTCGGCGGGTCAAAAAAGGTGGTGGCATTGAAATATCCGTAGGTGTAAATAACATCAACACTCCGATCTCGCGACTAAGCGAAGGATATCGATCAATGATGGCAACTGCGATTGATACGATCCATGAGCTACTGCTGTATTGGCCATCGCTTGAACAAGCCCAAGGAGTAGTACTGATCGATGAGCTAGAGACGCACCTGCATCCACGCTGGAAAATGAGAATTTTACGTCGATTGCGGCGAGCAATGCCTAAAGTACAGTTCATCGTGACAACCCATGATCCGCTGTGCCTCAGGGGGGCTCGAAACGGCGAGGTACAAGTACTTGAACGTAACACCAACGGACAAATCGCCGTAGCTGCAGATCTTCCCGGAGTGCAAGGGCTTAGCGTTCAGCAGTTGCTTACTTCCGACTTTTTCGGACTTCTCAGTAGCGAAGACCCCGAAATGGAAGAGACCTTAATCGAATACGGCGCCCTAGTAATGGCACCAGAACTTGACGCTGCGGGGAAGACGAAAATGAAGTCGTTGGGGCGAAAACTTAAATCACAGCTAGTACTTGGTTCCACTCCCCAAGAACAACTGATTCATCAGGCAGCTACGGAACTTCTGCTGAAAGCTAGACAGCAGCCAGCAATAGAGCGTAAAAATTTTCAAAAAGAAGCCGTTTCAAAAATGGTTTCGATGATTTCTGAACTGAACAAAATTGGACATCTGAAATGATCTTCGTGGGACGCGATGATGAGCCTGATGAGGAAATTACCAGAGCACTTGCGCGGAAAGTGAGAGGTACCAAGAAGACAGAGATCGATAACGCACGAGAATACTATGAATCAGATCCTCCACCAACCACTTGCTATTCGTTTGCTCGATACAAGACCCGAAAGGTGGTTGCCGCGCTGGACAAAATTTACAAAAATAAATGTGCCTATTGTGAAAGCCATTATCAGGCGCTAGCTGCCAGAAACATAGAACACTATCGTCCCAAAGGTGGCGTGAACGAATGTGATGGCCATCGGGGCTATTGGTGGTTAGCTGGAACTTGGTCCAATCTGTTACCGAGTTGCTTAGCGTGCAATCAAGCACGTACACACACTATTTTCGACGAAAGAATGACGTTGGAGGACATCGCGAGACTTCAATATGTAGAAGGTAATGTAACTTCTGGAAAGGGGAATGCATTCCCAATGAAGGATGGGGCAAAATGGGCTGAAAATGAAGGTCCTATTGATGCCGAGGACCCCCTTCTGATAAATCCATCTGTTCGCAATCCAGAAGACCATATGGAGTGGAAATTCAAATGGGAACCCGACACATATTTATGGGAGTCCGAATGGGTCTTTCCTTTTTTATTCCCGAAGACTCGAGATGGTGAAATGGATCCTTACGGTAAAGCATCGATCGCAATATATGGTCTTAATAGGCTGGGACTTTTTAAGTATCGTATGGAGCGACTTGAGCCATTAAGGTTACTTGCTGCAGGACTCGTCGAAGCGATGCAAGATCTTGCAGTTTCCGAGAAAGCGAGAGAAGTTGAACTGAAAAAACGCATCAATGATCGTTGGGGAAAACTTCAAGTTCACTGCAAACCTGAGTCTGCTTTTACAGCTATGAACAACGCATACATGGCTTTGTTGCAGGAGGAACTCAAGCGTATGGAGCTCGATTCAAAGATAGGCAATGCAGCGTGACTCCACGTCCCTCGATTTGATCAATACGTGCCAGTCGTTCGCCACTGGCAATCCCCCCATTTTTAGAGCGCTCTAAAAGTAGAGGTTAAGCGGCCAAGGCAAGCTTATGTTTTGGTGTGATGCCGCCAAGTGCCATGTTGGGCCGGTCGTGATTGTAAGTCCACAGCCAGCGGGTTGCGAAATCCTGGATCTCATCGAGCGTTTCAAACAGGTGATGGGCCAACCAATCGTAGCGCACCGCGCGGTTATAGCGCTCGACATAAGCATTCTGCTGCGGCTAGCCAGGCTAGAGGAAGTTGATGCGAATGCCGCGTTTGGCGGCCCAGGCCAGCGTCACGGCGCTGATGTACTCGGGGCCGTTATCGCAGCGAATGACCTGGGGTTTACCACGCCATTCGATGATCCTGTCGAGGGAGCGGATGACGCGTTCGGACGGCAAGGAGAAATCGACCTCGATGCCGAGTCCCTCACGGTTATAGTCGTCGATCACATTGAACAATCGGATGCTTCTGCCGTCGGCCAGTTGGTCATGCATGAAGTCCATCGACCCGGTGTCGTTGATCTGTGCAGGCACGGCCAGCGGCAGCGGCTTTTCCCGCACCAGCCGATGGCTTGGCTTGATCCGCAAGTTCAGTTCCAGCTCGCGATAGATCCGGTAGACGCGCTTGTGGTTCCATTTAAAACCCTTCACGTTGCGCAAATACAGGAAGCACAGGCCGAAGCCCCAGTTGCGCTGGTTGTTGGTCAGGCGTACCAGCCAGTTAGCCACGACAGCATTTTCCGCGTCGAGCTTGGCGCGATAGCGATAGCAGGTCTGGCTAATGCCAAATGCCTGACAGGCCAGTCCTATGGTGGCTGAACGCTGGGCCACGGCCCATTGCGCCATCTCCCGCCGCTGAGATGGCGCTACCATTTTTTTGTCAGGGCCTCCGCGACGATCTCGGCCTTCAAGCGCTCTTCGGCGTACATCTCTTCTTCAGGCGCCGATTTTCTTCCTCCAGCTCTTTCATGCGGGCCATCAGCGAGGCATCCATGCCGCCGGACTTGGAGCGCCATTTGTAGAACGTGGCGTTGCTGATACCGTACTCGCGGCACAGCTCAGAGACTGGTGAGCCGCCCTCGACTTGCTTGAGGATGGCGATGATCTGGCTATCGGTAAAACGGGACGTCTTCATGCAGAACTTTCAAAAAATCTGAGTTTGGAAAATTCTACTTTTAAACGCGATCATTTGGTGGGGGGATTACCGTTATCAAAGGTGATCGCTTCCGATCTCTTGGAATGCCTTAAATACAAGATTTGTGGATAAAAACGCAGAACGGTATCGCAAGAGTCGAAAGCAAGCCAGTTAATCATCACAGTCACCAAACTCTGTGTGGAGCAAACTCATCAGTCGCGTACGCTCAATCTGTCCTAACGTCCCCCACCTCAGAATTAACTCAGCAAGCTCATCATCATCTGCATAAAAATACGCAACCTGCAAACCCAAAGCTTCTGCCAGTTTTTGTGCCAAAGAGTAGGGGGGCTCGTGGATACCAGTTTCGTACCGACTCATACGAGCGCTGGCTGTGTGCTCGTCCAATCCAATCGCCCATCCAAGCCGGTCCTGAGGGATACCGAGTCTCTGCCGTGCGCTTTTCAATCGTTTGCCGAATACTGTCGACGGTTGCTTCATCACCATCCTACGATAATCGTAGGATCAGCTTGAAAAATCTCTACGAAGAACGTAGAATTGTCATTTCATTTTCTAACTTGGATGCGCTATTCTCACTCAACGCATTTCTGAACTCTAACGGCAAGGCATGCAGTAGGAGCCATTGCATTTATCAACAGTCCCAGCAGAGACGTGCCTTATCGTTAAGGCCGAAAATTCCAAGCAATAGAGTTGCCCGCTAAAGCATCAACCAGATGCGGACGATGGGCCGAGCAAATTGCAACAATGACCATAAAAACCACATATAAGCTTTATACTGCAGGGATTTCGTCCCAAGCGAAGGCAGTAATGAATGCCACAGTTAAATATGCTGAAGGAAGAAAGCAAACTCGCCTCCACAATATGTTGATAGCTGACTTTTGTAATTTTTCCGGCCTTGACGTTAACACCCCCGTACCACAAGTTATAAACTTGATGAAACAGGCAAGAAGGGCAATATTTTCTGTCGAAGTTGTCGATGTAACAGGCTCTAGAAAAGAGGAGATTACATCAGGAAGTTGGCCTCTTTTTTCTTTTATCTCAATAACAAAAACTCATATTTCGTTCGAAGTTTGCTGCAATATGTGGGAAGAGATACGACCGTGCGACAAGTTATGAACTTAATGAGACAAGCACGGAGATAGGCCCCCCCCACGGACGACGATTAGCCGAAAATCATCATCCGTTCTACTCTCCGAGCTGCTAGCCATTTGCCATAATTAGCCTTTCTTCCGACGGGCCGTATCGTAGACAGGCACTATGTCGTCAGTACTTTCGCGCATGGAGTGTAGTGGTTTAATGTACCCGGACACTGATTTAGGCGAGAATGCTCGCCATGGAGAGGTGTTTGATGAGCAAGCAAAGACGTACGTTTTCCCCTGAGTTCAAACAACAGGCAGCATG